>NZ_JAHLNC010000001.1:0-1115131 GCF_018916625.1 Clostridium senegalense
GGTATATACCCATATTCTTTTAATCTCATCCACCCAATCGTTGGTATCTTAACTCTATGTCTTTCTATAGTCCAATCAGTTTTATTATTCTTAGGAAAATAAGCTTTAACATCTTTATTTTTCTTTTTCTTGAATTTAGGAAAACCACTTTCACCCTTAAAGAACCTTTTGAAAGCTTTTTCTCCATTCATAATAGCTTGTTTTGTAGCTTTAGAAGATACTTCTTTTATCCACTTTTTATCTTGGTTCTTAGGGATATATTCATTATTAAGCCATTTTGAAAAATCCATTCCACTTACAAATCTTTTTTCTTTTTGATAAATTTCTTTATTATGAGCAAGATAGAAATTATATATAAACCTTGATATACCTATAGTTTGATGTATTTTTATTTTTTGTTCTAAAGTAGGTTTAATCTCTATCTTGTAAGCTCTTTTCACTCTCCTTATCCTCCCTAACGTTGAAGTGTTTTTACTGATACGTTTAGTAATTCAGCAAAATCTTTTGGTTTATAATTTGTAATATGTTTCATTTAATACACTCACTTTCTTTTACATGAGTATATTTCAACACACTTTTACACTAATTTCAATAAATTTAGTAACTAAAATCAACTCCTTTTATTATTATAAATCTATTATATTATATAACTAAATATCAAGGGCTTTTATTATAATCTTAACATTTTTTATAATTTTTATAATTTTTATAATATTTAAATTTAAATTCTTTTTCAAAAACCCCTTATATTTTACTCCATTTTATTATATAATTTAAAATCGCAAAGGGGGAATTTTTTATGAAAATAAATGTTATCGGAGTGCCTTTATTTTTAGGTTGTGATAGAAAAGGTGTTGATTTAGCACCAAATAAACTTAGAGAAAAAGGCTTATTACAAATTTTAGAAAAACAAAATCATGATGTATTTGACCTTGGAAACTTATATGTTCCTAAAGTTAAAGAATGTGATAAATTCTCTTGTCATAGTAATATGAAATATATTGATACAATATTAGGAGTTAATAAAAATTTAGCTCAATCAGTATATAATTCATTAAGCTCTGACTCTTTTCCATTAGTAATAGGTGGTGATCATTCACTAGGATTAGGTAGTATTTGTGGTGCTAGTAAATACTTTGATAATCTTGCTGTTATTTGGATTGATGCTCATGGTGATATAAATACACCTGAAACATCACCTTCTGGAAATGTACATGGTATGCCTCTTGGTGCTGCTATGGGATTTGGAGATTCATCTCTTACTAATTTATACTTTGATGGTAAAAAAGTTAATCCTAAAAATGTTTATCTAATCGGTGCTAGAGATTTAGATAAAGGTGAAACTCTTTTAATTGAAGAGGAAGGAATTAATCTTTATTCTACTGTTGATGTAAAAGAAAAAGGAATTAATTTTATAATTAACGAAATTTTATCAAATCTAAAAGAGAAAAATATAGACAACGTACATTTAAGCTTTGATATAGACTGTATAGACTCAGAATTTGTACCTGGTACTGGAACACCTGTTCCACATGGTATGTCTACAGATGAAGCTAAATCGTCCTTACAACTACTTTTTAATAGTGGTAAGGTAAAATCTATGGACTTTGTAGAATTAAACACAGAACTTGAAGATGGCGACAAAACTATAGACCTATGTTTAAATCTTATAGATTTTATTTCTAAAAATATATAACCTCAAAAGCTACATTGTATTTAACAATGTAGCTTTTATTTTAAATTTTAACAATATTATTATGCTCTTACTACTATTCTACTTGGGCCTGGATTTACAACGTCCTGATTTTCAGCAGTAACCATTAATGTATTACTTCCTATAACCCCAAATAATCCAATAACTAATATACCACCTACTAAAAATTTTTTAACACTTTTCATAACTTATATTCCTCCCCTTAATTTTTTTTATAATATCAAGTCCAATATCTAATTTAGATATTTCACTGGTATACTGGAATAATAATAATGTTATACGATATAATATTTTGTAATTTTCATGGTATATATCAATTTCATAAAGTATGTCTTCTACATAGTCTTCAAATTCTCTTAATCTATTCATTCCTTTAAGGCTTTGAAAAATTCCTTCATAGCATTCTACATATTTGTCAACTTGTAAAAATCTTTTAGCATTAATTGTAGCCTTTTGTAAACATCTTAAAGATTCCATATACTGTTTATTTTCCCTATACATATAACTTAATTGCAACAATGTATTAGTTGTTACTTCTGAACTGTCATCTAACTGTAGTTCCATTGATTTTTTTATATATTCGTTACTTTCCTCTTTATATCCTAATTCCCGTAATATAATTGACATATTATAATATACTAAATAACTTTTTTCATATTTTTCTATTTCTTTATATACCATTAATGACTCAAGCTTCTGTTTAGTTTTATAATATATGTTAGCTTTTAAAATATTTATTTTTATCTTATCTACATTACTTATGTTTTTTAATTCTATTGCTGAATTTAAATACATAATTGCATCATCATAATTTTCTATATCATAAACTGTAAGCGCTAAATTATATAATATTCTTCCTAGAACTTCATCATCATATAAATTATAGTCTAAATACATTTTATAAGCCTTCTTCAGATATTCAATACATAAATTATATTCAAACAACTTGTAATGACAGGTACCAATTCTATTTAATATTTCAACTTTTATAATACTTGTCTCTGTTTGTAATGAATTACTCTGCATTAATTCAAAAGCATTTTGAAAATATTTTAGTGCCAAATTACAATTATTCTCTTTATATTCATTTTCTCCAATTTCTCTATTTATCTTTATCATTAAATTTATAACTTTATTTTCAGTTACTTTGTCTAATAACTTTTTAAATTTCTCGAAATCATATTTTCCTTTTTTTAAATCTTCAAACTCTTCCGTATAATGCTCTTCTATTATTTCTTCTGATGTCCTTAGCAAATCTTTCGCTGTTATATTTAAAATTATTCCTTTTTCCTGTGATAATTCATTAAATCTATTAGCTAGTTTCACAGCCATAGCCATAGATAACTTTTTCTTACCATTTTCTAGCATATAAATATAATTAGAGCTAGATAATCCCTCTGCTAATTCTTTTTGAGTTATCCTTAGTAAATTTCTATAATATTTTATTCTATTAATTATAAATTCACCCATATTTTTCAACCTCAATATAAATTATATACTATCAATACCGTGGAAAAAAGTAATTCTTGTCGAAGTAATAAAATCTTTTAAATTTTTATTAATCTTTTTTAGCTATAAAAACTTTTTCGACAAAATGCTCCTAAAATAAAGTTAGAATTATATCCCTATAAAAATATTCATCTACTTTTTATTTTTTGCAAGCTTTAAAACTTCATTTAAAAGAAAATTCTAAATTACTTATTCATATATTAAAATTTATTAATCAAATTTGGGGTATAAATTATGGGGTATAAATTAATAGAAACAAATATAATTGTAGGTAGTTACAAGTAACTGAATAAGTTTAAAAATTAACCTCTTTATTTGAAATTATTAAGCTTATGATAATTCTTTTAAAGAAAACATTAAAATATTATCTTTATATAAAAGTCATCATAAAAAGACTGTTTTAAAATAAAATTAAAATTCCATTTTAAAACAGTCTTTAATAAATATTATTTAACTATTTAAATAACTCTAAATATTTTTCTACAAATTCTTCACATGATTTAAAATCTTCTTCCCCTGGAACAAAGTTAAATTTAAATCCAGAATCTAAAGTTTTAAATTTAAGTTCTTTTAGTCTATTATGAAGCATAGGAACACTTTCTCCACTCCATCCATAAGATCCAAAAGATTCTGCTGCTTTTCCTCTATTAACTATAGCACTAACCCCAGTTAGTAAATTCCAACTTGGTGCAACAGCATCTTGATTTATAGTTGGTGAACCTATTAAAATCCCACTAGCCTTTTCAACCTTTCCTATTAATTCACATAGATTTTCACCTGTTATTTCATGAACTTCTGCTTTAATACCTTTTTTATTTATAGTATCTCCTATAAACTCTGCAATTTTCCCTGTATTCCCATAAGCTGAAACATAGAATATTTGTATATTCTTTTCATTTAGCGGTTCTTCTTTAGCCCATTCTCTATATAATTTTTTAAACTTCTCTATATCTTCCTTAATATGAACTGGACCATGACTTGGAGCAATCATATCTAACTCTAAGCCATCTATTCTATCTAATCCCATATTTACAAATTTTTTAAATGGTCCCATTATGCAATCAAAATAATACTTCATTTCATCTACATAATCTCCACCACAATCTCCTGTTATACATCCCTTTGGAGAATAATGACATCCCATAACATCACATGTAAATAAAACTTTATCATATTCATCATATGTGAACATAGTATCTGGCCAATGTAAATTAGGTGCTGATATAAACTTAAGTGTTCTTTTTCCTATGTTTAAAGGTTCTGATGCAGCTAACCCATTAAATGGTTTGTTTAATATTCCTTCTAAGTATCTTAATGCAGCTTTTGATGCAATTACAGTAGCATTAGGATAAGCTTCTAAAACTTTTATTAATGATCCACTATGGTCTAACTCTGTATGATGGACTACTATATAGTCTATATCTTTGTCACCGATAACTTCTTTTATATTATTTAAAAATACATCTGAAAACTTGTCTTTTACAGAATCAAATAATACAACTTTTTCATCATTTATTAAATAAGAATTGTAAGTAGTACCTCGTTTTGTCTCCATTATTATATCGAAAATTTTAAGCTCTGGGTCATTTGCTCCAACCCAATATAAGTCTTTTTTTAATTCAGCTGGTTTCATCTTCTACTCCTCCATTTAAAACAATATTCTTATTTTATATTACATTGACTTATAGGGTTCCAAGTTGACTTTTAAAATTATTCATTCCAAAACTTGGATACCCAAAATAGTGAGACATGCTCTGAATCCCTTAGAATTCAACACTATATTTTGTATAAAAATATTTTGAAGTTATTGAATAAATTTAAATTTGAGCTTGTTTCCCTATAGAATTAAAAGTATAAAACTCAAATAAGTTTTTAATACAATAATTCATCATGATTAAACTATTTTATAAATTAATATGTGTAATAATTACAGAAATTATAACTCTTTTAACATGATTATCCATACAATCAAAAAATAATTGTATGGATATAAATTTACATTTAATATAATAGTTAAAATTTATAATTTATTAACTACTAATTATTGATGTGAATGTTATCCTTAAGTTTTCTGATTTGATAAATATAAATGCTATATTATTTAATATATAAATATTCTCTTTATGATAATATTTTAACATATATAACAATCATTTTCAACTAATA
This sequence comes from Clostridium senegalense, assembly GCF_018916625.1. NCBI lineage: Bacteria > Bacillati > Bacillota > Clostridia > Eubacteriales > Clostridiaceae > Clostridium > Clostridium senegalense. The sequence goes on from NZ_JAHLNC010000001.1 coordinate 5,390, forward strand.
ATTATTATTTTTTACTTTATAAGATTAGATTTTTTCCCTTTATAAAATATATATTCTTTATGCAATGCTCTAGTTAAATTTACATATAACAACTTTTTATCAATCTCATCATTATTATAATTTTCTTCATTACAATTATAAATAATAGTAGCATCAAACTCTAAGCCCTTTGTCATATAACTTGGTATAATTATTTTTTTATTTTTTAATTCACTACTATTATTTCCTATGATAGTCCACTTATATTGAGTTAACTTATTAATTTCTTTTTCAAGCATTTTACACTCATCTATAGTCTTACATATTATAGCAATGCTCTCTTTATTATTTTTTTCTAAATCATCACATACAATATTTAATTTTTGGGCAAAATCCTTATTATCTAAAAACTCAACTATTTTAGGCGCATCTCCATGTCTTAAAACCGGTTTAGCTGGTTTTACATTTAAATTTTGATGACTTAAAACCTTATTTGCAAAATCTATTATTTCTATAGTAGACCTATAACTTTGAGTTAAATTTATATAAGTAGCATCATCATCAAATACAGTTTTAATGAGTTTTTGCCAATCATTAATTCCTTTATAACTATATATACCTTGCCCTAAATCTCCTACTATTGTTAATGAATTTTGTTTACTTAATAAATTTAGTATATACATTTCAAAATAACTATAATCCTGAGCTTCATCAATTATAATATGAACATATTTCTTGCTTAAACCTTCTAATTTTAGTTTCAAATATACCATGTGTGCTAAATCTTCAATGTCTATAACTTTGTTTTCAAAATTTTGTTTTGAACTTTCTACAATAAAATTAACTATATTATCTGGAATTTGATTGTTAGTTATATGATTAAATAATTCCTTTGATAAACATAAATCTTTATATATTTCATTTATATTCTTTTGTTTCCACTTTTTAAAGAATTCCTTTAACTGTAAGGTTCCATTCTCTTTAAGTTTTGAAATTTTTAAATCCCTTTCATCATATAAGGAAATTATTTGTTTTCTCTTTTCTTCCTCTTGAATTTTTAAAGATTTAACATCTTTAATCTTGAAAAAATAATCTTCTTCTATATTTTCTTTAATAATTTGAATTTTATCCTTCAATTTTTTCTTAAAATATCTTTCTATCTCTTCTTTTCTTTTCTTAATTGGCAAATGAATCATATCTCTAGCATAAAGCCTTTTTATTTCTTTTTTAGAAAACAACACATACTTATCTATTTTTATATCTTCCACATCTATATCTTGTTTTTCTAAGTATCTTATATATTTATCTAAAAGCATCTTAAACGATAGAGATCCTTTTAGTTTACTAACAGCTTTTATATATTTTTCTTTTTCCTTATCTTTATTTTCTATTAATAATGCTAATTTTTCATCTTTAGTATAAATCTTGCCCTTATATCCTAAACTTTCTTTACATACATCTTCAAAAGTTTTTTGACACATATTAAATACACCCAAATTCGGAAGGACTTCAGATATGTAATCTAAAAATATTTTATTAGGTGCTACAACTAAAATTTCTTCATTTTTTACATCTTCATCGTATTCATAAACAAGATATGCAAGTCTATGGAGTGCTACAGTGGTTTTCCCAGACCCAGCTGACCCCTGTATTATAATAGGTTTGTTTTTATATGCTCTAATTATTTGATTCTGTTCATTTTGAATTGTTGCTACTACGTCTTTAAGCTTACTAGTTACATTTTGCTCTAAAGTAACTTTTAAAAATTCATCGGTAAGCTGTTCACCTTCCATACTATTTTTTAATATTATTTCATTTACCCCTTCATCATAAGCATCTATAAGATTTCCATCTTTTAAAAGAAATTTTCTTTTTAGTTTTAAATCTCCTTCTATAACTCCTGAAGGTGCTACATAATAAGATTCTCCATAAGTTCCACTGTAATAGAGATTGGCAATTGGTGCCCTCCAATCGATTACAACTTCTTCATTATTATTATTGTCATTTATTCCAAATTTACCAATATAAAAACTTTCTGTATCCCTTCTTTTTTCTTTAAAATCAATACGTGCAAAATATGGTGAAACACTAGATTCTTCATATTTCTTTAGATTTTCAGAAGTAAATTTAAAAAGTTTTTCATAAACAAGTAAATCATTGCTGTAAGTACCTCCACTAGCCTTTTTCAAATTGGCTACTTTTTCCTCATATTGAGTATACTCATTCTTAATCTGTCCAGTCTTTTTTGTTATCCATTCTTTTGTTTTATAAAAACGATTCTTTTCTAAAATCATTTCATCATTTTTTATTGCCATATTAATCACCTACTATCTTTCAAATTTAGATTCAAGATATATTTTGATTTGGCTTTGAAAATTAAAACATTATAAAATACTCTCTTATAATATCCATAGGATTTTATTAGAAAGCATTTTTATTTATAAACTGTATTAACATTATATCAAAAATTTATCATTTATAAAGGTATTTTTAATCTTATTTCTTCAAAATTGATATATATTTATAATTCTATATAATAAAAACTGTCTAAAATAACTTTTATTTTAAGACAGTTTTTTAATATACCATATTTTATTCTTCTACTAATTCGTACATTGCCTCTGCTTTTGACATATACATTATACCATCTAAGTGATCTATTTCATGACAAAATGCTCTTGCTAAGAATCCTTTTGCTTCGTATCTTACTCTTTGTCCCTCAATAGTCATCCCTTCAACTGTAACACTTGTAGGCCTTACAACCTCTCCTTCATGCATTACATAACTTAAGCATCCCTCATAATCCTTCTCACTTCCAGATTGCTTTATTATTTTAGGATTGAATAATAATATTTCATCTGATCCATTTCTAAGATTTATAAGAATTGCTCTTTTTAGTACTCCTATTTGTGGCGCTGCAAGCCCAACACCATCACAGTTATATAAAGTATCTCTTAAATCTTTAGCTAATTCTAAAACCTCTTTATCTATTTTTTTTATTGGTTCACACACTGATTCTAATCTTTTATCTCCAACTTGTAAAATTTCTCTTATTGCCATAGTTTCTCCTTCCAAATATATATAAATAGATATATTTTATAATTAATCTATAAATTGTCTTTTCCCGTTAAATCCTAATATATTATATAATATATTTCTATATATTTCTATGAATAATTTTAATAAGGCATATGAAAAGACATAAAAGTATAATTATGCCTAGTTCATAATATTACTTTTCATAAAAAAAAGGAACCAAAAGTTCCTTTTTTTAACTATTTGAAGCCTTAGCTTTTTGCTCTTCCATCATGCTCTTAACTTTCATAAGTCTTGTTAAGGCACCTCTTTCATTTTCATCAAGCTTCATTTTAATGTATTTGATTGTTTCTTGAAGTTGAGGTATTGTCATGTATTCAAGAGCATTAACTCTTCTTCTAGTCTTTTCAATTTCATCTGCCATAAGCTGAGTTGATTTTTCAACTTCCGCAAGTTCTAAAAGTTTTGGAAGAATTAAGTATAATTTTTCTAAAGATTCATCAAGTTCTATTGTTGTAGAAGCGAAACCATATGGATATATGCTTCCATTGTCCCCTTCTAACTTTCTTATAAATTCCATTACTGGAACATTAACACTCATTACGTTTTTAGTTGAAACATCTACTGATATACTTTCTTTTGGACATGCTAATGATGTTTCTAGCATTTCTGGCGGCATTGCTGCACTTGCCATAAAGAAATTTTTAAATACATCTTGAAGATTATCTTCAACTTCTGCTCTTAACTTATTATTATATTTAACAAGATCTATGAACCTTCTCATAAGTTCATCTTGCTTATCTTTTAAAAGCTTATGTCCTCTTGTAGCTGTAGTAAGTCTTTTTTTAAGTTTACTAAGCTCCATTCTCGTTGGATTAACATTTAGTTTTGCCATATTTAATCATCCTCTCTTAGAGGTAAATACTTCTCTAAATATTCGTCCCTGATTCTCTTAAGCTCCGTTCTAGGTAGTATAGTTAATAAGTCCCAACCTAATTTTAAAGTGTCTTCTATTGGTCTATTAGCATTAAAGCCTTGAGATACATACTGCTCTTCAAATGCTTCAGCAAATTTAGCAAAACTCTTATCTGTATCTGAAAGTGCAGCTTCTCCTAGGATAGCAGCAAGTTCTTTTGCTTGCTTTCCTTGTGCATAAGCTGAGAATAATTGGTTCATTGTATCTGCATGGTCTTCTCTAGTTTTACCTTTACCTATACCTTTATCCTTAAGTCTTGATAATGATGGAAGAACATCTATTGGAGGCATTATACCTTTTTTGTATAATTCTCTTGAAAGAATTATCTGTCCCTCTGTTATATATCCTGTAAGGTCAGGGATTGGGTGAGTCTTATCATCCTCTGGCATTGTAAGTATTGGTATTTGTGTTATTGAACCTTCCTTACCTTTAATTCTTCCAGCTCTTTCATATAATGTAGAAAGGTCAGTATATAGATATCCTGGATATCCTCTTCTTCCTGGAACCTCTTTTCTTGCTGCTGAAACTTCACGAAGAGCTTCTGCATAGTTTGTTATGTCTGTCATGATAACAAGTACGTGCATTCCTTTTTCATACGCTAAGTATTCAGCTGTTGTAAGAGCCATTCTTGGAGTAGCTATTCTCTCGATAGCTGGGTCAGATGCTAAGTTCATGAATAGAACTGATCTGTCTATAGCTCCTGTTTTTGTAAACTCTTCTACGAAGAATTCCGCTTCCTCAAAAGTTATACCTATTGCTGCGAAAACAACGGCAAATTTTGAATCAGAGTTTAAAACTTTTGCTTGTCTTGCAATTTGAGCTGCAAGTTCTGCATGTGGAAGTCCTGATCCTGAGAAAACTGGAAGCTTTTGTCCTCTAACTAGAGTGTTTAATCCATCTATTGCAGATATACCTGTTTGTATAAACTCAGATGGATAGTTTCTAGCTACTGGGTTTATAGCTTCTCCATTTATATCTAATCTTTTTTCTGGTATTATGTCTGGACCATTATCTTTTGGTCTTCCCATACCGTCGAATACTCTACCTAACATATCTTCAGATACGCCAATTTCTAGAGGTCTTCCTAAAAACTTAACCTTTGTTCCTTTTAAGTTTATTCCTGATGATCCTTCAAAAAGCTGAACCATAGCGTTGCTTCCGTTAACTTCTAGAACTTTACCTCTTCTTTTCTCTCCAGTTTGTAATTCGATTTCAACTAGTTCATCGTATTTTACACCTTCAACACCTTCAACAACCATTAAAGGTCCAACAACTTCAGTAACTGTTCTATATTCTTTAAGCATCTAGGACACCTCCTTCCACGATTAACTTATCTACTTCTTTAGCTAATTCTTTAGCTATATCGTCCATTCTGTCTATTTCTTCTTCAGGGATATATTTGCTTCTAGCAATCTTATCTCTTACTGGCATTTTTAATATTTTATCTAAATAAACTCCTGCTTCTAGAGCTTTATCAGCTTGAACGCCAAACTCTAAAACAAGTTTTAACATTTTATATTGTTTATCAAGTGAAGCATAAGTATCAACTTCGTGGAATGCATTTTGTTGTAGATAGTCTTCTCTTATAGATTTTGCAACCTCTAATTTCAATCTATCTTTTTCTGATAATGCATCCATACCGATAAGTCTTACAATTTCTTGAAGGCTAGATTCTTCTTGTAATAATGCCATAGCTTTTGTTCTAATTTCAGACCAATCGCTAGCTATTTGCTCATCCATCCATCCGCCTATCTTATCTAAGTATAGTGAATAAGAATTTAACCAGTTGATTGCTGGGAAGTGTCTTTGATATGCAAGTTGTGCATCTAGTCCCCAGAAAACTTTAACTATTCTTAAAGTACCTTGAGTAACTGGCTCTGATAAGTCTCCTCCTGGAGGTGATACCGCTCCAATTGCAGTTACTGCCCCTTCTCTTCCGTCTGATCCAAGTGCTATAACTTTACCAGCTCTTTCATAATAATCAGCAAGTCTTGATCCAAGGTATGCTGGATAACCTTCGTCTCCAGGCATCTCTTCAAGTCTTCCTGACATTTCTCTTAATGCCTCTGCCCAACGAGATGTTGAATCAGCCATTATTGATACTGAATATCCCATATCTCTAAAGTACTCAGCTATTGTTATTCCAGTATATATACAAGCTTCTCTTGCTGCAACTGGCATGTTTGATGTGTTAGCTATAAGAACTGTTCTTTTCATTAAGCTTTCACCAGTTTTTGGGTCTTTAAGTTCTGGGAACTCATTAAGAACGTCTGTCATCTCATTTCCACGCTCTCCACATCCAACATAAATAACTATTTCTGCATCTCCCCATTTAGCTACTTGGTGCTGAACAACTGTTTTTCCTGCTCCGAATGGTCCTGGAACTGCTGCAGCTCCACCTTTTGCTACTGGGAAAAATGTATCTATAACTCTTTGTCCTGTTGTCATTGGCTCTAATGGATTTAACTTTCTTGCAAATGGTCTACCTTTTCTTACAGGCCATTTTTGCATTAATGTTAATTCTTTATCTCCATTTGCAGTTTCAACTACATAAACTGTTTCTTCAACTGTAAATTCACCAGCTTTTATTTCTTTTATAGTTCCTTCTATTCCATAAGGTACCATTATTTTATGAAGTACAACTGGAGTTTCTTGAACTGTACCTACAATGTCTCCTGCAACTACTTTATCTCCAACTTTTGCAGTTGGTTTAAAATCCCATTTTCTAGTTCTGTTTAATGATTTAACAGATACTCCTTTTGTTAGGAATGCAGATTTTGCAGCCTCCATAAATGCATCTAGAGGTCTTTGTATTCCATCAAACATAGACTCCATAAGTCCTGGTCCAAGTTCAACACTTAGTGTTTCTCCAGTAGTTACAACTGGGTCTCCTGGTCCGATTCCTGAAGTTTCCTCATAAACCTGAATTGAAGCATTATCGCCTCTCATTTCTATGATTTCACCTATAAGACCACTTTCTCCAACTTTTACAACGTCATATATATTAGCTTCATCCATATCCTTAGCAACTACTAAGGGTCCTGAAACTTTAACTATTCTTCCGATCTTCAAGCTACATACCTACCTTTCTATAAGATATTTACACCTACAGCCTTCTCAACATTATCACTAATTCTTTTCTTACCAATGTTTAAACTACCTTGGTTACTTGGAATTAATATAATAGATGGAAGTAATTCTCTAGTATATCTTTCAATAGTCTCTTCTAAATGCTGCGCTAATTGCTCAGTAATAAATATAACTGCATATTCATTACGTGCTAATCTATCTATTGCTTTTCTAGCTTCTTCTACTTCAACAACTGGAAATACATCAACTCCTATAGCCTTAAAAGCTAATACAGAATCCTTATCTCCTATAACACCTATCTTATGCATATATATCACGCAACCTTTCTCTTATAATATTGCTTTCCACTTTATTAAGCTTACCTGCAAGTATTATTCTTACAACTTTTAGTTCCGTTTCTTTAGCCATTATATATGCAATTATAGGCTCTGGTCCAAAGTTTACTCCTTTTGCACCTTTTATATAATTCATTAGATAATTATCAGAATGAACTTCTATTGAAGTATACTTCTTAGTTGAAGCATAATCTTCAACTACTAATTTTAAAACTTTATCATATCCATATTTTGATACTATTTCTATAAAGTTTTCAAAACTAATACTTAATCCTTCTATAAGTGTAGATTGTGGTATGTATCCACCTTCTATTAAAACTCCTTCTAAAAACTTCATGTCTTTATCTTGAGCTTTTACTCTAAGCATTATTTTTATATTAGTTAAATCTATAGTTCTTCTTATATAACCTTCTATAAACTCAAATTTGCTTTCTTTAGCTCTTTTAAGCATATCTTCATAAAGGTATCTATCTAAAATTATATCTATTCTTTGAGAATCTTTATTTTCTTCATAATCATTCTCAGCTTTTTTTATGGCCTCTCTCATTATAGGCTCTAGTCCTTTTAAATCGCCAGTTACAATAGATGTCTTTAATTTTTCGACATCTATTGATCCAACTGGAATTAGTAAGGAAGATAAATCTTTATCTAAGATTTTTTCCTTCTCTAAAACTTTAATGTTATGATAATCATATTTTAAATTCATGATATCAACAATTAATTTATCAGGAGAAACCTCATACATAAGAGAGTATAATTTTTTTAACTCCTCGTTTAATGCAACTTCATAATCCTCAACTCTTTTTAATAATGAAATGCTTTCATTATACTGAGTTTCTGATAAAACCCTTATTGCTTCTTCTAATGAAGCACTTTCTATCATTCTTTCAAGCTTCATCTTATCAAGGAGTTTAGTTTCAATAACTCTTAGCCTAGCCACAGCATGAGTAAATTCCATTCTATCCATATGGCTATCCTCCTTAAAATTAATTAAATAACATATTTGCTACTTCATTCTCTAAATCATATCTTAAAGAATCTATAACATCTGCAAAAGAACAGTTGATTTCTATACCATCCTTAGATAGTATAAATCCGCCATTTATTTCTCTTGTTTCTTCACTTAAGATAATTTTTACATTCTTTAATTCTTTGTTTAACTCATTTAAGAATTCAGAAGTTATTTTTTCTTTATCTTTAGAAGCAACTATTATGTTTTGTTCCCCACTTATAGGCAGTGATTTTATTTGATCCTTAACATATGATAAGAATTGTTCTTTATTCATAGCATTAAGTTCTTTTACTGCTTCGCTAAAAACTTTATTTATAACTGTTTGCTTTGCAACAAGTTTTTCATTTCTAACTTTTAACTCAGTTTTAGAAATAGCTCTATCAAAAAGGTTTTTTCCTTCTAACTTTGCCTTTTCTATAACATTTTGTGCTGATTTTTCTGCTTCTTTTTTCTTTTTCTCAATTATTTGAGATTCTTTTTCTTTAGCCTCTGCAATTATATTATCTGCCTTTTTTTTAGCATCTTCTATAATCTTAGAAGTTAAATTATCTAAATTTGACATTTAAAAATCACGTCCTTAATACTAAATTCTTTTTTATACTTAGAACTGAGCATTTAAGATTAGAAGTAGTGACATAACGAATCCTAAAAGTGCATATGTCTCAACCATAACTGTTAATATGATACCTTTTGTGTTATGCTCTGGTTTTTTAGCTAATATTTGAACTGCTGCTGCTGCTGTTCTAGCCTGAGATATAGCTGATTTCCAACCTGCAAATGCTATTGGTAAACATGCTGCAAATAAATATAATCCGTTTGCAAGAGACATATCTGTACTAACTTGGAATGAAACCATAAGTGCTATAACGAAACCATATAAACCTTGTGTACCTGGTAGTAACTCTAATATAAGAACTTTACCGAATTTTTCTGGCTCCTCTGTTATTAATCCTGTTGCTGCTTCTCCAACCATACCAACACCTTTAGCTGATCCTATTCCTGGAAGTATAGCTGCTAAAGCAATACCCATTGCTGCAAAAAATATTCCTGAGTTTTGTAATAAAAATTCTGTTATTGTTGTCATGAAAAATTCCTCCTTATTTCTTCGTGATATTCACATATTTTGAACTATATTTTAATGGTTTGAAAGCAGTTCCACCGCCTTCATAGAATTTGCCAAAATACTCTAAATATTGCAATCTACAAGTATGAACATATGCTCCTAATGCATTTATAAATAAGTTAAATATATGTCCTACTACGAATATTAATCCACCTGCTAAAATTTTAGCTATAGGGTTTCCAAACATTCCTATCATCATATTAAATGCCATACTTATAAATCCTGTTGCAAGTCCTAATGCTGCAAGTCTTGTGTAAGATACTAAATCTCCAACATAACCTGTAATACCATATAAAGCATAGAAACCTTGACCTAACTTACCTGCTATTCCTTTTTCTTCTCTTCCGTTTGTCAATATGATTAATATTGCAGAAACTAAAGCTAAGTATTTACAAACTGTAGTTAAAGTTGGATTATTAATTACTCCAAAAGCACTTAAGCCCCAAAGTATTAATCCTCCAAGTATTCCATACCAAAGTCCTACATCCCATAATGCATCTAAAATCTTTCCATCTCTTATATACATATATGCTTTTATCGCAAGACCTACAGTAATTTGCACTAATCCTAATGCTACTGATACTATCATAAGCATCATTACATCACTATCTGGTTTCATCCAAAGTGCTGGAAGTGAAATAGCATCTCCAAAGTAACTTCCATACATTATTCCCCAGAAAGTTGTAGATAATCCTAAATAGCAAAACATTTTAAATGATTTTCTCATATCATCTTCTAGGTTAAATAATTTTAATCCAATTAATGTACCTAAGAAAAGTATTATTCCATAGGCCGCATCTGATAACATCATACCAAAGAATAATATATAAAATGGCATAAGGAATACCGTTGGATCTATTTCTGTATACCTTGGCAAACTATACATTTCTGTAATTGGTTCAAAAGCTTCTGTTAGCTTACCATTTTTAAGTAATACCGGTGTTTCATCACCTTCCGCATCTTCAATTTCTAAATAATAATTATCGCTTAGTGTATCTTTAAGCATTTTTTCAAAGTCATTTGAATCTTCACAAGGTACATATCCTTCAACAACGAATATATTGCTACTTGCTAAAAACTTCTCATAACTTTTCAATCTTGCAAGTTCACTTTCACAATGTTCAAAAACTAATTTAAATTCTTGCAAATGCATAAGGTGTTGTCTTATTTCTTCATTTATGTCTTTTAATTCATTTTTAATTTCTTGTATTTTGCCTTTAAATTCTTTTATAACTTCACCTGGTACTGATTGATATTCATACTGTACTCTTGTAAAGCTATATCTTTTTAAAATGATATCTATATCTTTCAAATTTTCTTTATGGAAAATCATTAAGATATTTGCTTCTCTACTATCCTCGCCTATAGTCTCAATATAAGAAGTATCAAAGCTATTGCCTATTTCTTCTCTTAAATTTTCTAAGAAATTTTTAGGAATGGTTCCTAAATAAGCAATAGTATTTTTAAAACCTTTTACATCACTCATAGGCATATCTAAATTAATCCATTTACTTAACTCTTCAATGTCGCCTTTAAGTTTACTTATATGCTGATTTTTTTCAGTTATATTATTTTCTAACTGTTTTAATGCAACATATTCGTTTTTCCAACTTATATTCTTAACTCTTTTTTCAAGTTCTTCATAAGTTAAAGAATCTTTTCCTTGCTTAAGCTCATTAAGCATTCCCTTTTTTTCTTCATACTTGCTTAAAAAATCAATAGCAAATTTTACTTGGGCCTGCTTATCTTCAACTTCAGATATTTCAACATAAGCGGAATCTTGCTTTAAATACTCTTTATACTGTTCATCTTCAACATTAAATTCTGTAAACTGAACAGCTTGTAACCTTTGCAGATTTTGTAAAAGTTCTTTTTTCTGTGACTGAAAGGCTAAAAGAGTAAATTTCTTCATTTTAACTATTGCCATTGAAATTCACTATCCTCTCAATTACTGATTTAACTGCTTTTGGGAAGTTGTCACTTTCTGAATTTAAAATTTCTTGTACTTCTTTTTTCCCTCTTTCTAAAATCGGCTTGCATTTTTCATTGCTATCTTCTAAGAATTTAGCTTTTATAACTTCGCCTTCTTTAGTTGCTTTTGAAAGAATTTCATCATATTGATTTTTAGCTTTTTTTTCTGCACTCATTATTAATGTTTTGCCTTCAACTTTTGCTTCATCAATAACTTTTATAGCTTCTTCCTCTGCTAGTTTAACTTTGTTAATTGCTTCTAATGCCAAAATATCACCACCTTTATATATTAATTATAAGAATATATGCTTTTTAAATTTAATTATTTAAATAAATGTCATATATCTTATAAAACATATCAAATTACTTTTAAAGAGTTTTTATTTACCACATATTATAAGTAATTTTTACAAATTAAACAAGCCTTATATTAAAAATATTATAAATTTTAACATATTTTTAACAAAGTTTTTTAATGTGTTAAAATTATTTGAGTGAATATTTTTTTAATTTAATTTAATTTAAAATTAAAAAATTATTAATCTTATTAATTATATTATACATATTTCTGCATAAAAAATGCTCTTTTTACTTATTTTTTTCTTTTATTATTGATATAAAACTAATTTTATCATAAAAATCTACTTTTTTATATACAATATTAAAAATAATAAGATCAAAGAGCACACTGAAAACGTTGTAAATTCACATATTATTTAGTATATTTTTTAACAAAGTTTTTACAATTATTTTCTCTTAATAGTAATTTTCCACTGTCATATATCCATCTTTTTCATTATAGAAAGCTAAATAAAAATCTTCCCTTTTAATATTCCCTAAATTTAAATATTCTTGCATGTTATATTTAAATTTAATTATATGTATTTCGTTTCCATTTTTAATTTTTTCATCTTTCACTAATAAATCTTTAATTTTACGTTCCATAACTTTATCATTTTCTGCTGATAAGAAGTTAGGTAACCCTCTTTTCTTATTAAAATACAAGTAATCAAATTTTATTAGTTCTTTTAAAAACTCACTATTTTCCTTTAGATATTCCTCGTTAAATTCAAGGAATACTTTATAATAATCTTGAGAAGAAATTTTTCTTTTAAAATACCCTTTGTTATCATAAAATCTAGATAGCTCATAATAAAAATCAAAAGGACTTTCAAATTTATTTATGTTATCAAAATATTTAACTATGTTATTAAATTTCCCACTATTTAAATATTTATCAACCATATGTTCAATTTTTTTCAAAATCCTTAGTTCTTCATAGCTAATATCCTTTGTTGATAAAACTTCATAAGGTGGATACTGACTATATTTCATGCCCCACTTTTCTGCCTCTAATGTCATAGGTGAGCCCTTAAGCAATTTTAAAAAACCTAATTGCAATTCATCTGGACCTATTTTATAAACATCATTAAAAGATTTTTTAAAAGACTGAAAATCTTCACCTGGAAGTCCTGCTATTAAATCTAAATGCTGCATTATATTTTTTAAACCTTTTAATTCTTCAACCTTCTCTTTTATTTCAGAAAAGTTTACATGCCTGTTTATGTTAGCCAAAACATTATCATTAGTTGTTTGAACACCTACTTCAAATTGAAATAAACCAACTTTAGCCCTTGATAATGTTCTTATAGATTTTTCTCTTAATAAATCTGCTGATATTTCAAAATGAAATCTTGTATCACAAGGATTTTCTATAAGAAAGTTCCAAATTTGATTAGCAAATTCTTCATTGCAATTAAATGTTCTATCAACAAATTTTACAAGACGAACTTTTTTATCAATAAAATACTTTAATTCTTTTTTTACCCTTTCTATGTTTAGAAATCTAACACCGTGAAATGTTGAAGAAAGGCAATACTTACAATTAAAAGGACATCCTCTTGATGCTTCATAATAAACAATCTTATTTTCTAAATCTTCATTTTCCTTATAAGGAAACACTATTTGTTCCATATTCATAAGGTTTCTTCTTCCACTATATTTAACTTTATTTTCTTCTTTAAAATATAATCCACTAATATTAGACCAATCTATAGTCTCTCCATTATATTCTCTTAGTTTATTAATTATGAATTCCTTATAGGTTTCTTCACCTTCACCCTCAATTAAAAACTCACCTACATTATTTTCTAAAAATCCTTTACCATCATAACTTACTTCTGGACCACCGTAAAAAATAGTGATGTTTTCATCTATTTTTTTAACAGTATTTGCAATCCTTTCCACATATTCCAAATTCCATATATAGCACGAAAAACCTAGAACACTAGGTTTTTTCTCTATAATATCTGCTACAACTCTTTCTATATTATCATTGATAGAAAACTCTATAGTTTCGCAGTCATAATTTAATTCTTCTGTATATGCTTTTAAATATCTTATAGCTAAATTACTATGAATATATTTTGCATTTACACCTACTAATAAAACCTTCATTAATTTTTTCTCCTTTTTTTGCACATTATATAGTATATTTGAGCGCCACTTTTAAAGTCTAAAATTTGAAATTCTTTCTCTAAAAGAGCTAATGTTTTTTCTCCTGAACTTTGTTTTAAAGGATTATTATCTTTTATATCAAACTCTTTTAAACTTTTATCTGGCATATAAACTTTTATATGATTTTCATAAGGTTTTAACCCTTCTTTATCTATATCCCATATATATAATAATCCATCATTTTTTAAACAACAGTGTATTTCGTCTATTATTTTTTGTTTTTCTATATTGTTTATTATAGAGCTTAATGAAAAAAACAAAACACAATTATCATATTTCTTTTCTTTTATATTACTTTCCTTACCCTTTTCTATATATTCCACATCGCCATTTTTATCATAACTCTTGAATAGATTATATATTATACCATAATTGTCACGACCTATGTCTAAAATATCTCCTGCTAAAATGGTTTCTTCTAAATTTATAAAAACAGACTGTTCCATTAAATATCACCTCATAAAAATAAATTTCATACATAAGTAATATTTCTATAACAGCATTGCATTTCCTTCCATTTTATGTAATTTACTTCTTGTAATATATTTTAACATTTGAAATTAAAATATTTATATAAAAATTTAAGACTTAGTATTGTTAACTAAGCCTTAAATAATAATTTACTATCTATTTTACAATATAAATTACTTTATTACAAAAAAAGTTGTTACAATTACAGCTGTAAGTAAAATAGCTATAACATAGGTAAATAATTCTGCTGAATTAAACATACTTTTTTCAGTATCATTAATATTTGCCTCATATAAGCATCCTTGAGATGTTTCTAAAATTCCAATACCACTATTTGTTGTTTTTATAGATTTAACATTAGATTTTTTCCCTAAAGAAATAAATTCTTTTGCTGTTTTTTCACTACTGCATACAAATATACATTTTTCTATATCGTCATAGAAATATATATCATCAGTTTCTCCTAAAACTCCTTTTGAGTCTACAGCTAATGATTTTATTGCAGATACTTTATCATGCTCATATTCTGGTCCCTGAGGAGTAGGATTGGGATGTTTACTAAGTAAAAAACTTTCCGTTTTTTCATCTTCATCCATAAATTTAGGTGAAGTTACAGGGTCTCCGCCTGAAAAATCTGGGAAACCATACCATTCATCCTTTTTTATTTCATATATATAATCTTTATCATTACAAATAGGTCTTACCCCTCTGTACTCCATTCCTCCAACTGATGCATAAATCTTCCCTTTGCTACTAAAATCTAATCCTGTTATATTCCTTATTCCCCAAGCAAAGGTTTCATATTGCTCATTTTCTAAATTATACATAATCAAAGTGGAATTTCCTATTTTCTCTCCTGGTATTACTTGTCCATCAAAACTTTCTTTTCCTTTTTCTTTAAAAGCACCTGTATTATCTTTTCCAAGATTAACTTCTTTCAAAATTAGTTCTTTTGCACTATGGTCTTTCTCCAACGGAAATTCCTTTGTCCAATGATTATCTTCTCCAACAACTCCAGAATTAGTAGCAGCACCAACAGAAGCTATTAGATAATTGCCACTTACCTTTATAAAGACATCTTTATAATCACCAAAATTAGGAATATTATCAATACATTCTTTTAATTTTTCACTTTGCAAATTATAAGAATAAATCTTATTACCAGAAGAAAAGTATAATATACTATCCTTATAATCCATACTTTTAATATCAAAATCTTTATTTGAAACTACCGTATAGCTCTTACCATCTTTTTCAACTACTATAATTCTTTTTTTAAAGGCTATGTAATAATTATCTAAATTATCTTTAACAAAATCTTTTGCACCTTTTAAACCTTTAAGTTTTAATTCTAACTTTGCATTTGAAACATTTGAGCCTACTCCATAATCTTGTTTTTTTGCATTTACAAAAATAAATGTTGATACTATTATTAATAAAATAAATGCTAGCCCCGCCTTTTTTTTCATAAACTCACTCCACAACTCTTATATTTAGTTTTATTATATATATATTTAAGTTGTGTCTTTTAAATTACTAATCTATCATATTTGTATATGATTATTTTTTTAAATCAGTAGATATAATTTTTTTTTATTATATTTAAATAAATAGATAAATTATTAATTATTTTTTAATACTAATGTTATAGGTAAGCATTTAAATAATTTCTACATTATAAATATAAATTAGATACTATATCACTTTTCTCTATTCTCCACCAAAAGCACTCATCATCTTCCTTGTAAAAATTCATTCCAACTTTTTTTAATACTTTTTGTGATGCTATATTAGTTTTTACTGTATCTGCAACAACAAATTTCACATCATCATTTTTTAAAATCCACTTTATAAGGCAATTTAATACTTCTGTCATATACCCTTTGCATCTATAAGCTTTTTCTATAGCATAACCAACTATAACTTCACCATTGTCATTAGGATATCCTTTTATCATTATAGTTCCAATAATCCTATTTTCTTCTTTTAAACTTATTACCCAAATAGTATGCCATATATAGTTATTAGGGTTACTTACAACATCATTTAATCTAATTTGATATACTCTTTTTTCCCTTTCATCAATAGCTCTTTTAGTAATATTAAATCCTAAATTCATCTCCATATCATTAAAATTGTTTATAGCTAATTTAAGGTTGTTTTCATCTAGTGGTAAAATACATAGCCTTTTTGTATTTATCTTTACCATAATTACATAATCCTCATCATATTAATTTAAATATGTCTCAATCCACTTTTTAAAATTTTTATCATTGCTATTTCTACTCCAAAATTCTATTGATTCCTCTTCTGTTAATTCTGATAATGTACAATTTAATCCTTCTGGTATGACAATTTTGTCAATACTAGATCCCTTTTCACATATAATTTTCCTTATAATTTCTCCTTTAATTTCATGTTCAAAAACTTTAACTTCACCATCTTTTGAACAATATACTAAACATTCTCTTATACAAATACTTCTATCTTCTTTATTCTCTAACATTTTTAAAATATCTTCTGCACTTAACTAACTATTAATATATTTTATATAAGGTCCTGGAAAACCTCTTAATGAATTGACGTAAAATCCTGCATCAGTTACTATAACTGAACTGTTTAGTTTTTCACTTGCCCATTTAGCTGAATACGTAGCAACATCACAAACATTAAAGCTTTGTATCTCAGGTGTATCTAATTTTTTCTGAATTAAGTTTATATTACTACCTTCAAAAACTTTTTTTGCAATTTCAAATTTAAGATTATTGCCAGTTACATAAATTATATCCACACTAATTCCACCTATCTAATTTATAATCAATACAAATTTAATTATATTATTTAACTTTTATATGCATAATTTTTTACATCCAATAATTATAATGAAATACTTTATAATTTATTAACTCCGCTAATAAACTCATCAATATCTTTTTTAATAACATTAAATGCTCCTTCCCAGAAATCTTGGGAATAAATATCTATATCCATAACTTTTGCCATATCAAAAATTTTATTTTTGTTGGTAGCTCTCAAGAATTTATTATACCTAACAACAAAATCTTTTTTATTATTTAAATATTTAGCATACAACCCTTTAGAAAAGAGAACACCAAAAATGTAAGGAAAATTAAGGAATTCATTTCCTGCCATATAAAAACCAATATTAGTCACCCATGAATATGAATTAATCGTATTTTCATCAATAATACTGCCATAAGCTAATTTCATATGCTTTTTCATCATTTCATTTAATTCATCAACTGATAATCTACCAATTTTTCTTTTATCGAACAATTCACATTCAAATAAAAATCTTCCATACATTTCTACAATGTAATAAGCTGTATCGGAAATACTTCTTTCTAACATTATTATTTTGTCCTCTAATTTTACTTTTTTAATTAATTCTTTATTTATTATAGTTTCACAAAATATTGATGCTGTTTCAGCTATTGGTGTTGGGTAATCTGTGTTTAACAGTTCTTCCTCTCTAAGACAATAACTATGATATGCATGTCCTATCTCATGTGCTAAAACAGTAACATCAACATAATTTCCTGAAAAATTAGTCATTATCCTGCTTTCTTTTATTGGAAATATATCAATTGATATTGCATAATTTCCTTTTGTAGCTGTTGGTTCTGCATCTACCCAGTTTTCTTCAAAAACTCTTTTCGCAAAATTGCTAAGTTCATCACTGAAAGTTTTAAAACTAGATATAATTAAATTTTTACTGTCTTCATATGATATTTTTCCATTTTCATTACCTATTGGTGCATAAATATCATAAAAAGGAACAGTATGCTTATGCCCTAATAACTTTCCTTTTTCCGCATAATATTTATGAAACATTGGTAATTTATCTTTTATTACTTCTGTCATAACATTTAAAATTTTATTGTCCATCTTAGATTCAATCAATACTTTGTTAATAACTGATTCGTACCCTTTAATATCACATATATTAATAGCTTCACCGCTAATTTCATTTATACAAAAACTTATAGTCTGTGCTATCTCTTTGCATGCCTTTTTTTCTTCCTCACTCGCAAACTTTCTTAAGGCTAAATCTTTTTCATACGCCATATTTTTCAATTCAGCAAAAGAGATTTCTTTAATTTCACCGTTAATTTCAATATTCATCTTTGTAGATGACATTTTTGCCATATAGAGCTTTTGCCATGCTCTCGAACCTGTACTTTGCATTTTCACAATTAAATTTTCTTCATTTTCACTTAACATATTCTTTGATTTAGAATAAATTTCATACAAGTAGGACTTATGTTCTGATATATATGGAGATGAGCAAATAATATCATCTAAATTATTTATATTGTTTAACCATTTTATAAAGATTATTGAACTTTTAGTAAGTTCATCATTTTTTTCTGCAATTTCATCTAACATATCCATAGCTTCCTTATTTTCTGCATCTACACTAATAAGTAAATATGCATAACAGTACAATCGCAAATATAAACTTTTATATTCATTAGTAAGCTTTAAAAACTTTTCAAGCTTACTTGTAGCGTCATTAATACTAATAAAATTTTTACTAGCCCACTCATTTATAATAGTTACGTATTCATTAAGGCTATTAATATCTGATTTAAATTTCTCTGAGTCGAAAGAAGTATATATTCTATCTAAATCCCATTTCATATCCATTAAAATTTCCCCCTTAACACTATAATTTTAGAATTTTTAGATTTAGCTTTTTGCTTATTCTTGTATCCATATTTAATTTTATTTATAAAAGATGTTTTTCATTTAAATATTACTAAAGATATCTCCTAATAACTCTCTTGCCATAGATGTATCGATGGAAAGATCTAAAGTCCCATCATCTTTAATAATCTCTTCATGTGTAAGCATATTACTTTTAATTAAATTAACGTTTAAATTCAATTTCTTAGCTATTTTAATGTAAAAATTATAGTAACTTTCTTTTAAAATTGGCCCTAGATGTATAATTCCTTTGTAATCTATTTCTATTAGTTTTTTTATTGCCTTTGCCAATTCATCAACATTTACAAAAGTATTATATAAATTTTTTGTCCTTACAATTTCTTTGCCACTTTCTAATTGCTCAATTAATAATGAAATTCTTTTATCCCATCTCCCCTCTGTGTACTTTCCATAAATTGCACCTGGTCGTACAATAATATGATTACTATGCCTTTTTACAAGTTTTTCTCCATCAATTTTTGCATTAACATACTCGGCTAATGACTTATTACTATTTCTATATTTAGGCATATCTGTTTCCTTATAATAACCATTGCCACCTCTAAAAATGGCGTTAGTTGATATAAATATTAATTTTTGTTCCGGTGATAAATTTTTCAAAACATTATTTAAACCAATTTCAATTAAATACTTTTCACTTTTATTATTTTTCATATCGCTAATCAAGCTCCACAAAATAACATCAGGATTAAATTTATTAATAAGAGTTTTAACCTCATGCTCATTTGTTATATCAAGTTTTATTAAATCATAATTATCAGTAGAATTATTACAAGTTCCTAATACATTAAAATCTTTGTTATATTTCATTAATTCAAAAACATTACTACCTAGAAAACCACTTGCCCCTAATATTAAAATTTTCATAACATAATTCCTCACATATAACTTTTATATCACTATGAATTATTCTTTCTTATAATTGTTATAATATATTAATGATTTTTAAAATCTACTTTATATTAATATCAACTACTTGAAAAATTTTTTGAAAATCAACCTGTGCAAAATTAGTTGTATCTATATCTAAGTTAATGCTATTTTCAATATCTAACTTGAAATTTCTATTAATTATTTTATTTTTAAAATCATCTATTCCATTTATATCTCTTATATGTCCTGGATGTCTATTTCCTGATAAATTGCGATTTATAAATCTTTCATATAAAATTTCACAATTAGCATAACAATATAATTGCACTACTTTATACATATATTTTGATTTTATAGAATTGAAAATGTTGCTAGCATATTTATTATCAAAATTTCCTTCAACAATAAACACTTTACCTGTTTGAGCTAACTTTTCAGTAAAAAAATATGTTAATTCAAAACTAGCAATACCTAATTCTGTCGTCCATTTTGAATCTTTTACTTCTAAGCTTTTAAATAATAACTCTTTAATTTCATCTTTATTTATTTTAGGCAATCCATATTTTTTAGCTAATTCATTACTTAAAGTTGTTTTTCCTGTTGCAGGTGCACCTGTAATTATAATCATTACATTCCCTGTCATAAATATCCCTCAATCTTTCATTTAATATCTTTTTAAGTTAATACCATATTTTAACTTGTAGGATTTTGAATAAGCACATTAATCTATGAGTGTTAAAGTTTGTACTAAATTACATCTATAATTGATATATTTTCTATATAAATCTTATAACAGCCTCACTCGCAATTCTATTTGATTTCTTGTAAATAGTTCGCATGTTCTTCATCCCAGTTACGTCCCATATTCTTATGATATTTTTTAATATATGCAGATGACAATTCTTCTGCTGATATACCATAACATAATAATGCATCATTAATAAACATCATAACGTCAACAAATTCCTCGATAAATGCATTTCTGACAGTTGCATTATTCATAATATCATTCTCTCCACACTTTTTTATAACAGAAACAATTTCACCGAATTCTTCCATCATCCACAATAAACAACTTCTCCCATACTCTGGTGTAAGAGCATGCCATTTTTCTTTATGTTTATCTTGCAACTCTTTTTGAATATTCTGAATATCTTTTAATGATAAAATATCCACGTAAATGCCCCCTATTTAACTACAATATTTTAACTTGCTCTATAAAATTCAAATTCAACAATTATATAATTCTTATCTTTTATTCTCCAAAAAACTTCTCAAATAAATTATCTTGCTCAGCCTTATGCGTAATATAACCAATAGCTATTTTATTATTTGTAAGTTCTATCAACTTTTCAACTTTTTCCTCTCCAAAGGCACCGCATAATTCAATTGCTCCAACTCCTTCTTTTTCTAAAAGAATAAGCTTGTCGCATGCCTCTTTAAAATTTCTAACAGTAAAAATATAAGTGATTTGTTTTTCAGTCTCAAAACAAGCTTTATGTTCTGTTGGATTATAGTGACCTCCCATAAGTAAAAATGCAAATTTTTTCTTCATATTAAATTACCCCCATTTTTATAATTATTTTTTTATTATATTAAACTAATTAATTTACATTTTGTAACTAAACACATCCTTATAATATAAATTCCATTGGTGTAAATACAATCCCTTGAAAATTTTGTTGCTTGCTTAAATCTTTGAACCCTATTTCATGATAAAAAGGTACTGCATAAGGCGAAGCATTCAATGTTATTTTTTCAACTTTCTTTTTTCTTAGTTCTGTAATCATATAATTGAACAAATTTGTTGCAATACCCTTTCTATGAAACTCTTTGTCTACAAAAACACATGATACATGGTTATTTTCACTTACTGATATAATCCCAGTAATTTCTTGTTCTAAATATGCTCCATACATAAATTGTTTACCATTTTTAAAACGGTCTTTAAATTCTTCACTTTCAATAAAATTATTTTTAAAATTGTCTACTGCCTCTTTACTATAATCTGGTGCAACAAATTCTGAAAATACATTCCAAATTAAAGAAAATGCTTTATCCAATTCTTTACTTTCTACTCTTCTAATTAAATAGTTCATTTTTTCACTGTCAACTCCCTATAAAACTAATAAAAATATAATATTAATCAGTTTTTTTTAATCTATTCACTTCTTACTATAGCTCAATTCTTAATACAACTTAAGAAACAAATCTATCCTTTCGCCTATTTTGCTAAAACCAATTTTTTTGTACATTTCTTTTGCAGTATCCTCCTCATCAGTAATAAGATATATAGTATGACATTTTTCTTTTATAGCTGTATTAATTAAACTCTTTAAAATTGTTGTTCCATATCCCTTACGTTGATATCTAGGAATAACATCAAAATCTTCAATTTTTGCAATTCCTTTATATATGAATAAATCGCAATTACCTACTACTTGTCCATTATGATAACAAAGATAAGAATTAACTCCTTTATCAGAAATGTATACTTTTCCACGTCTATAACTTCTCCTTGTACAAAAGTCTTTTCCAAGTGTTTTCTCATCATGTTGTAAATCACAATACAAAATGTCATTTACCATTTTTTCATTACTAACTTTTTTTACTATACAATCTGGTATAGCTTTCAATCTTGAAAAATATTCAATATCAAAAGTATAATACCCATTTATAGATATTTCTGAATCATATTTCAAACTAGAAATCAGTGAACTATTAATATTATAATTTGAAAGAATATTACAATAGTTCTCCTCTTCACATAATCTTAATGAAATTTCATTTTTTATGATATTTCTTAGTTCATTTTCACTCATTGAATTTTTTATATAAGTGTAATTATGATAATACATATCCTTCAACTCATTATCACGAAATCTAATTATATTTTTATCTTCATAAGAGTCTGAGAAACATTGTATATATTTAGTTTCACACTCTACAATTTTTTCATCTATCAACATAACATTCCCCCATATACTTTAGTAAACTTAATTTATTTCAATTCCCATACAAATTGAATTGTAAAATTTATTTTTAATTAAATTCCTCAAAACCAAACTTTTTATACAAATTATAAGCAGGCTTATTATTGCTATGAACATCTAAAGTAATACAATTTATATTATTTGCATACATATCATTTATACATGTAGCTAGTAAAATAGAACCTACTCCCATATTACGATAATTTGGTGTTATATGTAGCGAATAAACATATAATTCTTTTTCTCCTTGTGGTAAACCTATCAATAACCCAACTACTTTATTATTATCATACGCTAACTTAATATATCTTTTAGAAAAGTCTCCTAATCTTCCATTAAAAAGTTTTTCAATAAATTTATCTGGTTTCTTTCCCCTAACATCAGGGTCTAATATTCCTACTGTGAATTCTACTAAATATTTATTTAAACTTTCTTTTAATTCATCTCCATATAAATCTAAATTTTCAACTTCAAATTTAGAAGAATTCGATATATGTCCATTTAGGATTTTTTTAAGCTTAATTTTCATATTCATTACTCCTCCACGACTTTTCTGATTAGATTAAATTTTAAGAAAATTATATCATATTTTTGTAAATCAACCTAATATTGTATAATTTATATGTCTAAAATTATTGAAAATAATATAAAAATACCGTAATATTCATCTCTAAATAATACGGTATATACAATCATTTAAATTTTTAAGTTATATTTACCTAGATTAAAATAATCCAGAAATTATTATTAATATAGTAAAAATTATTAAGCAAATCATAGATATATTTGCTGCAACTTTTGCATAACGATGTGTTTTATATTTATATCCAATAATAACTGCTAATCCAAATAAAGCTAATCCTATTAAAGCATCTGGAAACCTTATCCCAAAGAAATTCATTAAATATCGTCCTATAGATTTATCCCCTATACAGCTAAATTGAAATATTATTGCTAATATAACAATAGGTGCTGCTAAACTACCTGGGCCTAACTCTTTAACACTAATATCTTTTCTCATGTATTTTCCCCATTTTATTATGTTAATAACATATAAATCCCTCCATAATTATAACATAATTTCAATAATATTCCTTTAAACATTTATTTATTGTCTTAATTACATATATAATAAATTTAATTATATATATAAATACCGTAGTATTTATCCCTAAATAATACGGTACTCTTATGAATTGTTCGCTTTTTAATTGCCACGTTAAGTAAAAATCTTTTTAATTAAAAGTAACATTACTCTTCAATAAAATTAAAATCCCAAGTTATATTAGATTTATAAGTATTAGCAACTCCACTTTCCACATTAAACGCAATTTCAAGTATATCTTTTATCATTTTTGGTGTCATACCCTTTCCTTTTATGTTATATAGAAGGTTAATTTCTTCTATAGGTTTTGGAGCCTCTGCTCCTCTTTCTCCATTAACAATTACTTCATACTCTGAAATCTGTGCACCTTTAGCTTGTAACATCGCAACTGTATCTACACTTGTACATGCTGCAACTGCATGAAGAAGTATTTCAATTGGTTTTGGTCCTAGAACTTTTCCATTATTCATTTCCTTTGGACCTGCCATTACAAACTTTGCTCCTTCTGGAGTTGTACCTTCAAATACCACTCCTTCTCCAAGCCATTTTACTACTGCATTTAGTTTCATATTTAACTCCCCCTACATTTTATAATATGTTATGCCTTTGATAAGATAATAACTCATAGCAATCAAAAATAAAAATTGATATAATAAATGATAGTCATATAAAAAATTTATGGATAGAAAGGATATTACTATGGAACTTCGCCAACTTAATACATTCATTACTGTAGCGGATTTAAATAATTTCACTCGAGCAGCAGATGTACTTGGATATACCCAACCTACTGTTACCTCTCAAATACAATTACTTGAAAGTGAACTAGGTGTTCGTTTATTTGAACGTATTAAAAAAAATATTTCTCTCACTTATGAAGGAAAAAAATTTCTTGTTTACGCAAAAGAAATAGTTGCTATGTGTGAAGAAGCTAAAAACACAGTAAAAAAGAAACCAATTCCAAAAGGTGTAGTAACAATAGGTGCATTAGAATCATTATGCACAACCCGTTTACATATCCTTCTTAAAGATTTTCATGAAAAGTTTCCTGATATTGAAATTATATTAAAAACTATTAAATCTACAGAATATGAGGAGCTTTTACTGGATAATCAAATTGATGTAGCCTTTTGTCTAGATCGCATAATAAAAACTTCAGATTTTATTGTTGACCTTGCCATACCTGAGTCTTTAGTGTTACTTACAAGCCCAAATCATCCTCTTACAAAACTCTTTAAAGTGTATCCTGAAGATATTGCCGACCACCTTTTTATCTTAGCCGAAGAAGAGTGTAGTTATAGAAGAACTATATTAGCAATACTTAATAATCTTAATTTAAAACCTAAATCAATTATGGAAATTGGTAGCATTCAAGCAATGAAACAACTTGCGATCAGTGGCTTGGGCATAATACTTTTACCTAAAATTACAGTTAAAGAAGAACTATTTAAAGGTGAACTTGTTGAATTAAACTGGCATGGTCCTGATTTTGAATTTTTTACACAGGTAATCTACCATGAAGACAAATGGATATCCCCTGCTCTGCAAACTCTATTAAACATCACTAAGTCAGCTCTTCCATTGCAGTACTGTAATGATTAATATAAAGAAGCTATAATGATATTAAAATTCATTATAGCTTCTACTTTTTTATACATAAAATTTAGCTACTTTTTGAAATTTATAAATGGTTTCCTATTTTGCATCTATAATCTCGTGAGCCATTTCAACCAATTCATCTTGTGATATATCACAGTCCATTGCTAAGAAAGAATAATAAATACCATCTTGTTTCCACTCTAAATATTGAACCTCAGAAATCTTTTCCTTATCAGAGCCATAACTAAATACATATTTACCAGATTTCTCATCTTGTTTATCTTGTTCTGTCATTTTATAATCTTCTGGAACAAACTTATTAGTATATGAATTATAATATATATCTATATTATTATAATTATCAACAGCAGTTTTATCATCTAAAGCTTTTCCTAATATTACATTTTGCATAGAAAGACGTACTTTATTATTATCTTTTTCATAATCAAAATCAAGCGATTTACTCTTTGCCACAGAATTACCTTTTATGTCTAAGCCTTCATCAGTTTTAGTATACGCATTTTTAAATGTATATCCATTACTAAATTCATTAACTAACTTAGGATTAAAACCAAGATCATTTTGTATTTTTTCTTCTGTCGGCATAGTAGTATAAGTTGGTATATTACTTCCATGTGAAGTTATAGAAAATATTTTTCCTCCTGCAAATACAGTTGTTCCGATTATCATAGCAGCTGCTAATGCAACTACCGTCCTTCTTTTAAATGATGGCTTTTTATATAATGTTTTAACTTTCATTTCATCAATCTCCTCTTCATTACATAAACTATTTAATGTTGTATTTATCTTATTTTTAAAACTTTTTGGTGTACTTGGAAAGGCATCCTTCCAATTATAATTATTCATAGATTTCCTCCATATACTCTAATTTTATTTTTAATAATTTACGCCCTTTTGCTAATCTACTTTTTACAGTTCCTTCAGGTATCTTCAAAATTTTCTTAATCTCTTTTACAGAATATCCTTCTACATAATAAAGAACAATTGTAATACGAATACGCTCTGGCAAGTTTTGAATGGCTAAGTATAAGTCGCTATAGTCCTTCTTATCATCAATCTTATCAAATTCAAAATACTCTTCATAAGATACTGTTGAACATTGCTTACGTTTTAAACTATAACATTCATTTATAAGTATCCTAACTAACCATGTTTTAAAATATTGTTCTTCCTTTAATTTATTTAACTTATTATAAGCTTTTAAAATTGCTCCTTGCACTGCATCCTCACAATCTTGGTCATGAATCAAAATTGATTTAGATACATGATATAAAGTAGATTCAGCCTCAAGAACCCTATCTATAAATTCCTGTTTATTCAATTGACTTCCTACCTTTCCTCGCAAATTGTAGCGCTACTTTTTTGCTTTACACTAATTAGACGTATCTATATGCTAAAAGGTTCACTTTATTTTTGTAAATATGTAAAATATTTAATTTTATACACTTCTATTTTAACTTTTTCCTTTATATTTTTATCTCATAATTAAGACATAACAAAAAACACCGTTATTAAAAATTAAATTCTACGGTGTTTTTAAAAATTATTATATATATTTAATTGATATTCCTAAGACTAACAGGCATAGTACATGGATAGGTCTTATTATTTCACATAAAAAAGATACTGTTACACTCTCAATAACTAATAAAATAATATAATAACATTGATAATTGTAAGTGTATAGTTAACAAACATGCACTCATTACTAAACCTAAATAATGTAATGTATAAAATTCAAATGTATTTCTCATATTTATCTATACATAATTTTATTAACTATTAATAAGTATAATATTCATTTACATAGAATTTAATTTACATTTTATATGATTATTACAGTGTGAAAATATTCTCTCAATCTCAATATCCTCTGGCAAATCTTTAAATATCCTTGAAAGATATCTTTCTGATTCAAATATTTCATATGATTGATTGTAACACAAATCAAATATCAAACCTAAAATGGCTAACTTTCTATCATATTTATATTTAATATTTTTGAAATCCACCTGTCTACTTTCCATAATATCTCTAATAATTTCTTCTGAATACTCTTTTTCACAAGATAATTCTTCTAAATCATATCTTCTATCTTCATTTTTATCTGTCTCTAAATAAAAAGCATCTAATTTATCAGCATCTCTAATTAATCTACTAAAGAATTTTATATCCTCCGATTCACTTTTAGGTATATAGAGGCAATTATGATAATCAATTGATTTTAGAACTATATCTTTCTCATCTTCTTTTAAATTCTTTAATACATCACACTCTATTAAAACATTTATACTTATTTTTCCATGGCTACCTGTTATAGCGTCAGAAAATGTACCATAATCATAATATTGTTTAAACCTACCAACATCATGAAATAATCCAATTATTTCACATAATTTAAGATTATTTTTATCTAAATTTAGTTTTTCACCAATTTTTAAGATATTATCTCTAACTCTATAAGTATGCTCTCTTTTTAATTCATAGTTAATTACTACCTTTGAATCTTTACAACTTAAATATTGACTTAAATAATTTTCAAACCATATATAATAAAATTCCATTTCACTATTCATTAATAGACCTCCAATTTAAATAGATACATTTTCCTTATCATATTTATATTTCATTATTTAATTAAAAAAATATTTTCGTCATATTTCAAAAAAATTATAACTTAATATTAAATTATATTATACTTAAAATTTCATAACGCAAATAATTGTTATTATCCATGAAAATATCAACACTGCAGTAATAATTGCTTGTATTTTTTCTGCTCTAGTCAAATCTTTAATATATGTAGATCTTTCCTTTGGTGGTAAAGCTGTGAATAAATTAGTTATAATGATACTCACCAAAACAAAACTTATTATCATAAATGAAATTTTATAATAATTTATAGGAATTATATTAACTAAACAAAAAATATTTAATATTGTTCCTATCGATAACACTATTGCAAAAATATAACGTTGCATTTTAATAGTCATATTTCCCACCTCCATATATTATATATTTTTTCTATAGTGTTCCAAGCATGTACATAAAGCTAAGCCACTTTATTCCAATAAAATATTTTTCTTTTAAGCTTTTAATACATTATGTAATAATAAAGAATTTAAATACGCTATTCATTGAAAATTGATTTAGAAAATCTTATAGATTTTTATTTGATTTTTTTGACCTAATCCAAGGACGGATTAGCCGGTGCACCAGACAAGGACGTCGCTTCTCCGGGTAGTCATAAAAATCAGATAAAAATATATTTAGAGTTTTTTTGAAATTTTCACAGACTAGCATTTTAAATTTTTTCATTATTACTTTTTAACACTACGCATTTGGAATTTTTAGGCTTAGCTTTATGCCTATAGTGTTCAAAGTTAACCTTTTAAATTATCTATTCCAAAACTTGGATACATAAAATAGTGAGACATACTCCGAATCATTTAGAATGAACACTATATTTTTATAAAAATATTTTAAAGTTATTGAATAAATTTAAACTGGAGCTTGATTCCCTATAATTAAGCGAATTTTAATTAAATTTTATCTAATAATTTAAAATCCATAAAGTAACTTTGCAAACCCAAATTCATTAAATAAAAGAAAACGTCCCATAAAAATTACAGCTATATATATGATAGGCTCCCATTTAAAGTAATTAAATGATTCATTTTTACTTTTTATTATACGAACAGATATTTTATATATACCATATCCAATTAGTCCACCTATAGTATTCAATATTAAATCATCAACATCAGTACTTCTATTATTTAATAATTGAGTAATTTCTATAAACATTGAAAATGAAAATGCTGATATAAAAATATAAACTACTTTATCATATTTTTTCCATAAAAAAGGAATCAAAATTCCAAACGGTATAAAAAGTAATATGTTTTGCAAATATCCAACTATATCAATTTCATTAGAAAATGGTATAAAGTTTATGTTTGGCCTTCTTTCAAAGTGATGATAAACTATATCATATAAAGTTCCTGTTCCTGTAAAATAAAATACTGAAATTATATAAATTGCAAAAGCAATAGTAATTCCATAATAAATTTTTGATGTTACTATACCCTTACGTTTATTCATATTATTCAATATGAATAATATCACAATAAATGGAACAAACCCTGTTAAAAATTCATATCCAATAAAAATCAAATTATCCATAATATTTACCTCCAAATTATGAATTATATATCTATCATATATAATTTTCACCTAACATTATCTTATTGTTACAAATAATTTATAACATATTTTGTAAATATAGGTTTTAAAAATTTAAAAATATATTTTATTTTTACTTCATTTTATATTTAAATTACCATGTAAAAACACCGTAGAATCCATTTGAATAATACGGTATTTTAATATATTGTTTATATTTACTTTTTAAGTTCATTAACAAATTGAGATTTGTGGATTTCGTGTTAGGATTATATTTTTTCAAGCATATCATAACTCAATGTACGAAATACCTGACAATAATTTTTAAATCCATCCTGCCCAATAATATAAATATTTGGCATATAGTCCATTCTTGCTTTCGAATACATAATACGTTCCACCCCATTGTCTACAGCTGTATGATTGCTTAAAGCCACATCAACTTTTTTAATCATTGCTTCACTGATAAAGTAATCCAATGACTTGAGATATTGTTTTACTTCATTTTTTATCCATGGTGGCGTCGTACCTCCCCATAAAGCTGCCATATATGTCTCTCCATTTTCCTTTACAGGGAATATGTAGCTTAATCCTCCAGGAGTATGACCAGGAGTATTGTAAACATATATTGTTTTATCACCTAATGTTATGATATCACCATCCTGAACATAAACATCAATTTTGTAATCTTTCCACGTTTCCGGCCTATCAGGCTTTGTTGGATGTTCTCTCCAAAAAATATCATCTGCTTTAGAAAGATATGTATCAGCATGATATTTTTCAACAAGCCATCTCCCACATCCTGTATGATCAACATGACCATGTGTCAAAACCAGTTTTTTTATTGTATCAGGATTCCACCCTACATCTTTAATCGCATCTATTATTGCTTTAAAAGCTTTTTCTGATGGCCAAATAGCATCTATTATTATCAACCCATCACTTGTATTTAATACAAAACAATTTGTTTGTTTTTGTGCGAGAATTAGTAAATCATCAAAAATCTTAGCATGGATAAAAAATGACATATCCTCCATTGCTTTAATTGTTTCTTTTGTAATAACTGGTTTATTTAATCTATTCATTTAGTATACACTCCTCTGTACAATATTAATTTTATAGTTGCACAGAGGATAAGCGATTCTTTGGATGCATACATAAAAATATCTCCATAAATTCACCTTCTTTACTTTATTTTATTATCATGAATCAATTATAACATATTTTGTAAATACCGCATTATTCAATTTTCAAGGAACAAATTTTAATACTCATTTCGTCTTTTAATCATAAAATAGATTAACTTAACACTTTATTCTGCTCCTTTTCTACAAACGCAATGAAGTATAGAACCATCCTCTTCTTTATAAACTATACCTCTTTTACACTCTATAATTGAAAATCCTGCCTTTTGAGCCAAATCTATAATTTCATTAGTGGTAAAGGCTTCCCAATAGCAATCTGTATTTGCATAGGGGAAAAACTTATTTTCATTAAGATATTGTGGACATTTTGCTTTTAAGAATTTTTTATCATGTCCAGAAAAACTAATTATTCCATTACTTTTCAAAACCCTACTGCATTCTTTTAAAATATGTATTTTATTGTCCTCATCATAAAGAAGACCGAAAGTCTGTGACCATATTATTACAACATCAAAAGTATTACTTTCAAATGGTAAGTCTAATCCATTGGTTAACAAAAATTCAATATCTCGTTTACTTTCTAAAGCAATTTTTTTTGCAGGTTCTATAACCTTTTCAGAAATATCGATAGCCGTAATTCTAAATCCCCTATCATACAAACAAAATGCTTCTCTACCCATTCCACAACCTATATCAAGAATTTGTGATTTAATGGGGAAATGAGAAACTACTTCGGTTTCCCAAATTTTCAATTTCTTATTAGTATAATCTTCCATATCCCTTATTGCAGGTTCCTCAGAGTATAATTTTTTTACAATTTCTATACTACTCCTCATATACATCCCCCAATGATATTCATAAATTTTGCTTCATAGTTAATTACAATTTTGTCTTAACTCCCAAGAAAAGTTTATCATATTTACCATCTTATTGCATTGATTTCCTATACCTTTGAGGAAGTTTTATTTTTCATTCCATATTATTTAATTTTTAAAGAACATTTTACTTAGCACTTTATAAAATTCTTGCATTAAAAAATACCGTATATTCATTTCTAAATAATACGGTATTTTAATATATTCTTTTTTATTTATTTTTAAGCTCCTTAACAAATTGAATTTTTGCTACTATAGTCTTACTTTTTTTCTACCAGTAAGCAATTCTTTGCTCCAATATAACCAATAGTAAAAACAAGCATAACCATAATTACTCCAAACGTTACAATTGAGATTACAGGTTTAATAAACCAAGACAGCAAAAATCCACATATACCCACTGCTGACATTATAGCAAGCATTTTTTTTAAACGGTATATGGCTATTCGAGGATCATATTTTTTCTGTTCCTCCACATCCATTTGTGAATACCACTTTATCCACTTAGAGGATTTTTCAACATTCACTATTGAAAAAACTATATATATTGCCAAAAAAGCAAAAGTAATTACAACAATGCCTCTTTGAAATTTATCCATCTTTCCCACCCCTCAGTTTTAGATTTAGTGTATTTTACATATATTTATACATCTCACAACTGCAATTATTTTCCCTTAATTATATTGCAACTTTATATACTCCTTTATTTTTATAACTTACTCTGAACTTTCTAATATTAATGATTTTGTTCTATACTATCCAACTTATAGTCACTCATAATTTTACTACAAATTTAAAAATTAATCTCTTTCTTTAATTTCATTTGTTATAAATGCTTTTGAAATATACATAGCATTTATTATATTATTAAAACGCTTATAGTTAGAAGTACCTTCATCAAATTTCATCTGTGCTTTTTCACATTTACTGATAACTGAAGAAACTGGACGTAATGCTTCTATTAATTCTTCTTTTGTATATTTTTCTATAACATTTTCATCTGATATTAATGATTTTGAAATATACATGGCTTTTATCCTATTCTTAAGAAGTGTATGTTGAGATGTTCCCTTCTCAAATTTTGGTTGTATTTTTTCACACCTATTAATAGTTGATGATACAACTCTTAGTGCTTCCTTTAATTCTTCTTTTGTATATTCATTCATAACATTTCACCTCAAATTTATAATTTATATAAACTGCATTATAATAAAATTTCTTGTAATAGAAAATAGTTATATTGTAGATTTTTATTAATAACTTTTTTTGCTTCCTCTATCAATTCTAAATCATTCCTATCAATGATACTTTAATAATCCTCTTTCATTGATTTATCACATTTATACTTTATTTAAATTGAGACATAAAAAACACCGTAAAACTCAGATTTGAATAATACGATATTTTAGTAAATTATTCATTTTTAAGTTGTAATATTAAGTATCAATAAAATTAATCTTAACAAATTGAAACTTATCAAATCTATATTTATAGTCTATATTCCATTTTTCTATATAAATCTTTAAAACCTAATGATTTATACAAAGAATACCCTTCATCTGTATAATCTAAAACAATTTTTGAAATCCCTTTTAATTTTGCTTCACCTATCAATAATTTTATCAGATTCGCTGAATGTCCCTGTCTTCTATACGCTTGCTTAGTATATACATTAAGTAACTCTCCCGTTTTTCCATTATAATTAGAAGGAAGTGGTATCGTTTCAAAGATACATAACATACATGATGAAACTATTTTTTTATTATCTACAGCAACATATATTATCAAATTATCACTATTTATATGCTTTTTAATATATTGAATAGTCTTTTCCCTAAATAAATCTACGTTTTCAATATTTCTTATTGAAGTAACAAATTCAATTCTATTTTCAACAAAGGCGTCAATATCACTTAATTCAAGTTTTCTATATTCCATGATTCCCTCCAAACTTTATATTGAAATAATTTAATCCTTTATCATTTATAGCAATTAACTGTTGTACATGCATATCTTATAAAGTAATTTTTACTTAAGATTAACTTATTATCATAAATTATAGCATATTTTGTAAATATGTCAGTGTTCAAATTTCAAAATATATTTTATTTTTAGTTCACCTTATATTTGAAAGACAACAAAAATACCGCAAATTCATTTCTGAATAATACGGTATTATAAAAGATTATTTATATTTACTTTTTAATTTCTTTAACAAATTGGAAGTTGCTTATTTCTTCTTTTTAGGTTTTGGTGGTGGCAATTCATCATACATAACTTCAAATAAGCCTGATAAGTATTCTTTATTATCAACTTCATCAACCAATAACATTTCTTTCGCACCCTCATATGGCAATTCATAAGATGTGGTATGTATATATGTAATTGCTGACTTAACAGGCTTTACCAATAATTTATCATCATATATTCCACCTACAATTTTCCCTCGATAGTAGATAATAAATTCTCCCATCATTGCTTTGTATGTTATATCTTCAAGTGTAGATAATTGACCTAAAATAAACTCCAAATATTCTTTACTTGATGCCATATCACTCATCCTTTCAAATTCCTATTTATCTATATCTCTAATACAAATAAATTTTACTTAAGATTATCTTATTACGAATTAATTATAACATATTTTGTAAATACCACATTATTCAATTTTCAAAGAACAAAGCTAATTTATCTTATAATCAAATTACAACGTAAAACACCCCAAAATTCAATTTGTGAATAATGCGGTGTTTGTAACAAATATTTTAAGTTTATTCTTGTAACATGTGGTGTTATTCCTTTGAAACAATATGTTCAATACCACTCATATTTCCTGATAATTTTATTTTAAAAAACTCAGGAAACAGGTGATATTGCTCTAAATTTTCAATCGGAAGCCAATACAAATGTTCTTTTTCACCTTGTCCTCCATAGCTTTTACAAACAAAATCCATATTGGTGTTTTCTTTCATCAAATAGAAAAAGGCAATTTCATGATAACATTCCTTAGTCATTTCTTCATGAAAAAAGTGTTCATGAACAAAGACCAACCTATCAATTTCAAATTTAATACCAGTTTCCTCAAGTGTCTCACGAACAACAGCTTCCTCAGATGTTTCATTTAATTTTACTCTTCCACCAACTGAATAATAATAAGGTGCATTATCATTTTTAACCATAAGTATTTTTTTGTCTCTTATTATAAGGTTCCAAGTTGACTCTTAAAATTATCCATTCCAAAACTTGGATATCCAAAATAGTGAGACATGCTCTGAATCGATTAGAATTCAACACTACATTTTGTATGAAAATATTTTAAAGTTATTGAATAAATTTAAATTGGAGCTTGTTTCCCTATATAATTGCCCCAACCCTGTAATTGAATATTCCTTCACTAGTTTTAAATGTTAAATCTTGCTCTTCCATACTAATCCCCCTATTCATTATATGGATTGTTTTCTTTTCACGAATTGCTCATATCACGAAACAACAATATAAAAAATCCATTTCAAAATAATGTTACATTGGCACAAATTTTTATATGTTAAGTTTAAAAAATAATATAAATTATTCTCATAACCTACAAATGAAATCACTTATCTCTTTGTTGACATCATCATAATTGTCTGCATTAGAAAAATGTGCTGCTCCTTTGATTATATGCAATGGGTACCCATCCTTTTTTGACCATGCTTCGCAATACTGCTTCACTTTTCCCGTTTTATCATATTCACCCAATAAAATGAGAACTGGAAAATTAAAATGTACCGACTCTTTTCTATCAAAAACTCTTCCATATGCTATCCCCATTTGCTCAACAATATCAGTTTTACTCAGCGGGTTTAACATTTTTAACATCATCTCATAGGCATATGTTGTTTTTGAAACCGCTTTTGCCATACTATTACGTAATATTTTATCAGGAATACATTTTGCCATTAATTTAACCTGTTTTAACCACCATCTGTCTAATACGGAATAGTAAGATAATCCCAATGGTGTTGTATCCAATGCAATAAATGCACTTACTCTATCGGAATATTGTATTGCAAATTCCTGACTTGGATATCCACCCATTGACATCCCAACTAATATAACCTTCTTAATATTTTCTTCATCAAGTATATATTTTAACTCTATTGCAGTGTTTTCATAAGAAAAGTTGATATAAGGACGAGATTCTCCATGTAATGGAACATCCCATGTAATAATAGTATATTCCTTTGAAAAATATTCAACTTGTTTTTCAAACATTGTATGATTTGCAGTTAATCCATGTGTAAAAACAATACACCTTGCATTTTCATTAAAATTTCTATTTATCCAATAATGTGTTATACCACGTTCTGATTTTATAATTTTATGCTCCATATATAATTCACCCAATTTTCTCTTACTACATTAAATAAAAATTATGAAACTTCTACTTATAATTTTCGTAAAACATATTTAGTAAAATCTTTTACTATATCATCATCAATTTGGCTTAAAACCTTATTTTTTAAAATTAATGATAAAATTACTAATCCTATAAAAACATTAATATATACATCTTTTAAATCGAAGGTGAAAAAAACATTTAATGATATGTAATCTAAACTACCATTCCAAAAAACCTTGTCAATTAATGAACATATAGCACCAGAAAATATAAACGCATACATAATATTAATAATTTTCTTATTTCCAAATTGTTTATTTAAATATTGATAAAGTTGATAT
Organism: Clostridium senegalense; assembly: GCF_018916625.1. NCBI lineage: Bacteria > Bacillati > Bacillota > Clostridia > Eubacteriales > Clostridiaceae > Clostridium > Clostridium senegalense. Next base: position 42,170 of record NZ_JAHLNC010000001.1, read on the forward strand.
ATTAATATACTCATAATTATTACTATTAAAATGTGTATATATTTACCAACTCCTAATTGTAACATAGAGTTAAACCACGAATAGTCCCTATTGAACATAGGATCAAAATATAGTAATGGCGGTAATATAGGAAATTTTTTATCAAAAAATTTGTTGTTGATTATTATTTTAATAATCTGATCTATTGCTACTAAAATAAACACTGATATATAAGTTTTTTTATTTTGAGTTTTCATTTTTATTCTGCACCACCTCATATAAATAAATTTTACATAATATATAAATAGAATTTAATGGAATATTTATTATCCATATTGTAGCATATTTTCAAATATAACACTATCATTTAGGGATGCAATCTATAACTTAAACTTATACATCAAATTTTTGTTATTAGTTGAGAAAAATAAGTGCAAATGTAGTTAGTTAAGAACATTAAATATTTTAAGGTTATTGAATAAATTTAAATTGGAGCTTGTTTCCTTATATTTACTCTACATTTTCTAAAATCTTAATTATGTAACACTCTATATTCTATATCAATATAATATAAAATAATGAGATAATAATATTAAATTATATAGTATAAATACGGAGTTGATATATATGGCAAATTCACTGGTTTTTTCCGATGTTCCACAAGCATTAAAAACACAAATTTATGGAAATAACTTAAATCAACCGATAGCTGTTCAAACTGACTCAAATGGTAATTTACTTACTCAATTATCAAATACTGATGGAACTAACAACCCTTATAGTGTACCTTTGACAGCATTTAATGACTTAAGAACAATAATTTTGACACCTATGGCTGGTTGGACCTTTAATTACAACATTAATTCTGATTATATAATAACTACTACTGCTAATGGCGGAACTGCAACTCAAGGAGACTCTATGGCAATATTAAGTACAAGTACTGCCAATAATGGTTCTGCCAGAATAGCAACTAGAAAAGTATTACGATATTCTCCCGGATTAGGGGCTTTAGCACGGTTTACTGCAGCATTTACAGCTGGTGTTAATAATAGCCAACAAATTATAGGTTTAGGCGATGATACAGACGGTTTTTATTTTGGATATAATGGTACTGACTTTTCAATTCTTCGTATACAAAATGGTACTTCAAATTGGATTTCTAAAAGTAATTGGAATGTAGATACAATGGATGGTACTGGTCCTTCTGGAATGACACTTGATCCTACAAAGGGTAATGTATATACAATTCAATTTCAGTGGCTTGGATTTGGCGTAATAAACTATTATGTTACTTCCACAACAACTGGTCAACCTATATTAGTCCATAGAATTGAATATCCTAATACTGCTATAGTACCATCTGTTTATAATCCTAGTTTTCCTTTAACGGCTAAAGTTGTTAATAGTGGTAATACGTCTAATGTAGTATTAAAAACTCCATCTGCAATGGCATTTTGCGAAGGTGATGGTTATTCTCAAGCAATAATCACTAGAAATTCTATTTCTAATTCAACTGGTTCACTGCTACCAACACAACTAAATGTGCTAACTTTATTAAATACTTCTACTTTTGTCGGTAAAACTAATAGAACTCGTATACGTTTAGATTTTGTTTCTACTAGTATTGATGGCTCTGGTACTGTAAGATTTGATTTAATTAGAAATGGTACTTTTGGACTTCCATTGACATATACTTCAATTAATGCTAATACTAGTGTTATTCAATATTCTACAACTCAAACATCTGTTACTGGTGGGCTTCAAATATTCAGCTTTGAAGCTCCGATAAATTCAGGTGCCCAATTAAATTTAACTTCATTAAATATCCTCCTTGCTCCCGGTGAAACCTTAAGTCTTAGAGCTACATCTGGTTTGCTTACTCAAATCGATTGCTCTTTTAGTTGGGAAGAGTTATGGTAAATGAGATTTTTATTATTTTAATTTAATAATTTTTAATAACAAGGAATTTTTTATAGTTATTTTAAAAGTTCCTTGTTAATTTTATAAAGTTATTATTTTACTTTTTTCATTAAAATTATTGAATAAATTCAAATTTGAACTTGTTTTCCTATATTAATTCAAATCTTAAAGAACATTTTAATTCTCACTTCAACAAAATTAATTCATAATAATATTACATTTATGAACAAAATAATGTTATCATGAATTAATTCACATATATTGTAAATATAATATTGTTTAGTCTTTAAATAGCATTTATATCTTAAATTAATTGTTCTTAAATTTGAATTATGTAACACTACACATTCTATATAAATATACTATAAAATAATGAGATAATAATATTAAATTATATAGTATAAATATGGAGTTGATATATATGGTAAACTCATTAGTCTCTTCCAATGTTCCACAAGAATTAAAGACACAAATATATGGAATTAACTCAAACCAACCTGTAGCTATTCAAACTGACTCAAATGGTAATTTGATTACTCAATTATCAAATACTGATGGAACTAATAATCCTTACAGCATACCTTTGACAGCATTTAATGACTTAAGAACAATAGCATTAACACCTATGGCTGGTTGGACTTTTAATTACAACATTAATTCTGATTATATAATAACTACCACTGCTAATGGCGGAACTGCAACTCAAGGAGACTCTATGGCAATATTAAGTACAACTACTGCCAATAATGGTTCTTCCAAAATAGCTACTAGAAAAGTGTTACGATATTCTCCTGGACTAGGGGGATTAGCACGTTTTACTGCAGTATTTACAACTGGTGTTAGTAATAGTCAACAAATTATAGGTTTAGGTGATGATACAGACGGTTTTTATTTTGGATATAATGGTACTGACTTTTCAATTCTACGTATACAAAATGGTACTCTAAATTGGATTTCACAAACTAATTGGAATGTAGATAAAATGAATGGTACTGGACCTTCTGGTATGACACTAGATCCTACAAAGGGTAATGTATATACAATTCAATTTCAATGGCTTGGATTTGGCGTAATAAACTATTATGTTACTTCCACAACAACTGGTCAACCTATATTAGTCCATAGAATTGAATATCCTAATACTGCTATAGTACCATCTGTTTATAACCCTAGTTTCCCTTTAACAGCTAAAGTTGTTAATAGTGGTAATACGTCTAATGTAGTATTAAAAACAACATCTGCAATGGCATTTTGTGAAGGTGATGGCTTTTCTCAAGCAATAATTACTAGAAATTCTGTTTCTAATTCAGTTGCATTAACTACACCAACAAACCAAAATGTTTTAACTTTATTAAATACTTCAACTTTTGTAAGTAAAGTCAATAGAACTCGAATACGTTTAGATTTTGTTTCTACTAGTGTTGATGGAGCTAAAGCTGTTAATTTTAAATTGATTAGAAATGCTACTTTTGGAACTACACTTTCCTATACTCCAATCAATGCAAATACTAGTGTTATCCAATATTCTACAACGCAAACTTCCGCTACCGGTGGAATACAAATATTTACTTTTGAAGTTCCAATAAACTTAGGTGCCCAATTAAATTTAACTTCATTAAATATCTTTCTTGCTCCTGGTGAAACTTTGACTCTTCAGGCAACTTCTAGTAATAATAATCAAGTTGATTGCGCTTTAAGCTGGGAAGAACTATGGTAAAGGAAAATTTTTATTATTTAAATTTTAATTTAATAATTTTTTAATAACAGGGAACCTTTCAATAATTATTTTAAAGGTTCCTTGTTAATTTTATAGAATTCCAAATTAAATTTAAAAATTATTCATTTATCAAATGAGAAAACTCAAATTAATATTTTATCAATAACTAACAGATTATTTTAGTTAAAAATTAATAGTGAACAGCTACTAGTTGTGGTGATTATTACTCACTATGTTCCTAATAATACTAAACATATTTTTTTAGGAACAGCTTTGATTGTTTTAGGTTTTATTTATATTTTTTCTTAACTGATAACAAAAATTTGAATTTATTCAATAACTTTAGAATATTTTCTTTTAATCTTTTACTACATTATGTACTAATAAAAAATTATTCTTCCTTATCTATCTTGTCTGTTATTTTTATTACAATGTGAAAATACCGTAAAATTCAGTTTTGAATATTACAGTATTTTAATTGATTTAATATCTAATATTATTTTCTTAATATCTTAAAATTGTTAATATAAATTTAGCTTAAACTATTTAATAAATTAACATTTATTAATTCTTGCAATTCATTTACAAAGCGACACACATGAAATCCGTCACATACTGCATGATGAACTTGTATAGCTAATGGTAAAATATATTTATTTTTTTCTTCGTAATATTTCCCCATTGTAAAAATAGGAAGTAAATAATTATATCCCTTTTTCAAATTCAAATTAAATCCCTCAAATGTTGTCCAAGGTATCATTGATACTGTAAAGCTATTAATAGGCATGTTTGGCTTTGCCATCAGTACTTTTACAGAGGCAAACTTCTTAACATCCTTTTCATAAAATTCACAAAACAAACCATAATCCTCAGAGTATTCTGTCCATATACTAGAGAATGTTTCTGTATCTTTGTGAAACACTGTATAGCTTGGATTTAACTTGTCAAAAAAGCCCAATTTCCCATCCTGATCTAATGTCATTCTAAATTCTTTATGATTATTTACAACTTTTGATATAAAGTATAACATAGCTGGATAAATTTTTTGTTTAGATTTTATTATTTTTGTTATATCAAGTTTTACGGTCATACTATAAGTACATGGAACATTTGAAAAATAATGATTAAAGTATTCCTCACGCTCCCAATTGCTTCTATTAATTATTCTAAAACACATTATTATTCTCACCTTTCAAAATAAATTGTAAATTTATTTTACCATATCTTCTAACACCGTATCATTCAATTTTCAAAGAACATTATTTGCGTGTGAATTTTCAAAAATTATATCCCTTAATAATCAAGATATGACACAAAAACACCACAAATTCATTCTGAATTTACGGTTTTTTTGTAAATTTTAATTTAACTTTTTCATTCTTTTAAGTGTTTCATCCACTGAAATACACTCTGCATATCTACCATTCCACATATATTCATTGTAATATTTATAACTTTGCTCCGACGACATAAATTTATTATCTACTGTTGTATTTGCATATGCTGGAACTACAATATTAAATCCATGTTCAAATCCACATTTTATAGTATCATCAATACAATAATCTGTTTGTAATCCTACAATGATTATATTTTCTTCACCTTTGTTTATTAAATATTCTAATAAACCTGTACCCTTAAATGCACTATTAACAACTTTATCAAATATTTTTTCTTCATTTATTGGTTTAAATTTTTCATATATCTCAAACCCATCATTTCCTTTTGTTAGCTCATTTCCTATCCCATCATCATGACGTACATATATTACTTCAATATTATTTAATCTAGCCTGATTTATTATTTTTTTAACATTAGATACAAATATATCAAATTTATATAATTTTTCGTTTGTTATTAGCTTTTGTGTATCGATAATTAATAAAACCATTTTTTCTCCTTTTCAAACTCCCATTTATGCTTTTAATAAAGGTAGCATATTTTGTAAATATCAAATTCTTCAAACTTTAAAGATTATTTAACTTGATTTTTTTGATTATAGCATAAAAACACCCCAAAACTTAATTTATTAATAATGCGGTGTTTAAGTAAATCATTATTATATTACTACTATAAACCTACTTTAGTCTTTTCTTTTTTATTAATGTCTGTTAAAGCATCAAAAAATAAATCAGGTTGATCTATCATTGTCATATGTCCAGCACTAGGTATTAAATATAACTTTTTATACGGTGCATTCATTCTCTCAAAGTATTTTTCAGCAATAACATGAGGAGTTTGCCAATCATTTTCACCTAGAATATAATACATTGGCACTTTATATTCTTTAGATTCAGAATTTAAATCGAAGTGAAATAAAAATGCCAACAAATCTTTATTTGCTTTGCTCCCTTTAATTGCTGCAGAAATATCAGAAAACTTTAAAATAGGACTTTTAAATACAGCTACAAGCATAGAAAAACTTAGATTTACAGCTAAATTGTATTTCCCCTGAATTTTACGTATTTTCATGCACTTCTTCATAAAATTATCGTCAAATTTGTCCCCTGGATATTGTCCTAAATCCTTAAGCTTCTTTAAATCTTTTTTATCATTACACTGTATAATTAACTCCTTAGCTTTTTCATAACCAACTCGCTCATTTTCAATCATATTGATAACTTGCCCAACTCCAATATAATAAGCTACTTCTTCTGGGTATTGTTTTATAAATATACTACCTAAAGCACTTCCCCAAGAATGACCAAGTATTATTATTTTTTCCCTATTATATTTCTTCTTTAAATATTGAACAACTTCAAATAAGTCTTTTATCATCACTTCAATTGTAGGATACTTATCTTTATTCTTTGTAAGAGTCTTTCCAGTTCCACGTTGATCCCAATGAACTACTGTAAAAACGTCTTCCCATTTTTCTTGAAACATATATGCAAATAATGATTCTGAACTTCCTGGGCCACCATGTAAAAATAACATTACTGGATTATTATAATTTGTACCAGAATGAAATAAATATTGCTCAATTCCATTAATGCATACATATTCCTCAGAATAAATTAGTCTATTGGGCTTATTTTTCATAATTCTAACTCTCCTTTTAACACTGCCATAGCTTAACTAATAGTAATTATATCACATGCTCATGCTAATCAATGGTTATTTTACTAATAAATATAAATTTTTTCACTTCTTAACATCACATTATTTAGTTTTTAAAGATTATTATTCATACTCAAATTTTTAAAAATCGTTACATATTTTGTGACGATTTTTTAAACAACATTTTACTTTGTATTTTATTTGAATTGTAACGCAAAAATACCGCATATTCACTTTAGAATAGTACGGTATTTTAAGAAACTATTTATTTTTTTAGTTATAAAGTTAAATAAAATTTATTCCTATAACTTGAATGTTAGATACCATCTATCTTCATTTTTTTAAAATGGCACCACATTTTTCACACATTCTTTTGTATCGTGGATTACATTTTTGAATACTTCCTGTAAGGTTCACATATTGGCAAGAGCATTACAATACCTTAAATCTAGTTTAAGAATTTCCAACAAAGTATCACCCACTACATAAAATAAATAATTTTCATTTCACATTTTATTCAAACTAAGCACAATAAAAATCAAAATTAATCAAAAAACTTCCCTTTATAAAAATTCTCATTGTCAAGTTTTTTTGCCGTCAACCTGAACATTACGCAGCCATCTGGACATACAATGTCTTTGCTATATTTGCCATCGCCTCCAATGTTCTCTAAATCTCCGCCACTTCTGACTGACTCCATGATTGGGAACATAATCATCATGACCTTAGAACAGATACCCTGTCCATCCGCATTTATGGGACAGCCATAGGTGCAAGTATACTTATCCCCGACTTCCTCGCCGTTTCGGCAGTATCGCTCTGTCTGGTCACTGCGAAGAAATCCAGTTACCTCAATTTCAAATTCGTACTCCTCATCATACCACTTTTTCATGATTAACCTCCAAGTTTCTGTTTATTTGTATATCTCATAAAAATAATTTTTATTTAAAACCTTCATATTATCATGATTCAATCATAACATATTTTGTAAATACCAAACTATCTAATTTTCAAATAACACTTTTTATTAATTACTTCGTCATTTAATCGAATTATGATATAAAAAATACCGCATATTCACTTTAGAATAGTACGGTATTTTATAAAATCCACTTTTAAAACTATAACTTTCATTAATTAAGTGTTTTTTCTATACTTATAAATCAATAATCTTAAGAAATATCAATGCAATTTGAAAACCTTCAGTATATTTCTCATTTAACTCTAGCTTTATTTTTAATCCTTCTGATACTTGTTTTACTAGATATAAGCCCATTCCTGTAGAATTTTTTCTTTGTTCCCCAATCATACCAGTAAAACCTTTTTCAAATATAAATGGTAAATCATAAGGTTTAACTCCAATTCCATTGTCTCTTATATTTAGCTTTATGTATTTCTCATTTTCAACTGAAGTAATAACTATTTTTGCCTCAGTTTCTTCGACATCTGTGTACTTAATTGCATTGCTAATTATTTGTCTTATTATAAATTGCATACCTCGTTTATCAGATACAACCTTGCAGTCACCAACATTTAAACTTACTTCTATACCTTTTTCCTGTAATATCACTTTATATTCTTCAATTACTTCTGCACAACTATCATTTAATGAAAGTTCTTTTAAAAAATAATCTTTACAAGTAGATTTTAGTCTTGCATAATATAGCATTCTTTCTATATCTTCTTGCATTTTAGTTCTTACATATTGCAATCTCTTATATGCTACTTGTGATATTTCATCTTTTCTATTATCTAACACAAAGGTCATTAATCCTAATGGTGTTTTTATTTCATGTGCCCAAGCTTCTACGTATTCCTCGTATTCATCTATTCCTTGCTTATAAGTGTTTATAGTACTTTGATTTTCTCTTAAAATTCCACCTATTTTTCTAATTACATTAGCTTCTTCATGATTAAATAACTTTATAATTTGATTTTCATTATTTATAGTAGGTTCATTTAAATAGTTATAAATTGCATCTTCTCTTTTTAAATCATTTTTATACAGAATAAATGCTATAGCACAATACAAAATCATTGACCCAATTATCATTGTAGGAAAAATATAACGAAAAGCCTTATCATTGCTAAGCCACAACAGTCCACCAAATATAAAATTTAATATAAGTATAACAATAATCCAAAGTTTATTTTTTATTAATATTCCTCTTATCTTTTTAATCATTGTTGTCTCCTATAAGCTCTAAGGAATACCCCTTTCCTCTAATTGTGTTTATCTTATAATTAGTATCTAATTTATGTAAGGATTTCTTTAGCCTTGTCATATTTACATGAAGGGCATTTTCATCAATATATTTTGTTGTACCCCAAAGCTTATTTAATAACATTTCCTTAGTAACAAGCTCCTCATAATTCTCAAGTAGTAATTCCATTATCTTCCCTTGATTTTCAGGTAAGATAGCAGCTTTCCCTTTAATGTTTATTGTATACGTTTGTAAATCTAAGCTAGCATCCTTTATTTCTACAAAATGCCTTCTATCCTCTAAACGACGAAGCAAATTAGTTATTCTTGCTAACAAACGCTCTTTATGACAAGGCTTGTTTATATATTCATCTGCGCCAATATCAAGGGCATGTAACTCATCCTTCATTTGATCACGCCCTGTTAAAACAAGTATTGGAACATTACTTTTATTTCTAATTCCTTTACATATTTCAAAGCCAGATATTTCTGGTAAGTTTAAGTCTAATAATACAAGGTCTGGTGAAGCAGATATAATCTTATCTACCACATTAGAAAATTTAATTATAGAAAAGGTATCATATCCTTCCTTCTCTAAAATATACTGAAGCTCTTCTCTCATAAAAAGCTCATCTTCTACAATTACAATCTTCTTCACTATTATCACCTCTAATTATCTTCTCTCTTAACATCCATAAGCTTTAGAATGCTCTTATCACTAATTTTCTTTACAAAGTGCATATAAAATAATTCTACCATACATATTAGCACAATAATAGGAATTGCAATTATCATTAGTTTACTAACCTGCTCTTTCATTGTTGTTGGCATAAGACCTGTAAATAATGCTCTTACTGAAAATATGCTATTTATAGCTGCAACTATTATTGGTAGTGAAAAATACCAAGTAATTTGATTTCTTGCAGATTTGCATAACATCTCATAGCTTGCACCAAGATAAGTTAATGATAAATACCTTTTTTTTGTTTTTTCTTGATGCATTAAGAACTGTACTCCCATAACTGTATTGGCTATTATAAGAAAAATAACTGCTAAGTAAATAGTTGTATAGCTTACTGATACTGTGAAAAATAATTCTCTTCCTATATTTTGAAGATAACTTTCATAACTTATTTCAGTAGTATCAAGTTTTTCATTAACATAACTAATAGCTTGCATTAATCCCTTTTCTCTAACAAATCCCTTATTTAAAGTTACATTCCAATAAGTATTTACATTATTTGGTCTTGTGTATTTGTTAAAAACTTCTTCAGATACTATTAACCCTCTACTTATAGTAATTAACCTATCTGTTACAATACTATCAGAATAGTATTTTTCTCCTATGATATATTCTTCACCATCTAAGTATAAAGAAGGTTTTTCCTTTAAAACACTTTCCATTATATCACCAATTTTAAACTTGGGGTTTTCATAAAGCGCTACTTCATTATTCTTTAATTCTATAGGAGCTTTACCTTGTAATTCTAAAATTTCATTATATGAATCTACTGAAATTAAATATGGTGAATCAAATACTTGAAGGTTATTTAATAAAATATCCTTTTCTTTACCATATTTTTGATTTTCTACAGCTTTTATTAAGCCTTCTGGTGAAAAAGTGTCACTATATAACATTCCAATTCTCATATCATAAAAACCATCAATATATTTATTTAAATCTAGTTTGTTTATTAAAGACTTTACTTCTTCCTCATCTGCTTGAAAGGTATAATCAATAATATGTGGTTCCTTTGAATTAAATAAGAATCCAACTGATATACCATATGCAAAGCAAGTAATTGTCATTAAAACTAATATTGATGAAATAGCCATAGTATTTGGTTTTAGAAATACTGATTCTTGCAATTGCCTAAAGGTAAACATTTTCAATTCATTTCTGTTAGTTTTCTTTTTAAGTATTATTTCAAATAAAACTCCTATTCCTTGAAGTAATAGGAACATTCCACTAAGACCTAGTATTACTGTTATTCCAAAGAACTTTAAACTCGACCATGATATTTCCGTTATTGCAATGGTAAATGCTACTGCAAGTAAAATACTTCCTAATAACAACTTAATTGTAACAACTACCTTGTTAATTTTTCTTTTCTTTTCTGATTGGGAATCTGAAAGTAATTCTATAACCTCTTTTCTTGAAAATTTACCACTTAAAATAATAATTGCTACAAATCTAATAATAAAATAGCCAACAATAGTCCCAATAACAGCTGAAATTGAAAAGGTAAAGCTATGTCCTATTATGCCTAGCCCTACTATTTTAGCTGTCACTAAACTAATAACTTCTGATATAAAAACTGCTACTGGAATACCAATTGCTAATGACAATATACTGTTCCATAACTCTTCTACAAAAAGCATTAATACTAATTTGCTACGTTTCATACCAAGCATTAAGTACATTCCAAGTTCCCTGTTTCTTCTTTCTAGCTGATATTTACCTGCAAAATATACAAGAAAGAATAAGATAAATAAAGATAATCCATATAAAACTGGAATCAATAAAAACAACTTTTCCAAAGCCTGACTTTCCATAGTCTTTAAAAATATAATAACATCTTGCTTTTCAAGAGATAAAATAATATAAAATGCAACTATAGACACTATTAACGATACAAAGAACAACCCATTTTCTTTTCGATTTCTTTTACTATTTCTTTTAACTAAATCATAAAACATTTGCACTTCCACCTCCTAGTTGTGCCATAACTAGAAGTATTCTTTCATAAAACGCTTGTCTAGATTCCTCTAATTTTTTATACCTTAACTCATGAAAAAGCTTTCCGTCTTGTATAAATAAAATCCTTGAACAAAAACTAGCTACATTTGCATCATGTGTAACCATTAAGATGGTTGATTTTTGTTCTTCATTTAAATCAGCTAGTTTTTGCATTAAGGCTTTTGCATTTTTAGAATCTAATGCTCCTGTTGGCTCATCAGCTAAAATAATTTGCGGGTTTAAAATTAAAGCTCTCGCAGCAGCTACACGCTGTTTTTGTCCTCCTGAAATTTCATTTGGAAATTTGTCTAATATATCTTTTATCTCCATATATTCTGCTAATTTTTCTACTTCTACCTTATTATTATCCTGTAATTTATTATGAATGGCCATTGGTAGTAATATATTTTCCCTTGCTGTTAGATTTTCTAATAATTCGAAATTTTGAAATAGATATCCTATTTTATTTCCTCTATACTTAGCTAATTTATTACCTTTAAATTTTTCTACATTCTCACCATTTAATAAAATATTTCCTTCTGTAGGATAAGTTGTAGTTGCAATGCAATTAAGTAACGTTGTTTTTCCTGAACCGCTACTGCCCATGATGCCAATGAATTCACCATTTATTACTTGAAAGCTTATTCCATCTAAAGCCTTAGTTACAGAATCTTTTTTACCATAATATTTTTTTAAGTTTTTAACCTCTAATATTCTTTCATCCATTATAATCACCTTTCATATAATATCCTTATAGCAAATAAATAGAACTCCTGATTTTTATTTGCTTTTCATATCCTATAATTAGTATAAATGGATTTATCAAAATAAAACACTTACAGTTAGTGAAAGATTAGGAGGTTAATATTGTTTCACTATTGTAAATTACCTTTTTGCCCATATTTTTTATTCCTGTGATAAAAGTACTTCTAACATTTTTTCAGGTCTATCAAGAAAATTTTTAGTAATTTTGTAATGCTCAGTATCTTTATACACAACTTCTTTTATACCATTGTTTAATTCATAAATAATTGAATCTGGATAAGACATTATTATAGGTGAATGAGTAGCTATTATAAACTGAGAATTTTTCTGTACTAATTCATTCATTATAACAAGCATAGACATTTGTCTTGATGGTGATAATGCTGCTTCTGGTTCATCTAAAATATATAAACCATTCCCACTAAATCTATTCTTAATAACTGACAAAAAAGACTCTCCATGGGATTGTGCATGTAGTGATATTCCTCCATATGCTCTACTCACATCTACATCATCTATATTTGTAGCCACATTATAAAAACTTTCTGCTCTTAGAAAAAAGCCATCATTAGGCCTTTTAACACCTCTAATTAATTTAATATTCTTGTATAAATCTGAATGAGTATTGTTTGTTGAAAAATTAATATTTCTAGTTCCACCTTCTGGATTAAATCCACATGCTATAGCAATAGCTTCAAGTATCGTTGATTTACCAGTACCATTTTCACCTACAATATATGTAACTTTAGGATGGAAATCTATTCTAGATAAATCTTTTATCGCGGATAAACTATATGGATACTTAGAAAATGACTCTATTCTTTCTCTACATAATTCAATATATCTTAAATATTGATTGCATTTATTTAAATTCATTTTTTCCCTCCACAAGTAATTAAATAACAATTTAATCTTCACACAATATACAATTATAGCTAAATAATATACTGCTATTATAAGTAAATCATAACATATTTTATATATAACATTATTTAACTTCCACAATTTTTTATTTCTATTACTATATAAAAACACCGTAAAATTCAGCTTTGAATAATACGGTGCTCAAATAAAGTATTTGTTTTTATAATTTAATCTTTAATTAAATATTATCTTCTAAATATATGATTTAGTCAAAGATTGAGTCTCTTGCCCCATTGTTTTTAATAATGATAATCCAATCTCCCTTGCAGCTATTACTGATTGTCTAACAGCATCTGAATCTCCAGTAACTGTTATAATTACTTCATTTGTATGTGCTGTTCCTGAATCAGGGCTCGCATATGTTACCATCTGAACATTTGCAGCTTTCATTGCTGTATCTGCCATTACTAAACCAATTGCAGCTGGAGCACCAGCAATTATTCCAAAAGCTTTTCCAATAGGAGCGCCAAATGCTTTTGCTGATGCCAAGCTTGCACTTGCAGTATATGAAAGTTCTAAGTGGCCTGAATCACATGCATAAACATCTCCAAAAGTTCTATCTAATTCTTTAAGAGCAACTTCTACTGCTCTTCTTACATCTGTTACATCTTCTGCTGCTAGAATAATTAAGCAACCATGCCCTGCTCCACCTTTTGTATCTCTTGGCATTTCAATCTTTGCTACTTCTGTATTAGTAGCTTTTACCGCCTCATCTGCTGCCATAATATGTGGTCCTGCACCTGTTCTTCCACTAATTATTCCTATAGACCTATATTTTTTATCTAATCCCATTTTTTCATGAAGAAAACAATCAACATTAGCTATGACTAATCCAATAGTATCTCCAATTGCTGTTCCTACAAATTCTGTTATTGATGCTGACGTATTCATCTTTAGTACCTCTCTTTTCTATCACATTATTATCTTTACTTACTTAAGCAACTTTCTTATTAAGTGTTTTTTCTACTACTGCTTATATAATTTTATTATAAATCGATTATAACATATCTTGTAAATGCTGCATTATTCAATTTTTAAAGAATATTTCACTTCGTATTTTTTGTATTACGACATAAAAAATATCGCAAATTCATTTCTGAATGATGAGATGCTTTAATAACCTATTTTTTAGTTATAATGTTAAATTAAAAGGATGTGGATAAATTAAATTGAAATTTATTTTCATAGAATAGGATTATTCTCAATAAGTAATTAAAAACTGTAATAAATATAATTATTTCCCAAAAATATTGTTATTTCTATGTATATATTTTACAATTAATGTGAGTAACTAGTATTTATTAAATTATTATAGAGAGGGCCGGAATATTATTATGAAGAAAGTGAGTCTAAGATTACTATCAATTTTTTTTATATTATGTATATTATTAACTGGATGTAAAAAAGACGGAGGTTCAATTCAATTTTCCAATAAGCGTTTAGAACAATCACCTGAGAAAAGAGAAATTATGCAAGAGTATTTGAAAAAAAATTATAGTTCTGTAGATTTAGAAGATGAAAGCGAATTTAAAGATTTAGCTATTATGGATTCAGATATAGAAGGAAAGGAAATTTTTTTTACTGCTGAACTTCATGGAACTAAGGCTAATGAACAATTAAATATGAAATTCTTAAAATATTTCAAAGAAAAAACAGATTTTAAGTATTATCTATGTGAGCTCTCTTATAGTGATGCTTATTTTATAAATAAGTATTTAGAGACTGGGGATATAAAAATATTAGAAGATATATATAAGCCACTAAAAGGAACATTTGCATGGAATAAAGATAGTTATAACCATTTTAAAAAGTTATATGAATATAATAATACTCTACCTAAAGAAAGCAGAATTCAAGTTGTAGGCGTTGATATAGAACATCAACCAATTAATGCCTATAAGTTTTTAGTAGATGTTTTACCAGATAAAGAAGCGCCTAAAGAAATAAAATCAGTAATAGATAAGATTAAAAATAAATTTAATGATTCAGGTGAATTTGATAAAACATTTGCTCAATGTTCAAATGAATTGCAAAAGAACATAGAAAAGAATGAAAATACATATAAGGAGTATCTTGGAGAAAACTTTACTGGTTTTAACCTTGTAAATTTGAACGTATTAAATAGCGTAGAGGCATATAAGCATGAGGATTACGTAGATTGGAATAATACTAGAGATAACCTGATATATAAAAACTTTCAAATTCTTCAAAATGAATTACCTAAGGGTAAGTATTACGGACAATGGGGGCTTGACCATACATTTCAAAGTAAAGAAAAAGATATAATGTGGTTTGCTGCCTATTTAAATTCTGATGACTCAATATTTAAAGATAAGATTTTAACAGTAATTTATAACTATGATAATTGCGATATGATGGGCATAACTGATACTATGGAATACACTACTAATGAACTTAACATTATGTACCCTCAAATTAAGGAAACTAACGATTTATTAGATAGTAATTTGAACATTTATAAATTAACGAGTGAGAATTCACCTTTTTCTGAAACACCAATGTATTATACTTTTAATGGAGAAGAAATAGAAGCAAATATGTTAGATTTTTTTCAATATATAGTTTGTATAAGAGATTCTAAAGCAACAGAGCCACTTAATGATGACTATAATTAGTTAGCTTAGGATATAGATACTATATTTTGATGAAGGTTTCTTACTTTATTATTTTAGATTAGAAAATATAGTAGCGTGTTATCATGAAAATGTATTATGTATCTAATCTAGTATTGATACTAGATTAGATAATTTAAAGTTACATTCAAACCAAGATAATGATTGTATACAAAAATCACTAAAAATAAATAATTTCGAAGTAAACATCTCTTTCATACAAGTTTTACACTTTATTTTATTCATTTTTTATCTTTTCAAGTATATATATCTTTTATGATATGTTACCATTATAAATAAATTATTACACATATTACAAATGCATCATTATTCAATTTTTAAATAGCATATTTCACTTTTAGTTCGTGTTGTTTTTGAATTGAGACATAAAAATACCATAAAATTCATTTCTGAATAATACGGTATTTAGAACAATTATTTGATTTTATATTTTAGTCGTTAAATAAGAATCTTGTGAAATATGTTTAAATATAGATTATGTTTATAAGGAAAATTCCAATTGAAAATCTCTTCTGTCACTTTCGTATAGTTCTTTGTTTATTTCTTCCGCCTCTTTACATCCTAATGCAAAGTAAAATGCAATTGTTTCCTCAGCTGAACCAGCACAAATATAAATTTTATCTGCATTCCATTCTCTTGTTACATTTGCAGAAAGCATAAATAGTTTTTTACCTATTCCTTTATTTCTACATTCTAATGTTATAAACAATTGGTCTAACAAAACATAATTATATCTTTCACCAAAAAACTGGCGATTAATTGTTGCAAAGCCTAACAATTTATTATTACTATTAAAAGCACCAATTGCACTTCCCTTATTTAAAATAGTTTCTTTTAAATGGCTGATGTGATATTCATAACCATTCGGCCAGTCACAATCTTGATAATTTATTTCTATCAACTGGCGTTTTCCATCTACTTCTCTCCACGCTTTTCCTATATATTGAGATGGGTTCATTTCATTTATACACTGACACTCTTCCAATGTTAATTTTCTATATATAACACTACTCATAAAGTTACCTCCACATATACCTAATATCCATAATCCTCGTCTTATAATACAATTATAACGTATTTTGTAAATACTGTATCACTTTTGAATAACACAGTATTTATAATTGAATCTTCTATTCTTATATAATAAAAAAATTCATACCTTTATGATACGAATTTTTTAATATAATATTTAAATTGCATTAGTTAAGATTATATTGTAACTTAACTAATATATCTTACATTTGATATAACCAAACCATAATTGGCATTGTTACAATACATACAATAGTCGTAACTACATTTATAACACTAGCATATTCTCCGTTTTTATCATATATTTGAGCCATTTGTGCAACTGATGATGCAGATGGTGTGATTGTTGCAAGAAGGCTAATAAGTAAAATTATCTTACCATTAGGTACTAAACTTCCCATTCCACTATATTTAAGTAAAAGTAAACTTATAAATGGACATACTATCATCTTAAGAAAAGTAATTATGTAAATTCGTTTATAAGCAAATATCTTTCTAAAACTCATATTTGCAATCAGCATTCCCACTACAATCATACAAATAGGGCCAATCATAACACTTACTGACTCCATAGTGTCTGTAATAAAATCTGGAAGTTGCAGCCTAGTAACAAATAATAAAACTCCAAAGAAAATAGTAACCATATTAATATTTAAAAAGATTTTTTTCAAATCTATTTTTTTATCTTCACAAATCACCATTTTTCCATGAGTCCATAAAAGAACTAACTGTACACACATAAATGCACTAGAGTAAATAACCCATTCTTTTCCTAAAACAGCAGTTACAATTGGAATAATCAGATTTCCAGCATTTGAATATATTATAGATACCTTTTCAACTGAATCCAAATGAAATATCTTTTCAAGTATTTTTACTAAAATTAATAATTCAATATGAATCAATACAGCTGCTACAAAAGCAAGAATCAATCCGTTCCGTATACTTTCTGTATATTTAACTTGAAATGCATTAATAATCACACAAGGCATTACCAAATAAAGTGCAACTTTTGAAAGACTTTTACTTTCTTCTGCTTTCAATAAATTTGTTTTCACTAATATAAATCCCATGGCCATAACTAAAAAAAGTTCAGCAATCTGCTTCATTAATAACAAACTAATCAAAATTTCACCTCCACAATTTAACTCTGAACTATTTACTAATCACTTGTTGATTTTCCTATATTTCTTACCAAGTTTCATAATGTATTATTTCTTCAATTGTCTTCCTTGGACGAGCTTTTGGTGTCTCATTCGCATAGCCAAGAGTAATAATTCCAACTACATATTTATCATTAGGTATGTTTAAAATTGGTCTAATTTCATCTTGAGTAAACCATGCAACCCAACAACTTCCTAATCCTAAACTTTCAGCTTCAAGTAGTATGTGCTCTACAGAAATAGACGTATCCCTTATTATTTGCTTAAGTTCTTCTTGTGGACTATTTTCATTTAATACTACATCTATATTTTCTTTTATTCTACAACGTATATCAGCTACACATACAATAAAAACTGGAGCAGATAACATCCATTTTTGTTTGTGAGACACCTGTGCCAATTTTTGCTTAATTAATTCTGATTTTACTATAATGAAATTCCAAGGTTGTGTGTTGCTACCTGATGGAGCAAATCTCGCACTCTCAATTAATTGAATTATCTTCTCATCTTCAACTAATTTATTACTATAATTTCTTATACTTCTACGAGTTTTAATTTCCTTAATCATATTTATACATTCCTCCACTTAAATCCTTGTGTAGTTTGTACACAATTTACATACAATCTTTTTATACTTTACATTTTAATCAATTAATTATAACATATTTTGTAAATGTCATATCATTCAAACTTCAAAGATTATTTAATTCAAAATTTATTTGTATTGCGAACTAAAAAATACCGTATTATTCAAAAGTGAATATACGGTATTTTAATACGTTATCTATTTTTTGCTTAATAATTCCTAATTGATAAAGTGAAATTTGAAAAGCACTTACATTCCAACTAACTTCCTGATGGTGTTTGCCGTTCTTATTGTCAACTTGTTGCTGATGTTTACACTTGCCGTCTTTGACCACCAGTTTGTTTTTTGATAATCTTTTCGACTGAAAGACCAGAATACCACTTTTTTGTAGTCCTTTATCTTTTCTAATTCTTCCTTAGGTTCTCCAATCTCGTTGAATACTTCAGCAAATGTAGCTGGAGGCATAATAAAAATTAGATTATCATAGATGTCTTTATTTTCATTGCCCCACCAGTCAGGTGAATTACGCAAAATGTCCTCAAGTTCTTCTTTTAATATGACAAAAACAGGAATATCCAAACCAAACTGATTTTTTATAACTGTTTCAATCTGGTTTGTAAAGCTCCCTATGTCATCTCCATCACTTGAAAAAATCACATTGCCACTGTTCAGATATGTCTTAACTTCTCTAAACCCAAGTTCCTCAAAGCCATTCTTTAATTTTGCCATTGGAACCTTGTTTTTACCACTTATATTGATACCACGCAAAAATGCAATATATCTTTTCATATTCACTACTTCCCCCACACAAATTATAATTTACTTTTTAAGCTCATTTTAACATTGGAATTTATCTTTTGCTTAAACTTCTTCCCAGACAATAAACACCAACCAGCATTTCTCCCACAGATAACCCCAAAAGTAATCCAGCAAAAAAATCTTTTACATCAGAACCACCAATACTATGAGAAACAGCAAAGAAAGCAATCCCCATTACAATTAGTAAAATCCCATACATAGTATTTTTTTGTTTCTCTAAATCTTGCGTCCTTTTTAACAGATCCATAATCTGCTTCTCATCGTATATGCGTACACTGCTTTCCTCAATTTCTTCTCCGTCCATTAGTTCTGCAACTGTTATTTCAAGTTCTTTGCATAGTTCTTGCACCACACTGTAATCAGGCATACATTTTCCTGTTTCCCATTTTGAAATAGACTTATTTGATACACCTATTTTTTCTCCAAGTTGCTCCTGTGTCATATTGTGTTCTTTTCTCTTTTGTGCAATAAATTTGCCTATAGATAATTGATTCATATTAACACCCCTTTGTTTTTGATACTAAAATCCTACTTACAAAGTATCAAAATGTCTATCCCTTATTATGCGAATATAGGTGGAATCCTTATAACTTCTGATTTTCTAACATCCAATACTCGAAAAAATCTTCAGTTTTTCCTTGTTGATGATGTGCGTCAAATTACTATTTATCTATATGTTTTATACAAATAATTTTTACTTAAGTTTAATATTACAAATTAATTGTATCATACTCTGTAAATGCCATATTATTCAATTTTCAAATAACATATTTAACTTTCAGTTCGTATTGTATTTGTATTGCAATATAAAAATACCGTGAAATTCTCTTTGGAATAATACGGTATTTTAATATATTGCTCATATTACTTTTTAAATTTCTTAACAAATTGGAATTCGTTAGTCAATATGTTTTCGTAACCAATACTTGAATACATTCAATTGCTCTTCTGTATGAAAGTAATGTTCTGCTTCATCTACGACCTCTAATTCACAATGATATTTTTTTGTAAAATAATTAATAGTTTCAAATTCACACAGCTCATCTTTTGCCCCATACATAATATTTGTATCTACATTCCATGTATTAATAGGATGTTGTTTTACATAACAAAAGTAGTCCCAATACAACTTTTGACCAATAGGTGTTTCTATAATCATTTCTTTTTGCAAATGTTCTGGTGTTATATTAAACCATCTCATCATATTTTCTATGATTCTTTCCATATTAACTACTGGTGATAAAAATAATGCCTTTCTTAATATATCATTTTTATATGCTAAAAGACTAAAATAAGCCCCCATACTACATGCAAACAAATTCACTTCTTTCCAATGTTCCTTTGCATAATTCATAATTATAGATAAATCACTAACGCAAAACTGTACTTTGCAAGGAGTGCTCTCATTTTTTCTTTCTCCATGCTCTGGTAAATCAAAGCTCAATACTTGATAACCTTTTTTAAGTGCTTCTTCAGCTAAAATTTGAATCGCAACATCTTCCTTATTTGACATATTTCCATGTACTGCAATAAAAAGTTTCTCACTGTTTTTTCCCCACAAAATTGCAGGAATATTACTAATATTAAATTTATCTTTAAACATATTTCCTCCATAATTTATAGAGGCAAAACCCTCCATAAAAGTTCTTTATTTTTCTTGTTTATCATAATAAACTCCTCCTTTCTCAGTTAATTGTATATAAAGTATGCTAACTGCAAATTCCTATTTATCTGTATCTCTCATACAAATAATTCTCATTTAAAATCTTCCTATTATCATCAATAAATTATAACATATTTTGTAAACACCGTATCATTCAAACTTAAAAAATTATTTAATTCGTAATTTTTTTGAATTGCGAAACAAAAATACCGCAAATTTATTTCTAAATAATGCGATATTTATATCTATTGTTAATTTTTAGGATAATATTATAAACTTATATCTTCATCATTAAATTGAAATTTATCATCTTAATCTTACTTATTCATAGCCCATTTTTTACATTGCTCAATCTTAAGAGATGGATCAAATCCTTTTTCAACTCCCATATTCGAAAGTATATCACAAGGAAAATCAGGGCATTCACCGCAGTGATTATAATTCTTCTCCTCACAGCAATATTTAACCCCACATTCTCCACCCCAAAATGGCTTCTTCATATCTATACATCCACTGCAATTTACATTTTCTTTCCTCTCACAATTATTACAACAAACACCACATCTTGATTCAAACATAATTATGCTCCTTTACTATTTATTTTTATACCAATTATAAAAATCTTTTAGTTCTGCTTTGCGTTCCTGTGATAGCTCCGTTTTCTTAATACCTTGAATTGCACCTTCCATTGCTAACAATCTATTAATACATGCTGAAGCGTCAATTTCTTGTATTTTCAGCCATGCTTGCTCTGAACCAATATTTTTTAATTCATCATAAGTAAATATGCCTACTTTATTCAACTGCCTTTCAACTTCTTTTCCGATATTAGGCAGTTCTGATAATTGTCCCATAATAAAACTTCCTTTCAAATTGTTATTTACTTTTTAATAATTACAGGGTATTCAATGAATACCACATTATTTAATCTTCGAAGAGCTTATTTTATTATCTAATTGGCAATTTAATTATATAGTATTTTATCATCATCTATAGCCAACCATGAAACAAATGTACCATCATCAAAATGCTTTTCATAATACTCATTCAATGTAGGTAATAAATCAAATAACGGTTCAGCATCTTCTTCTTGTAATTGATTTAATCGCATTTCTATGAACTTATAAATATCCTTTTTATCCAATTTTTTATACTTTATTTTACTAATCCCCACTCAAGTATATCTATTTTTTACCACCACTTACCATTATAAATAAACTATTATACATATTGCAAATGCATCATTATTCAATTTTTAAATAGTATATTTCACTTTCAGTTCGTATTGTTTTTGAATTGCGTACTAAAAAATACCGCATATTCACTTTTAAATAATACGGTATTTTAATAAACTTAATATTTAATTTTATCTTCGTAATAATTTAATATTCCGAATTAACTCAACAATAAATTGAAATTTATAGTGCATCAATATATTTCTTTGCCTGTACTAAATCCATAGAAGTAACTTCTCTTAACTTTTTAACAGCTTCAACTTCTTTACCACTGTTTTTCAGATGAACTATATATTCTTTTTCTTCATCAGAAATAAAATATGTAGCTAATTGCTGATTTCCAGTTTCTTTACACAAGTTATCAATCTGTATCTGTTGAGATTTAACTTGTTTCTTTAATTCAGTTATTTTTATATAAAGTAAGATTACACTAATAAACATTAAAGTTAATATCCCATATTCCACAAGTTTTCCCCCCTTAACAATATAATTATGAATTAATTATAACATATTTTGTAAATACCGCATTATTCAATTTTCAAAGAACATATTTAATTCATCTTATAATCAAAATAAGACATAAAAAATACCATAAATTCATCTCTGAATAGTACGGTATATTTATAAATTGTTTAATTGTATATCGGTTTTATCATTTAAGAATATTCAGTACCAAATTTCACTTAACAACTCTAACCCATACCTATTTTTGCTTAAAATTTATTTTTACTATATCTACTTCTAAAAATAATAAAAGCACCAGTAAGTATCAATATAATATTTACCCATTTAAAATTTAATGGAAAGAAGGTAAACAAATAATAATCATCCACATTAAACAATAATTTACATGGTAAATCAGTGTACATAAAGCCATAATATAAAATTGCTAATGAAAACACTATAATACCTGATTTAATATATCTTTTTTTACGCTTTTCAGATAAAATAATAGTTCCTTTTTTAATTTTAATAACTAATACTGCAACTAAGGATAATAGAATCATAGCCAATGTTACTATTGTGTTGAAAACCACTTTGACAATTTGCTTCATTTGAGTATCAATAACCTTTTCTCCAATAACTCTTTCACCCCATTTTTCCATTAAACCGTATGTCAAATAATAGGATTTATCTGAATTTGTAAGTATAACCATTCCATTTCTGCTAACAGGTTCAAAAGCCATTTGTGCGTTCCATCCTGTGAATGTTCCATTATGTTCATAAACAGTTTTGCCATTTTTAAGTTTTCTTGGAATGATTCCTAAAGCATATACTCCTCCTATACTTTGTGTATTTTTCTGTGGCTTAAACATTTCTTTGTTTCCATTATTATAGTAATTCATCAGTTCAACTACAAATTTTGATAAATCTACTGCTGTAGTTGAAACACCGCCTCCTCCGTTCATAACAATAGGTGTTATCTCAATTGGCTTACCTATTCCTGCATAAGGAGTTGCAAACTTTCCATTTGAATTTTCATTTTTATAGCTTGTATTTTTCATATCTAATGGTTTGAATATATTTCTTTCCATATATTCTTCAAAGCTAGAATTTGTGACTTCTTCAATAATAAGCTGACAGATACCAAATCCTACAAACTCTGAATATTCAAATGTTTCACCTGGCTCTCTTTTCAATTTAACATCTCTATTTTTTAAAGCCTGCTCAATTGTGGGTAATGGCTTTTTATAACCACATTCATCACTTCCAGTTACGCCACTTGTATGAGACATAAGTGTTCTCAAAGTTAATTTACTTTCATCAAACTCAGTTTCAGGAAGATGCCATTTAGTTAAATATGTATTTATGGGAACATCTAAATCCAATTTACCCTCATCAACTAATTTCATTATAGCATATGCGGTTATTGTCTTCGAAATAGATGCAATTTTAAACTGAGTTTCATCTGTAACCACAACTTTTCTTTCAATATTTGCATATCCATAATTTCTTACATTGGTAATAACACCGTTTTCTATAATCACAGCAGTTGCACCTTGTGGATTGTACTGATTAATCAATTTATCAATATAATCCTTGTCCTTATTTAATTTTGTTATTATCCCTATAATGCTTAATAACAATAAAATAATCACTATTGCTATTGCTATTGTCTTATTTTTCACTTGTAACATTTTATACATATTTCTGCCTCCAAATTTCTCTTAATTATACTGAATATACCCTTTAATAATATGTTAATTCTTTTTTAATTTATTTTCCCATTATTAACATTACTTTTTTCTTAGCAATATTACTTTTTTGTAACATTAGGGTAATGTGACATTTGTGGCAAAATTATTTGTTATAAATATTCCACTATCATGATCCAATCTTTAAATTTTTTCTCGTTTTATTTGAAATATAACAAAAACACCGCATATTCATTTCTTAAAAATACGGTGTTACAAATAAATTATATGTTTATAAACTGCCTTTTTTATTTTTAATATCTTTTGCTAAAGAATGACCTATAAGTGCTGACATGCATCCCATTATGCCACCACCTAATATTCCTATTATAATCATAAAATTGGACTTACTTGAAAAGTATATTCCAAGAATAAACATAAGAAAACCAATTAAAAATAATATTTTAAATTTCAAAACGTACCTCCATGTTATTATGTATAATATTTCAATTCTAATTAAATAAAATTATAGTATTATAAATTATTAATTAAATTTTAACCTTGTATACCATGTTATTGATATAATATATCCTATTATAGGCGAAATTCCATATCCCATTAAAGGAACTGGAAAATTACCAAAAAATGTAGAAATTATAATGATAATAAAGTATAAACCAATGCATACTGATGGTAATTTTAACTTTTCAGGTGGAAATAATATAAAAGGGGTTGGTAATATTACTAATGACACAATTCCTAATAAAAACCACACTTGTCCCATATTAGCTACTAAATTTAAAATTTCTTCAACATATGATACTGGCGAAAGACTATCTAAATGTATCCATGATAAAACAACTAATATAAAAAGCCCCAATGAAATTATTGTAGAAAAAATTCTTTTATCACCATTCTTATATAGCATAAAAATCATAGGAATAGCAAAACCAGATAACTGTGAAGCATCAGGTTGAATAAAAAGTACTATAGATATAAAAATTGTTATAATTGCTACTTTCCACCAACTATTATTTTTTAATAATTTCCATAATGACAATATTATTATAGGCATCACTATCATAGCTATATTTAATCTTATTGGCCCTATAGATATCCACCTATGAACTCCCATCATACCTTCTCCTATAAAAGTTAAAAGTAAAAGTATTAATGGAATTAACTTAAAAATATCTTTAATATTTTTATTTCTACATATATTAATGTTCCTTGACAATAGATAATATGAAATTAGCCCCATTATAACCAATCCTATAATATTTTGTATTATAACAAAATTTGAAATTCTATTATAATACATTGCTATTGTCCCAATAACAATAGCAGGTGCTGTTATTATTATTGGAATAAAATTAAATAATTTCAACTTTTTCATTTTAATCTCCTTAAGATATAATAGTTTAATCATAAAAAATTATATCATGAGATTAATCTTGAATCACTAACATATTTGAACTACTAGTTTTCGCTTTGATAATCATTTTTTAATTCTAAATTAATCATAATATTGATAATTTAATCTTTTAATTACTTTTTTAACTTTGACCATTCATATGCTTTTCTGTCTATATCTTTTATAAATTGATTTTTTCCATTACAATAACTATCAATATCATGCTTAAATTTAATCGCTAACTCTTTTTTTAATTCTCCATACATTTTTGCTTCTTCTGGATGAGCTATCATATAATCTCTAAAATTCAAATGTTTTTCTATTTCTAAATTACCTGTCTCAAAAACATGTATATGATGTGTTCTATGATATACACCTTTCAAGAAAAATCTACGTTCACTTATTCCATATTCCCCTTTTGATACGTACCCTAACTTACTCAACTCATTATTATACTTATCTATATTGTTAATATCTTTTACTTCAAGTAAAACATCTATTACTGGCTTTGCAAAAATACCAGGAATTGAAGTACTTCCAATATGATGAATTTTTATTATTTCTTCCTTCATAATATCCTCTATTAATTTTGACTCTTTCATAAATTCCTTTTTCCAACTAGAATTATATTTAACAACTTCTATTTCCCTAACCTGATTCTGTTCATCCATATTAAATCCCCCATTTTTTAATATTCTTTCTGTCACTTAATTAAACTTGTTTTTTCTCTCAAATTATTTATATACAACTTCAAACTCTTCAAATACAACTATCCTGTCTTCTGTAAATTCCATTTCTAAATTTTTTAATTCTCTTGTAAAAAAATCTATATGCACTTTTCTCCAATAGTTTAAAGATTTATCACCTTCCCCTTCTATTGCAGCAAGTTCTTTACCTACATCTTTAAAAGGAAGAATTGTAACCTTTTTATTTCTTATTAAACATTTAGCAACTCCATCCCAATCTGTTATAATACTATACTCTCCCACTTCAGGAAGTTCCTCATTTTCCAGCTTATATAAATCATATAGAGAAGTTGTCCCTCTTTTAATTCCTTCTCTAGTTAAAGCCGCTAAGTTATTGGCACTTTCTTCATTATCACAAAAATACCATGCCGTATATTCTTTATTAGTATTTATAAAATTTTCACCTATAGATATTAAATATTTTTCCCACATATCTTTAACAGATTTATCTTTTACCATGTTTCATTACTCTCCTTAAATTTTTTAATTATTAATTCATGTCCTATAATTTAAATGGAATTTAATTAAAGTATTCAGACTTTAAAATACTATAATATAATGTAGTGACTTCTTTATTATCTAATAATTTTAACTTCTCATCTTTTTGAAATCTATATGTAAATCCACATTTTTCATTAACTCTTTTAGAATTATAGTTAAAACTAAAATGTCCGCACCAAATTATATCTAGTTTCAATTCGTTAAAACCATAATCAATTAAGGAATTCACCGCCTCTGGAACAATTCCTTTTCCCCAATATTTAGGATTAAGAACATACCCTATTTCCCTTTGTTTTAAATGAATAGATTTATCATCAGGTTTTGTATTATGAAGTCCTATCCCACCAATAACCTTATTTTCTGATTTTAAAACTATAGCATATGTTTCATTATCTTCCATGAACATTTTTATTATCTTTTTGCTCTCTTCCTCATTTTTATGTGGTGGCCAACCAGCATTAGGGCCTACAAGTTCACTTTGGGCATATTCATATAAGTCTATACTGTCACTTTCTTTCCATTTCCTTAACATTAATCTATCTGTAACTAATATTTTCATAACAAATTCCTCCAAAATTATTTATATTGATAAAATTATCATAAATGTCTTAAATATTACCATAAAATAAAAATCAGTTTTAACTTTAATACTGCAATACTCAATTTTTAATATGCATTATTTTTTCTTTCTATAAAATCAAGAATGGGTTTAAGATTTTCTTTTTCAGTCCAATCATGTTCAGAGCCAATCGCTTGCATTAATGCCTCTTCCCATGGTTCATAATCTTTAGGATCCTTTTTTGAAACAACTTTTTTTAACATATTGCATAAAAGCTTGTCCTTAAAAGACATTCTTTCTTCGTTCCAAGCACCTCTGCAATAGACTATTTGAATGCTCTCCATATCATCTTTAAAATTATGTTCCTTCAAAAGTTTCACAGAATCATCGTTATATGGAGATGCTCCAACTGCAAATACAATAATTTTTTTATTCCTTAGCTTTTCATAATTCTTTTTTAGAAAAGCTATTCCAGATATCCCCATTCCGTAAATGCCACCACCTAAAATTATTGTATCGTATTCTTTAATCTTATCTATGTTAGCCTTTTTAGTTTCTATTAAATCACATGCTAATTCCTCACTTAACCACTGTGCATATCTTTTAGTAGCACCATATTTTGATTGATACATTACTATTATATTAGGCATCTATTCCATCTCCTCATAATTTATATAAATAATGCATTCTTAATTTTTAAACTATATATCAATTTTACATATCTTCATATACTGGTTCTCCTTCAATAAAAGAAGAAACTAAATTAAACTTTTCAAAATAAATACACATCTTCTCACATGCAAATTTTTCAGTAGAATAATGAGTTCCACCTAAAACATTAATACCATTTTCTTGCTCAAGCCTGTGAACTTCCGAGTGTTTTTCGTTCTTTACTGAAATACCTGTGATAAGAACTTTAACATCATTTTCAATCATTTCATAAACAGTATCTTTATTATTACCACCACCTGCTACAATAGCTACCTTGCCATCTTTTATATTATTATCTCCATACATATAGAGACTTGTATTATGTCCTAGTGCTTTTGAAAACTTAGCATGCAATTCTTCCATACTTTTACACTTAGTTTTGCCAATTACACCACTTAAAGCTCCACAATAAACTTTAAATGGTTTTTCAACTTCTATATCTAAAACATCTGCTAAAGTCTTGCTTGTTGAATATTCACTGAAATTATCTAAGGGTACATGTAAATTATATATAGATATTCTATTTTTCCTAAACTTTTCTAATAATTCTTTATTCATCTGATAAAATGGTTTTACCCTTTTTATATCCCAAATAGATGGATGGTGTAAAAACAACATAGCGTCCGTTGTGCCGTCATCAATAATTTTCTGCATAACTTCTTTAGTTGGAAATACTGCAGTATAAACTTTATTGATTTCATCTGCAAAATCACACACTAATCCCATACTTCTTTCTTTAAAATTTGTTGAAAGATAATCTTTAACCTCGTCCATATATTTTCCCCAATCATCTTTTAACTCTTTAAATATAAAATCTTTCTCTAAATGATTATATATTTCAATAGCCTTCATAAAATCCACTCCTTAACTTTAATACTTAAAAACACCGTAAAATTCAAATTTTAAAATCCAAAAGTAGTTTCCTTTACATTTGGTAAAACACTATAAATAGACTTTCCTATTCTTTCTTCAAAATATTTTTGTATATCAAATGTTACTTTCCATTTTTCAAGTGTAAATTCATTAAATCCATATCTCATAACAACATCCATCATCCTTTTTTCTAATAAACAAAATCCTGATGGTAATGCTAAAGCATCACATAATTGAATTAATTTATCATATGCTGTAAATTCAATATTTTCTAAATACTCTTTAATAAATTCACGTTCTTTAGCAGTGCAATCTTTCTTTCCACATATACCATCAATGTTTTTACATAAATACCCATGTGTCATACATACTCTTGCTAATAAATCATATCCTTTTTCCATAGCAAATTTATAACCATCTAAACTATGCTTCTCATTAGTTACACCATATCTTCTACCTATATCATGCAACATTCCAAGTATCAATGCTACATTAGAATCTAATTCATTATCTTCTTTTGCAATTAATTCTGCAGCTCTACCTACATATAAAGAATGTTCTACCCATGGTCCAGGATTTAATTTACTCCCTTCTTCTAATATTATTTTTGCTTCTTCTAAAGTTGGAACGCCCTCTACAATGTAACTTTGCAAATTACTCATCCCCTTAATAATAATTTTTTATAATCATATATAATTTATATTCTCATTTACTCTAATAATCTTACTTTTATTACATTATACGTCTAAAATTTAGACTTTTTTGCAGAATATTGTATGTTATTTGTAACACTTATATAAATATTTTAGAATTTGTTCATACTCCATTAATTTTTTGTGTTTTTTCCATAGAGTTCCAAGTTGACTCTTAAAGTTATCCATTCCAAAACTTGGATACCTAAAATAGTGAGACATGCTCCGAATCAATTAAAATTCAACACTGCATCTTGTATAAAAATGTTTTAAAGTTATTCAATAAATTTAAATTGGAGCTTGTTTCGCTATATAACCCCTTATATTACACTTAAATTACCTATATCTTTTTAAATATATAAAAAAAGATAACTTTCCTTTATAAAAATTATCTAATAAATAATATTTTATTACTTGTTCCATATCTGAACTTAATTTAAATAATAGTTTTATCTTGAAGCTATTTTATATTATGTTTGAAATATTCTATAAATTTTCTTCTGAATAGTGCCATATTTCATTTTTTATTTTTTCAATAATATATAATCATAATAAGCCGATGTATATTTTTCACCATCTACTGCTCTTTGAATTACTCGCATCTCTTTATAGATAATCTCAAATTTGCTAAAGTATTTTTCGATTTCATTATCCTTGTAATGGCAATACAGCGTTATATCATCATTTTCACTATGTATAAACTGCCCTTCACCTACTTGTTCACCCTTACCAAATGAATCGCATTCTTCACTTAAAAAATTCACATAACACAATCCTCCATTTTTTAATACTCGATAAAATTCAGATAATGCAACTAGAAATTCTTCTTTTCTTATATGAACAGATGTATTATATGAAAATAAGAAACTAAAAAATTCATTGTTAAATGGGAGTTTTTTCATATCGCCCTGTATAATATTTAAGTCTATATCATGATTAGTAGAGAATATATATGCCTTTTCTAATTGTTCTTCAGATATTTCAATTCCATAAGTTTTATATCCAAACTCATGAAATAGAGAAAGTGGCGGATTACTTCCACCAGCACCACAATCAAGAATAATTTTTTCATTAGGATTGTTGTTACAATATTTCAAAAAATTATATAATGGAAGAGCATTTATAAGATTATTCATATTTCATTTTCTCCTTTTTTGGATATCGTTGCTCTGTTAATAAAATAAT
Organism: Clostridium senegalense; assembly: GCF_018916625.1. Classification (NCBI taxonomy): domain Bacteria; kingdom Bacillati; phylum Bacillota; class Clostridia; order Eubacteriales; family Clostridiaceae; genus Clostridium; species Clostridium senegalense. The sequence goes on from NZ_JAHLNC010000001.1 coordinate 73,449, forward strand.
ACCTTCACTTTTCATATTATTTATATTGTCCTATCTTTAGGTTAGATAATATCCTGTTCTTTACTTAAATAATCCTGTTTTGTTAATTCAACAATATCATTTGAAACCCTTTTAAACCCAACTTTCTTAAACACTTTTTCTGCAGTTATCCTGGAACTTGGAAAATCATCAAAGACCTTGTCTGCTCCTAATTTATTAAATGCAACCTTAATTAATAATCTTAATGCTTGTTCACTAAATCCTTTTCCTCTATGCTGCGCTTCAATTATTATATTAATACAATAAGAATTTTTTTTACTAACATATCGTAGGGCAACCTCACCAACAGGTATATTTTCATCACTACTGATTATATACGCATAATATTTTTCTGGTATATTATTTACCCATCGAGAAAACCAATCTTCCCAATGATTTTCTTTAAATTCTATACATCCTGTTTCATCATTCTCTCTGTATCCTATATTGTAAGACATGGTTTCTTTATCTGCTAAAAGTTTTCTTCTATAATCTAATTCTTCAAATTTAGGTGTTTTTAACTGTACTTTATTACTTTCCATCTTTATTCCCCCATATTAATTATGCTCATTGCTAGACATACCTAAATCATATCTATAAATAATTCCCTTTTCCCCATCTGGATGTTTATATTTTAAAAAGCCTAATTTTTCAAATACATTTCTTGACTTTAAATTATTTATATAGACTTCTGCAATCAATGAATTTGCATTAATTTTATTTCTAGAGTAATTTATAAACCCAAAAGTAATTTCCTTGGCATATCCTTTATCCCAATGTACTCTGCGTAATCTGAATCCAATTTCAAATTCTTCATGTTTATCTTTTTCAACTATAAATGCCATACCTACTTTTGATATTTCATTTTTACTCTCTACACAAAACGCTCCTGTTAAAGCGAACCTTGAATATTCTTCTATCCAATTTCTAAGTACATCTTGACAATCTTCATAAGACATAGAATACCAACCATTAAACTTTATACATTCTGGATCATTATTAATGTTATAAATTAAATCAATATCTTCATTATTAAACTTCTTACAACAAGCCTTTCAGTTTCAAATACCATTTAATTCCTCGTTAAAATTGGTATGAAAATTTATTCATATAATGGTTTTACTAATTCATTATATGATGAACTCCCATCAAGTATATTCTTATATGTGCTTATCCAATAAGGTATTAATCCTGCTCTATGAGCTACTGCTTGTGATGCAATATTAGATGATGAAGCACAGTATATCGGTAAAACGTTTTTGCTTAATATTTTATGCATTAAATGATTTACAAGTACAGTTGCTAAACCATCTGTTCTGTAATTGCTCTTAACATCTATGCCCATTTCCCACATATTACTATATTCATTCGATGCCCCAGCAAGCCCTATAATTTCTCCATCTTTCATAGCAAAAAACACAATTGCAGTAGATGTACTTCCATCTTCGTCAAATTCTAATGAATTAGTAAATCCTTTAATTTCTCTTAACTTATTTATCTCATTTCCTTCTAAATAGAAATATTCATATTGTGGTAGTAAATCACATAATTTCAGCTTTTTAATATCGGGAATATAATAAATTGATTGCCCATATATTAAAGGACATTCAAATATCTCATCTCTTGATTTTCCAACCAATAAAGTTTTCACATTATCCATAATTTCATAAGAAGCTGAAACAATAATTGCTTTTTCAATGTTTGTAATTTCTAAAAAAGGATTTTGTTGAAATTCATTTAATCTAATTGGTTTATGAAAAACTACTCCATCATGCTCAAAGATTTCTTGTTCGCAATTTAAGTATTTTCCAAGATTCTCTTTTACGATTTTTTTAATTTGCATCTTATTCATTTATCTCATCTCCAATTTCTATTTACAGGATATACTTTTCCTGTATTAAATTTATCTCTTACCTGATTTAATAAATGCTATTAATTTATCCGCATCATCAAAATCATCATAATCTCCATTTATACCTTGCCTATGATATACAATACCATTCTTTTCGTTTCGTTCTAAGCAATCAAGAAGTTCTTCTACTCCATATCTTTGTATAAATATAGTGAATCCATATGGTTTTATCTTATTTAATAATCCTTTATGACATTTTTCTTTACATAAATAACAAGCCTCTAACCCTTTTTCTATAGAGCACTTACGATTTTCACACCATTCTTTATCTGGGCATTTCCCCGAACTGCAACCAGAGCATTTCGAATTTTCTGAACACAAGCAACAAGCAAGCCCACACCGTGCAATTCCTAATTCTCTTTTCATTTTTTATCCCCTCTTTCGAATTGTTATTTGTCTTTTTAAAGAGTATAACATATTTTGTAAATAAAATATTATTCAATTCTCAAAAATATATTCTATTTTTACTTCATTTTATTTTTTAAGACAACAAAAATACCGCAAATTCATTTCTGAATACTGCGATATTTATATATAATATTTTATACTTTTAAGTTCATTAACAAATTAGAATTTGTCCGGAAGTCTTATATCAAGAAAATTCCCATTCAATAATACACCCCTCTCAGCGAAGAGTCATTCACATTATCAGCATATTTACATAAACATAATATTTGCCTAATACGCACAAATTACTAATTAAGCATTGCTTTATCAATAAATTCACCAACACTATTTGTCATATTAAATGGTTCATATTCTTTCCACATCTCTAAGTTAGATAATAATACAACCTGTTTCTCTTTTCCATCTAATTTATAATTCAATAAATCATCTATCATATCAACTTCTTTAGAATCATCTGATCCATATACCACGGATCCTACAGAATTAAAATTCTTAACTAATATATAATACATTTCTTCAACTCCTCCTTAAAATCATCTTCATTTTGAATTATCCCTTTATCGTATAAATCCTTTAACTTAATCCCTATCATATTGTCTTTATATTTATAAACATATTTATGTAACCACATATTAAAGATATAATCTCTTTCTGTAAAAAACTGTACTTCAATTGGATAATGAAAATTACTCTTCTTATAGTAAATATGATATCCTCTATATCCATCATCATTTTTCTTGCCATTTGACATATCTACATGTCTTATATTTTCATCTCTTAAATCAATATCGTAATTGAGACATATAATTCTAATGCCTAATATATCATTAAAGCATGTTCCAATTTCCTTAGTAGGATAATATCTATCATACTTCAATTTTATAGACTGTAGTGATTTTATTCGGTAAGTATATTGGTCTAGTAACCTTCTTCTTTTCTTTAAAAACAATCTATAGTCATTAAGTTCGTCCATTAAGAGATCTTTATCTACTTTCCTAAGCGTGTTCTTTAAGTTTTTTCCTAGTTTAGTTTCATAACTTATTGCATCTAAAGTCCTAATTAACTTTTTAGTATCCACGTTATTTCCCCTCTACAAATAAATAATACAAATTGATATCATTTCTATACTTCATTATAACATAAGGCAATAATACTTTTAATATTATTGCCTTAATTTTTTGATATTAATAAACAACTCACCGATAACTTATTATTTATCTGCATGTCTCATATAAATAATTTTTACTTTATCTTATTATTATGAATCAATTATAACATATATTGTAAACACCGTATCATTCAATTTTCAAAGAACATTATTCATATTTCTAACTTTAGTAATTACGTCACAATATAATTAAATTGTGACATAAAAAATACCGCATATTCACCTTAGAATAGTACGGTATTTTATAGAATAACCCTAAATTAATTTAATCTACTCTACAAATTGAAATTTATATGGTAGTTTAATTAATATTCTATAATTTTTGTATTTATGTTTTATTATCTTATACTAACTCCTTCATTTTTTCTTTGTATATTTCAACAGTTTCATGATAATCCATTAAAATACCATCTTCTTTGACAAAATTTTTAAAACCAATTGTTTCTCCTTTTAATCGTGGAAATAGGGAGAAGTGCAAGTGATTTCTTTTACCGTCACACAGTGTACACATATATACTTTTTCTGCCCCTATAATTTCTTTATGCAACTTTATAATTGCATTTGATATTTTTAATATATGAGTACCCAATTCAAGTGGCATTTCTGAAATATCCTCATAGTGTTCCTTCGCTACTATAGTTGTTTGACCAGTTGCTCGTGGAAATTTTTCGAATTGACATCTCACCTTATCATCTTCGTAAATAATCAACCCTTCTCCTGGGAATATCTCGTCTGTTTCAAAATTATAGCACCCAAAACATATGCCTTGCTCTTGTAATTCTTTTATTCTGTTAGACCTTTGTTTTAATTGCATTTTTTCGCTTTCTGATAATGCTTTAATATACAAATAAATCCCTCCATTGCCCTTTATTATTGTAATATAATAAGTCATGAAATATTTAATTAACTTGCTTTCAAATTCTATTTTATATATTTATCATATAGATAATTTTTACATACTATTATTTAAATTTTTTTCATTATTACTTTTTAACATTATAATTTTGGAGTTTTTAAACCTAACTTTACGCCTATGTTTAAAACCTTATATAAAATGAAAGAAAAAATTAGTTAGTTATTAAGGTAATGCTATACTTGTTCATATCTTCATTTTCCTCTTCATCAAAAATAGTTCCTAAAAATTTTCCATTATTCTTTTCTATAATTTTCTTTGAAGCTATATTGTCTATATTACAAGTTAAAATTACTTCTTCTAGCCCTATCTTTATAGACCTCTCCAATGCTAGTTTTAAAATTTGAAAACCATAACCTTTATTTCTATAATTTGGTGATATATCATAACCTATATGCCCAGCACATTCCACCTCTTCATGTCTAATTCTCACTACTCCTACAACTTCTTTTTTATCAATTAACCAAAATGTTGAAGTTATAACCTCTCCTTCAGATAGATTATTTCCTTTGGAATAATCGTCCAAGTCATTTAAATAATCTTGGAAATTTTCTAATGCTTTTTTATATTTATTAAAATAATGTTCATCATTTATCTTTCTATAAGCTAAAGCATAATTTTCAAAACTCTTTTGATAATTTTTATTAGGCTGAACTAAAAATAAATCTTTCATAGACCGTCCTCCATTTTATGTTGTATTTATATTTAATTATAATTTACATTCATAACATCTATATTTGTCAATAATTTTAAATCCTAATTCTTTTGCTGAATCTAATTCAATTTCACTATCCTCATCAATGAAATAAACAATATCATTGATATCAGTATATTTTTTATAAATGTTTTTAATCATTACGTTAATCAGATCACTTTCAATTCTTTTTTCTTTAACTCTTGCATCAATAAATAAACCAATTACCTCTGCCTCAATTTTAAGATCTCTAACAAAAATACTTCCCATAATAGTCCCATTTTCCATATATACAAAAATATTAAAGTCGTCAAAGCTTTCCTTAATATGCTCACTATTCCAATACATATCTTTTGCATACTTATCATGAAATTTAGCATATTCTTCAAATTGATTACTTTGTAATAAATTTATTGTTTTTTCAATATTGCAAATTTTATAATTTTCTTTGTATAATCTTGTATCAATACTAGATTCAATACATTTAAAATTTCTACTTTCTAAATATTTGATTGCCTCTTTATTATCAAATGTGATACCTATAAGTAAATTATATCCTTTAAACTCATTCTTAAGATAATTTATTATTTCATCAGCAGTAATATTATAATTATCTTTTATTAAAAACATATTGGTTTGTACATACATCTCTTCTTCTATCCAAAAAAAACTACAAACCCCCATAAGCATATTCTCTTTATAACAAGCGATTATTTTTCGTGTATCTGAATTAATTGCCTTTTCAATGCCACTTTGTAAATCCTCTTTACTTTTACGTCTTGGATAACTATTTTTTTTATTATCCTGACACAAACTCCATGCAAAATCTAGAATTTCACTAAAATCATTAACCGTTCTTATCATTTTTATTTCTACCCCCTACATCTTTTTAATGTACAACAAATTATTTCATTATTCGAATGTAACAATATGTTCAATAGTATCACCAATATTTAATAATTTTTCTGCAAAAAAACCTGGGTAAGCTACATAGTCTTTTAGATTTTTAATAGGTAACCAATGCATATACTCTCGAACTCCTTGTGTATAACTATTACTGTTTAATTCTTGCGTTCCTCTAGGCTTCATAAGAAAATAAAATGCAATTTCATGACACCTTACCCCATCTAACGTTCCAGTTCCATCAAAAAAGTTTTCATGTATAAATACTAATTTCTCAACCTCATATGCTACACCAGTTTCTTCAAGTACTTCTCGTTTAACGGCATCTTCTGCTTTTTCTCCTAAATGAACTCCTCCACCAATGGAATAATAATAATTTTCTAATTGGTTTTTAGCAAAAAGAACACATCCATTTTCCACAATAATTGCTGCTGCTCTATATCTAAACCACCCATTTTCTCCCGTAAATCCACAATCCATATTAAACCTCCACCTATTGAAATATATTTATAATATATAATTTTTTAGAACTGCAATTTAATTAACATGAAAATTATACCATATATTCTATATATTTTTACATAATTAGAAAAAACAGAATAAATTTAAAACACCATAAAATTTATTTCTAAATAATACGGTGTTTTATCCTTAATTAAACTTATACTATATGATTATTTTCTTTCAATACTATTAATAATATTTAAAATATCACTTGTAGAGTAAGCCACAAAATCTGGCTTAACATCCCAATTTTTTGTACTATGTCCACTATATCTTGCCGCAATACATATTACCTTAACATCCTCTTTATTTAACTTATAATAATTCTCAGCATTTTTCCCAAATATAGTATCTTCTTGATGATCTCCTATGTAGACTATTACACTTTTATTTGATGATAGATTAAGATTATCTAGACATTTTAAAAAACCACTTGGATTAGGTTTTTGCTCATTATATGAAATATCATCATACCCTATAATTGATTGAAAATATTCTCCAACACCAAATTCCCTTAAAGTATTGTAAATATTTTTAGAGCAATTTTGTGAACAAATTCCATGTTTAATATGCCCCAATGTTTTTATTACATCACTTAATCCTTCAAACATATTAGGTAATGTAGTATCTTTCAATTGATAGGGACTCCATAGCTTCCCTGCTTCATTTACTTGCTCATCGTTTAGTCCATAACAATTTTTATATAATTCTTTCCAATTTTTATATTTATAATTTGCTTTTTGATAATTTTCAATAGAAACTAATGCCTCTGGGATATTATCATATACATCTGGAATAAAATTTTTTAGAACCTCCATTGTTACTGCCATATTTTTTCTAGTTGTATCTACTAAGGTTCCATCATAATCCCATAAAACTGCCGAAATTTTCATTATAAATTCTCCTAACACTTATTATTTTCCCAACACTAAAATTCACTACAATTACATACCAATATATATTCTTTCAATTTACATTTTTTATAAACTGTCCATTTTTTCATTTGTAGTATTGATTTTTAATTGCATATTTGCATTTTAATACACTAATTTAGGTATCAAACTCTACATAATATAATACATTTTTATCTATATCATAAATAGCTATTGTTATATTAAACAATACAAAACTATTATAACATATTTTACAAACACCATATTACTATATTTATAACCCTTCACTTATTTAAATTGTCAAAATAAAAATACCGCATATTCATTTTCAAATACTACGGTATTTTTTATATTTTCATTGCAATATATAATATATTTTACTAATCATTAGATTCACGAAAAGCCTTGGTTGTAAAATTAAAACTATGTTGTCTTAGTTTATTATCAAACATTAAATTTTTCTTTTCTGTTTCCTCATAAGGACTTCTAAATGGACTCCTATAATGTATATAATTAAGTATATTTTTTCCAGCCCATACCCTATCTCTCATATTTAACCTGTAAAAAACATACCCTCTTTGATTATCAGAACCAAAAGGATAATTTACAGCGCCAGCAATTGCTTTAAACTGATTTTCATTTCCAAACCAATCACTTTCTGAAATTATCTCGTTCTTTAATCTAGGTATAGTTGCTGAATAGTTTGTCCCATTTTTTTCGTATAATAATTTTCCATTTATAAGTTCCAATTTTTCTGTTCCAGTAATTTTAAATCCATCATGCCAATATGCATTTCCACCTACCCATTGAAAATATTCAATGCCATACATGCTATCATCTTTTAACTCAACATAAATAATTGTTGACTTCAAATTAATTTTCCCTGGTTCTTGAATAGTTTTGTAAACGTTACGTTTTTCCTTAACAGTTTTCTCTTTTGAATCAAACATCAACATCTTACTATAAACATCTACATATGTAACATCCTTTAACATGTCAACTTCACTATCTGATATGTCTTTAATAATCTCCTCTGGAAATCCCATATTTACAAGCATATCACGTGTTTGTGAAGTCTTTGGAAAAGTAAATTCTTCCGAATTTAATCTAATATGATTAGAAACTAAACTACACAATATAAATATAAAAATACACCCTATTATATACTTTAAAACATGATTTTTACTCTTAAGTCTTACATCATTATCTAAATTTTCAAACTTAACTTTTTCTAATTCCTTACATACCTTATAAAGTAAAATAAAGTTGTAAAAATAAAATAAGATTACTGGAATAGATATAAACCTCAACTTTCCCAACTCTGTAATGGCAAAAACTAAAATAGAAACTCTCCAAATAATCATACGTAATATAGGATCTTTACGTGGTCTTATGTGTCCTTTTTCAAAAACTTTTTTTAATCCTTCTCGAAATACAATAAGAAAACTTACGTGAAAAACAGTTAAAGCAATTATCATAATAGTATTATTTCTAAAATTAACACTTAATGGTGTATTTCCATATATTAAACTTAAGATATTAGCTAACATATTTATTATAGAAAAGATCCATGCGTTATTAAGTTCTCTATTTTCCTTACGCAAGTCATAAAATCCAATATACAAAAGCCCTGCTCCAATTATAGGTAAAATATACTGTAACCCTCTAAAATTCAAAGTCATCATAGTAAATATAAATCCCCATGTAATATCCTTTATTGGATTATGCCAAGGATTACTAGGTTCTTTTAGTTGAAAATTAGCATTACCCATTTATATTCACCTCCTTTTTAAGTTTATTTAATCCCTTATAATTTTTTAAAGGGAAGATAAGCTTTAAAATACAAATGCCACTTTATCGTTATGTCTTATAAATGAGATTAAGTTAAATATTTCAACCATATTGTAACATGTTTTCAAATAACATACTATTAAGTTTTAATAACTACATTTCCTATTATTTTTTATAATCGAAAATTATAGATAGGTCTAATAGTAAATTTATTTTTTTTAAAACTACCAGATTCTATTCTTATATTTTTAAAATATCATATAAAAAAATATCGCAAATTCATTTCTTTTGAATGATGCGATATATATTATTAATTTTCATGATTATATTAAAACATTTAAAGTATAAATCTTTATCATTATCTATAAATAGTATTCTCGTATATCTTTTATATATCTAATTGTTCATTTCTAAAAAGAATTTTATATAACTAACACATTCTATAAAAGCAAACAACTTGTTGTTTAACCTTGAAGTCCATTGGCTTGACGTTCCATGTTTTCTACAACAACATCATGAATATCACCTAATGATGCACAATACTCAAGTACCTTCCATGGCGTATTAGTGTGAAAATGAATTTTAATCAGCTCATCATCTCCAACAGCAATCAAACAATCACCATTAATATTGCTTGTAATATATTTGCTAATTGTATCCTCGGAAAGATTGTGCCCTTCTATTAATAATTGAGTATCAAATTTGTATTCAATCATACTACACTCTCCCTTATCATACCTAATTTATAAAACTAATTTTGCTACCATTTCTCCATCTTCTATTTTGCCTGTTTCTACAAAACCTAAGGATGCATAAAGCGTCCTTGCTACCACATTCTCTGGTTCATAAGAAAGGTAAACTGCTGAAGCTTTTCCATAAGGGAAAGTCCTAATAAGTTCAAGGGCTTTTATCATAGTTTTCTTACCATAACCTTTACTCTGATGATCTTTATCAATCATTAATCTACACACCCAATATGTATTTTTATCATCATTTTCATCTTTTTCATTATATGATAACATTATAAAGCCTACCATTATATCATTGTCATAAATAGCATATGGCATAGGAATACACTCATTATTGGTTAAAACAACATAAGCCTCAGCAAGACTATATATATTACTTGCAACATAATTTTTTTATTCTTCCTTTACCTTTAATTTAATACACTCATCAAAATTATGCTCTGTAATTTTTCTTAACTCTATCATAATTATCCCCCTTAAAACAAAGTATAATATTATTATCCTTATATTATACTTTTAAATTTTCAATTTTTTTGAAGAATAATGTACGCTATTTGCAAAATTTATATAAATATTTTTAATAATGTTCACAGTATATTAATTTAAATTTATTTTTTCTGTACTATAACATATTAAATTAAATAATATAAAAAAGGATGAATTTTATTTGTTTTTTATCAACCTTCCCTTATATTGCATAATTCTTTTAGTGTTATATCTTCCCCATATTTTCAAATAATACAGTATTTAATTTTCAAATGTCATATTATATATATTTCACCTCTTATATGGATTACAACATAAGAATGCCATAAAACTCATTTTTGAATTGCTTATATGATAATCCTCCAATTTTGATTTTCAATCTTATTCAACACTTTTTAATGCTCCAAGCATATCTATTTTTCTCATCATTCTTCCTATTATCGCATTAACTATATAAGCAAATGTAACTGTTAGCAAAATAGCAATTATATATGAACTTATAGAAGTTGCTAGTTGTAAATTTGCTAATGTCATCTTTCTCGTAATAACATTTATTAGTGCATTCCCTAGTGGTATTCCTATAATAATACCGAATACGGTAAATATAATATTTTCCGTTAGTTGTAATTTTTTAATTTCCTTTTCATAAAATCCAAGTACCTTTAATGTTGCAAGACTTCTTATTTGCTCATAAAAACTCATTATACCTAGATTATATAAAACAACCATTGCTAAGATTCCACCTACAATAATAAGGTTGTACACTACTAACGATGTTAGAGATACTTTACTTATAATTCCATCTGTTATGTTCTCTTTTAATTCATATTCAGTAATAAAATCAATATTTTCTATATCTGTTTCTAAATCCTCTATATTACTTGTTTTAACATATACATAATCTGGGGTAAATATTTCTCCATTTTTCTCAAAATAAGTTTTGCCAATATATACTCCATTAATATTACTGTTTATATCTGAAATTTTTACTTTTCTAGTATCTTCTTTTCCATAAAATTTAATGTCTACATAATCTCCTATTTGTAAATTGTAATCTTTAGCTAACGTATCGTTAATTATTATTCCTTCCTTCGGTAAGTTAATATTTTCATCATAAGTGTCTATTAACTTTAAATCGGTAGTATCCTCTGAAACTATCATATTTATAATATCTTGCTTGCCATTTTTCATTATTATAGCTCTTGTATTCATATTATATTGAGCAGTTTCTATTTCTTCTAATTCGTTTACTTTCTCTATATTATACTCTTTCATTTTTGTGTTTAAAGTCATATACATATCATACCTATGCTGATTTTTAATAATATTATTTGTAAAGTTATTAATTGAATCTTTAAGTCCTAAACAAGTTAATACTAGTGCCATACATACTGCAATTCCAACAATACAAGTAAACACTCTTCCTTTGTTTCTGAAAGTATTTTTTATTATATATTTTTTATTAAATCCTAATCTACCCCATATAAATTTAATTCTTTCCATTAATAGCTTTCTTTGTTTTTTAGGTAATTTAGGTCTCATACATCGAGCGGGATTTTCCTTTAATGCCTTTCTTGTAATTATTATAGAGGTACCCATACAAGATATAGCTGTTAGTATAAATGCCTTCATTAAGGCTACCTTATTATAAGTTATTGTGTAATACGGCAAATCATTTAAACCAAATAGAATTTTAAATAAAGGTTTTGTTATTATAATCTTTGATAAAACTCCGCCTATCATAAATCCAAATACAACTACTATAAATGCATACATAAAATAATATAAAAGTATTTTCAAATCCGTATATCCTAAGGCCTTTAGTGTTCCAATTGCTAACCTTGAATTTTCTATTAGTCTACTCATTGTACTAACCATTAGTAAAGCTGCAATAACAAAAAAGATTAATGGTAAACCTTTAGTAATAGGCTTTATTCCATTTATAAATTCTTGCAAATTATTAGTATTAACATTATCTTTAAGACTTACTATATTTATAATTTTGCTATCAAAATTTTCAATTATGTCATTCTTTATTTTTTCATTATCTGCATCACTGTCTAATGTTATAACTATTTGGTTATATTTACTCTTTCCTAATACATTAGAAATTGCTTCTTTATTAATATATGCAAACCCATACTTACTATAGTCTGGTGAAGGCATTATTGGACTTATGTTATGCATACGTTCAGGATTTTTAATCAATGCAGATATTTTAAACTTTATCTCATTTTTCGTCCCTAATATTTTTATACTATATTCATCACCTAGCTTTAAGCCTTGCTTCTTAGCAAATTCTGAGCTTATCATCATTTCTTCATTATTCTCTGGTAATCTTCCTTCTATTATATAAGGCTTGTTTATACTACTATCATTATCTACACCATATAATGATAGCTTTATATTCTCATTATTATTTTCACTAGCTTCAAATACTAATCTACTTTCAACCTCATTTATTCCATCTATACCTTTTAGATACCTACAATCATTTTCATCAAAACCATTACCTGTTATCCAATAATCGGCAACATTTTGTTCGTTAAAATAATTATCAACAATTAAACTTCCATTATAAGTTATCCCATCTAAACCTACATAAACCATAACTGCTATAATAATAATTATAATTACAGAAATAAGCCTTGAGGTTACATCAATTAAATCTTTTAAAAAATTTTTCCAAATCATTTCTACCACTCCACTTCTTCCACTGCAAGTGGATTATGATTTACTTCATATTTTTCAACTTTTCCATTTTTCATTCGTATTACTACATCCGCAGTTGATGCTAATGCACTATTGTGGGTAACAACTATCACTGTCTTCTTACTTTTTTTACATATATCATATAATAAACCTAATACTGATTTACCTGTTTTATAATCTAATGCTCCTGTAGGTTCATCACAAAGTAAAATATCTGGATTTTTAGCTAATGCTCTAGCTATGGCAACACGCTGTTGTTCTCCACCTGATAATTGAGATGGATAATTATATAATCTATCCTTTAAACCAACTAACTCAAGGACTTCAACTGCATCTAATGGATTTTTACATATTTGACTTGCAAGCTGAACATTTTCAAGTACATTTAAATTAGGCATTAAATTATAAAATTGAAATACAAATCCAATTTTTTCTCTTCTATACTTTGTAAGCTTTAAGTTATTGAATTTAGATATGTCCATCCCATGAACTATAACCTCACCGCTAGATGGTGTATCCATACCACCTAAAATATTTAGAACTGTTGATTTTCCTGCACCACTTGACCCTAAAATAATAGTGTACTTTCCATTTTCTATTTGAAAGTTTATTTCATCTATAGCCCTAATATTTGTTTCTCCCATCTCATACTCTTTAATCACATCTTTAACACTTATAGCAATATCCTTATTCATTAAACATCATCTCCTCACTAGTTTATAGCTAGAGTTTATCATTACAATTTAAATACAACTAGAACACATTATGAACATAAGTGGGTTAACCAACATTATTTATAATAGTGTTGGTTAAAATAATATTTACCTTGTTTTTTTTACTCAAAATGCTTTATTATTTATTTAGTAATTCATAATTTAAATTAGTAGAAAGGAGAAGCTATCTTTTATGTGTAGCTTTTATATATGAAAAATAATAATGTAGATAAACGATCAGTAAAAACTAAAAAACGATTAGAAGATATTCTCTTTAATTTATTAAAAGTAAAGGATATTAACAAAATAACAGTAAAAGAAATAACAACATTAGCTGATATTAATAGAAGTACTTTTTACGATCACTATTCTGATATTTATGATTTGTTAGAAAGTGTACAAAATAAAATCCTTTATGATATCAATGCAATTAATAAAAATATTACTATTAATAGCTTTAATAATAGTGATTTAAATCAACTTTCTATACTTCTAAAATACATAAAAGATAATAAGGAAGTTTTTAAAATATTATTAAATGGACATGGTAATATGCAATTTATGGCAAGCTTTAGAAGAATTATAACTGAAAAATTTTTAAAAGATGTTATAGGAAAAAGCACTCATATAAATAAGGAGCACTATAACTTAATATCTTCATTTTACATTTCTGGTTGCATAGGCTTAATCCAAAATTGGGTTAAAAATGATACAAAAATTCCAATTGAGAAATTAAAAGAAATAATGAATGTTTTAATTGTGAATTCTATTTCATCATTACAAATAAATTAAAATATGTATTTTTTTTATGTTTTAAAGTAAATAGCTGTAATACTTTTTTATAAAATATTACAGCTATCTCATTATTTGTTTTGTATTCGTACTTATTCTAACGTATAAATTCCTCTATAAACTTTTATCACTCTATATCTCTCATTTACTTCACTTTACCTTATTGTTATAAATTACTTATAACATATTTTGTAAATATTTTGATTGTCCAATTTTCAAGCAACATTATTCTTATATATCTAAATATTTACATCTCAATATCACAAAATTTTTCTAAGCAATTTGTTAAATATGAAATCATTCCTCGAACTTCATCAATATTATAATAATTTTTCTCTAGTAACTGATATGCTCCGCAAATATTTCCTAGATAGTGCCATAACAAATAAAATCTCATTTTTTCCTGATTTAGATCATCCCTCTGTAAATAGCAGTAGTTTTCACCAAATCTCATTTGTAGAAAACTGTATTCTATTTCAGCATCAAAAAACTTCGCACCCTCAATATCAATTAAATAAGTATCATTCTTTATAAGGAAAATTAAATTCTTTCATTAACTTAGTTCCTATATTTCTTTATTTATATTGACCTCTTATTTAAATTGCCACGTAAAATACCGCAAAATTCAATTCATGAATAATGCGGTGTTTATATAAATTATTTTTTAGTAATTTTTATTAAAATTTCTTTTTAACATATATTCTACAGTAACGAATACAGCAACTAATATTAAACATTCAGCTTCTAGTAAAGTAACACTTGTATTATAAATATTAGATTTATTTAATATTAGCGATATCATAGTAAATAGTAATGTACCTACTCCTGAAATACTCCATATTAAACCATACTTTCTATTAACTGAATCTAATTTGTTTGTATTCTTACACAAATGTTCTTTCTCTCTGTCTAAAAATCCATTAAAAACCATTGCTATAGGTATAATTAAATGTAATGTTTTATCTATTTTTTTATATGAATTACATTTAAATAAAATTCCTATGAAAATCATTAATACAGGAATAATTATATTGCAAATTAACATCAATATATTCATACTAAAACCTCCACGTATCTTATAATAATATAACTGTTGTTAGTTCCACTTTTTATGCAGGTATTATTCATAAGTAATAAAATAAAGTTATTTCATAATATCTATATTTTACCATATTATTGTAAGTTTTGTAGTGTATTATAGAAATTTATTTATATCAATCAATTCATTATGAATAATAACTACATATTTACCAAAAATCGTATCATTTATAACCAATTAATTTCTGGATAAACCATATATGAAAGAAGATTTTCAAACAATTTTTTTCACCGCATTATTCAATTTTTTTTAAAACATTATTCGTATTTTTAGATTTAAAAATTAATTCGTAATATAACAAAAGGATGTAAAAATACCGCATATTCATTTGAATAATACGGTATTCTAAGTAATTTAATATTTAATTTATTCTTCGTAATATTTTTAAAATTAGTTCCTTAAAGTTGCCTTAATCTATCTTACAAATTGAAATTTCTTAATCAAATAATGTTTTCCACTCATCTGTATGATATGCATCAAAACACATTTTAATTTGTTCCTCATTATTCTTCTCTGTTGCAAGTTCTGGTAAATTATCCACTTCGAAATAACCATATTCTGTTGTTTCAATATTCTCTTCAAACTGTCCACCAATTACAGAACATTGTACAAATACTTTGCAAATACCGTATGCATAGACAGGAAGATTGTGCTTTGCTCTATCCTGAATTGCAATAATTCTGTCTGCAACCACATCCAAGCCTGATTCTTCTTTTACCTCTTTTACTGTATTTTCGCCAACTGACACATTTACATCACACCAACCACCTGGAAGTGACCATTTTCCATCATTCTCTCGAACAAGAAGAATCTTTCCATTTTCAAAAATAGATGCACGAGTTTCAAGTTTCGGTGTCTGGTATCCACTTTCATTACAAAAAATGCTTTTCACCATTCCTAAAGAAATATCCGACATATTAGATACAATTTCTGCTGATATTTCTCTAATACGTTCATATCGTTCCTTATCATAAACATCTTTACCATATGCAAGACCTGCTTGTGCAAGACTTTGTAATTCTATCGCCCACTGTAACCATTGCTCATTTTTATCCATAATTCTCCCCTTCAAAACTCCTATTTATTGAACACAATATTATAATTATTATAAACAAATTATAACATATTTTGTAAACAGTATATTATTTACTCTTTAAATATTTCATTTCCTTTTCCCCTCTTAAATACAATTTCATAGTATTTACCTTACAGAAAAATACTTATTAAGCTCTCCTAAAATACCATGCTATTTAATTTCAAAAATCATAGTTCATTAATTAGTTGGTCAAATTTTTGAATTACGAAACAAAAAATACCGCATATTCATTTTTAAATAATACGGTATCTGCTTTATACTTTATTTTCATAATATATTAATATTATCTATTACTAAACTGAATTTCATATAATTTTATTTGCTTTCTAATGATACTAAAGAGCCATCTATTTCTTCTGCAACTCGGTCACCTTCTAAGAATTTTTCTTCTTGCATTTTTTGCTTAGTGACACTATATTGTTTTTCTATCTCATTTTTATCACTAACATAAATCACTAAATCTGTTGAATCGTTCACAGTTTTGATTTTTTTTATTATCATCATATTTTCAGAAAGACGTTTATCTTTTAATTGGCCTATTACCATGCCGATACACATACCGATTGGAAGTCCGAAACACATTCCAAGCGCCATATTATCAGGGAAAATAATCATTCCAAATATTAAACCACCTGAAACACCGAAACACATTCCAATGCTCATATATAATGTCATATATTTTTCTACTGTGTTTTTTTTGTCTTTATTGTTCATAGTTGCCTCCCAAACTTCCAATTTTTATATATTA
Organism: Clostridium senegalense; assembly: GCF_018916625.1. NCBI lineage: Bacteria > Bacillati > Bacillota > Clostridia > Eubacteriales > Clostridiaceae > Clostridium > Clostridium senegalense. Next base: position 91,048 of record NZ_JAHLNC010000001.1, read on the forward strand.
TCTTATATATAGTTAATTCACACTTTATAACTATAATAATGTACTCATTGTATATTTTTTAAATGCGTAATATTTAATTTTAAAAGAATAAATTTTAATACTTATTTCGCTTTATAATCAAAATGTGAAATAAATTTAGTTAAGCTTAATAAATCTATATCCATTCACAAATATTAATTTTTACATTATTTAGCGCTTAAACCTCCCATAATTTGAAATCTTTCAAAATGTTTTCCTCATAAAATTGTTTTGTAAAGCGCCTCCTAGATTTTCAACTCAGATTCAATCATTGTGCTATCCTCTAAATCATATAGATATTCACATAATGGACTTGATTTTAATGATTCAATACCTTTCCACCCATTTTTCAAAGCAATTTCATAATATTTTTTAGCTTCTTCCTTATTGTTAATTTTCCAATAAGCACATGCTGCATTGTAAAATTGCCAAACAACTCCATAATTATTTTCAAATGCTTTTTTGTAAAATTCAGCTGAAAGCTTGTAATTTACTTTTCGCTTAAGATAATAATTGCCATTTATTAAATAATTAGCATATAAATTATACCATCCAAAGTATACTTTAATATCCCTTTTCTGCTCAAAGCCAACTTTTTCAGCCAATTTATAGGATGGAATATTATTATCCCAGCAGTGCCAACCTACATTTTTTATATTGTTACCTTTACAATAATTTAAAGCTGCAATAACCACTTGTGTGCAATACCCTTTTTTTCTATAATCTTTTTCTGTTTCTACTCCTAGTTCACATCTATCTTCAACTACACAGTCAGTTATACATCTACTTACAATTCCACCATCAATTATATATACACAACCAAATCCATTTTTTAAAAAATTATCAATGGAAGACCAGTTTTCAATTATGGTTTCTCTTATATCATCAATTTCTTTTAAATTATTATCCAACAACATTTCTCTATCAATTTTTTTTACATTCTCCGATACTTCCACAATATCAAATTCACCTATCTCTAGTTCTAAATATCTTCTATCATCCTCTATTGGATATAATGAATTGAATATATCTTTAAATGAGTTCTCCCATTCATTTGAAGAATAAAAAACCATATAATCTACATCACTTTTTTCTAGTGCTTTTTTAAAAATATCATATTTCAATACATTATTTAACTCACAATTAAAGGCATTATCCTTAGCATCTCCTGTAAAATACATGCCCTCTTATTTTTCTGTTGCGAAACTATTCTCTTAGTACTAATGTCTTTATTAAAATACCCTCCAAAATTTTCTTCAAAATGATTATTCCAACCTAGCTTTTTTATATAAATAACAATATATATTTTGATATTCAAATTGCTCTGCAGTTTCTACTTCTGATTATACTTATATTATAATTTTAAATTTTCAGTTTTTTTGAAGAATACTGTACCTTATTTGCAACATTTATATAAATATTTTTAACAATGTTCACAGTATATTAATTTAAATTTACTTTTTCTGTACTATAGTATATTAAATTAAATAATATAAAAAAGGATATCTTTTATTTGTTTTTTATCAATTCGACATCTTATATGTATTTCAAAGTAAAAATACCCCAAAATTCAATTCACGAATAATGCGGTATTGGGATAAATTGTTTGTTTTTCCAATTGAATATTAGTCTTATCCCCTTACTCTGATGGAATATATACTTACCTTTAATAAATGCTAAATTTTCCATTTTGAAAAACTGTAATCCCCCAATAAGCAACCAAAATAGTAATTAAATTAATTAGTGGTAATAGACTAAATATAAATGCTCTTTTATATAATTTTAATTTAAGTAAATATATTGATATTATTATTGATATTAATATAATCACTGGAGCTGAAAAATTAGATATGAAAAGTATCCATGTATAAAAACTCTCATTTGAACCTGGAGCATCAAACATCATTGGAGAAACCATTGCTATTAATATGCTAAAAGGAAGTAGCAAGCATAGTATAATATTAATAATTCTTGTTATAATTTTAAAGATTTCATCTTCTTTTGAGTTCATAGATCCTTTACCGCCTTAAATTATTGTATATTTTGCCATTATCAAACATATCTATAATTTTAACACCACATTATTCAACTTTCAATGAGCATAGTTTGAATTTTTATATCATATAATAATTAGAGCATGCCGCAAAATACCGCAAATTCACCTATGAATACTGCAGTATTTTAATATATTATTTATATTTACTTTTTAAGTTTCTTAACAAATTGGAATTTATATTATATTTGTAAAAGTTCTTTTTGTTTCTTTTTACTGAATTTAGATAGAACTAGTTGATAAGACTTGTCTAATATGTCTTTTAATAATTCATCTGGTACATTTCCATTAAATTTAACCGAATTCCAATGTACTTTATTCATATAATATCCTGGTATAATATCCTCATATTGTTGTCTAAGAAAATCCCCTTCTGTTGGCTCCAATTTTAAAGTTATATAATAAGGTTCATCATTTTTATCTAAACAAATTGCCGCAAACATTTTATCTCCTAAGGAATAACGTATCCAATTCCAATCTTTCTGCAAGTCTTTAGACACACCACTTTTTTTACCAAATATTCATCTATCCATTGATATTTCATATAGTATCTTTGTCACTCCATTCTTTACATTGTTTAATGCGTTTTCCATTATCCCCTTGTTCCTTATCATATGCAAATTTATTAAGTAGTTCACATGTAAACTTCTCACAAGTTCCACAGTGTTCATTTCCTTTTGACTCGCAACATGATTTTACAGAACATTTTTCTCCCCAAAATGGTTTTTGAATATTAGCACATCCACCGCACCCCATTTGCTCTCTGTACTCACAGTCACTACACAATATTCCACATCTAGATTCTATTTTGTTAATTCCATTTTTAATCATGATATCCTCCCTATAAAATTCTATTTATCTCTGTCTCTCATACAAATAATTTTTACTTAAGATTATTTTATTATCATGAATCAATTATAACATATTTTGTAAATACCTTGTTTGTTCAATTTTTAAACAACATTTTGCTTCATATTTTATTTGAATTACGACGTAAAAACACTGTAAAATTCAAATTTGAATAATACAGTGTTTTAATAAATCGTTCGTCTTTTAGTTGTTACGTTAAATAAGAATGGTGCGAATTAGTTCAACTTTATACTTCAATCATTTTGGATTATTTTCTACTGCTGCTACTGCTTCAATTTCTACCAATTGATTTGTATATCCTAATACTGTAACTCCAAATAAGGTGCTTGGAACATCATGATTACCAAATTCTTTTCTTATTGCTTCCCATGCAGTTACCAAATCTGACTGATTTTGAGATGCTACAAGAACTCTGGTATATACAACGTCTTCTAAAGTGGCCCCACCGTCCCTCAGTGCTTCCTTCAAATTCTCTACACAAAGTTTTGCCTGAAGCTCATAATCACTCAAATTGGGTACTTCTCCCTCTCTATTAATGGGACATGCCCCCGCTAAAAATAATAAGTCCATTCCTGAAGGTATACGCCCAACGTAAGCATAATCTACTAGAGCTAAATTTGTAGAATGAATTAATGATATTTTTTTATTCATTTTGACTCTCTCCTTTTGTTCTAATATCTAGGACAAAAATTACAAATTCATTTTTTAAATGAATTTTATGTTCAATATCATTTTAAAGCTTCTATATTTTTTAAGAAAGATAATAATCACTTCTATATCATCTTTTATACAAAAGCTACCACACATTACAAGAGTGGTAGCTTTAGCTTACTTATCCTTTTTATATACAATCTTCTTAATACTACTATCTGAAAGGAAGAATTCCTCAGCCAGATTGCTAATTGATTTCCCACCTATATATTGGTTTAATATCTTTTCATTTCTAGCTTTTATATAATCTCGACTTTTAGATTTTTCACCCCATCTTTTTCTCTTTTCAGGAAGGGAAGGGATGTATATATATTCACCTTGAATATACTTTTGAATTTCTTTAATTAAATCATCTGGTAATATTCTATCAATTCTTACATATCTCATAAAGCTCACTTCCTTAAATTTATTATTTAATTAAGGAAACAAAGCCTGTATATGTATGAATTTATTTATGAAAAGCGACTAAATATCTATCTCTGTGCAAATTGTCGCCCAAACTCATACCTACAGACTTTGCACAGAGTATTTTAAGCATTTTTCTATCCATGAAATTAATATTCATGATATCACACTCCCTATTTATATTAAATCAATTATATTCTTTATTAAGAAGATATGCAATTTTTTACTATTTCAATTTAACTAATGGTAATTATATCATATTTACACTGTCTTATATGGTTTTTTTAATTTAAATATGCAGTTAATCTAAAAATCTAAAACCATAATTATTTCATTTTCATCTACTTCACCTGTATGGTAGAATCCAAGTTTTGTATAGAGGTTTTTTGCTGCTTTTTTTATAATTAAAATTATTCAAATAACTCATTTATAATTGGTATAACATTAATTATTGTATCTTCATAAGGATGAATTTTTCTATATACTCTTTTGGAATATATATTTCTATTCTTACTTCTTTAAAATTCATGTCAGTATTCTTCTTTTTCTAATTGTACAAGTAATTTAATCTAACTTATTTATCAATTATTACATTATAAAATATCTTTCTTTTAATTATTGCTACAGTATGTAATAATAAAAAATTTAAATAAGCTATTCATTGAAAATTGATTTAGAAACTCTTATAGATTTTTGTTTAATTTTTTTGACCTAATCCAAGGACGGATTAGCCGGTGCATCAGACAAGGACGTCGCTTCTCCGGGTAGTCATAAAAATCAGATAAAAATATATTTAGAGTTTCTTTGAAAATTTCACAGATTAGCATTTTATATTTTTTCATTATTATTTTTTAACACTATAATTTTAAAATTTTTAGGCTTTTCTAAGTATTATATGATTATAAAATGCAATATTAAGATAATCTTTTATATCTGCTACTTTCATTTCAAGTTTGTACATTTTTTCTTGCCAATCCTGTCTATACTTTACATCATTATTTTGTTGTAATCCCCAAAATGTTCTAACTCCAAGTATTTTTTCAATACTAATATCCTTATCCCCTATCCACTGCTTGATGTCATTTATATCATAATAATTTACTTCTCCAAAATTCATAACTTTAACTCTTCCACCATCTAGTAAATATATCGCTTCATCTAAACTATTTTCAAAAACAGCTTTTTGCATTATCCTACCTACATGATTATGCTTTACTATGGATATTATCCCATTAGGTTTAAGAACTCGATAGAATTCTTTAAATATATCTTTTCTCTCCTTTGCATATTCAAAAACATTATGACATACTATAACATCAAAAGATTCATCTTTCTGCTGTTTTAAAATTTCTATATCTCCAACTATTTGTTCATATATATTTTCATCTATTCTCATTTTTATCATATCTTTATTAGGTTCTATGGCAACTACCTCATTGTCTTTTGCTAAGTGACTTGCTGTAACGCCTAACCCACTACCAAAATCAAGAATTTTTATACCATTTTTTATAGGTATTTGCTCCCATACAATTCTATAAAATAACAACCACCATGGTTCTTTTAAATTTTCAGCATATGTTTTTAAATCATTCTTTATCATACTTCACCTTAACCTCCTTTGTATTTAAATTTAGTATCCTTGTTCTTGTATCATACTTTGATATATATATAGGTTCTCCATCACTATCAATACAATATGAAATAGGTATTGATATTCCACAATTTCTATATGAACCATCTGCATGACTTGTTCCTAATACTATAGTTTTATATGTTCTTGCAATTTTTTTAGCTTCATTTATCCATAACTCAAATTGATCATCACTAAACATTCCTACACCAATTGGGTGGGCAATAAAATTAATTTTTGAAGTTACTTTTTTAAAATCTCTAACCCCTTTCAAAATTTCCATACATAAAATATATCCAATAGTTATGCCATTATGATTAACTACTAATGGATTACATAATTCTTCATTAACATTTGAAGATGTTTTTGATCTTTCTAAAATTTTCTCACCATAATTACTTATTATTACTGCTCTATCTTTATTATCTTTTCTGTAAGATGTAATAATTGTTGTATTATATTCTCTTGCAATATTACAAGCATTTTCTAAAGCCTTTTCATCAAATAAATATCCTTCTGGATATAAAACCACATCTATTTCTTTATTTTTTTCTATTTCTTCTTTAATTTGTTTAACTCCTCTTTCATGTAATGGTTGTCCTATTAAAATTCTCATATACATTACCTCCACATACCAACACTATTTTTGGGTATTATGCTTGTTATATCATAGTATTTTTTCATATAATCTAAACCAGTTCAATCCATAGTTTCCAAGCCCCAAATCAACTGTATCAATATATTTAAAACCACATTTCTCATACAATCTTATAGCAGGCATATTATTTTCGTAAACATCTAATCGAATTGACTTTACCTTTGACTTAATACTATGTTCAATTGAGAAATCGATTAATGCTTTACCTACACCACATTTTAAAAAATTGGGATGTACTACAAATGTATATATAACAAAAACATCTGAATAATCAGATTCAAAATTCCACTTAGCTTTATAATATGCAGGCTCAGGTTCATGACTTAAAATAAGTGATCCAACTATTTTGCCATTATTTTTTGCTACATAAAGATTACAATTTTTAATTCCATCAATTGCATTTTGACAAGTAGGATATATACCCTTTCTCCATCCAGGGTAATTTATTTCCTTTTCTAAATAATCATTTAAATCATTATAAAGCTTTTCTAATTCATCAATATCACTTGTTTTTCCTAATTCAATAATAATATCCATATGTGTATTTCTCCAATCTCTAAAAGTATAAATATAGGGTTATAAGATGAAGTTTATTCATTTATCAAATGTGAAAATTTAAAATTGCTAATTAACAGCTTATTTTAGTTAAGAGTTATTGAAAATATCTACTATTATTTATTTTTTATAAAGTTTTTATTATTAAAATTATACGTCTAATTTTTAGTATTTTTTGAAGAATATTGTATATTATTTATAACATTTATATAAATATTTTTAACATTGTTCATAGTATTTTAATTTTCAACTTCTTTTTCTATACTCTCTCATATTAAATTAAATAATAGTTTAAATTACTTATATTTAATTTCCTTATCTAGCTTTTATATTTTTAATTACTGTAATAATTTTTTTTATTTATTTGATTATTTTTTGAATAAAGTATTAAAGCAAATCATAACTATTATAAAGAAACACAATCAACTATAAAAAATTATATATTACTTTAGATATAATTTTTATTCAACCATATTACTGGAGGTTTGTTTATGAATAGTGACAGTTTTTATAGAGATACATTTGTACTAACTATTTCAAATCTTGCTATGGCGGTTATAAGATTTATTTTTTCTATAGTTCTCTCGGACAAGCTTGGTGCAGAAGGAGTAGGACTTTATGGACTTATAATGCCTATTTATGATTTGTTTTGTTGTTTAGTTTGCGGTGGGCTTGTTGCTGCCGTTTCTAAAGAAGTTTCATCATATTATGGAACTAATTCTTATAAAAATATGAATAAAAGTGTTAGATATACATTATCTTTCATATTAGTTTGGGCAATATTTGTAACCATCATAATGTTTGCTTTGGCACCTTTTTTTAGTAAATATATTATAAAAGATATCAGAACTCTATATTCCTTATGGGTTTTATGCCCTGCACTGATATTTATAGCTCTATCATCAGTTTTAAAAGGCTATTTTTTTGGAGTTATGGAGGTTAACACTCCAGCAATAATAGATATTGTAGAAAAAGCATTAAGACTTTTTGTAACACTATCTTTAATAGACTTATTGCTTCTTAAAGATATTTCAAAAACAGTAACAGCTACATACTCGTCTTTTGCTATTGGAGAATTTGTAAGTTTTGTTTTATTATATATTTTCTTTAAGAAAAGTTGTAAAAAATTCGATTATTCTTTAGGACAAGATAAATATGTAGAAAATGGTGCTCAGCTCCTTTTCAATTGTCTAGTTGTTGCGTTTCCTTTAGCTGTCAATGGGTTTCTTACCACTGCTATAAGTAGTGTATCTACTTTGCTTATACCAGGAAGGCTTGTAACAGCAGGAATGACTCATACCTTGGCGCTAGAAGCTATAGGTAAGTTTTGTGGAATGACACTTAATATAATATTTTTTCCTATTGTAATAGTAATTTCTATGGCTACTATTCTAGTCCCTGACATATCTAAAAATATTACAAAAGGTAATTATTCTGCTGTAGAATGTAGAGTGAATGAAGTAATAAAGATGTGCTTTATATTAGGAGTTTCAATAATGCTTGTTTGCTTAGTAATACCCACAAATCTTGGTATGCTTTTTTATAAACGTAACGATTTAGATGCTTTCATTAAAGCTGCAGCGTTTTCAGTTCCATTTTTGTATGGTTCATCCTGTACTTATGGTATCTTAAATGGTCTAGGTAAACAAAAGGCTATTCTTATAAATTCTTTAATTACAGCTGTTGTAGAACTTATTTTAATGTATATTTTGATGGCTATACCATCTATAAATATATTTGGCTTTGCTATAGCTATATTTGTATCTTCTTTATTAGGTCTTATATTAAATATTCTAGAAATAAATAAATCTGTTCATTTATCAATTAGCATATATAAATTTTTTATAATTTGTTTTTTAACTTTAATAACAGCATTTCTTCTTAGAATTTTCAATGCTATTATTCCTAATGTTAATTTCATCATTAAAAATATCTTCTTAATTTTTATAGGTAGTGGATTATTTTTCTCGTCTATATTTATAATAAGAAAAAACTCTGATTCTTGTAAAAATCTATGAAAATAACCACTCAGAAAATGAGTGGTTATTTTATACTTGATTATGTTTTAAAATACTGTTGAAAATACATCAATAATTAAAGGAAGCCATTCGACCTCACTTAATTCAAATTACAAGAACAGTTATGGTATTTATAACAAACTTCTATATTTTCTATAATAAAAATAACTATCACTTTCCATGTTAGGTTGCTTATGCTCAATAGGTGTTCGTTTTTCAAATAATTCGAAACCACATTTTTTTGCAAGATTGCAAGAAGGTGTATTTGCACAATCAATAGTCAAAATAAGATACTTTATCTCTGACATACTAAAACACCAATTGACTAAAGCATTTACTGCTTCTTCTGTGTATCCTTTTCTCTGATATTTTTCTGACATAAAATAGGCTACTTCAACTTCATTCAATGTATCTTCCAATCCCATGCCAACCATTCCTATCATCTCATCTGTGTCAGGTAATGCGATTACATATCTTTTGTTTTCATAGATATTTGTTGAATTTTTTTTACTTTGGTGCCAATCAATGTATTCAAAATAAGATTGTGGTGAATCACTATCTTCTGCCCAATCAGGCATAAAACGAAGAATATTCTTTTCTCTAACAATCTTATAAAGATTTTCTGCATCTTTCCTTTCAAAATCTCGAATTATTACATGATTTGTTTCTATTCTCATATTATTCTTATCCCCATAATATACAAACAATTATTTTCTTAAATGATAACATTCACCATATTAACAATCAACCTATTAAATTTTTCTGAGCCAAAACGAATTATTTAAGCAAAGTTGTTTTTTATAAACACATGTCAAATCGTAATATCTTTATATTTATATCCATTTACTCCATATCCCCTTTTTCTACCACCAATACTCTACTACATTTATTATCTTCTGATATCCATAAATTCACACTTTTTTCTTCTTTCTTTATTAGATTTTTGAATTCATCCATGGTAATTTTATTATATATGAATGTTGATTTTTGAATATTTCCATTAGGTGAATACTTATATTTTCTTAACTGAAGAAATAATTTAGTATTGTTATCTATTATATATTTATCTTCATTACTTTGAACTTTATAATTATCATCATAAAATCTTCTTGATTTGTCTATTAGGATACTATCATTATCCACATCTATACACACCGTTTGTATATCAGCACTATACGCATCTACACCTTCTAATATTTCCTGATTAATAACTTCTACTTGTGCTGGAAGAATATTAGGTTGGTATAAATATAATGATAATAAACCACATAAACCAAATACACTTAAAAACGAAAATGTAGCTATTCTCATCTTTATTTTTATATCAATTCTTTTCAATATTTTAAAATAAATAAACATACCTATAATACCGCCAAAAGTATTTAATACTACATCATCTATATCACTTGCACCTAATCCTATAATATATTGAAGAAATTCAAATAATAAGCTTACTCCAAAACATATAAATACAGTCTTTTTTTTATTTATATTTTTAAATAATGCTGGCAACAATATTCCTAATGGAATAAATAGTGCAAAATTACCAGCCACATTTTTCAAAGCTACATCTATAGTCACATCTTCAGTAAAATAACTTTCAATAAAAGCAAAGGGCTTTAAATTTAATGAGCGTAACTCACTAGTAAACCCATATTTAAATAATACAATTTTTAATAATGCCAAAATATATACTATAGCAATTACCCATACTCCAAATGATATAAATTTTTTAATAATGGATACATTATTTATTTGTTTTTTTAATTTTAAATTCATTATTATTCCTCCTTACTTATATAAAAAATACACATCTTATTTTTATACCTACATGATATCAAAATAAGATGTGTATTTTTTTCATTATTTAGTAAAGTTTTCTTATGTTTTTCTTCTTAAAATCATACGATTTTCTTACAATAAACTTGGAAGATAAATCTCAAATCTAATTTCTTCTTCTTCACTATATGCACTTATTGTTCCTTTATGAGCCTCAATAATTTTTTTTGCTATTGCAAGACCTAACCCTGCACCTCCTGTTTTAGTTCCACGAGAACTATCTAATCGATAAAATTGGTCAAATATTAGATTTAATCTTTCTTTAGGAATAACATTTCCTTTATTACTAAAACACATATATATTCCATCAGATTTTTTTTCTACTATAATTTTTATTAAACCATTTTCAAAACTATAATTAATAGCATTTCTAATTAAATTATCAAAAACCCTTTCAATTTTATTAACATCACATTTAAACTCAATATTAGAAGTAATCTGCAAATCACATCTAAGATTTTTCGTTGCTAACATTGGCTTAAATTCATAAACAATCTGTTCAATCATTCGTGTTAAATTAATATTACTTAATTCAAGAGTTAAATTACTTAAATTAAATCTTGTAATATCAAAAAATTCGTTAATTAATTCTTCTAATCGCTCAGCCTTTTCTAAAGATATGTTTAAGTATTTTTTTCGAAGTTCATCAGACATATGTTCTTCATCATTTAATAAGTTTAAGTAACCAATAACAGATGTAAGAGGAGTCTTTAAATCATGAGCAAGATACACTATTAAATGATTTTTTTGCTTTTCTGATTCTTTTGCTAATTGTGCATTTAGAATAGTTTTCTGCTTTATCTGATTCATTTGTTCTTCTACTTCTTTCAATTCATCTGGAAAATGTATTGAATTATCATCATTTAATATAAGTTGTTTACTTGCATCCATCATAATCTCTATATGACCTAATGATTTTTTCCAATAATACAAAATAACAAATATAATATCTATTAGCCAAACGAATATAACTAAGCAAGGTAAATAATACTTAATCATCTGTGCTAATATATATACTGTTTCATCCCCATAAAAAGTAAATTGATGATATGTAATAAACATTAATATTAGTATAACTCCTAAAGCTATACTAGATAATAGTATGGTAATAAAAATTTTTGCTAACACTATATTTTTTAAACTTTTATTAGTCAATTGTTTTTCTTTATTCAATGGTATAGCCAACTCCCCATACTGTTTTAATAAATTTAGGTTTTCTTGATGGCTCATTCATTTTTTCACGAAGTCTTGCCACATGAGCCATTACTGTATTATTATTGTCTAAATACTTTTCTTTCCACACCGATTCAAAAAGTTCTTCTGACGAGACTACTCGTCCTTTATTTTCACATAAATACCATAAAATCGAAAACTCAATTGGTGTCAGTGTTATTGTTTTTCCATATAAGCTACATTTATGGTTATCATTATTAATTATCAATCCATGAAAATCATATTCACTTTTCTCACATTCAAATTTATCCTCTGAATTTCTTTTATTATATTTTTTATATCGTCTTAACTGACTTTTAACTCTTGCCAATAGTTCCAATGGATTAAATGGTTTAGTTAAATAATCATCAGCCCCTAAAGTTAATCCTGTTATCTTATCAATATCCTCAATTTTTGCAGTTAACATAATTATAGGGAAAAAATACTTTTCTCTTATTATCTTGCATATCTTAAATCCATCAATATCTGGAAGCATAACATCTAAAATTGCAAGGTCAAAATCCACCTTATCTAAAGATCTTAAAGCTTCCTTTCCTGTATAAAATTTATATACATTATAATTGTCATTTTGCAGATAAACTTCTACTAAATCTGCAATTGACTGTTCATCATCTACTAATAAAACATTCAAGTTTTTAGTACTCCTTTCATTTTTCAACTAATCAAATTTAAATTTCACTTACTACGTTATTGTATTTATTATACATTAATACCATTTATTTTTCTATATTGTAACCATATACTCTATTTATAACTTTTTAACTTTTAATAATGCTATTTTTCAATTTTATCTTCATTTTAATAACAAGTATTTTTCTCATTATTAACCAGTAAGTTTTAATCCATGAAGATGCTTTCCAAGTCTTTCATTTTTTCTTAATACCCTTTACTAAGAAAATTGCACATAAAAAAAGGGAGCCATCGCTCCTCTGTTAGTTAGTTTTGCAACAGTCCCTTTAATAATCCTTATTTGATAAAACTATCTTACATACTTTAATAATTTTTGTGGTATAAGATTTTTAATTTTATTTGGTAATATATTTATTTCTTTTTTAGATACACCGCCTAATAACACTATTGCAACACTATATACTATAATAGCTACAGCTATAGCTACTAACATTGCTATAACATTAAATATATATCCATTAGATATTAATCCTAAAACTTTAATAATTCCATTATAAGTAAAATACGTTGCTATTCCCATAAAAGCTGATGCTATTATAGGTCTTATGGTTGGAACTATGCATCTAACTCTAACTCTTAACACTCTATTTATAAGCCATTGATTAAGTATAAACATTATTGCAAATGATACTGTACTACTTATTATAGCTCCATATACGTTAATTCTAGGAATTGAAACAACAAAATAATTTACTATTATTTTACCAACCATACCTATTGCACAAAATATAGTTGCTGCCTTTACCCTATCAAGACCTTGAAGTATAGAAGTTTGAAGATATACTATTCCCATTATTACTAGTACAAAAGAACCATAAATTAGAAATGATGATATTTCTTGATCTAATTTAAGTGTACGTAATATTGGCTTACTTAAAACTGCAAGTCCTACTGCTGAAGGTATTGAAAATAAATACATAATTTTCATAGTAGAATTTATGCTAGTTTTTACAGATTTTCTGTCTTTAACTGCATTGTATGTAGCTATCAGCGGCACAGCAGCTACAGACATAGAGCTTAATAAGCCTAATGGTACATTTATAAGCGTTGTATATTGACCATAAAATCCCCATAAAACATCTTTTTGCTTTTCTGTATAACCCAATACGTCAACCAATGTTCCTTGTACCATTTTTACATCTATCATTCCGCCTAATTGTTGTATAGCAATAGCTATAGTTATTGGTATTACATAACATAAAATTTTTCTTAAAATTTCTTTGTTACTATCTCTTTTTATTTCTTTCTCTATTTTAATATGTGCTAAACCCTCATAACCTCTACGATTATAGTAATTTAGAAAGTATACTAGTGCTAAAAGTGCGCCAAGAGTAGTTCCTACTGTACCTCCTGCAACACCTAATTCTAGTGAAAAACCTATTAAAATATATGCAAAAAGTAAGCTAAACACTACATTAGCTACCTGCTCCATAACTTGAGAAACTCCAGTTGGAACCATATTACCAACGCCTTGAAAATATCCTTTATAAGTACTTAATACAGTAGTAAAAAGCATCGTTGGTGCAATTGCCATAAGTGCATATGTAGATCTTTCAGCATTCATCCCTCTTGTTATTGGTCCTGCAAATACAATTAAAATAGTTGTTGATAAAACTCCAATTCCAATTGCAAGCAATCTAGATATTTTAAAAGCTTTAATTGCATCATGTTTATTACCAACTGATGCATATTCAGCAATTATCTTTGATATTGCTACTGGAAGACCTGCATTAGCAATCATATATATATATGCATATATTACATAACAAGATTGATATATTCCCATTCCGTCTTGACCTAATATAGCTCTTAAAAATGGCAAATATAAAATAGACATAATTTTTGTCATAAACATACATATACTTAATATAGCCATGCCCTTAGCTGCAGATTTAGTATCAAAATTCGAATTGCTACCCATGAAATTTTCCTCCACTAAAACTTAAATACGTCTGTCTTTATTTTCTTTAAAATAGGTGGAAGTGATTCCGCTATAGTTTTATTTTTTAAATATGTTAACTTGTCTCCTGTATCTTTAAATATTACTTTATAAGCATATAAAAATTGATAATCTAATCCATACCTATTAACAAAGAAACTATTAAGCTTTTTCTCGCCATACTTAGTATCTCCAACTATTGGATTGCCTAAAAATGCTAAGTGAGATCTTAATTGATGACTTCTACCTGTTAATAATTCTAACTCCACTAAAGAAAATATTCCACAACTTTGAATTACTTTTACTTTCATAGCTATTTTTTTAGTGTTTGGTTTATATTCTTCATAAACTTTAGATATATTATTATCTTCATTTTTAGATATATACGCTTCGTAGTAACCTTCTTTTATTTTCCCTTTAATAAGAGCCATATAATATTTTTCTACTTTTCTTTCTCTTATCATTTCATTCATTTCTTTTAATGAAGAAAAGTTTTTACCATATATAACAATACCTGATGTATTTCTATCTAATCTGTTACAAGGTGCTGGTGTAAATGTAATTTCCTTTTCTGGTTCATAATCTCCTTTATCATAAAGATAAGATAAAACATAATCCGTAAGTGTTGATTCTCCATTTTTTTTATCACTATGTACTAAAACTCCTGGCCATTTTTCAACCATCAATATATTTTCATCTTCATATGTGATTTTTAGTTTATTATCAATTCTCTCAAAATTACTTTTTTTCTTTTGGGAAGCTTCTGTCTTTATTTCTCTAATTTCAACTACATCTCCATCTTGAAGAGAATACTTTTCTTTAACTTTTTTTCCATTTACTTTAATATCACCTTTTCTAAAAGATTTGTAAATAGCACTTAATGGTACATCTTTTAAAAGCTTTCTTGCAAATTTATCACATCTTTGCCCAGCTTCATTCGGTCCAATGTTTATTATCATATATCTTCCTCCTAAAAATTGTATACGGTAAATTTTTATATAAGGCATATCAAAAGAAATAAGAGACCAAAGATTCAAAGCATATTTGACCTCTTATTTCTTTAATTATACCTAAAATTAAAATGTTAATTTCATATATTCATTAATTATTTAAATAATTTATTATCATATTTAAATTAGTAGCTACTCCTATTTTAAGACATCTCTCGTCTATATCAAATAGACTACTATGGGCTGGATGTATTATACCTTCTTTCTCATTTCTACATCCCAACCAATAAAACATAGCTGGAACTTTTTGTGAAAAATATGAGAAACTTTCAACACCTAGTGTAGGTTCTAAAACTTCTTTTACATTATCATTTCCTAAAATCTCTCTAGAGGATTTACTAAATAACTTGTACATGCCATTATCATTTATAACACAAGGATATCCATCTATTAATGTTATTTCACATTTTCCGCCTTTTATACTCACTATTCCTTCTATAACTTCCTTAAATCTTTTAGTTATATAGTCTCTATCTTCCATATTAACAGTTCGTATCATACCTTCAATTATAACTTCATCAGCAATAGCATTTTGAGCCATACCTCCATTTATCTTACCAACAGTTATAACTGCTGGAGAAGTTGGGGACATTTCCCTGCTAACTAAAGTTTGAAGCATTAATATAACCTCACTAGCTATAACAATTGCATCAATTCCTCTATGTGGACTGGCTCCATGGGCACCTTTACCAACGATTTTCACTTTAAATGGATTTGAAGCTGCATAAACAGTATTATTTTTCACACCTATCATTCCACAGGGAATCTCCTCATTAACATGAAGCCCCATTATGGCGTCTACCTTAGGGTTTAATAATACACCATCTTCTATCATAAATCTTGAACCTCCAGATGTTTCCTCTGCTGGTTCAAAAATAATTTTTATATTTCCTTTTAAATTTTCCTTCATATTGTTAAGTGCTTTTGCAGTACCTAATGCTATAGTCATATGTGCATCATGCCCACATGCATGCATTTTGTTCTCATTTTGAGATTTATAAACAACGTTCTTTTTATCGATTATTGATAGTGCATCCATGTCCGCTCTTATAGCTATAGTTTTTCCATCTTTATGACCTTTTATAATTGCAACAATTCCACCTTTTCCAATATCCTTAAAATCTATTTTTTCTTTTTGTAAAAAGCTTTTTATTTTTGCTGTAGTTTTAGGAAGGTCAAAATCTAGCTCTGGACTTTTATGAAACTCTCTTCTTAGAGATATTAATTCATTTTCAAATTCCGTTACAATATTTAAAAAGTCCATAAAAACACCTCTTTTCATAAAAAAATAATAGACTCTTGAGTCTATTATTCATAAATAAATATTTAAACTTACTACTGATTATATAACATAATTTCAAATACTTCAAGAAATAGCTAAATCATCAAGTTTTGAATAAATTAAGAGCAGAATAAAATTCCGCTCTTAATTTCCATATTTAGATGAATATTCATTTAATAAGTTTTCTTTTAACTCCCAAAGATTTTTTGATAAATCAACATAATATGCATGTGGATTCTGAATTCTTAAAACCTCTGACCAAAGCTTGTTTCTCTCAACTCTAGCATATTCTCTTATCTCCATAACAGAAGGGCTAGTATATACTTGTTTACCTTTTTCAAAAACTTGAACCATTAAATCTTTAATATAATAGTCCTTAATTCTTTTTCTTTTCCATGTAAATGTAGGATGGAAAATTTCTAACGGCTCATTTATATCTATAACCTCATCATGAGTGCAAATTAAATCGGCAATAGCCTTGTCTGTATATTTGTCAAAGATTCTATAAGTTCTTTTAAAACTTGGATTTGTTATTTTCTCTATATTTTCACTTATTTTTATTTTAGGTACTATCTTTCCATCTTCTTCTATACCTACAAGCTTATAAACACCACCAAAAACTGGTTCACTTTTAGCTGTTATAAGTCTTTCACCTACACCGAAACTATCAATTGGTGCTCCATTTTCAATAACAGAATTTATTATAAACTCATCTAAAGAATTTGATACAGTGATTTTAACATCCTCATATCCTGCGTCATCTAACATTTTTCTAACTTCTTTTGTAAGATATGTTATGTCCCCACTATCTATTCTAACTGCTTTTGGTCTTTTTCCTAATGGTTTTAAAACCTCATTAAATACTTTAATTGCATTTGGAACACCAGATTTCAACACGTTATATGTATCGACCAAAAGAACTGTATTATCTGGATAAGTATTAGCCCACGCTTTAAATGCTTCATATTCATTTTTGAATAATTGAATCCAAGAATGCGCCATAGTTCCTATAGCTGGAACTTTAAACATTTCTTCTGCTATTGTACATGCTGTAGAATTGCATCCACCTATTATAGCAGCTCTAGCTCCATATATAGCACCATCATATCCTTGAGCCCTTCTTGAACCAAACTCCATAACTGGTCTACCCTTTGCAGCTTCACATATTCTAGCTGCTTTAGTTGCAATTAATGTTTGATGGTTTATAGTAAGTAAAAGCATAGTTTCTATAAATTGTGCTTGCATTACAGGACCTCTCACTGTAACAAGGGGTTCTCCTGGAAAAACTGGTGTTCCTTCTGGAATTGCCCAAACATCACACTCAAACTTGAAATCTTCTAAATATTTTAAAAATTCTTCATTGAATATATCCTTTTCCCTAAGGTAATCTATATCATCTTTTGTAAAGTTTAAACCTTTAAGAAAATCTATTGCTTGTTCTACTCCAGCCATTATGCAGTATCCACCACCATCTGGAATTCTTCTAAAATACATATCAAAATAAGCAACAACATCCTGGACATTATTTTTTAAGTATCCATTCATCATTGTTAACTCGTAAAAATCTACAAGCATAGTCAAATTTCTTTGATTTTTAACATTAAAGCCTTCTGAAGTATTCATTTCTTCTCCCCTTACTGTTTTGTAAATTATGTGTTATATTATAACATATTACTATTATACAATCTATATAATAGTATTTTACAAATAAAATTTGTAACTATTTGTCTTTTATAATTATATTTGTTCTAATATTTACTAAATTTACTAATAAGTATACGATAAATTTTATAAAATGACCATAGGTTTTTTATAAAATTTATTATAAATATAAAAAACTATAAATTAAAATTGTTTTTAATAATAACATCAGATAATAATCTTAAAACTCTAATTATACTTTTATATGAAATGAAAAATTTAAAGTAATTCATATTATCAAAGAGTATTGGCTTATTATTTTTTAATATGTAAAAAATTAATTTTGACTAAATAAGGAGCTGCTTTTTTGTGTATAAAGAATATAAAAATCTCGATAATGAAAAATTACAAGCTATATTAAGTGATGAAACTAATACTTTAGTAAGTGCAGGCCCTGGCAGCGGGAAAACTACCGTTATAGTCTATAAAGTATATCATCTTATTAAATACAAAAATATAAATCCTAAAAATATAATAATATTGACTTTTACTAAAGCCGCTGCCAACAATATGAAAGATAGATATAAAGAACTTGCTAAAAGTGAGCATACCCCATTTTTCGGGACTTTCCATGGTCTGTTTTATAAAATACTAACCCATTATTATGGTGAAATTAAAATAATGGATTCAAGTGAAAGTTTTAAATTAATAAAAAGCTTCCTTTCTTCATATATGGATGAAATTAGTGATGACAAAGTAAAGGAATACTTAAATGCTATATCTATTTTTAAAAGTAGTGGGCTTAATTTGTTCGAATTTGAAACAAAACTTGATAAAGATATTTTCAAAAATGCTTATGAAATATATGAAAGTTATAAAAAAGAAAAAGGACTATGTGATTTTGATGACTTACAAATAATGTGCAAACAACTTTTTATAAAAAATCCAAGGCTTTTAAATGGTTATTCAAATATGTTTAAATATATATTAGTAGATGAATTTCAAGATTGTGATGAACTTCAAATTGAAATATTAAAAATGCTTAATAAAGATAATTTTGTATTTGCTGTTGGCGATGAAGATCAATGCATTTACTCTTTTAGAGGTTCTAAACCTAAATATATGATTACCTTTGAAGAAAACTTTAAAGACTCGAAAATATTATATCTTCAAACAAATTATAGATGTGCTAAAAATATAGTTTCTCTTTCCAATGATTTAATTAAACATAATAAATCAAGACGAGCTAAAACAATTATTCCAAATAAGAAAATTGACGGAGACATTAGGGTTCTAAATGTAGAAAATGATACTAAACAAGGACTATATATAGCCAATCACATAGAAAAAACTGTACTTTCTTCTAATTATAATTATTCTGACTTCGCACTATTATACAGGACAAATCTTGAAAGTAGAAGAATTATAGATACTTTCATTAAGCGTTCTATACCATTTAAATTAATGGACAAGGATTTTAACTTTTTTAATCATTTTATCTGTAAGGATATTCTTTCATATTTAAAACTTAGCTTAGATATGAAAAATAAAGATGCGTTTATTTCAATAATAAATAAACCGTTTAGATATATAAGCAAAAATGCTATAGAAAAAATTAAAAGTTCTAAAATAGACATAGATTGCTTTGAAACTCTAAAAGAATTTGATAACATTCGTAGTTTTCAAATTAAAAATATAGATGAACTAAAATTAGATATACATAATCTAAATAAAATGTCTCTTGGAAGTGCAATTTCTTTTATTATAAACTCTTTAGGCTATTATGACTATTTAAGAGAATATACTTCAAGATTCAAAATAGATATAACAGATTTTGATAGTATTTTAGATGAATTTCAATCTATAGCCACTGAACATAGAACAATAGTAGCATTATTATCCTATATAGAAGAATATAATGACTTTTTACACTCCAATAAAAACAATAGTGACGGTGTTATTTTAAGTACAATCCATAGTGTTAAAGGAATGGAATTTAAAAATATTTTTATAATAAATGCAGTAGAGGGGTACATCCCCCATGAAAGTAATATTGAGGATAATTTAGAGGAGGAACGTAGACTTATGTATGTTGCAATAACTAGAGCTATTGATAACTTATATATTTTAATTCCTTCTTCAATTCAAAATAAAACTTATAAGATATCTCCTTTTATAAAAGAATGTAATTATAAATTAAAACTACCTTTTGATGTAAATGATACTGTAATTCATAGTAATAATAACAAAGGAATAGTTACTTATATTGATGAGGATATAATAGAAATTAAATTTACAGACCAATGTAAAAGATTTGATTTAAAAACATTGATAAACTATGATCTTTTAAGAAAATCACCTAATTAAAAACTATATAATATATTTTCAAAGCATTATATTACCATAAAATAATTATAATAAACTGTTTCTAAAGAAATAAGCAAATTATAATCATTAGTTAATAATATAATGCTTTTATTATTGAATAAATTCCTCTTAATTTGCAAAACATATTGTCGTTATTATATTTTAAGGGGTGACTATTTTGAAGATAACTTCTAATTTAAAAGAAAATATTCAAAACATTACTTCTGTATTAAAAGTTAAAGAAAGTTTTGATATAATTGAAAGAATTTTAGATGTTCAAGATAAAAAAATCTATTTATATTTTGTAGATGGATTCGTTAAAGACGAAAATTTAGAGTTCCTTATACGTTCTTTATTATTTATGAATAAGGAAAATTTTTCAAAATTTGAAACTTCCAAAGATTTTATACAAAAGATGATATCCTCTATGGAGGTTAGTGAGGAAGATGATATATCCAAATTATCTACAGCTGTTTTATCTGGTCAAACGGCTATGATAGTAGAAGGTTTCCCAACAGCAATTCTTTTAGATTTACGTACATATCCTGCAAGAGGACCTCAAGAACCTGAAAAAGAACAAGTACTACGTGGTTCTAGAGATGGCTTTGTTGAAACAGTAGTTTTTAACACTGCTCTTGTTAGACGTAGAATCAGAGATTCTAGATTAGTTTTTAAAATGTTTTCTATAGGTGAAATGACTAAAACTGATGTAGCTATTGGTTATATTGATGGGGTTGTTGACAAGAAAACCCTAGATATAGTAACCACTCAATTAAAAAACATAAAAGTTGATGCTTTAACTGTAGGAGATCAAACATTAGTTGAGTGCATTGCAGGAAAAAACTGGTTTAGCCCATTTCCTAAAATTAGATATACAGAGAGACCTGATGTTGCCTCTGCTCATGTTATGGAAGGTAAAATAGTACTTTTTGTAGATAACAGTCCATCTGCTATGATTTTACCTACAAGCTTTTTTGATTTTATTGAAGATATAGATGATTATTACTTCCCTTTAATTACAGGAAACTATTTAAGGCTTATTAGGAATCTTATTCTAATATTTACAGTATTCATAACACCACTATATATTTATATAGTTCAAAATCCTGGTGTCTTACCAGAAAGCTTGAAGTTTCTACTCCCTAGCGATGTATATCCAGTTCCATTGGTACTTCAATTTATACTACTAGAACTTTCTGTAGACGGATTGAAACTTGCTTCTTTAAATACTCCTAGCTCTCTTGGAATGTCCCTTTCAGTAATTGGAGCATTAATACTTGGTGAATACGCTGTTAATTCAGGTTGGTTTATATCGGAAGCTATATTATATATGGCTATTGTCGCTCTGGCCAGTTTTACCCAACCTAGTATAGAAATGGGTTTTGCCGTAAAATTTTTAAGAATTCTAATTTTGATTCTTACAGGATTATTTAATCTTTGGGGTTTTGGAATTGGACTTATATTATCACTGGTACTTTTAGCTTCAACTAAAACATTAACTGGTGAACCTTATCTTTACCCATTGTTCCCATTTAATTGGAATGCCCTTAAAAACCTTATATTTAGAACCAGTGTGTCTTCTAAACAAAAAATCAATAAAAAAAATGTTGTATAGGATATTAAAATTATTCAATTATCCGGTGGGAAATTTAAGGCAATCTTATACTGATAATTGATAACTTATTTTAATTAATTATATAAATTTATAAAATAAATCATATTATTAAGATTAAAGAAAACTCCACCCCAGTTTCATCCTTAATATTAACTAACTATAATTATATTTATTTTTATAACCTTATAACAAATATTTAATAAATAAACTTAAATATAATCTTATATCCCTATATAATAAAAATGTTTTAAGACGATATATTCATCTTAAAACATTTTTATTATTAAAGTATATTTAATTTATTTTACGTTTATTTTTCAACTTTGTTTCACTAATGAATTTTAATGCTAAATTCTCTAAATTTATAGCATCATCTAAAGGATTATGTTGAACACCATCAAAATTTATATTATATGTTTTTAACCCATTTATTAATGAAATACAATTTTTTGATTTCATATAAACACAAAACTCTTCTTGAAAATCTACATAATTATCACTCATAATATTAATTATATTTATCTTATTCCCATTATTTTCATTATCTCTTTTTAAAGTTTGCATATCAACAGATCCCCAGCTTACAAAAATAGTTTTATTTTTTCCTACCCATTTATCAAACTTAATCATAATATCATTAAACTTTTTAGCTGTATCTATGCCTGGTTGCTGTATCTTTGTAAGTTCTATAATTTTTTCATTTAGTTTTACATTAAATAAGGGTTTTATTAAGGAATAAAAGCAATCTGTACATCCATTGTTAATGTTATATTTAACTGCACCTATAGCTATAGTTTCACTTAAGTTTTTTTCTCCTATAAGACCATAATTCATTTCTAAATCAAAAAATACAATATTTTCATAGTCATCTATTAAATCACTTAAGCTTTTTAAAATGACTTTCTTATTAACTTTTTTAAAATTCTTTTCTAAAAAATTGTTTACAAAGGAGTTGCTGTATTTATGATATCTTATTTTACAATTTTCATTTTTTTCTAAGAACCTAGAAATATTTTTATTCTTACAATCATTTAAAGATTTTACTATTTCTCTATTTCTAGCCCATATTTCAATTTCTTCTTTTAAATCTATTTTATTATCCATATATAAATAATTCAAAAGTTTTAATATAGATTCTATAATTTTTATGGAACTTTCTCTAATACTATTACTCTTAAATTTTTCATTTTTATTTAAAATAACTTTATCTTCTTTAATTATTATTATTTTAGATGTAACAATTTTATTTATCTTATTATACTTCTCACTATAATAACATTTAACCTTTTCTCTTTTGTCCATTTTTATTCACCATTACCTACTTGTAAAGTTTTAAATTTTATTATACATTTTAAAATTATATCAGCATTTTAATAATATGTAAATTTTCCTATCCTAAATAAGATTTTATCATAAAAAAATACATCAAAATAATTAATATATAATTATTTTGATGTATCTTATTATCTCTTTTTATAATAGCTTTCTTAAAGAAAATAAATTTTATTATTTATATAGGGAAACAAGCTCTTTTCAAGTTCTTAAAAATATTTTTATACAAAATTTAATATTAAATTTAGCTATTTACAAGCTTCAATCATTTATTTAAATATTTCAATTTTAAGTTTAGTAGTTTAAAAATGAAATCCTATATAACAAAATAAGCTTGAATTTTAATTATTCCTAAATTATAAAAAAGCTTTATTCTAAATACATTCTAGAATTTATAATATATTCCTAATATAAAATAACATTTAACATAATAATATATGTTAAAGTTCTTCTATTAACTCCTCATTTTTAGTATATATTCCTCTGATATAATCATCACTATAAAGAATACTTATAGGAGAGGTTTTATCTTCTTTATAAGCTTCATATTCAGAAATATGTTTCAATGCTTTTTTGGATTTTTTAAGTTCCATAAAGGGACATTTGTTATCATTGCCTTCCCATTTATATAAATCACATTCCTTAAAACATTCTACATCTTCATCAATTGTGCTAAGCAAAGGACATTTAGCCATATTTCATCCCCCCATCCCAAGTCATTATAAGCTATACTATCATTATAATGTATAATTGACATAATATAAAGTATTTTTAGAAAATTATATCAGTTACTTAACATATTTTATATTTTATTTGATTTTTAATACTAATTCGTGGAATTTTTCAAAAAAAATTAGACCAATAAGGTCTAATCTAATATCCTAGTTCTTCGCCTACTATAATAACACTAATATCACTTTGCATAGGTCTTTTAGTTATAACTGAAGAAATTCTACAAATTCTACTTTGTGAATTACAATTTACACAAGTACCTTCTATTATACAAGGATTTTTCACACCTAACCTTTTGCAATTTTTAGGTGCTACATTATTTTGTATTCTTTTAAATCCTTCTTCAACATTTTCTACTATTTTATTTATTCCTGCCACAATTATAACCTTCTTAGGTCCAAAACTCATAGCTGCAACTCTATTTCCAGCTCCATCTATATTAACTAATTTACCATCAAGTGTGATGGCATTACTACTGCAAAGAAATAAATCACTTATTAATTCTTTTCTCATTATAGACAATTTTTCTTCTTTACTTAATCCTTCTTCACCATGATCAATTATATTTCCACCTAACTCTCTTATTTTCCTTTTTAAATTCATAGCCTTTATAGTTTGAGAACCACCAAATGCTATATTATCTCCAGATTTAATATGATACATTATAAAATTTTCTGCTTCTTCTTTCGTATCAACATATATTGCATGGAATTGATTTTTTTCTAAAGCCTTAACAACTTTTCTTCCTAAAGTATCATTATGCCAATGATGTATATGCTCCATAATTTCCCCTCCTAATCCCTCTTTGTTTAACCAAACTCTAATTATATTTATTTTTTACAAATATTAAACATATAATAATTTTTTAACTTAATATTCACATTTTCATTCAATTATTAACTAATTTTTTATTTATTTTTTATTTTAATATACTCTAATTTAATATATATATATTCACAATTATATCACAATATTACCAACATATATAAGCTTCAAATAAAGTTACTATAAGGCTTTAAATTTTAATTATAGTTTATTCATTAAATATTTTTTACTATTTATTTTGATTTTATTATATCTAAAAATTCTTTTAAAATATATGCAGTATAACCCCAAATTGTATATCCTTCAAAAGTATAAAAATATTGTTCTATTACACCTTCTCTAAATTTATAAGTTTCTCCTCCATTTATAAGTTCAAAAGGAAAACCATTTTTATCTATTGGACCTATTTTCATATTATATAATTTAGGTTCATATTTTAATAACTCGTCCAAAGGTATTTTTATAATTTTTTCCACTTCAAATTCACTAGGTTCTATTGCTCTTATTGAAGTTTTAGCTATAAATGGATATATTATAAGTCTATATGGTGTTACAAACTCGTCCATTTGCCCTATGTACTTTATATCCTCTTCTTGTAAATTTAATTCCTCTATGGTTTCTCTTATTGCAGCGTCTTTTTCACTCTCGTTTTTTTCAATTTTACCTCCAGGAAAACAAATATCTCCAGGCTGACTTTTTAATGTTTTAGCCCTTAATTCAAAAATTAAATTTAATTTTTCATTATCTTCTTGTAACAATATCATAACTGCTGCTTTTTTGTATTCACCCATCTTATTGACTTTTCTATTTTTAAATATTTTCTCTATATTATCTATCATTTTTCCACTCCCATTGTTTAAAATTTATAAGCTATCGGGAAACAAGCTCCCCCTTTAAATTTATTCAATAATTTTAAAATATTTTTTAAAATGTAGTTCTAAGTTCTAAGTGATTTGCAGCATGTTTCATTATTCTAGGTATCCAAGTTTTAGAATGGATAGTTTTAAAAGTCAACCTAAAATCCTATGCAACTTTTAATTTATACTCTTAATAAATATAGTCCTAAATTTAAATAAAACTTAAATACTATTTTAACTGAATATTTCATTTATTTAAACCCTTTATAAACTTAATTATTTCTATTACATTTTATACTAATAGATTTTCCTGTACCACTGCTAGTATAATCTTCTTTAACTGAAGGATATACCTGTCTACTTCCTGTAGTTATTACTATATTATCATTTGCCATTAAATATACAGTAAATTCCCCTGGAATTTGATTTCCTACTTTTGCTTGTTGCTTTATATCACCATTAAAGTACTCATAAATTTCTGTTTCATTTAGATTGTCTATAGTTTTTCCACAAGATAATTGAGAGTTTACAGCCATAGCTATATTTTTAGCTGTCGCAATGTCCGCTCTTTGTTTTGCATTTTGCTGAATTTGTCCAAATTTAGGCACTGCAATAATTGCAAGTATGGCTATTATTGATATAACTACTACTAGCTCTATTAAAGTAAAACCTTTCTTTTTTCTTCTTATGTTTTTCATAAATAAATCCTCTCCCTTTCCTATTTATTTAATAATTAGTTTTATTTATACCATTTCCATTTTTTATTAAATTAAACAATTTAAACATTAAAAAAAGCTAGCTTTAAAAACTAACTTTTTTTATTACCAAAAATATATTAGGAGATGAAATTTATTCTATATAATTTAAATAAAATTTTAAATAAATGGCTATCTAAAATTTATAATACATAAACTAAAATGTAATTTTAGATCCATATATTATAATTAACTTTGTAAAGATGTTCTATATGCCTCTTTAATTGCTCCTTTGTAAGCTTTAAGCAGATTCTCATTTATTTTAGGATTTAAATTTTCAATTTCTAACTCTTCTTTTATTCTATTAGAAATTATTTTTAAAATAGAATTTTTGTATAAATAATTCAAGCTTTTTCCTTCACATAACATTTCTACCTCATAAAGCCTCATTGGTATTTCTTTTATTTTAAATGCTAGCTTAAACTTTTCTATTATACTATCATTAATTCTTAAATAAACAATACTTTGTATGTCTGGGGATAAATTTTTATTTTCACTTTTAATCTTAAAAACTCCTTTGTTTTCTCTTAAACTCAAAATTTCTTCAACATCCATAAGTTTTCTTATAAGAATTTTCTCTTCTGATATATTATTTATTAACTCCATTTTTACATACCCCCTATTTTTTTTATGTAAATTAGCAAATTAAACTCATTGCACATAATCACTATAATTATGTAAAATAAATAATTAATTATTTATTTGGGGATATTTTTAAATATCATTCATTAATTTTAAATCTTATATTAGTTATATATTATTTTACAAAGTACAAAAATATAACACTTTTTAAAGTTTTTCATAAAACATTATTAACAACATGTATTTAGAATAAGATAAATTTGAAGTAAAACTTCATCTTTATTCAAAATATTAAATAAATTCTAATTGGTTTAATATAATGGTAATTTTTGATAAAATAGAATTTGATGGAAATACTTATTCTATGATATAATATTTTTTGTGTTATCGTCTAAAAAGACTATTAACTATATGTTTTACATAGATAATTTTTTAAGAAAAGAGTGATATGGTGATTATTAGGCACGAAAGTATCCCTGTTGGAGATTTTGATTTAGACTCATCTCTATTATTTGATAATCAAAATGATTTATTTAAAGATGCTATATTTTTTGATTTAGAACATTATGTATACAAAAAACCTATATGCATAGGTGTTTTTGGAAGTGCTTATTATGAAGCAAAAGATAATACATTAAAAATTACTCAATATATGCTACAAAATAGATTTGAATTAAAAAAATTATTGGATTTATCTGAAAAATATTTTAAAGATTTAATTGATAATCACAATAAAAAATATATAGTTACATTCTCTGGTAATAATGATTTTACAGTTATAAATTATCTTTATAAGAAATATAATATAAATTTTAGTATTGAAAATTCACTAAAAGACATAGACCTTCAAAAAGAGTATGAAAAAATTATGAATACTTCAATAGGCCTTAAAAACTTAGAATGTAAATTTAATATTAAGCGTGAAAGTGAAGTTATAAGTGGTTCTAATCTTGCAAAAACCTTTAGCAAGATTATGAAAGATGACACCTACTTTGATAGAATGCCACATGCTAAAAAAGAAAAAATACTTTTATATAATATGCAAGATGTAGTAAGTTTATTTTATATCTATGTAAATTGGAACAAATATATTTCAAATAAAGATACTGAGAATAGTAAAGATACAAATATATCATCTTTAAATGAAAGCTGTAATTAAGTGGTTTTATCCATTTAGTTACAGCTTTCATTTTTATTATAATTAAAATTTTATTTCTATTTTTAAATTTTATTATATAGATATAGAAAATTTTAATATTCTACAGTATATTTTAAAAAAATATTGACAAAATAACTTTCACTTAATATAATGATATTGAGAATTGTTTTCAATGAGGAGTGATTTTAATGACATTACAAGATTTAAAACCTGGAGATATAGGTTTTATTAAAAATATAAATTGTGATAAAAAACTTTCAAAACGATTATTAGCCTTAGGTTTTGTTGAAGGTACAAAGGTTTTAATGAAACAAACTGCACCTTTAGGTGACCCTATAGTAATAAATGTACGTGGTACAAATTTGGCTATAAGAAAAAAAGATGCTAAAACAATAGATATAGATTTAAATAATAATTCAAATGAAGAAAAATTCAAACTAGCTATGGAGGTATGATGATGGCTAATATTGCACTACTTGGTAATCCTAATGTTGGAAAAACTACTTTATTTAATGCATTAACAGGCTCAAACCAACATGTAGGAAATTGGGCTGGAGTTACAGTAGATAAAAAAGAAGGTTTTATAGATAAAGATATAAAAATTGTGGACTTGCCTGGAATATATGCTATGGATGCATTTTCAAACGAAGAAAAAATTTCAAAGGATTTTCTTAAAAGTGATGAAGTTGATTTAATAATAAATATAGTTGATGCTTCTAACTTAGAAAGAAATTTATATCTTACAAGTCAATTAACACAGTTTAAAAAACCAATTTTACTGGTTGTTAACATGATAGATGTTGCTCGAAGCAAAGGAATCAATATTAATTTTGATTTACTTTCTAAAAAATTAGGAGTTAAAATTATGCCTATATCTGCTTCTAAAAAAGAAGGCATTTCAGATGTAAAAGATTTTCTAAAATCAAAAGATTATTCTCTTTTAGATTTAAGTATAAATAATAGGCATAATTTTGAGTCAATGAATGAAGAAAGAACATATAAATATATTAGTAATATTTTAAACTCTTGTATAACTAAACCTAATGAAAACAAAATAACAATAACTGAAAAAATAGATAAAATCGTTCTTAATAAATTTTTAGCATATCCTGCTTTTTTATTTATACTATATATAATTTTTAAATTTACATTTAATTGGGTAGGAGCTCCATTGCAAGAATTGTTAGCAAGTTTCTTTGATGGACCATTTTCTAGTATGGTTTCATTACTACTTTCTAACACGAGCCCATGGTTTCAATCATTAATAGTTGAAGGTATTATTGCAGGTGTTGGCGGAATTATAACTTTTTTACCTATAATATTAACTTTATTCCTAGGTATGTCAATACTTGAGGATAGTGGATATATGGCTAGAGTTGCTTTTATAATGGATAAGATAATGAGAAAGGTTGGTCTATCCGGAAAAGCGTTTATCCCTCTTATGATGGGATTTGGATGCTCTGTTCCAGGAATAATGGCATCAAGAACTCTTGAAAGTGAAAAGGATAGAAAGCTTACAGCTCTAATCTTACCATTTATGTCTTGTAATGCTAGACTTCCAATTTACGCAATGTTTGTTCCTCTATTTTTTCCTGGTCATGAAACATTAGTAGTATTTTCATTATATTTTTTAGGCATAATTGTAGCATTATCAATTGCTTTATTATTTAAAAATACTTTATTTAAAAAGTCTGAAGAACCATTTATAGTTGAATTACCTGAGTACAAGCTACCTGAAGTAAAATCAGTAATCTTTTTAACTTGGGAAAAAGGAAAAGGTTTCTTAAGAAAAGCAGGAACAATTATATTTTCAATTTCAGTTTTAGTATGGTTCCTATCTAACTTTAGCTTTAGTGGTATGGTGGAAATGGATAAAAGCTTTTTAGCAGCCATTGGTACTTTCTTAACTCCATTATTTAAACCTTTAGGATTTGCAAATTGGCAAAATTCAGTTGCACTTCTAACTGGTCTTGGAGCAAAAGAAATAGTTATAGGTACTTTGGAAGTTCTATATCCAACTGGTCTTGAAGCATCACTAACAGCTACTTTAACAAGTATAAGTGCATTATCATTTTTAACATTCTGTCTATTATATACTCCTTGTGTAGCAGTTATAGGTACACAAAAGAAAGAATTTGGTGGTAAATTTGCAGCATTTGGAGCAATATATCAGTTTGCAGTAGCTTGGATTGTATCATTTTTAGTATTTAACATTGGAACACTTTTATTTTAAAATTTAAGGAAGGTGGTCACATGATGGAAATAGTAATAACAGCCGGTATTGTTGTAGTTGCTTTATATATTTTAATTAAACAAGGTAAGAAAAAACTTAAAGATGGTGGTTGCTCTGGTTGTAATGGTAGCTGCCAAGGTTGTAATATAAAAAAGAAAGATTAACATAAAAAGTTTAGAATGAATTTTTAATTTCATTCTAAACTTTTTTATTTAGTATGTTGATTTTAATATATTAACTGGTATTACTTTATTAAATCCTAAACTTTTATAAATTATAAAAGAAAGTCACAAAAACTGGTACTAGAGAACTTAATATAACTCCATTTATAAAAGATATAACTCCAATTTCACTATTTGTTGCCTTTGCAACTATTGGAAGAGTTGTATCCATAGAAGTTGCTCCACATGGCGCTATTGCTGTATAATTATTTAGTTTTTTTGCTAATATAGGTATTAAAATAACTGCCATAACCTCTCTAAATACATTTGATAAAAATGCTATAGCTCCAAGATTAGGATTAGCTACATTAGCCATATCTGTAAGCAATATAGCTGATAAACTATACCATCCAAATCCAGATGCTACAGCTAAACTTTCATTATAAGGCATTTTAAATATTATTCCACTTATTAATCCTCCTGCTAAACTACCTACTATTGTTCCAAAAGGAATTATTAAAACTTTAAGTCCAGTTTCTTTAATATCTCTTAATATCTTTTTATTAGAACCAACGTCTAATCCTACTAAAAATATTAACATGAATAAAGCCATATTAGCTATATTACCCATATTTCCTATAATTTGTTCTGGAAAAATAAATTTTCCAAATAATATTCCTATCATCATTGATATAAGTATTACAATAGTCAAACTTAAATCTCCTCCCCTTTAAATATTTTCTTCATAAGATGTTGTACATTCATCTATAACTTTACCATCATTGGAAGCATTGGTACCCTTATGCTTTTTAATAATTAATTTTTCACTTAAAAAATATACTAACACAATGCTACCTACTACTGATAATGCAGAAAATATGAATGCAATTAACCCTATAGAACCTATATTCTTTATAATTTCATCATTTGATCCTATAGATGCTCCCATAAAGAAAAGTAAAAACACAACACCTAATTGTTGTAGTTTACCATTGATTTTCAATTGTTTTTCTTTCAATGGCTTTATGTACCCTAAAGTCATGCCAATTACTAATGCAATTAAAATTTTCATAGCTATCCCCCTTAGTTGAAATTTTTCGAAAATTATCACTTTTAAATTATATCATTTTTTTAAATCTTTTAACATATTATAACTACGTTTTTGTTTACAACAGTTCTACTTTAGAATATTTTTTATACACTTAATAATAAGAAATATTTATATAATATTAAATTTTATAATTCAATAAACGTATAATTTAAAAACATATATAACTAAAAAATTAGTTCTATTTAAAGAGATTTTAAATTAGTAAAAATTATAGTGTAAAATGAATTTTAGGAGTTGATTTTTATGCCTATTGTAACACCAATATATTTAAATCCACCATACTTAGTTTCTATATTTAAAGCTACTGTAATCGCTCTTGCTAACACTGAATTTTTTATAAATAAAAAAGAATTTTCTATCAAGTCAACATTGCCATTAAGCGAGCTTACCTGTGGAAGAATTACTCAAGGAAATGGAACCATAGAATATACTCAAGCTTTTGTAACTGTAACTATTGAATCTATTTGTCAGTGTCCAACTACAACTTTTTTAAGACTGCATGAAATGCTAGAAGAAAATAATCTTATAAAAAACTTAAATAATTTAAATGATTTAAAATCCCTTAAAGCAGGAGATATGATTGAAGTTACTACTTTATTATTCAAAGATCCTGAAGTGAAAAATCTTTGCTCTATTGCTAATTCACTAGAACTTCAAATGTTCTCTAACATTGATTGTAATACAGTTGACCCTACAAAATTTTTAACATACTTAAAATCTACTTTAACTGATATAGATACTAATCATTGTGTAGATTATTTTTCTCAACTACTGTTTTATAAATATAGATTAGTAATACCTCTTAGTAAAGATAATTTTTCTTCATTAAGTTGTATAGAAAATAAACCTGTAACCATCTTCGGTAAAGTAGCTTATATAGATTCTATCTTAAGAGATACTATGGTAGATGATGTTATAGAGCCTATAAAAAAGTTTATATCAACAAATAATTTAACTTTTCCATATGCTGAAAACTTTGATTTTCCAGAACCTACTCCTATCTACATAGGCATAGTTCCATTATGTATTCATGTTTAACTTTTACTTTTTCAAGTATATAGGGAAACAAGCTCAAATTTAAATTTATTCAATAATTTTAAAATATTTTCATACAAGATTCAGCATTGAATTCTAAATGATTGGGAGCATGTCTCACTATTTTAGGTATCCAAGTTTTGGAATGGATAACTTTAAGAGTCAACTTGGAACCCTATATAATAAAACCTATAGACTTAAACTTTTCATTATTCTAGTCTATAGGTTTTTATGTTAATCATCTTTTAGCCATGTCTTAACAATATTAGTTTCCTCTTCTGGTTCTAAAAATATGTACAAACGTACTTAAATTAGATAATTCGCACTTATTCTATCTTTTGATAGTTTTAAGCCTTGGATGTACCAGTTCATAAAGCTCGTTATAACTAATTTCTAGTTACAACTCACTAAATTATCCTACAACCGCATTTTAAAATTTTATAATTTAAAGATTTATTTAACCCCTAGCTTTTCTAGTAAAATATATGCTTCATTTCTGAGATACATATATTTGTGATTAAATTATCTTTTTTATATTTCATTAGCTTACTTTTATTCTTTTTTCTAAAATATCTTTAACTTTTTTATAGTTAGTATATAAAGTAATATCCTTATCATATTTTCTATTTAATATATTTTTACTTGCATTAATATCAGCGTGAAATTTATTACATTTAGGACAAATAAACATATCACCATCTCTTCTACCAAAACTTCCACAAATATTACATATTTTACTTGTATAGGCTGAATTTATATAAGTATATTTAATACTATAAAAATCGCATTTATACTCTAACCTTTCTCTTATATAACCTTTAATCCATCTTGATAATTTACGTTTTACACTTTTAGGATATTTGTCATTCCAATTAACAAAATCTAAATTTTCCATAACTATTTCTTTCGGTTTTTCTTCTTTTATTAATTGATTTAACGAATAGTTTACATAAGATTTTACTGTTTGGTCATGTTTTAATTTATTATGATTATATTTTACTTTTCCTAAATTGTTTTCTTTTATTTTATTAGCTTTCTTAATATAACCTTTATCTAAATATTGATTGTATAAAGCCCAAAATCTATTTCTTTGAGCATTAACTTTATTTAGCCTTTCAGTTTCTTTACTAAGATAATTATTAAGATTTTCTCCATAAAAATTTTCACTTGATACTGCAAATAAACATCTATATCCTTTATCTATTCCTATAATATAGGTATTTTTATTCTTTCTAGTTTTTATTTTCAAAGGACAATTTATAGTTATTCTATTATCTATAATTTTAACTATCATTGTTTTATCGTACTTATTGTTGTCAGTTAATCCTATAGATAGTCTTTTACCTTTCGTTGTGGAGGTTATATTAATACAGTTATTTTTGTAAGAATATAATCCAGTATCTATAGAAAATGTTTTTCCTATTTTAGAATATGGTATATGTCCTTTATATTTTCTTGTATATCTTCTAATAAGATTATTTAGATATTTAAAATTTAAGTTTTTCTTCTTAAATATCTTAGGAATATCAAAGCCTATATAATTTAATACTTTATAATAGTAACTATTAAATTTAACAATGTAATTTATATAATGTTTATCTTCATCTGACAAATTTCCATTAACTTTAACTTGCTCTTTAACTTTACTTTTAATATTAGACCATTTAGACTTAATATTTTCCATAGCTTCAGTTAATGCTAATTTCCAATAACGAGCAGGTAACTTCCATTGCTTTGCAAATTCTGATTTTACCCATTCATTTCTTATTTGTCTTTCTTTACTTAATAATGGGATACTATTAATTCCACTATATCTTGAATAAACATAATTCTTTACATTCTTATATTGGTTAGCTATAAATTTTAATTCATTTAACGTTTCTGTATCTAATATATAAGAATATTGTTTAACGTTTTTAATAATAGTTCCCATTATCTTTCACCTCACTTTTTTCTAGTATCTTATATAGCTTATTTATAAGTATTCCCACATTATTAACACTTATTATTTATAACGCTATATTGATAAGATGAATAAAATGACTATTAGTAATTGCGTTTAATTTAATAGTTAAAGATTTAGAAAAATAATTTTAGATTTACTATAAAGTAGACCTATTTTTATAAAATTTTAAAATACGGTTGTTTAATTATCTAATTCACATTTGTATATATTTTTAGAGTGTTCAATACGGTTCGTTACTCCATATCAGTTCTCTTATGAACTTCTCATACTTTCATATGAGCACAGACTATATCACTATCCTAATATAAAATATTATAATTTTAATATTAGGACACTCCCCATTTCCCCACACTTGCAGGTACGAGATTCCTCTCTAGTCGTTGAGCCTTCCCCTATTCGGGGCTTGGTTGCTGATTACCCATTATTACGGTGTTTAGGATTTAACCATGCACTATCTAACTAATTTTTTCTACTTTCGTAACCTTCACGTTTAGGCTTATTTCATCCTTACGTTGTGGTTTAGTTAGCTTTAGGGACTTCCAGCAGTTAAAGGAGTTTTGGATGATTTTAAATCACCACTCTACACTCTTTACGAATGTAGGGAGCTTTTGTTTTTAAAATATACTTTTGTCTATATTTATTTTTATTTGAGTATATTTTTAACAACTAATTAGTTGCTCCTAATTCTATAGTCCCTTTACTTTCCTCTATAACCTTTTTCAATGCATTTATATCTTCTGATTTTGTACTTTTTTTGCTACTAACTTTTCTTTTATTCTTTTTCTTTCTTCTAAATGGAGAAGTTAATATATCTATAATTTCATCTATTACTTCACAAAATAATGATTTTTTTCTGCTCACTTTATCAGCTCCGTATACTACTTTTTATTATTTTAAAATACTATAAACTTTTCTTTTTTATAATCTTTATTATTTTCACCAGTAACCATATAATACCACCCCATATTATTATGTTTATTATAAAAGCAATAGCCACCGAAATATCAAATTCCAAAACATCACCTCATTCAATATACCCTTTATTTAGTTACAATTATATTAATATTCTCTAACATCTTAAATCACTTTTATTCCCACATGTTTATTAGATAAATTACTTATATCTTTTATAATATCTTATTTTACATTCGCTATTGAATAAACCTTACATTTCCTAAAATCACCACCTAAACGCTTCAACCTCCACCTTTTTTACTTACATATAATAGTATAATTCTTAAACCATCATGTCCATACCTTTATTTTACATAATTTCATCATTTTTCTCAATGCTATCATAGTGACTTTTAAAGATAAATTTCTGGATTATTTAATATTTGTTGAATTTTTTCAAAGTACATTCCTATATGAACACCATCTACCAAAGCATGATGTGCTTGAATTGATAATGGCATTTTTATTTTTTCATTTTCTTTAAAATACTTTCCCCATGCTATTCTTGGAATAGTATCAACTGGGCTCATGTGTATAGGATGTGACATACTAGTAAATGATACCCATGGAATACTTGTAATAAATAAGAAATCATCTCTGTTAGGCTCATCTTTAAGATCTACAAACTTTTTTCTTTTATCAATCTCATTAGTCCCTCTACTTACAAATTCATTAAAATCTTCACTAAAGTCTACAGGACAAAAATTAAATACTCCATCATCATTCATTATTGTAAATGATGGACTAACAACATCATGTACTATAACTTTTTCATCTCTAACTCTATATTTAAATTCATTTATAAGATTGGCTGTTTTAGTAACGACATATACAAAGGATATAAAAAAAGGTTTTCTTTTTGTTTTTATATAATTATAAAAATTTGTAATATCTATATTAGCACATACACTAATGTGTGGATAATCTAAATTTTTAAAATGCTCATATTGTTTTTTTCTCTTCCATTGGTCTATATTTAACTCTTTCAAATCAAACTCTCCCTACTACATTAAATTTAACATTTCATATTCCAAATTTTTAGACACTTTTTGTTTCAATGCTCTTTCAAGTATCTCCTTATTTTCTACTCCATTTTTTATAAAATATTCTTTTATTATAGGAACTCGTCCCTTTGGGTCACCCATTAAATAGTATGCTACAATCCAATCTTCTAATGATGATACATTTACTTTTACACCACCTATATCCATTTTGTCTACTATGGTTTTTTCATCTAATAAAAAGGAGTATACATTATCATTACAAACTATTTTAAAATCACCCATAAACTCTATGTTTATGCCATTAATCTTATATCTAAAAAATGCCTTTGTTTTAAAATTATCTTTATATTTAAGTTCTAGCTTTTCATACCTTGCATCCATTACATTCTTTACTTTTTCTACATCTTTAAAATTTATTAATATATCTATATCATTGGGACATTCCCATAAACCTTTATTATAAAGTACTAACGAACCTCCTACTGCCCATAAACAATTCAGTTTATTTAATATTGCACTAACCTCTTTTAACACATTAAAATACATTTTTTCACCTTCTTTCTCTAGGTATTATACAATTTTTTGTTATATTCATACAACATATTTCAAATTAAATATGACTATTTAGAATATAATAAAAATATAGCACCTAAAAAGATGCTATATTTCATGAAATAGTTCTAATTTAATTTTTAAATTATCTATTCCAAAACTTGGATACCAAAACAGTGAGACATGCTCTGAATCACTTAGAATTCAACACTTAATCTTGTATGAAAATATTTTAAAGTTATTCAATAAATGCTTGTTTCCCTATACAAATTGAACTTTAATTTACATATTAAAATTAAAGTTTGAATTTAAAGTAGCAATAAATTATAAATTAGGATTCTATAAAATAGCATCCATATTTTTTATTAAATTCTCTCTTCTCTTACTTCCTATCATAGCAGCATATACTCCTTTAGTATTTATAACATAATCTATAAGTTTTTTATAATCAAATTCACTGTTGTCAAAATCCTTACATTGATTAAGTGGAGAACTTATTGTAACAAATAAATCCAATCTATTTGCAGCTTCTATCGGAGTAACATATCTGTTGTTTACCTTTTGAGTCTTACTTGTAGATGCTTCAGTATTCTTTATATTATATGGCATTTGAATAAACTTAAAATGATGTCCTTCTCCCCCTACTTTTTTTGCTAAACTTACTACTTTTTCTAAAGAAATATGCATTGGATTATTTTCTCCTACTCTAAAAGCATACCAAGTTGCCATACCATAGAATCTTATTCTACCATTTTTAACTTGCTGTTCATAAAATTTAAATAGCTCTTGTAATTGATTATAAAATTCTTTTTCTTTTAATATACTCATTGATAACTCCGGATTGTGTATATACATAATATCAATAGTACTTACTTTTAAATTTTTCATACTATTTTTTAAAGAAAATTCATGTAGTGCACTATCAATTGAATATATAACTTGATTTTCTTCTATTATTTGATTTTCTCTTTTTATTGAAGGTTCTTTTAAAATTATATTATTTATATAATCACTACAACTAATACCTAAATCATAATTGTTATCAATAATACCTGCCTTTGATGATATAACAATTTCATTTCTCTTAATTAACCTTTTTTCATTTATTAAATATTCTAAGGCTTTTCCTATATCTTTTTCTGATCTCATTTCTCTATAAATGGCTGCTGTATCAACATAATTAACGCCATGACTTAATCCATAGATTATACTATCTACATAAAGTTCTGAATGAACTTCCTTAGTCTCCCCAAGATATGTGCCAATGGCTATTGGTAATGTATAAAACCAAGGGGTTCTTCTTAAAATAGAATTATCCACACTCATTTTGTTAAAGTACATCTTCGTACCTTCTAAAGTTGCATATCCATTTATGTCCATAAATCAACCTACCTTTTTAATATTATCTCTATAGTATATTCATATATTAGACTATATATGGTATAAGCTTAAATTCAAATCTATTTTAAAATTACAAAAGGATGATTTATAAACAATTATAAATACATCCTTTTAATATCCTTTATAACTTATTTTTTTACTGCTTTAACAGCTGCAGACATAATATACTCTCCAACTTTTAAATTATGTCCCC
The DNA here is from genome assembly GCF_018916625.1 of Clostridium senegalense. Classification (NCBI taxonomy): domain Bacteria; kingdom Bacillati; phylum Bacillota; class Clostridia; order Eubacteriales; family Clostridiaceae; genus Clostridium; species Clostridium senegalense. The sequence goes on from NZ_JAHLNC010000001.1 coordinate 130,434, forward strand.
ATTTTTCTTCATATTCCTTAGGTACTTCTTTTACATCTATTGTTATATCTTCAAAACCAGCTTTATAAAGATATGCTTCTAATTCCTCAACTGAGGATGCACCTGTAACTCATCCACAATAAAGCTTTTCATCATTTTTCATTTCCTCTGTAAGCTCTTTCATTATTACTATATCTGATATAGCAATTCTTCCACCTTTTTTTAAAGCACGATAAGCCTCATTATATACCCTCTGCTTATTAGTAGATAAATTTATAACACAATTAGATATGATAACATCCACTATAGCATTTTCTACTGGAAGATTCTCAATCTCACCAAGTCTAAAATCAACATTTTTATACCTATTTCTTCTACTCGTAGCTCTTGCCTTTTTTAACATCTCAAAGGTCATGTCTACCCCTATTACCATTCCTTTATCGCCTACTTTATCAGCTGCTAAAAAACAATCAAATCCTGCTCCACATCCTAAATCTAATACGGTTTCACCTTCCTTTATATTTGCTATAAGCTGTGGATTTCCACACCCTAGCCCCATATTTGATTCTTTTGGTGCAGATTCTAGTTCTTTCATTGAATATCCTATTTTACTTGATATATCTACTGGTGAATTTTTTATTGTTAAAGTTTTATTGTTACAGCAACTCTCACTTGCACCATTAGCTATTGCAATTGACTTGTAACTTTTTAATACAGCACTTTTTATCTTTTCATCACTTAAATTTTTCATACTATATTCTCCTTTTGTATTTATCTAATATCATTAACTTTGATTATTTATAGGGTTCCAAGTTCACTCTTAAAGTTATCCATTCCAAAACTTGGATACCTAAAATAGTGAGATATGCTCCGAATTACTTAGAATTCAATACTACATCTTGTGCAAAAATATTTTAAGGGTGTTGAATAAATTTAAATTGGAACTTGTTTCCCTATAATTCTCGTTTTCCTTTTTTATTTAATATATATTATCACCTATTTGCAATCACTTTAGTTAATTCTAAAATTTTGAGTACTTCTTCATTTTTTATACTATAATACATCCACATTCCCACCTTACGAGAATCTAAAATATTTGCTTCTTTTAATATTTTTAAATGTTGTGATAAGTTAGACTGAGTAAATTCAACATCTTCATTCAATTTGCACACACATAACTCTTCTTTAGATAATTTTTCTACTATTTTTAATCTTATTGGATGGGCCAAGGCCTTTAAAATTTTTGTTTCCTTCTCCATAAAATCCTCCTTAAAGAAAAACATACTATATAAGTATTTTCTAATATACTTATATAGTATGTTTTTTATTTATTATTGTCAATACATTTTTATTTTTCCTATAAAAAAACCAGCACCTAATACATTTTAGTAATTAGCGGGCTGGTTTCTAAATTTTATTTTAATTCTAATAATGTTATTATGTTATCACTTTTATTTAAAAAAGTTCTTTTTATACACCAATGTCCAACAACAATTAATTTATCATTTTCTTTATTTAGTGATAAATTAATTAAATTCTCTCCATAAGTTAACTCTTCATTTCCGTGAATACATTTTTTATTAACAAAGTCACATTCTTCTAAGGATGTAGATGTTCTACCACATATGTGAAATAAAACATTATTACTTATTAAAATGTCTTTCACACTTCTTATAATATTACACGTCATAGTACCTGTTAACTCTTTAAAATATTTAGGTCCAATTATATCTATATTACCAACAGGGTCTGCATACGATATAACTTTAACTCCATTTTTAATAGCTTCTCTAATATATTCTACTATACCTTCTTCTATCAAGTTTAAAAGTTTTTCTATAGCATCTTTATTTTTTCTATATAATTTATAAAACAACCTACTATCCATAAGTGAAGTAACTATTGTCATAGGACCTTCTACCATTAATACAACATTTTCCTTATCTTCACTTAAATTCTTTACAGAATCTAATACTTCTTTTATTCTACCTTTAGAAAAATTTATTGGCCTTATTTTTTCTAAATCCTCAACACTATTAATTAAATATTCCCCAACTCTTGATGATGTGTTTTCATCTGCTAATTTTATTATACCTCCAAAAGCTTCAGCCTCTATAGTATTACAAAATGGCACTTTACAAAATACATCATTTCTTATTTCTTTTATTTCCTTGGAAATTTTTGACATAAATTCGTTGGTATTTATCCTAGTGTAAAAGTCTGGATAGCAATCACATATTGTTTTAGGTATACTTTCTATATTATCACTAACACATTTAAACATATTTTTAATCACCTTTATTTATAAATTTTAAAAACTTAATTCTTTTACAAAATGCTTTTGAAATTCTTCACTAGTTGAAAGTTCTAATATTGATATCTTTTCTTTTAAGTCTATCATAGACTTTAATACATCTTCATTTATAGTTGCGAGCCTTGCTCCTTCTAAAGATGTGTTTCCTAAGAAATCTATTTTACCACTAAATCCTTTTGGAATAAGCCCTATACTGGTAATGCTTTCACCTTTAACATGATATCCGAAAGCTCCAGCTATATATGCATTTTTCACATTTTCTATTGATATACTCATTTCTTTTAACAACATAGTTATTCCTGCTGCAATTGCTCCTTTAGCTAGTTGAATTTGTCTAATGTCCTTTTGCGAAATATATAGATTATCTGTTATATAAAATTTTTTCTCTTTTAATTTACTTTTTAATTCATCTGGTAATTCTTTATTAAATCTCCCACTGCTTAATATTACATTAGCTTTTACAAGTTCTGCAGCTATATCTAAAAGACCACTACCACATATTCCTATTGGCTCTGAATCTCCTATTACTGAGTATTCAATATGATAATTTTCATCTATTTTAAATCCTTCAATAGCTCCTTCTTGAGCTCTACATCCACAACTTATATTCATACCTTCTAATGCTGGACCAGCTGCTGTGGATGTACCCATTATCTGTCCATTATTTATAGCAACTATTTCTCCATTAGTTCCTATATCTACAAATATGCTACACTCACTACTTCTATCAAATCCACTAGCTACAACTCCAGCAATTATGTCTGCGCCAACGTAAGCAGATCCATTAGGTAGAATTAAAATTGTACCTTCATGATTTATATCTATATTTAAATCTGTAGCTTTTATTTCTAACCCATTCAAAAATATCGGTCTATATGGCGCTTTTGCTAATGAAATAGGGCTAATTCCCAATAATAAATGTAACATTGTAGTATTACCTGCAATAGCTATATTATAAATGTTTTTTCTTTCCCCTATTCCTCTTATAAGTTCTCCACTTAATCTATTTATTTCTAGTATAATTGCCTTTTGTAAGTCTTCTAAACCGTTAGGATTCTCCATACAATATGTTATTCTTGTTAAAACATCTCCACCAAATTCTGTTTGAGGATTTAATGAAGATAATTTATTTAAAATTGTTCCATTTTCTAAATTTATAAGATAACTGGATATTCCTGTTGTTCCAATATCTATTGCTACTGAGTAAACTTTTTCTATCTTACTATCTATATCTAATATTGTTGCTTTATTTTTCACAACTTCAAAAGAATCCACATTTTCTGATTCTAACTTGTAAATTTTTTCATAAAGTTCTATTGAAGATACATCCCCATTTACATACTCTATATATGGTATTGAAACTTTATTATCTAGATTATTTACTAATTCTTTTTTTATTTTAGGTAACACTTTTACATCTATTGATTTACCTTTAGTTACTGTTTTTAAATTTTTATTGTTTTTAATAAATTGTACATCAACATCCCCTTGAATCTTTGCTACACATGCAAGTCTTTCATTTTTTTCTTTATTTATAAAAGGTAATTCTATAGTATCTATTTCATTTAATTTACCCTTTGCAATAACTTTACATTTTCCACAAATGCCAATACCATTACATGGAGTTTCTAATTTTAAATTGTTGTTTCTTATAACTTCCAGTATAGTTTTTCCTTCTTCACATTGTACCTTTAGATTCTCATCTATAAAATGTGCTATTGCCATTCCTATCTTCTCCCTTTCACATAATCCGTCATAGCTCTTAAATTTTCTTTTGGAGTTGACATACCAAGTCCACAGGCTGGTGAAACTATATCAACACCAGAGTTAATACAATTTTCTGTTACCCTTATTATTCTTTCTTTATCACCTTGATGTAATAGTAAGGTACTTACATTCCCCATAAGTGCTTTATTTATTTGTTTTCTTGCACTTCTCATATTTACTATAGAGTCAAAACTTACTGCATCAATATCTAAGTCATCTAAACTTTCTATAATATTTTTTGTATCACCACAAATATGGATTATTACAGGAGTATCTAGTTCATGTATTTCAGTTAAAAACTTCTTATACATAGGATACGCAAATTTTTCAAAGTTTTTTCTTCCTAGAATTTCACCTGTAGCTGTAGGATCTGATATGGCTATAACATCTGCTCCTGCATTAATCATAGCTTTTGCATAATCTATAGAGTAATCATTTACATATTCTATAAATTCATATGCTAAATCTGGATTTTTTCTAAACATTTTTATAAGCTTTAAAGGATCTACAATAGAAGTTGCAGTACTTATGGGACCAGTTATATTACCTATCACTGGTACTTCATTATTTTTAAGTTTTTCTATAGCCTTTAAAACAATTGGCATTCTTTTATCTTTTATAGGATTTATATCATATTTTTTAATAATTTCCCCTATCTCTTCTTCATTATATTTGGTTACTCTTGGCTCTACTGTTTTATCTCCGAAACTCAATTCTATACCTAATGGTTCTGCCTCAACAGTCATACAAAATGGTACTCCATAATTTTCAAAGCCAATTTCTTCATTCACCATTTTTGCTGCCATTACCATACCTTCTAAATCACAATTATGGTTTTCTTTAATTTCTTTTAATATATCAGTAACAGCTGCATTCATCATACCACCTGGACATATAACTGGAGGCCTGTCTACCTTTTCACCTTTTAAAACTTTTAATAATCTTTCCTTTTCATTCATAACTAAAACCTTCCCTTTTTAATTTTTTAAAGTTTACTTATGTCTATAGGATATCTTCCATATATTCTAGCTGCATTCATAAGCGCTTCTATATTTTCAATTTTAGTTCCAGTAGGAATTTGACATCCAGTTCTTAATATATATCCTTTAGGACTTCCATAACCTTTTTTTATACAACTTTTAGCTTCATTCATAATTTCTTCTATGGTTCCATTCTTTATAGTTTCTACTGGCTTAACATTACCTGAAATACAAATTTTGTTACCTAATATATCTTTTGCATCTTTAACATCCTCAATATTATCTATACTTATAGATGTTATTCCTGTTTCAGCTACTAAATCCCAAATTTCTTTACTTTTACCACAAATATGAATACCCATTCCTCCACCAGTTATTTCTTTAACCTTGTCAACACATTTTTTCTCATAAGGCATAGAAAATTCTTTATATTGCTTTATACTTAAAAGACTTGTAGATGATACTGGGTCTGACATTGAAAAACCTACACCCAAATTTGATGCAGCTTCTATAATTTTCATATTACATTGTGTAACAATATCCAAAAGAATATGAAGTTTATCAGGATTTTTTATCATAGCTCTTAAAAGTTTGTCTGTTCCTATAACAGCTGAAGCTGCGCTTAGTGGGCCTGCTAGATTAAATCCCACATTTACAACTTTAGAAAGTCTATCAACCACTTTAGCTAATGCTTCTAAACAAATAGGAATCTTTCCATCTTTAAATGGGTTAATAACATCTAAATTATCTACATCTTTTATATCCTTTAATATCGGTTCTCCAACATAAGATATATTATTCTTTGGAAAAACTAATTTACTTCCTAAAGCTTCTCCAACACCTCTTAAGGTTGTATTTATTCCAACTGAATCATGACCTAATTTATTAAACAGAAATTCTTCTAAATCTGCCATTTTATCTGCTGAGTGATAATACTCATTAATTGTTATTCCTATAAGTGGTGCCATAGACTCTCCCATATGAGGCATACATGGTATTCTATCAATTTCTAATCCCTTTGAAAAAGCTGACATTCTTTCTTTAGAAGTCATTTCATCTTTTTTAATAATAATTTTCTCCATATTTTCCTGCAACTCCTTTTAATATATAAAAATGCTCTATAAAAAATTAAGAGCATTTTTCCATATAATAATTATTAAATTATTTATATTTCTAGATTACAAAGACTTCTTTTACTTTTCTAACTGCCTCATTTGCATCAACTGTATAAAAATCTGCACCTATTTCACTAGCAAATTTTTGAGATACCGGACCGCCACCTATCATAACTTTAAATCTTTCTCTAATATTTTTATTTTTTAAATTATCTATAACACTCTTCATTCCTGGCATAGTCGTTGTCATAAGTGTTGACATACAAATGATATCTACCTCTTTTTCTTCTGCCTCTTCAACAAATCTAGTAACTGGAACATCCCTGCCTAAATCATATACAGTAAATCCTGCTGCTTCCATCATTACTTTTACTAAATTTTTTCCTATATCATGAGTATCCCCTTCTATAACTCCTATAACAACTTTTAATGGTTTGTCTAATATTCCTCTATCTAAATGAGGCTTTAAAATATCTAACCCTTCATTCATTGCATCTGAACAAATTAGTACTTCTGGAAGAAAATATTCCTCTTCCTCATATAATTTTCCTACTCTATCCATACCTTTAATTAATCCATTATTTATAGTTTCATAAGCAGGAATTCCCACTTCTAAAGATTTTTCACATAACTCTCTAGTTACATCTTCCTCCATATCTACTATGGCATCACTAATATTTTTAAATAACTCTTCTTTATTCATAATAACTACCTCTTTTCCAAAACTATATAATTACTTTTATTACCTTTTTATTACCTTTTCATATTAAAGTTCATCTACATTAATTGGGTATCTTCCGTATATTCGAGCTGCATTCATGAATGCTTCTATATTTTCAATTGGTGTTCCCATAGGAATTTGACATCCTGTACTTAAAACATATCCCTTAGGACTTCCATAGCCCTTTTTTATACATAATTTAGCTTCATTCATTATTTCTTCAATTGTTCCATTTCTCATAGTATCTACAGGCTTAACATTACCTGAAATACACACTTTAGGTCCTAATATTTTTTTAGCTTCTTCTATATCTTCAGCATTATCAATACTAAAAGAAGATACTCCAGTTTCTAAAATTGATTCCCATATCTCTTTGCTTTTACCACATATATGTATGCTAGTTCCTTTTCCAGAAAGCTCTCTCATTTTATCTACACACATTTTTTCATAAGGCATAGAGAATTCTCTAAATTGTTTTACACTTATTAAACTTGTAGATGACACTGGATCTGACATTCCTAAATCTACACCTAAATTTGCAAAAGCTTTTACTATTCTTAAGTTTGTTTCTGTTACTATTTCTAACAATGTATGAACTTTCTCAGGATATTTTATCATTCCTTTTAATAAGTTCTCTGTTCCAACTACAGCTGCTGCTGCACTTAGTGGTCCTGCTATATCACTTCCCACATCTACTTTATCACCTATTTTTTTCACTATAATTTCTAGCGCTTTTAAAGCTAATGGCAATTTTCCATCTTTATATGGATCTGCTGGTGAAAGATTATCTACTAATCTTATATCTTTTAATACTGGTTCTTCTAAATAAGATACTCCATTATTAGGATAAGCAATTTTGCTTCCCATAGCTTCTGCTACTCCTCTTAAAGTAGTTCCTACCCCTACTGAATCATGACCTAATTTATTTAATAAAAATATTTCAAGTTCTGCCATGTATTCTGCAGAATTATAATACTGATTTGTTGTTATACCCATAAGTGGTGCCATTGTAACTCCCATTTGTGGCATACATGGTATCCTGTCTATTTCTAAACCTTTAGAATAAGCAGCCATCCTTTCCTTAGGCGTCATTTCATCTTTCTTAATAATTAACTTGTCCATAAGGCCCCTCCTTTTCACTGTTCTTCAACTGTATTTTAAAGTATTTATCAATTCTATTCCAATAGAAAAAGGCTATAGAATATACAATATCTATCAGTATATTCTATAAAGTTACATTTTATTACTTATTTTTCTATTAACATTTTTTCATATTAAATATAATTTATTAAATAATAAAAACCTACATTAAAATATTGTAGGTTTCTTATGTATATTAAAATTTTACATAAAATTATGAAGTAGTATTTTAGTTTGATTCTATATATTTAAAAACTTTCTACTTTGCAATCTTCCATATATATTACTAATCCTAAAAAACCATTGTTAATCTTTTTTAAAGTCCCCTTTATTAAAATATTATCACCTTTTTTCAAACTTTCTATCTGCTCAATATCATAACGTTCAAATTCAAAATTTCCTCTAATAATATTGTAATCTTCAATAGATTTTATTATTATTTTTTCATCTTTTTTTTCAATTTTATCAATAGTAGTTTTTACTACTATTTCAGTATCTTTAGTTCTATTATATTTAACTTCATTATATTGCATCATCACTATATCTTTTAACGTCATAGGTTCTATTGCAATTACATTTTTACACCAAAATACAGTTATTATAATTGCAAAAATAGCAAACTTTTTCTTCATATTTACAGCTCCTTAATTACTCTCTATATTTTCATATATTGTACAGTTATCTAATTTTAATGTTCTAACTCCACATTCTGTCAAAACACCCTTTATTGATACTTCTGTCCATACTTTTAAATCACATATTTTTTCTATATCAGAACTTTTCATTATACATTTTGCTCTTTTATCTAAATCAATTGTAGGTGTATTTTCTAATGGAGAATTGTGCTCCTTTATAAATATTGCTATCTCATCATCCTTTTCAGTTATTTTGTATATCTTTCCATAAACTACAATTTCATTATTTAAATACTTTTCTTCATATAGTTTTTTGTTATCATACTTTAAATCAAACACATTTTTTACATCAGTTGGATTTCCATAACAATTTGAATACCCTATTAAACATATTAAGATTGAAATTATAGTAATACTTACTCTTTTCAAATTAATCCCTCCTCCATGAATTTTCCATATTTAAAATTAATATTCTACCTATGATTGTTTTTTATTCATAAATCTTACCAAAATTTTTAATTACTTATAAAAATAAAATTAGCTGTCTAAAACATAAAATTATTATTTTAGGCAGCTAATTTAGATTTTGATTTTAATTTAAAACATTATTTATAAATTCATGAACTGTATCTTCATATTTTTTCTTATCCTTGTCATATGCAACAACATGTCCTGCATTTTCAATTATAAGTAATCTATCTTTTTTTCCATTTTTAACTTTATACATTTCCTTACTCATAAAGCAAGGTACTGTAGTATCTGCTGTTCCATGTATAAACAAAGTTGGAATTTCACTTTCTTTTATATCATCTATTGGTGATACATCATTCATTGAAAACTTACATTTGATTTTAAATACCATATTTAGAAATGGATATATCGGTGTTAGAGGCACTTTGGCTTTTTTAAATTGATATTTTAAAATTTCCTTTCCATTTGAGTATCCACAATCAGCTATTATAAAATTTATTTTTTCTTCATGTATACCACCATACATAAGAACAGTTGCAGCACCCATAGATTGACCACATAATCCTATAATAACATCTTCACCTAACTTTTCTTTAATTTTTTCAACCCATATATCTAAATCTTCTCTTTCTAATATACCATAGGTTGGATATTCTCCATCACTATCACCATGCGCTCTTACATCTATTTGTAATATGTTGAATCCATCTTTTAAAAATATATCGATGTATTGAAGAGTTAAATAATGGTTTGCTGTATATCCATGGCATAATATAATAACCTTTTTGTTATTAGGAAATTTATTTATATAATATCCCTTAAGTTTATATCCATCCTTACTTACAACCTCTAAATTTTCATATTCTATACTATCATATAAACTTATATCATAGCTCCCTCTATTTTTTAAAACATTAAAAGCTTCTTCTTTATCTTTCTTTTTTCCTAATATAACTTTTCCATAAGAGTAATTAACTAAATATACTACTGTTAATACTAAAACTAACAATAAAAATATAATTATTTTAATCATAGTAAATCATCCCACCTTACACTACTTAAACAATACAATTATATTCAAAAGAATTTTTTCAGTCAACAAAGTATTCTTATATATAAGGTTTCAAGTTAAATTTTAAGCTTATTCATTTATCACCTGAGAAAACTTTAAATTAGTAATGAGACATACTCTAAATAACTTAAAGTTCGATACTAAATTTTGTATAAAATTTATAAGGTGACAACAAATTTTAAATCTGTTGTCACCTTATTTTATATAAAAATTTTTATAGAATAAATCCATAAAAATTAATTATTAGTTTAACATCATTTCTATTAATATATATTTTTAAAATAATTATTTATTCTAATTTTCTATTTTTTACATATATATATTAAAATAATTATTATACATAAGCCAATAAAAAAAGGACTACATACTATAAATGATAATACTGCAATTATGCTGGTTAAAATACCACCTATAGTTACCCCTATAATACCTAATGAGGCTATCACTGGGAGAATTATAACTAATATAATTATAGATGCTATTATACTCATTAAAATACCTAACCCTATTCCAACACCTTTTATAATAAACTTACAGGTAATACAAATTATATAAAATATGAAAATTACCATAGCTAAAAAACATAAAATACTTATCATAATATTAATACCCCCCCCTATATTATAATAGTATTATATAATTAAATTTATTTTACATTTTTTGTACAATTTAACATATTTTTAATATAATTTCAAAATAAAAAGTTTACTTTATGTCTTAATAAAGTAAACTTTCTACCAATCTTTTAACTATTTCTACTCTCACCAATAAAAATAACAGCAAGCGTTCCCGGTCCACCATGTGCTCCGATTACAGCTCCCATAGAATTTAAAATAACCGTTTTTATATTATTTTCTTTTAAAACTATTTCTTTAAGTTCATTTGCCTCTTTTTCACAATCTGCATGGGCTATAAATATAATTTGATTTTCTATATCAAATGCTTTTTCTTTAACTTGAGAGCCTAAATATTTAATTGCTTTTTTTCTTCCTTTTATTTTTCCAGCTTGAATAACTTTACCTTCATTATTTATAGTAAGTATAGGTTTTATATTCAATAAAGATCCAACTGTTGCTGCTGCAGATGAAATTCTTCCACCTCTTTTTAAGTGGGATAAATCATCTACAGTAAATGCATGTAATATCTTACCTTTATTTTCTTCTATCCAATTTACAACTTCATATTTATCCTTACCGTCTTTTAACATCTCACAAGCATAGTAAACTAAGGCTCCTTCTCCTAAAGATGCACTTATAGAATCTATTATGCTTATATCTGCATTTTCATATTTTTCTAAAATATTTTGTTTTGCTATATTAGCACTATTAATTGTACCACTTAAACCTGAAGATAATCCTATATATATTATACTTTTACCTTCTTTAACATATTTTTCAAAAACTTCTTCAAAAGCATAAATGTTTACTTGAGATGTAGATGCCGTTTTACCATCTCTTAATTCCTTATAGAAGTAATCATATTTTAAGGTATCACCTAAGTCATCTAAAATATACTCATTATTTAAATTCACACCTAAAGAAAGAAATTCTATATTATTATCTTTAATATAATTTAATGGCAAATCACAAGCCGAATCTGTTATAAGCTTTATATCCATTTACTTTCGCTACTAAAATATGCATTTTAGTAACTTCCTCCTTCCAATCCCTTCATTTATATCTTTTTTCTCTTTATAATCCATATTAAATCATTTTCTAAATTTCTGTTTATTAATGACCTTTAAGATAGTTTGCTATTTTAAAATATTAATATTCAATAAAATTTAAATAAACGATATCTTATCAAGATATCACATTATAACATAACTTATTTTGATATTCAAATGGTTTGATTATCAAAATAAGTTCGCCGTCTAACTATTTATTGCAAAATACATTTTGGGAACTATTATAGGGTTCCAAGTTGATAGCTAAAATTATGTAAGGAATTTATTGTTAGAAAAAATGGTAAATATAACTTTAAACCGTCATTCAGTTAGTTATTTCGAGAAATTCTAATAATATTTTTTAAAATTTTATAAGAATTTCTAAGTCACAACTAAAAATCATAACTAACTTAAAGTTCTATGTATCATTAAAAAATATCTTAGGTAAGCGAATAAATCAAAAATTCAGTTTGGAACCCTATATAGTGAAACAAGCTCAAATTTAAATTTATTCAATAACTTTAAAATATTTTCATACAAGATACAGTGTTGAATTCTAAATGATTCAGAGCATGTCTCACTATTCACTCTTAACTTTTAACTAAAATAATCTGTTAGTTATTGATAAAATATTAATTTGAGTTTTCTCATTTTATAAATGAATAAGTCTAAAATTTAATTTGCAATCCTACAGTGTGTTGTTAATCTTAAATTTTCTTAATTTAATAAATTACACATATAAATCATTGCTTAAATAAATGTAATTATACATAAAAAGAGCTATTGACTAATTAACTTTTATTAGTTAATTTTCCAATAGCTCTTATTTTCTACATTTTTTCTACGACTTCTAAACCTATTAAAGATAATCCATTTTTCAATACTTGAAGTGTTGCCTTTACAAGATTAATTCTTGCATTTTTAATTTCTTCACTTTCTGAGTTTGCTATATTGTGAGCATTATAAAATTTATTGAATGCTTTAGCAACATCTATACAATATCTTGTTACCATACATGGTTGAAGTTTATCTAATGCAAAATTAATTACATTTTCTAAATTTCCAAGTTCTTTTACAAGTTCAAATTCCTCTTTAGAAGTTAATTTGCTATAATCTATATTTTCTTCTAAACCTTCTCCAACTTTTCTTAATATACTTTTTCCTCTTGCATAAGTATATTGTACATAAGGACCTGTTTCACCTTCAAAACTTAGCATCTCATCCCAGTTAAATACTATATCTCTTTCTCTATTATTTTTAAGATAAGTAAATACTATTGCTCCTATACCAACTTTTTTAGCCACTTCTTCCTTATTTTCTAATTCTGGATTCTTTTCATTTATTATTTCTAAAGTTTTAGCTACTGCTTCATTTAATAAATCTTCTAAAAATACAACATCACCTTTTCTTGTTGAAAGCTTTTTATCAGCAAATCTTACAAGTCCAAATCCTACATGTGTACAATCATTAGCCCACTGATGACCCATAAGCTCTATTGTTTTAAATACTTGATTAAAATGAAGCGCTTGATCCTTTGCAACTACATATATATTTTTATAAAAATCATAAGTTTTTTTTCTATAAAATGCTGCTGCTAAATCACGAGTAGCATATATTGTAGCTCCATCTGCTTTTTTTATTATACAAGGAGGCATATTATATTCATCAAGCATAACTACCTTTGCTCCTTGGCTATCTGTTAAAAGTCCCTTTTCGTCTATTTCTTCTATAACTGCATCCATTTTATCACTATAAAAACTCTCACCTGCAAAAGAATCAAAAGATACATTTAACATTTTAAATAACTTATCAAATTCTTTTAAACTTAAATCTCTAAATCTAGTCCAAAGCTTAACTTCTTCTTCATTGCCATCTTCAAGCAATTTAAAATGTCTTCTACCTTCATCATTAAGAGATGGATCTTTTTCTGCTTCATCATGAAACTTAACATAAACCCTTAACATTTCTTTTATAGGTTCTTTTTCTAATGCTTCTTCATCGCCCCAATTATTATAAGCATATATAAGTTTACCAAACTGTGTTCCCCAATCACCTAAATGATTTATTCCTATAGCATTATATCCATGAAACTTAAATAATTTATATAAAGAATTTCCAAGCATTGTAGTAAATAAATGTCCTACGTGAAAAGGCTTTGCAATATTAGCTGAACAATACTCAACTATTACATTCTTTCCATCTCCATCATTATTACTACCATATAAATCTTTTTCTTTTAGAATTTTTTCTATAGTATTTTTTATAAGAATTTCTTTATTAACAAAAAAATTTAAATATGGTCCAAAAGCTTCAACTTTTTCAAAATTATTATCCTTTATTTTTTCTTTTAATTCTTGTGCAATCATCTGCGGTGCTTTTCTCATTGATTTTGCTAATGAAAAACAAGGAAATGCATAATCACCCATATCTGACTTTGGTGGTATTTCTACTAATTTTTCTAACTCATCTATTGATATATCTACATTTGAAGATAATATACTTGCTATATGATTTTTGTAATCCATTTAAAATTCCTCCTAATTTTTTATAATAAAAAAACCGCCTCTTTACAAAAGTAAAGAGACGGGTAAATATCCGTGGTACCACTCTATTTGATCCTAATTATAAGATCCTCTCAAAATTTAACGCTATTTAGCGGCAATTCTTTGTTACCTTTTACTAAAACTAACTTTCTAAAATTGCATCTCCAAGGGTCTATTCCTATAGCAATTGCTACGCTTTCATGTCACCACTTAAGCTTCTTTGAAATATAAGGCTCACACCAGTTCCTTACTCGCTTAATTTCTTTAAAGAAAGTACTATCCTTTTCATTGATTTTTTCATTAAATTATATATTACATTATATACATATACTTAATTTTGTCAATAGTTTTTATCATTTATTTTTTTTATATAATTTTAAAATTATCTTTCCCCTTATGCATTATATATATTCATTACTAAATAACCGTTGTTTTCATTCTCAATTGATAATAAAATCCACATATATTTTTATTTAGTTTTTATTCACAAAACAGGAATTTTAGTATATTATAGTTAGTATACTTATATATAAATAAACTATTTATGTTATATCAATTGATAATGGAGGAATTATGAATAACAATTTAAAAATCGGAGTAAAAGTTAGTAAAAACACTATAATAGTTAACGGACTATTATCTTTTGTAAAAATTTTCATTGGAATTATATCAAAAAGTAATGCAATGATAGCAGACGGAATTCACTCTTTTTCAGATATAATAAGCACTTTAGGTGTTATTATAGGTTTAAAACTTTCTAGCAAACCTGCTGACGAATCTCATCCTTATGGACATGAAAAAATAGAAAGTTTATCTTCACTATTTTTATCTATATTACTTTTCATAGTAGCTATTGGTATTGGTTTTACTGGTATTAAGAACATAATTTCAGGAAATCTTAATGTTCCAACTTCCATTGCAATATTAGGAGCTATAATTTCTATAATAACTAAAGAATGGATGTATTTTTACACAATGAAATATGCTAAAAAAATAGACAGCCCATCTCTAAAAGCAGATGCATGGCATCATAGATCTGATTCATTATCATCAATCGGAGCGCTTCTAGGAATTTTAGGCGCTAGAATGGGGTTTCCTATATTAGATTCATTAGTAGCTTTAGTAATCTCTATTTTAATAATTAAAGTTTCTTATAATATAGCAAAAGAAAGTGTATCTCAACTTATAGACCAATCTGCAGATAAAAATACAGTGTTAGAAATAGAAAACAAAATAAACTCTATAGATGGAGTTGAAAATATAGATAAGTTAAGAACAAGGCTTCATGCTAATAAAATTTATGTAGATGTTTCAATTTCCGTAAATTCTAACCTTACGGTAGATGAAGGCCATTCAATAGCAACAAAAGTTCATAATTTAATAGAAGAAAACTCTAATATAAAACATTGTATGGTCCATATCAATCCATATAAAGCTTAATTTTTTAATCTTAACAAAGAAGCGCAATATATTAATGCGCTTCTTTATATTAATGCCAATCTAATAAATATTTGAATAACTTTAATAATCTAAGGCTTGTAACTTCTACATCAATACTTTTTTTTCTTCTAATATTTCAACATCATAATTGAAAGAATTCACAAATTTATATTTACTTTTAAATATACCATTTTCCTGTGAATAATGTACAAATTCTGTTAGTATATTTTCTGTATATCTTGATATAATCATTTTTATATCTTTTATTACAGTTTTATTATTTGTAAAAGGATCAAACTGTAAATCTATCTCCTTAGACCCTTCCAAAGGAATATAAATCACATAATATCCGCTTTCACATGAGAAACCATGTTTTATAATATCCTTAGGTTTTAAATACTTTATTGTTATAGGTAAAATTCCTTCATATATTAATATCCCCTTATTATTTCTATTACTTTTTACACAGTTTGAATTTAAAATAAAAAGCTCACTGCTAACACTCAATATTTTTAGTACTGGAAAATTAAATTCCACATTTGCTACTACTAAGTCATTAATAATTGTATTAGCTAATTGAACTTCTACTTTTTTTATACTTTTATCATCTTGTGATTTTTTCAAAACAGCATCGTTTTTCTCATATCCTTCTATTGATGCACTATCACAAACTTGTATTTTACTTAAATCAACACTATTATAATCAGGCTTAGCTTCATATGAATCTATATAGTTTTTTTTATAATTATCATTATATTCTTTGTTGTTTTTATTAAAGTCTTCAATTAAAATTCGTTTACAACTTTTTTTTCTTTCATTTTCTTTTAATTCTTTACAATGATTTTTTTTATAATAATCATCTTCATTTAATGTCCTACTTTCTTTATAATGTTTTTTAATATTTGTATTATCAACTTCCGTATTCTTACTATGTTCTTTTGAATCTATCTTATAAGTACTACTATCCTTAATTTTATTTATTGTTTTTTTTTTATTTTTAGATGTTTGATCAATTTCTTCTAAATATAAATATAATAATATATAGTTTAAAGTTTTAGAATCAATTTTAATTTTTTTTATTATCAATTCCACAGCTATTTTTATTAGTAATATTTCTAATTCCATATATACCCCACCATAACATTGCTATAATATTATTTTATTTTAAAAATGCAGAGTTGTTACAACTCTGCATTATTTTTTAATTTTCAATATTCAATTATATATATTCTTCTATCCTACTCTTGATTATCTTCTACTAACTGATCATCTTCTACTAACTGATTATCTTCTACTGCTTCATCAGCATCTACAACATAGCATCCTTTACCATCAGAATCTCCACTATAATGCCATCTTTCTATTTCAATTTTAAATATATCAAATTCAAGAGTTAATACTATTTTTTCTGTTAATATAGAATATAGTTCTCCTTCACAGCAGTGTTCATCACATTTTCTTAAAATGTCTCCTTCTCGTATTGACCATGATATTAATTCTGCAAAAGGCGGTCTAAATAATGTTACACTTTCAAATTCCTCTCCATCACATAATGATTGACCCATAAAACCTTTATCACATGGTTCTATTGTATTGTTGAAATATTCAAATCTTCTTCTTTCTCTTGCTTCCGGTCTTGGCAATCTTATACGCCTATCTAATGGACTAGCAAAACTAAATGGTACTTTTATAATTATATCATTTAAATTATTTCTGTAAGTTCTACATCTACTTGTGTCTATTGTTGGATCTATAGGAGTAGCATATTTTATATCTTTTATAATATATCCTTCAACAATTAGCATATGATCTATTATTTTACATTGGTTTATTATAGGAGTTCTTTTTATTCCTTTTATTTCAACAAATCCCTCTGGAATTTGAACGTGATCAATTATTACACCACTAATTTTTGCTTCACCTATTTTTCTTATTTTCTTTTCACCATGTCTTCTATGAGAAGTTCCTGTAGGTGTTAATATAGTAGATTCTAGTTCTATATCACTACAATCACGTGTTGGACATCCACTTGGTAATAAGTTTGGTATACAATTATTGCTCATTATTTTTTCACCTCAAAATATAGTATAATCACAATATATAAATAAAGCCGCATTACAAGCTTTATACTATAATATATTGTATTTATTTGTTTTGGTTACAAACCTCTACATTTTTTTACAAACAATTTATTATAGCTAAACATGTTTTGAAATAAAATAATTATTATTTTTTATACATTATTAAATAACATTTACTTCTACATATTTTTTTACATATATATCAAAATCTAAATTTAATGAAATTTTCTCACTAAATATTTTATATACTTTGGTATCTTTATTTCCTCTTTTATAATTATCCACTCCATCTATTGTCCAACCAGTTAAATCACCATAAGGCAAATCATTAAAGGTCAAAGAATTTTTAAAATAATTTTCACATATTGACAGTGTATTGAAATTTTCTTCAAAATATCTTTTTTTATTATCCTTATTGAAAACTTTATCATTTCTATTTTCTACAAACCCATTAGAATTAAGTTCACTTATAATAGTAGAAATATTAAATGGAACTTTTATTTTTACATTTCTTAAATAATTTTCACAAAAATTATGTGTTTCTAAATCTCTATCACTATATTTAGGTGTAGCATAAGAAATATCTTTTAATACATATCCCTCCACAATTAAATTATCAGATAGAATTTTGCAACTTTTTATAAAAACATCTCTTTTACATTCTTCTATACTTATATAACCTTCTGGAATTGTTACCTCTTCTAATATAGTAGTCTTCATGAATACAGTAGCAAGTAAAACAGGAACCTTTGCTTTATTTAACTTTTTTTCACCAGAATTCATTCCACTACTTCCTATCTGCTTACCTTCTATCGTTATATCACTACAATAATTATTTACAATACTTTTTTCTACTTCTATGTTCATACTCATATAAAAATCACCTCAAAAGTGCTATTTATACTATTCTATTCCCCCTTTAGAAGTTAGGTTCCATTTTTATCCATATACTTCTATTCTTATACATAAAAAATGACTTAAGATAATTTTATTATCTTAAGTCATTTTTTAATTATTTTTTATACATTTCTTGAACTTTACTTTGAATTTCATCACTTTCTAAATACTCATCATATGTCATAGTTCTATCCATAATTCCATTTGGAGTTATTTCTATAACTCTGTTAGCTATTGTTTGAATAAATTGATGGTCATGTGATGTAAAGAATAGTGTTCCTGTAAAGTTTATAAGTCCATTATTTACAGATGTTATTGATTCAAGGTCTAAGTGGTTAGTTGGTTCGTCTAAAATTAATATATTAGCAGAACTTAACATCATCTTAGATAGCATACAACGAACTTTTTCTCCTCCTGATAATACAGAAGATTTTTTTAATGCTTCTTCTCCAGAAAATAACATTCTTCCTAAAAATCCTCTTATAAAACTCTCAGATTTTTCTTCAGAATATTGTCTTAACCAATCAACTAAAGTTAAGTCACAATTCTCAAAATACTTTGAGTTATCGATTGGAAAATAACTTTGAGAAGTTGTAACTCCCCATTTAAACTCACCACTATCAGCTTCTAGTTCTCCCACTAAAATCTTAAATAAAGTAGTTTTTGCAATACCTTCACCTAAAAATATTATTTTATCATTCTTATTTACTCTAAAGCTAATATTATCTAAAACTTTTACTCCATCTATAGTTTTACTTAAGTTCTTAACTTCTAAAATGTCATTTCCAGCTTCTCTTTCTGGTTTAAATCCAACAAAAGGATATCTTCTTGTAGATGGTTGTATATCATCTAATGTGATTTTATCTAATTGTTTCTTTCTACTAGTAGCTTGCTTTGCTTTAGATGCATTTGAGCTAAATCTAGCTATAAAGGCTTGAAGCTCTTTAATTTTCTCTTCTTTTTTCTTATTTTGATCCTTTGACATTTGAAGTGCTAACTGACTTGATTCATACCAAAAATCATAGTTTCCAACATAAAGTTGAATTTTTCCAAAATCCACATCTGCCATATGTGTACATACTTTATTCAAGAAGTGTCTGTCATGGGATACAACTATTACAGTTCCTTCAAAGTCTAATAAGAAGTTTTCAAGCCAAGTTATAGATTTTATATCTAAGTGGTTAGTTGGTTCGTCCATTATTAAAATATCTGGTTTTCCAAATAAAGCTTGAGCAAGTAGTACTTTAACTTTTTCTGGACCACTTAAATCTTTCATTAATTTTGTATGTAATTCTTCAGTAATTCCTAAACCATTTAATAATGTAGCTGCTTCACTTTCAGCTTCCCATCCATTTAATTCTGCAAATTCACATTCAAGTTCTGATGCTTTTATTCCATCTTCATCTGTAAAATCTGGTTTTGCATATAGTGCATCTTTTTCATCCATTATTTGAATCAATTTTTCATGACCCATCATAACTGTTTTCAATACTTCTACTTCATCATATTCAAAGTGATCTTGCTTTAAAACAGCCATTCTTTCACCAGATGTTATAGATACTTCTCCAGTATTTGCCTCTATTTCCCCTGATAATATTTTTAAGAAAGTAGATTTTCCTGCTCCATTTGCTCCTATTATTCCATAACAATTTCCTTCAGTAAACTTTATATTAACATCTTCAAAAAGTTTTCTTCCACCATATCTTAAACTAATGTTAGTTGCTTGTATCATTAATATGTACCCTCCAAATAATTTAAATTTATTCTTTTGTAAATATAACTAATCATCTAAAATCAGTATTTTTTTACAATTAGTGTTCTGAGTATAGACACGTTCACTATTATAGCATATAGCTTGCTTTATTTACAATTATAAATTTAAAATCTCTTAAATAACCATTAATCTTTATGAACATGTAATTCCAAGTTCACTTTTAAAATTTTCTATTTCAAAACTTTTCCAATTAAAATAGTGAGATACTCTGTAAATAACTTAGATTTTAACATCACATTTTATATAAAAATTTTAAAGTTTATTTATAAAATCTTATTTATCAATTAATAAATAAGTTAAAAAGTAATAAATAAAACTGAAAATCAATTTCTTAAAATAAAAACACCATCAACCTTTATATATTTGATAGTGTTTTTCTACGATAATTACTTATTCTTTTTGTTTTTCCAATATTCACTTGAGTTATGTTGTTTCTTATTTTCTTTATAATTTTTTTGTTTGTCTTTTTTACCCTTGCTACTAACTTTATTATATGTCTTCATTTGTTTTTTTTCTTCATCGTTAACTATATTGCCAAAATATAATTCTTTTAAGGGAATGGTTATCTTAAATTTATTTTCTAATTTAGTTATTAATGGCTTTTCTATTTCTGTAATTACTGACACAGAAATACCTTTATTTTTTCCTCTTCCACATCTACCTGACCTATGAAGATAATCCATTTCATTTCCAGGTAAATCTATATTTATTATATGTGTTATTCCTCTTATATCAATTCCTCTAGCTGTTAAATCTGAGGATACCAGAATATTACTTTTTCCATTTATAAATTCATCCATGGATTTTTTTCTGTTTGATTTAAAATCTCCTCCTGAAATGGATACAGCTTTTAATCCATGATATTTTAATTTATCTGTTATAACTTCTACATCATTACTATTATTTATAAACACGATTGCTTTTTTAGGTTTTAACGCTGCAACTAATTTTCTTACCATTAATGTTTTATCTCTTTTATCACATAAAAAACACATATGTTCTATATTTTTATTAGCCATTGGAACTTTATCTTCTTTTATTATAACTGGATCTTTCATAGATTCATTGGCAAACTTTAACACTTCTTCTGTAACAGTTGCTGAAAAGCATAGAAGTTGCCTATCTCTTAAAGTAGTTTTTATTACAGCCTTTGTAACCTCGTTATTATTTTCATCTAAAAGTTTATCACATTCATCTAAAACAATTGTTTTAACTGTATGAGCTGATATTTTTCTTTTTTTTATAAGTTCTAATATTCTTCCGCCAGAACCAATTATTATATGTTGTTTTTCTTTTAACTTTTCAGTTTGACGTTTTATATTTACATTTCCAATTATAGTTGTAGATGTTATGTTCATTTTGCTATCTTTAGATAATTTATCTATAACTTTATGTACTTGTACTGCCAACTCATGTGTTGGTGTTAATATTATAACTTGATTTTCTTTTTTATCTATATCTATTTTTTCAAATATTGGAAGCAAATAAGCTAAAGTCTTTCCACTACCAGTCTCACTTTCACCAACTAAATCCTTATTTTCTAGTATATGCTCTATAGTTTTTCCTTGTATTGATGTAGGAACTTTTATCCCTTGTAATTTTAGAGCATTAATAATATTTTCTTGTATTTTTAAATTTTTAAAATCTTTTTCCATATATATCTCTCTCCTTAAAGCTTAAATATAAGGCTATATTTTTATATCTTCATCTATTATAGTGTCCATTGCAACTATTATACTTGCAAATTATATCATTATAAATGAATTTTTACAAAACAAACTGTAATCTCTACTATAAAAGTTTTAGAAATTACAGTTTTTTAATATTGAGTCATTATTATTTTATCTTCAATATATTTTTATATATTGAATTTTACTCATATTTATATAAATTAATAAATTATTAAACCAAAATAAAAATTCTTCCTTATATAAAATATATGCTATGTCCTTTTATTTTCATTCATTTTTTATTTAATCCTCAAATAACCATTTAGTCAAAGAGAATTTTATTTGTGCAGATTTTTCATTATTACTTTCATTTATAAGCTTTTCTGAATTAGATAAATTTTGAATCTCCATAAGATTTATTTGCTTTTTTAAAATTTCATTTTCGTTTTCTTTTTCAACTAATTTTTCTTCAATAGATATTTTTTCTTTATCCTTTAATAGTAGCTTATTCTCTAAATATCTATTTTTTTCTTTTAATTTATCATTATCATTAATGTATATCTTACCCTTCTCTTTTTCCTTATAAAATTGATATTTAAACTTTATTGCTTGATTTTTTTCATACTTTATAGCTTGATTCAATCTTTTTAATTCTTCTTCTACAATTTTTAATTTTGCTTGAGATTGTTCTTTTTCCATTTTAAGTATTTCTATTTTTGTAAAATAATCTTTTAATTCTACCATTTTATAATCTGAATCCTCTCCCGTATCATCTTCTTGTATATTCATTGATTTTTCTAAAAGTTCTTGCAAAAACATTTGTTCTTGTCCATTTACACTAATTGCGTATATCTCATAGAAACAATTTTTATCTTTTATATCTTCTAAATATTCTTGGTAAAATACTTTTATAGGCACTTCATTATCAAAGTGCTTATATACCCTTGGATTACTAAAATTTTCTCCATGATTTTTAGAAAAACATCCATAAAGATCGTCATTACAAATCCACAAAGCCCATAATACACCCTTTAATATTACTAATACACAAGAGTCAATCTTTTCACATTGAAACAGTATAACATTTCTTTGTAATCCTATTTCTTTATACTGATAAATTACTGTATTACTCTGATTATCTTGAGTAATAAACAGATAATGATTTCTGCTTTCTTCTACGCAAAAAGTAAAATCTACGTAAGGTAATAATGATGTATATATAACTTCTTGCTTTCCCCATCGCTTTTCTATAATATGAAAATTTCTAGAAGTTAATTTATATCTCCCATCTAACATAGTGTTTAATAATAATAGATTTGATTTAGAATCTTCATAAATAAAATATGGAGTTTTATTGCAATAATCTAACTTATTAATTACTTGTGGATTACCTAGATTCACTCCATTTTCAGTAATTTGGTGAACTAGCACTTCTGAATAAGTATGTTTATCTATTATGTTATATAACAAATGAATATGATTTAAATGAAAGAATGCTCTAATATATATAGGCATAATTGAATCATACTTCATATGAAGAAGCGTTTTATAATTCCATTTTATTCCTTCTAATGTACATAAAATAATATCACCACAAATATCCTGACAGAAAACATTAATTTTCCCATTGCACTCCTCTAATACATAGAAGTATTTTAAACTTTCTTTATAAATACTCTTCTTATCGGACCAGTTATGCTTTATAAATATTTGATAATATACCCCTTTTTCACTATCATAAGAAAATTTTAGGATTGTATTATCTTTTTGCTTAATGAAATAACAATCGTATTTTTCGTTAATCATTATTTTCCCTCATTTTTTCATCTTCCATTTGCCACATCTTACAGTCCTTACAAAATGGAATAACTACTATTTCATCCACAATTGCTTTTGTTGAAATTAAAACACTAACATCAAATTTCAAATTTTTATTAATAATAATCGGAATACTTGTCAATTTAGCAAAAGAATTGATTACAAATTCTACTCCCTGCTGCTCTACATAAGCAGGTATATATAATGTAGCTTTCTGAATTCCCTCCAATTTTCCTTCAATAGTATATTTTCGTTGTTGTTTGTCAATACATTCTATGCAATATGGGATATAAAAATTATATTCTATTATTGAATAATCTTTTCTATCATCTATAACACTTCTATTTTTTGTTTCATTTATAATTTCACATTTTTTAAATATAATTTCTTCTATATTTATAATTTCTGTTTCTTCTAAAGATATATTAACTGACACTTCAGGGAAAATTATCTTTTCTTGATAGTTTGATAAAACTTTTTTAACAAGTATTGTAGTTTCATTTTTTTGTTTCAATTTATCTTCTGAATTCGTAAAAATAAAAGATTCATCTTGTACCTCAAATTCACCATGACTAACCACTCCAATATCATATGGAAGACTATTCTTTTGTTTAAATGTAAATGTATCTACAATAGTGTTACTAGAAGTATCTATTATATCAATTACTCCCTTTCCATCATTACTTCTACTAGTTACAAGTAATTTCTTTTTATCAGGAGATAATCGAAGTCTTTGTAATTCTGTTAGAGTTGTTTTTATTGTTGCTACACATTCTTTTTTTAATATATTTATAACATCGATTCTATGTAATCCACTATTTGCTACATATAAATTTTTTTCATCCTGCTCCAGGGCAGTAATAGCAGATCCCTTTTCTAAATGTATATATGAAATACCTCCACTTTCAATATCTAACACGGAAATATTACTTGTATAATTCAATCTATTAACTCCTTTGTTAGAAATATAAATCTCCTTTTCATTTTCCGATATGAGAATATAGTTAGGTGAAGTCCCAACATCTTTGTATTTCTTAATTAAATTAAAATCTGATGTATCATAAACTTTTATTTCATTTTGTAAAATATCCAACACAAATAATTTTTTCTTATCCTTATCAAGTTTTAAGCTATCTGCAGCAATAAAACCTGTTAAGCATTCAATTTTTTCACCAGTTTTTAAACTATAAATACATACTTCTTCAGTATCGCAAACATAAATATTCTCAGTGATTGAATCCACCTGTATATTACCATTATTAGGCATATGCCATGTTTTATTAGAATCATATAAGTCGTTAATGAGCGTGACTTTACCATTTCTATCACTGGCTATATACACATTGTTTTTTTCATCTACTATGATATTTTGTGGCCTTGGACCTATTTCAATTTCCTTTATAATAGAATAATTTTCTCCATCAATAATAGACACCATGCCTGTACCTAAATTTGATACATAATAAATTGTCTTTTTTCCTTTATCAATCATAAAGTCGCTCTCCCCCTCAATTACTTATACTAAAGAATATGCTTTATGAGTGCTTATTATTCAATAAAAAAATATGAAAAGATCTGGTTAAGCAGATCTTTTCAACTAATTCATAGTTCTCATTTTTTTCTTATCTTACAATCCTATATACTGTAGTGGGCTACATATTTTTTTTAATGCAAATTATAATAATTCTCTACTTTTTTATTGTATATCCTAAAATCTTAAAAGTGATTCTATATTTCACTTGATCTTTTTCCTAATAATCTCTCCATAATGGATTGATTCTTTTCAAGTTCAAGTTCTTTATGCAATTTTTCCTTTTCTTCACTTATCATCTTAATTTGTTGTTTAATTACTATATTTTCTTCTTTAAATTCTTCTAATTCACTTTCAATACTTGTTTTAATCTCTCTTTCTTCCAATAGCTGCTGATTTATATCCTCTAAGTCTTTTTGAGTCTTCTGCTGCAATTCTAAGAATATATTATAATTTTCTTCCACCTTATGTTTTTGTTCTAATACTTTTACAATCTTTTCTTCATAATCTTTCATAAATCTTTGCTTCTTTTGCAATTGTATCTTTAAGGAATCAATTTTTCTTTCTAAACTCATCTTCTCTGATGCTATCCTAGATAATTCAAGTTTTAAGTTTTTAACTGTTTTTTCTTCATATGGTGTATCTGTGTTAACTTTATCTACCTCATCATATTTCAACAAATCCTTATTATCTACTACAAACCAACTTGGAATCAATAGACTCAAATCTAACTCATTAGTTCCATAAACTCCCATTGATTTAATTGAACTCTTATCATCAATACGAATAAAACAATTATATCGACTTACTGCAAGTTCGTCTCCTCTATCAAAGTAGCATGCACTACTCCACTTTCCATCATTAAAAACTGTGTAAAAAATCTTGCCTTGCTCTAACCAACAGGAATACAATTTATTATTTTTAATAAATAATAAAGGTTCCTCTAATTTATCATTACTTTCATGAACTCTGAATTCTTGAATATTTCCAGTCATATCTATATAAACGTGGTCAAGAAAATTTATAGACTCTTCTCTAGACTTATTTAATATATGAATATCTTCTTGATCTCTTAATACTTCAAATCCTATATCATCACCTTGAATACCATAAAGCCTATTTACAGAGCCCCATTTAAGATTTTCAAAGCTATAATAATTTAAGGATATCTCATCACCTTCATCAGTAATAAAAAACATATCAATATTATTATTTTCATTTACATTTATTAAATAGTGTTCTCTTAAATTAGGTACTAACATAATATCCTGCAATGTAGTGCTTCTAGTTTCTCTTCCATTCCATATACAATGCATTAACACTCCATGATTACTACCATCACTATCATCATTACCTACTAGCAAATAAAAAATATGCATATTATCTCCAATAATTTCAACTTTTAAGTTTTGTATTTTAAATTCATCAATTTGTATTTTATAAAGAATCGTTCCTACCCATTGTTTATCTTTCATGGTACAGTATTTTAATTCTCCTTTAATGTTGCTGTAGACTATATGTATCGTTTCATCTTCCTCTACATACACAGCAAATCCTAATACATCTCTATCAATAAGACTTTCTTTCGTCCACTTTCCTTCTCCATACATAATTTTGTAAACTAATTCTTTATTATTATTTTCAAAAAATTTCCATATATTATTTGCATAATCAACATATATCCATGGATATATACTACTCATTCCACTCCCCCCTTTATAGAATTATATTTTTAGTAAAAACTTATTATGCCCTTCTGTAAAATAAAAAATTATTTTTCACAACTTTTATTGCTTAACATACAATATATTATAAACAATAAAAAAATTTATATTTACTATATTTTTTTGAAGAGGAGGAGAATTTATGTCCATTAACTTGAGGAATTTTTCACCACGTCCCGGTCTTGTAAATAAACAGGGACGTTTACCAGATCCTTCTGAATTAGTCTGTATTGAAGTGCCTAAAATCTTCGATCAATGCTTAATAAAAAGATGTCTTGTATATGGTCAAGGTCATGACACAAATATGACAGATTGTGATTTAAGAAGTAATCCATTAACAAATCCAAAGAGATATATTAATAGTAGAGATTTTAATTTAGAATTAACTTCAGTAGATAAAATTCCACTTATAGGAAAGCCAGGATTTAAAAAACTAGTTATTTCTTACAAAATTTCTTTCTATTCAGATTATATTGATGAAAATGGTGTCAATCAATGTGAATTTTTTGAAATTAATAGAACAGATGTAATTGGTAAATTTTACTGTCCTGATTCTATAGCTCAAATTTCTGCTAGTACTGTACCAGTTCAAAATGCTGAAGATTTAGATTCTAATATAATAAAACTTGAAATGGTTGCTACCGCTCTAGATGGTCAACTATTAAAGGATGAGAACTGTAACGATGTTTTAGATATTACTTTAGGGTACTACATCGTTGTAAAATGTGAGCTTATTGTACAACTTTTAGTTCCTGCTTACGGCTACTGTCCAGTTCCAAAAGAACCATGTGCAGAAGAGCCTGAAGAAAATCCATGTGCAAGATTTGAAAAAGCTCCAATTCCTAAGTTCTATCCAGATCAAAATTTAGAGCCTTTATTCCCAGATTGCGATGACAATTATTGAAAATATAATTAGTAAAATGAAATCAATACATTATCATCACCATTCTCCTATAATAATCATATATTATAGGAGAAGTATTAAAAATTACTATATATGAATTAATTTGCATATAGTAATTTCTAATTAAATTTATCTAATTAAAGGAGGGTTCATTTATGAATTCAATGTCAAAAAACTGTTGTACCGATAACCATAAGTGTTGTAATCACAACCATAATTGTTGTAATGATAACCATAATTGTTGTAATGATAACAATAATTGTTGTAAAAAAGACGATAGACCATGTCCAACTATTATAAAATGTGGAACTCCTAGTGCAACTACAATTCCTGCTGGTTCAGTAGCTGGAACACAATTTACAGTTAGTTCTATTACTTTAAATAATTCTTGTTTATGTAGACCTGTTACTAAACTAGAGTTTGCAAGTAATCTTGTTGCTCCAGTTGCTTTCACAGGAATTATAAACTTCCAAGTATTTAAACTTTGTAGAGGTCAATTTGCACCTGTTCCTGTTGGACCTGCATGGACATTTGAATTAGTAGCATTACTTTCATCACAAACATTCTCATTCTTCGTTTGTGACTGTGATTCTTGCTTTGATGATTGTTGTACCTATACTGTAGTTGCAACTGTTACTAGTGCAGTTACTGTTGGTACTCTTAACATCAACAACGCAAACCTTGGCGCAATAACAACATGTAATTCAAGTAATTGTTGCTAATAATTAAGTAAAAAGCTAATTAATTTTATATATAGAGTAGGTGTAACACACAATAGTGTTACTGACCTCTTCAACTCTTGATGTATAAATTTAATGCAACTAATTCTTGATAAATTTATCTAATTAATAATTTATTTAACTGTTTGGTGGCTGTATTAGATTAGAGTACTTAACTCAATTTGATACAGTCTATTTTAATATTTTGGTATTTTATTTATGGAGTTTTATGTATTTAATTTTAAACGGCAAATTTTCAGGTACAACAAAATATAGGGTAAAAATATTTATCCATAATTTAAATTTTATTACGAATATGGCTTTTTATGAACTAGCTTACCATTGGATTTGTGAAGAGTTTTATTATATAAATTATTGACATTGTATCTAAATACCATTAATAAAAACTTAGTTATAACCTTAATATTTCCACACATAACAAATCTTCTAAAACCGTAGTCTTCTTTAACCCCCCCAAAACACCTTCAACTTGAATTCACCTATTCATCCTTAAAATAAATTCCTTCAAAGTTGCTATATTTTCAAGATATTTTTTCTTAGACATATAAAATTTTTATAGCTACATGCAATTATTTATTTTTTTGGTTCCTTTTAAAGCAATTTATTCCTATTAAAATATATATAATATATATTGAAGTTTTAGTTATAATCACCGGACTACATGCAATACAGATAATTTATTCTATGACTATAAAAACTTTTTACTAGGCATCCTACTAGTATAGTAAATTTTATGCATTTTTTTCATTTCTGTATATTATTTTACAAACTAATTCTTTATTGTTAACTTAAAAAAACCCTAGATATCATTAGCATATATGGATATATCATAATTACTACATCTCATCCTTTATAAAATTATATTCTTAGCCAACACTTATTATGCCCTTCTATAAAACAAAAAATTATTTTTCACAACTTTTATTTTTTAACATATAATACATTATAAGCAATAAATAAACTTATATTTATTATATTTTTAAAGAGGAGGAGAATGTATGTCCATTAACTTGAGGAAATTTTCACCACGTCCCGGTCTTGTAAATAAACAAGGTTGTTTACCAGACCCTTCTGAATTAGTCTGCATTGAAGTACCTAAAATTTTTGATCAATGCTTAATAAAAAGATGTCTTGTATACTGTGCAGGTTCTGATACAAATACAACGGATTGTGAATTAAGAAGCAATCCATTAATAAATCCAAAGATATATATTAATAGTAGAGATTTTAATTTAACATTGCTTTCAGTAGAAAAAATTCCGCTTATAGGTAAACCAGGCTTTAAAAAACTAGTTATTTCTTACAGAATTTCTTTCTATTCAGATTACATTGATGCAAACGGTATGAATCAATGTGAATTGTTTGAAATTAACAGAACAGATGTAATTGGAAAATTCTATTGTCCTGATTCTATAGCTCAAATTTCTGCTAGCTTTATACCGGTTCAAAATGCTGAAGATTTAGATTCTAATATAATAAAACTTGAAATGGTTGCTAACGCTCTAGATGGTAGATTACTAAAAGATGAAAACTGTAATGATGTTTTGGATATTACTTTAGGCTACTACATCGTTGTAAAATGTGAGCTTATTGTACAACTTCTAATTCCTACTTATGGCTACTGTCCAGTTCCAAAAGAGCCATGTGAAAAAGAGCCTGAAGAAAATCCATGTGAAAGATTTGAAAAAGCTCCAATTCCTAAGTTCTATCCAGATCAAAATTTAGAGCCTTTGTTCCCAGATTGTGATTGTGATTGCGATTGCGATTGCCATTGCGATTGTGATTGTGATGCTTGATATTATAATTAGTAAAATGACATCAACAGATTATCATCACCATTTTCCTATAATACTTATATAATATAGGAAAAACATCAAAAAATTACTACGCAATTTAATTTGCCATTTAGTAATTTCTAATTAAATTTATCTAAATTAAAGGAGGGTTCATTTATGAATTCAATGTCAAAAAATTGTTGTAATGATAATCATAAACATTATACTGATAACCATAATTGTTCTAAGAAAGAAAATAATCCATGTCCAACTATTATAAAATGTGGAACTCCTAGTGCAACTACAATTCCTGCTGGTTCAGTAGCTGGAACAACATTTACAGTTAGTTCTATTACTTTAAATAATTCTTGCTTTTGTAAACCTGTTACAAAACTAGAATTTGCAAGTAATCTTGTTGCTCCAGTTGCTTTCACAGGAATTATAAACTTCCAAGTATTTAAACTTTGTAAATGTCAACTTGCACCTATTCCTGTTGGACCTGCATGGACATTTGAATTAGCAGCATTAGTTTCATCACAAACATTCTCATTCTTCGTTTGTGACTGTGATTCTTGCTTTGATGATTGTTGTACCTATACTGTAGTTGCAACTGTTACTAGTGCACTTACTGTTGGTACTCTTAACATCAACAACGCAAACCTTGGCGCAATAACAACATGTAATTCAAGTAACTGTTGCTAATAATCAAGTAAGAAGGTAATTAGTTTTTTATATCTAAAGTGGTGTAACACACAATTAGTGTGACTGGCCTCTTCAGATTCTTATGTATAAATTTAATGCAACTAGTTCTTCATAGATTTATATATTTAACTGTTTAGTGACTGTATTAAATTAGAGTTTTTAACTCAATTTGATACAGTCTATTTTAATATTGAGGTATTTTATTTGTTTTTTACTGTTATCATAATTTATCACCCAAGTTATAGGGTTCCAAGTTGACTTTTTAAATTATCCATTCCAAAACTTGAATACCTAAAATAGTGAGACATGCTCCGAATAACTTTAAATTCAACACTGTATCTTGTGTGAAAATATTTTAAAGTTATTGAATAAATTTAAATTGGAGCTTGTTTCCCTATATTTTTTCCAAAAACAAAGAGTGTCGACTTTTCGACACTCTGAAATCTATACAATAAAAATTATAGCAATTAAATTTGCTTTATTTTTACATCATTTTAGACAAAGCTATTAATATTCCTGTTTTAGCATGTTCAAAAGTTAATCCACCTTGTAGATATGCAATATATGGCTCTCTTATTGGTGCATCTGCTGAAAGTTCAATAGAAGATCCTTGTATGAAAGCACCAGCGGCCATAATTACTTGATCAGTATATCCAGGCATATCCCATGGTTCACATTCAACATGAGAATCTACTGGAGAACCTTTTTGAATTCCCTTACAGAATTTTATTAACTTTTCTTTATCATTAAATTTTATTGCCTGTATTATATCGCTTCTTTCATCATTATATTTAGGTAATACTTCAAAACCTGAAAGTTCCATTATTCTTGCACAAAATATAGCTCCTTTAACTGCTTCTATAGCTATATGCGGCGCTAAAAATAATCCTTGAAATAAGCTTCTCATAACACCAAATGTAGAACCACATTCTCCACCAATTCCTGGTATTGTCAATCTATAAGCTGCTTGATTTACATAATTTCCCTTACCAGCTATATATCCTCCAGTAGGTGCAATTCCTCCACCTATATTTTTTATAAGAGAACCAGCTACTAAATCTGCTCCAACATCTGTTGGTTCTATAGTTTGAATAAATTCTCCATAACAGTTATCAACAAAGCATATAACTTCTGGGTTTATTTCTTTTACAGCTTCTATTATAACTTTTATTTCATTTACTAATAATGAATTTCTCCAACCATAACCTGTTGATCTTTGAATATGTACAAGTTTTATACTACTATCTTCTTTAATTGTAGTTTTCATAAGTTCTATGTCAACTTTATTATTTTTTAATTCTATTTGTTTATATTTAACACCATATTCTCTAAGTGAACCTATATTTTCTTCACCACTAATTCCTATTATATTATGTAATGTATCATAAGGTGATCCACAAACACTAAGCATAGTATCATTAGGTCTTAAGTTACCAAATAATGCTGCTCCTATAGCATGAGTTCCATTAACAAAATGTGGTCTTACAAGTGCTGCTTCTGTATTAAATATCTTGGCATAAACTCTATCTAAAGCATCTCTTCCTATATCTCCATATCCATATCCTGAAGAATTTGTAAAATGCATCTCACTAATTCTTTCTTCTTGTAATGCATTTAAGACTTTCATTTGATTATATTCTTTTATTTCATCTAGTTTTTCAAATTCACCTTTAACATCTTCTAATGCTTTTTGCGATAATTCGAATATTTCCTGATTTATATTGAAACTTTTAATTAAAAAATCTTTAGTTATGTCTAACATTATGTTCTCTCCTTATTACTTAATTAACATCATAATACTACCATAGTAAAAAACAATAATCAAATCCTATAATAAAACAAAGAAAATGAGGTGTAGCGCTTTAACTTCCACCTCCATAGAATTTTCTATAAAATTAAACACTTGCGATGTAATTTTATTTTTTATTTTGATTTTTCAACTATAAAGTTAATTAGTTTCTCTTTATTTCT
Organism: Clostridium senegalense; assembly: GCF_018916625.1. NCBI lineage: Bacteria > Bacillati > Bacillota > Clostridia > Eubacteriales > Clostridiaceae > Clostridium > Clostridium senegalense. The sequence continues at coordinate 163,864 of NZ_JAHLNC010000001.1, forward strand.
CCATTTATTTGCTATTTTCTTAGGGTCTGGTGTGTATTTTTTCATTACTTCTTTTAATTCCTTTATATCTAATTTTGATAAGTACTCTCGTACTTTTTCTTCCCCAGCACTTTTAATTTGATCTATAGGATTATATGGCTCCTCAGTTTCTGTCTTTATATAATCTTCACACTCATTATTTCCATTTAAAATAATATTTAAATTTATTTCTTTTATTTTATCTGTATTTTTGTTTAAAAACTCCATAACTTCTCTTAAATCTTTTTGAGATGTATTTAAAATTTCACATTGTATTTGCTCTACAGATTCATCAAACTCAAATCCTAAATCTTCTTTTAATTCATCCTTTATGTCTTCATGAATTTCTTCTTTTTCTGCTAAATTCACTTTAAAATCATTTTCTTTTTTATATTGATTAATAATTTTTTTAACATATTTTCCTTCAAACCCAAGAGATATTATTTCTTCTATACTTTTACCTTCCTTGAAAGACTGCAATATTTGAGATTTCTTACTCATCTTAATTCTCTCCCTCCATAATAATAAGTAATAAATTGTTCTTGTAATAATATATTCACAAGCCTTTCCTATTATTATTACAAATAAAAAAACTCAGCTATTTTGCCGAGTTTTTTTAAATAATTTCAATAAAATTATATTTAAATCCTTAACCTAAAAATAATTTAATTAATTTTAAAATTCATGTTGAGATTCTTTATTCTCATTATTATTGTTGTTATTGTTAAATAATATAGCCTTTGCAGGAGTTATTGTAGATATTGCATGTTTGTATATTAGCATTTGTTTTCCTTCTGAAAATAAAACAACTGTAAAACTATCAAACCCATTTACATTTCCTTTTATTTGAAATCCGTTAGTTAAATGAATTGTAACAGGAATTCTGTTCTTTCTTGCACCATTTAAAAATATATCTTGTAAATTATTTGTTGATTTACTCATTTTAAGCACCTCCATAGTTTTTAAATACCCCAATTTTCACTATTTATTATAGATAAACACAAATGTATCAATTAGTCTTTCAGTTAACTATTAACTGTACATATCTACCATAGTTTTGGTTTTAATCAACAATAATGTATTCTAAAATTTAGAAAGCTTCCTTGTATATTATTCTATATTACTCAGGAAAATCCTTCCTATTTTATTCTATTGTTATATTAATTATTACACAATTCTCTTTTTTTAAAATCATTTTTTATAAAATTTACAATTTCTTCATCATTAGTAAAATTATCTTTATCAATCCATACTACTCTTTTGTCTTTCCTAAACCAAGTTAATTGTCTTTTTGCATAATTTCTACTAAATTGTTTTATCATATTAACAGCACATTCTAATGAAATCTCTCCATCTAAGTATAAAAGCAATTCTTTATACCCTATACCTTTCATAGACTGCATATCTTTTGTGTATCCTTTATCTTTTAATTTCTTTACTTCATCTAAAAGACCATTTTCCATCATTATGTCTACTCTTTTGTTAATTCTTTCATATAACTTTTCGCGATTCATATTCAAAACATAGTAATGAACATTATAAGGTATATCATATATATTTTGTTCTGATAAATACTTGCTCATTGTTTTCCCTGTAACCTTATATATTTCCAAAGCTCTTATAACTCTTTTTAAATCATTAGGATACAGTTTTTCATAACTTTCAATATCTATGTCCTTTAACATGTTATGAACGTAATCTTTACCTTTTTCATTAGCAACTTTCTCTAACTCTTTTCTATATCCTTCATCCTTACTTGTGTCTCCAAAACTATAATTAAATATTAATGAGTTTATATAAAGACCAGTTCCCCCTACAACCATAGGAACTTTTCCTCTTTTATCAATATCTTCTATGATATTCTCTGCATTTTCCTTGAATGCAGCAACACTAAATTCTTCATTAGGTTCTATAATATCTATAAGATAATGTGGCACTCCATCCATTTCATCTTCTAAAATTTTAGCTGAACCTATATCCATATCTTTATAAATTTGCATAGAATCACAGGAAATTATCTCCCCATTAATTTCTTTAGCAAGCTTTATAGATATTTCTGTTTTTCCAACTGCAGTAGGTCCTGCAATAATTAATAAATTTTTCATATACCTCACCCAAACCTATAATGTATTATTGTATTCTCTTAAATTTTTTTTCTATCTCCGTTAATGTCATTTTTATAGTTGTAGGTCTACCATGCGGACAAGTAAATGGATCATCCATATATCTTAAATCTTCTAAAAGTTTTTCCATCTCATTTATAGTCAACTTATCATTAGCTTTTACAGCGGCCTTACATGCTAGTGTTGCAATCTTATTATATTTTATATCTACAGTATTTCCAGTTCCCATGTTTTTAAGGTCATCTAAAATATCATAAAATAATGTTTTAAAATCCGGCTTACCTAAAAACATTGGAACTTCTCTAATACTTATTGTATTATTGCCAAACTCTTCAATATTAAATCCAGCTTTTATAAAAACCTCCCTATTTTCTTCGTAATATGGATATTCATCAAAGCTTAATTCTAATATTATAGGAGTAATTAACAATTGACTAACTACTGATAAATTTTCTATAGATTTTTTATATTTTTCAAAAAGATATTTTTCATGAGCAGCATGCTGATCTATTAAAATAAGTTCCTTATTACATTCACCTACTATATAAGTGTTATTAAATTGCCCTATTATTCTAATAGGTGGAAATTTAGAAATTAATTTTTCATTGCAAATAGGAGTACTTTTTTTTAGATTTATTTCTTCATTACATTTTACATAATTATTATTAACTGCCTCTATTTTATCTTCAGCAACGTTTATATAGGCATTTAACGTAGCTCTTCCTTTAAATTCCTCTTTGTCCTCTTTTACCATATTACTCTCTATATCATTATTTTTTAAATCCACTGGTAAAATTTCTAACTTAATCTTGTTTAAATCTATATTATTTTGAAAAAAATCCTTATGTATACTTTCTTGCTTATACTCTACTTTTGGAATTTCTTCTACTTTCTCTAATTCTTTTAAATTAACCTCTTCATCTATTTCAAAAGATTCTCTTAAATACTCTCTTAAAGCCTGATGAACTGCATTAAAAACTAACTTAAATATACTTCTTTCATCATAAAATTTTATTTCAGCTTTAGATGGATGTACATTGGGATCAATGTATTCTGGAAATATATCTAAGAATAATACAAAAAACGGAAATTTATTTACTGTAAGGAAGGACTTAAATGCATTTTCAACTGCTGCTGTTATAGTACTACTTTTTATAAGCCTCTTATTTACAAAAATACTTTGTCTATTTCTACTTCCTCTACTTATTTCACTATTTCCTATATATCCATATACAGATGCTATGTCATTATGGCTTTCAAAAGAAATTATATTTTCACTTACTTGTTTCCCATATAAAATTCTTATAGTATCTTCTATGTTTTCAGTTCCATAAGTTGTTATTACATTTTTACCGTTATTAATAAGTTTGAATGATACTCCATAATTTGCAAGGGCTAATCTTAATACTAAATCAGAAATTAATGAGGACTCTCTTTGTGGAGATTTTAAGAATTTTTGTCTTGCTGGAACATTATAAAATAAATCTTTAACTTCTATAAGGGTTCCATCATTAGAAGGTGCATCTAAAAGACTTTTTTTCTCTCCACCATTTATTATTATTTCTACACCAAAATCATCTTCTTTTGTTTTGCTCTTTAATTTAACTTTTGAAACAGCAGCTATACTAGCCAATGCTTCTCCTCTAAATCCAAAACTATTTATTTTATATATATCATCAAGTTCTTTTATTTTACTTGTAGCATGTGGCATAAAAGCTTTTTCTATATCTTCTTTATATATCCCATATCCATCATCGCATATCCTTATAAGCTTATTACCACTATCTTCAATTTCAATTGTTATGTTGCTACTGTTAGCATCTATACTATTTTCAATCAATTCTTTAACAACTGAACTTGCTCTCTCCACTACTTCTCCTGCTGCTATTTTGTTAGTTGTAGCTTTATCCAAAACATTTATTCTTTTCATAAATTCACCTCCTATATTAAATCTAATGCTTGAAGTTTTTATAATTTTTTTGCTTTTATAATTAATTCATTTAATTTATTTACACATTCAATTATTGTCATATTTAATAAATCAATATTTTTCATTTCTTCTATAAGTTCATTGTTTTCAACAGTTTGTAAAAATCCTAATTGCTCAGCAACAGCATCTTCTTCCTTTTTTAGTTTATCTATAGCAACTTCTTTACAAGGAGTTTCTTCTTCTTTTTCTTCCTTATATCCTTTATCACTTATTTCTAAAATTACATCTTTATCTTTTTCTTTATTATCACATTCTAATTTGCATAGAATTTCCCTTGCTCTATCTATAACAGTTTCAGGTATACCAGCAAGCTTTGCAACCTCTATACCATAAGACTCATCTGCCCCACCTTCTATAATTTTTCTTAAAAAGATTATAGAGTTATCAATTTTTTTTACTGCTATAGAGTAATTTCTAACGCCCTCTACCATTCCTTCTAATTTTGTTAATTCATGATAATGTGTAGCAAATAAAGTTTTGCATTTCATATTTGAGTTTTTACAAATATATTCTATAACAGACCATGCAATACTTAATCCATCATAAGTACTAGTACCTCTTCCTACTTCATCTAATAATATTAAGCTTTTATTTGTAGCATTTCTAAGAATATTAGAAACTTCCCACATTTCTACCATAAAAGTACTTTTCCCACCAGCTAAATCATCGGAGGCCCCTATTCTTGTAAAAATTTTATCACAAATAGATATATCTGCAAATTTAGCCGGAACAAAACTCCCTATTTGAGCCATCAATGTTATTAGTGCAACTTGTCTCATATATGTGGATTTACCTGCCATATTAGGTCCTGTTATTAATAGTAATTGATTATTTTTAGTATCTAACTTAGTATCATTAGCTACAAACTCATTTACATCTAACATTTTCTCAACCACAGGATGTCTTCCATCTTCAATTTTTAATATTCCTTTAGTATTAATATTAGGTTTTATATATCCATTTTCTCTTGCAACTCTAGCTAAAGAACATAGACAATCTAACTCTGATATAAGTTTAGATGATATTTTCATTCTATCCACATGATTTTCAACCATATCACGTATATCTACAAATATTTCATACTCCAATGACATAAGCTTATCTTCAGCACCTAATATTTTTTCTTCCATTTCTTTTAATTCTGGAGTTATAAAACGTTCTGCGTTAGATAATGTCTGTTTTCTTATATATCTGCCTTCTGGTACCAATGCTAAGTTTGCTTTGGTTATTTCTATATAATAACCAAAAACTTTATTATATCCTACTTTTAGAGACCTTATGCCAGTTTCTTCTTTTTCTGTACTTTCTAAATTAGCAATCCATTGTTTCCCACAACGTTTTGAATTTCTAAAATCATCTATCCTCTCATCAAATCCATCTTTTATTATATTTCCTTCTTTTACAGATATAGCTGGATTATCACTTATTGACTTGTCTAATATTTCATAAATGTCTTTTAAATCATCTAATTCATTTAATACCTTTATAAGCAAATTACTTTTAAAATTTGTTAAAACTTGTTTTATTGTAGGTATTTTCTCAATAGAATTCTTTAATGAAATAAGTTCTTTTGCATTTATGCTCTTTGAGCTAATTTTACCTACTAGTCTTTCTATATCATATACTTCTTTTAATGCATCTTTTAAATCTTCTTCTTTAGATATATTTTTTACAAGTTCTTCAATTGCATCCTGTCTCAAAACTATTTTTTCTTTATCTACAAGAGGTTGATCTACCCAATTTCTTAGTCTACGGCCCCCCATTGCAGTGCTTGTTTTATCTAAAACCCATAATAAAGATCCTTTTTTATTTTTATCTCTTAAACTTTCTGTTATTTCTAAGTTTCTTCTTGAACTTCCATCTATAACTAAATAGTCATTTATGTTATAGCTTTCAATTATATCTATATGTGACATTTTTACCTTTTGAGTTTCTATAATATAATTTAAAAGACCATTTATTGCAGTTAATAACACTTTGTTCATTTGTATATCATTAAAATTTCTAAACTGTTCTGTTATTTTAATTTCTTCTGTATTAAAATACTGATCATCTAAATATGATATTGAAGCTTCAAATCTATCATTTATATCAAAAACTAAATCTTTAGTAATACTTGTAGATAAAACTATTTCTTTAGGATTAAATTTTGCAATTTCATCTAAAATTATTGTTTTATCATATTTAAAATCACTACAATAAAATTCTCCTGTTGAAACATCACAAAATGATACAGCACAATTATCTTGTAAAATAGAAATTCCCATTAAAAAATTATTTTTTCGATCTTCTAAAAAACTACCTTCAGTATAAGTACCAGGAGTTAATATTTTCACCACGTCTCTTTTAACTATGCCTTTTGCAACTGCTGGATCTTCTACCTGTTCACATATGGCAACTTTATATCCTTTAGCTACCAATCTACCAATATATGTTTCTGCAGAATGGAACGGTACACCACACATTGGAGCTCTTTCTTCAAGCCCACAGTCTCTTCCAGTAAGAGTTAATTCCAATTCTTTAGATACAAGTTTTGCATCTTCAAAAAACATTTCATAAAAATCTCCTAATCTAAAAAAGACTATTGCATCTTTACATTTATCCTTCACACTAAAGTATTGCTTCATCATCGGCGTTAATGCCATAACTTGATCCTCCTTATTAACTTTTATCCAAACTTATAAAGTATAAAAAAAGCGACAATGTCGCTCTTTTTTATACTTCTTCCCCAATTAACGAGAATGATTGTGCCTTTATTATTTTAACATTAACAAGTTTTCCTATATTTTCTTTATTTCCAGCAAAATTCACAAGTTTACCTGTTCTTGTTCTTCCTGCTAACTTACTTTCATCGTTTTTGCTAAGTCCTTCAACTAAAACTTCAACAATCTGTTGATCGTAAGCTTTATTTTTTTTAGCAGATATTTCATTTACAGCTTCCACAAGTCTATTGAATCTTGCTTTTTTAGCTTCTTCTGGTACTTGATCTAACATTAAATCTGCTGGTGTTCCTTTTCTTTTAGAATATAAGAATGTGAATGCTGAATCATATTCAACTTCCTTAACTAAGCTTAATGTTTCTTCAAAATCTTCCTCTGTTTCACCTGGGAAACCAACTATTATATCAGTAGTTAAAGCTACATTTGGTATTCTTTCTTTTATTTTTCTTATAAGTTCCATATATTGTTCTCTGTCATAATGTCTATTCATTTTCTTTAAAATTCTAGATGAACCTGATTGAACTGGTAAGTGTATGCATTCGCATAGTTTATCGCATTCAGCTATTGCTTCTATAACTTCATCACTTAAATCTTTTGGATGAGATGTCATAAATTTCACTCTTTCTAAACCTTCTATTTTATTAATTCTTCTTAATAATTGAGCAAAGTTTATTTCTGGTTCTAATCCTTTACCATATGAGTTTACATTTTGACCTAATAAAGTTATTTCTTTATATCCCTCTTTAACCATATCTCTTATTTCGTTTTCTATTTGCTCTGGTTGTCTGCTTCTTTCTCTTCCTCTAACATGAGGTACTATGCAATATGTACAGAAATTGTTACATCCATACATTATAGTAACAAAACCTTTTATACTACTTGCTCTATCTATAGGTTGACCTTCTATTATATCATCTTCTTTATTCCAAACTTCAACTATTGGTCTTTCCCCACCTAATGCTCTACTTAAATATTCATTAAATTTATAAGCATTGTGTGTACCTATTATAATATCAACATATGGAAACTTCTTTATTATACTTTCTGCCATTCCTTCTTGTTGCATCATACAACCTGTTATAGCTATTACAGTTTCAGGTTTTTCTTTTTTAAGCTTTTTAAGAGCCCCTAAGTTACCTTCTACCTTTTGTTCTGCATTTTCTCTAACACAACAAGTATTATATACTATAACATCTGCTTCTTCTTTTTTCTCGGTTCTTTCATGTCCTAATGGCTTTAATCCACCAGATAGTTTTTCAGAGTCCTCTTCATTCATTTGACAACCCCAAGTTTCTATAAAATATTTTAATTTTTTATTCATTCCTTCATTCTCCTTTGTAAAATTATAACCATTTTTATATTATCATAAACTTTTCCTTTTAAAATAAAAATGTGTTAATTTAAGTATCTAATTATTATCTAATTATATATAATTTAGTGACATAATTAAAGTTTTTTATCATCTATTACCAGTTATTTTTATATGTCTTAAAATTAATTATTTTTAGAAAAATCCATTTTAAATTTTTTATGCTTTTTATTATGTTATTTTGATGAATTTGTTAATTTTTTAACTATTTAAAGATGTTTTAAAACCTCTTTTATAAACATCTTCTTAAAATATAAAGTTATAATTTTTCCATTTTTCTTTAGATTACTAATTATAAAAATAAAATTTTTTTAAGAATTTTTTATTTAATTTGTGTAAATTTTTTTTCTTACATTTTAAAATATAAGTTTATATTGCTTAATATATTTTTAATGATAATTTTAGTTTTTATAAATTATCATGAAATATATTCCTTAATTTTCAAATTAAGCATAATTATGTTTTATTAATATATACATAATTATAAAAGAATAACTCCTTGAAAAAAATAATATTTGATATATAATTAAATTATAATAGAATATTTAGAATCTTTATAAAGTTTTTTATATTTTTTAAATTCAGGCTTTTTATTTATTGGGGGGTGCATTATGAATTTAAATTTTTCTGACAGAATGTCTAATATTAAGGCTTCTGAAATAAGAGAACTTTTAAAATTAACAGAACAACCTGAAATAATTTCATTTGCAGGTGGTCTACCTGCTCCAGAATTATTTCCAAAAGAAAAAATTGGAGAAATAGCTAAAGAAGTATTATTTAATGAAGGGGCTTTTGCTCTTCAATATACTACAACAGAAGGTTTTGCTCCACTTAGAAAAATAATTGTTGAGGAAAGAATGGCTCCATCTGGAGTTAAATGTGACATATCTAATATTATGCTAACAAATGGTTCCCAACAAGGCTTAGAGTTTTCAGCAAAACTTTTTGTAAATAAAGGTGATGTAATAATTTGTGAAAGCCCTAGTTACTTAGGTGCGATAAACGCTTTCAAGGCCTACGAACCTAAATTCATCGAAATATCAATGGATAAAGATGGTATGATCATAGAAGAACTTGAAAAAGCTATAAAAGAAAATGACAATGTAAAAATGATTTATACTATTCCTGATTTTCAAAACCCAAGTGGTATAACAATGTCTTTAGAACGAAGAAAACGTTTAGCTGCTTTGGCTGCAAAATATGAAATACCTGTTATAGAGGATAGTCCTTATGGTGAATTAAGGTATGACAACGAAAAATTGCCTGCTGTAAAAGCATTTGATGAAAGTGGCTTTGTAATTAATCTTGGTACATTTTCAAAAACATTCTGCCCTGGTTTAAGACTGGGATGGATAGTTGCAGATACTAAAATTCTTCAAAAATATATATTAATTAAGCAAGGTGCAGATTTACAATGTAATACTTTAAGTCAGGTTATAGCTGCAAGATATATGGAAAAGTATAGCCTTGATGAACATATTGCTTCACTTATAAAAGTTTATAAAAAACGTAGAGACTTAATGATTGACAGTATGAAAACTTACTTTCCAAAAGAAGTTAAATTCACAATACCTGAAGGTGGCCTATTTACTTGGGTTGAACTTAAAGAAGGTTTAGATGCAAAAGCTATAATGGAGGATGCTTTAAAAGAAAAAGTAGCCTATGTTCCTGGCGGATCTTTCTTCCCTAATGGTGGCAAGAAAAATTTCTTTAGACTTAACTATTCTAATATGAATGAAGAAAAAATAGTTGAAGGAATAAAACGTCTTGGAAGCGTTTTAGATAAATACTATTGTAATTGCAACTCATTAGAGGAAACAGCGGCAGTTAAGGAAGACTAATAATAACTCCTCCTTTTGGGAATAATATGAACAAAAGGAGGAATTTTTGTGAAAAATGTAAAAAATTCAAACAACAACAGTTCTACACTAACAAATATGTGCTATAATGGTATCGTTGACAGAAGTTATTTTAGTGGTAAGTTTAGAAATACATCTGTTTTTGATGTAAAAACTTACGCTAACTCTTTTACTGATATTGTTGATAATAATTTAACTGATCAAAATAATCTTTTTTAAAATTGGAGGATTAAATTAATGAGATTTTCAAATCGTATTCAAAAAATGAATTATTCATCAATCCGTAAATTAGTACCTTATGCTACAGAAGCTAAAAAAAGAGGTATCCATGTTTACCACCTTAATATTGGTCAACCTGATATCGAAACTCCTAGTACTTTCATTGAAGCTGTTAAAGAATTTAATGAACCTGTCTTAAAATATGCACAATCTCAAGGATTGGATAATACAATAAATAGTTTCAGAAAATATTATAAAGAATGGGATATAGACTTTGATTATGATGAACTATTAATAACTGCTGGAGGCTCTGAAGCTATATCTTTAGCTTTTATGGCTATAGCTGATGTTGGTGATGAAATAATAATTCCTGAACCATTTTATGCTAACTACAATGGTTTCGCTCAAGTGACAGGAGTTAATGTTGTACCATTTTTAACAACTGCTGAAAATGGATTCCATTTACCTAAAAAAGAGGATATAGTAAAAAAAATTAATAGTAAAACTAAAGCAATTATGATTTCAAATCCTGGAAATCCAACTGGAGTTGTATATACTAAAGAAGAAATCAGAATGCTTGCTGATATAGCAAAAGAAAACGATATCTATCTTATCTCTGATGAAGTGTATAGAGAATTTGTTTATGGTGATGATAAATATACATCTGCACTTTATATGGAAGATGCTTTAGATAGAGTTATATTAATAGATAGTATTTCCAAACGCTATAGTGCTTGCGGTGCTAGAATTGGTTTAGTTGCTTCTAAAAATAAAGATCTTATAAAACAAATTTTAAAAATTTGTCAAGCAAGACTTTGTGTTCCAACTATAGAGCAATTAGCTGCTGCTAACCTAATCAATACTCCTAAAGAGTATTTTGATAAGGTTAAAAAGGAATATGAAAAAAGAAGAAATGTAATGTATGAAAAGCTTTGTAAGATTCCTAATATAGTATGTGAAAAACCAAATGGAGCTTTTTATATTATGGCTAAATTACCAATAGATGATGGTGAAAAATTCACAAAATTCATGCTTTGCGACTTTAATCATGATGGTAAAACAGTTATGGTCGCTCCAGCTGAAGGTTTTTACTCAACTGCTGGACTAGGCAAAAACGAAGTAAGACTTTCTTATTGTTTAAACTGTGATGATATTTCAAATGCAATGGACATCCTTGCATTAGGTATTAAAGAATATAATAAGCTTAATAAATAATTATATAAAAAGAGATAATTTGTTTTTAATCAAATTATCTCTTTTTCTTTATTAGTCTTTGTAAAACCTAACATTTTATACCTTGATACAACTTCAAATTCATGTTTTTTATATAATGTTAAAGCTGCAATATTTTTTTCATTACATTTTAAAAAAACATCTTTGTATCCCATATCTATAGCTATATTTATAAGCTTTCTCAATATAAACCTACTATATCCTTTTCCCCTAAATTCTGGTATAACTCCTAAATTAACAATATACAAGTTTTCATACTCTTTTATAAGTTGCCCATATCCAATAGCTTCATCTTTATACATTAAAAAATAAGAGGCATTTTCTATATAATATTCTTGGTTTTCTTCAAAAACTATATCACAAACTTCAATATCAGCTCTACCTTTTGCTTTAAAAATTTTATTTTGTATGTTTTTTCTTAATTCTTCATCTTTTCCATTTTCAAATAATTTCAATTGAAGATTCTCTTCTAATGAAATGTTATATTCTTGTAAAATTTCCTTTTTCATTTCATATAATAATTCAAATTTTTTAAAACCTAGTTTTTCTAACATAATCAATTCCTCTTGTTCAAAGGTTCCTTCTATTTCAAAATAAGCACCTACTGGAAACTTATTAAAAAAACCAGTATATAACTTAATATCACAATTATTTTCAAGAATTATTCTATTTATCTTATAACTTTTAAATTCATATCTGGTAACCCACATATATCCTACATATTTTTCATTTTCTTTTAAAAGTAAAATATTTTTATAACGAAAAAGCTTCATCATAAAAGGAAGTTTTTCATATTCATCTAAGAATTTATGATGTAATTTAGTAAATTCATAGTCTTTACTTGCTAATCGTCTAAAATCTTTTAAATTTATTAAATTTAAAAATTCATACCTATACATAATTATTTATGATGCCTCTTTCAAAAATTAATAATACTCTCTAAAACTATATTATTAATTAAACTATAATTATATGCAAATAAAATACATGGCCAAAGCCATGCATTTTATATTACATTTCGTCTACTGCTTTAATGCTTAAAGAAATTCTTTTCTTTTCTTCATCTGCTTCTAAAATTACAGCTTTAACTTCTTCACCAATTTTTAAAACTGAACTTGGTCTATCTACTTTAGATTGACTTATTTGTGAAATATGAACTAAACCATCTACACCTGGCTCTAATTCAACGAAAGCACCAAAATCTGCAAATCTAACAACTTTTCCAAGTACAACATTTCCTACTGGATATTTTTCATTTACTCTTGACCAAGGATTTTCTTGTAATTTTTTTAAGCTTAATGCAAGTTTTTTATTTTCTTTATCCACATCTAAAACATATACTTTTATAGTTTCTCCTATTTTAACAACATCCTTAGGATTTGAAACTTTATTCCAAGACATTTCTGATATATGAAGTAATCCATCTACTCCTCCAACTTCAACAAATGCACCAAATGTTGATAATCTTCTTACTGTTCCTTCAATCACTGTATCTTTCTCTAAATTATTCCAAGTTTCTACTTCTTGCATATCTTTTTCTTGTTGAAGTAAAGCTCTTCTTGATGCTACCATTTTTTTAATGATTCTTCCGCGTTTTTCAAATTCTATTAATTTGACTGTAACTTCTTCACCTTTAAATGATGCTAAATCATTAACTCTTGAAAGTGAAAGATGTGATGCTGGTATAAATACTTTTATTCCTTTATATGTAGCTATAACTCCACCTTTTACAACTTCTACAATCTTAACATTTATTTGTTCGTTATTATTGTATATTTCCTCTAATTCTTTTTGAACGCCTTCTCTTTCAATTTCAGTTTTTGAAACAACTATATATCCATCATTGTTCTTAACTCTTATTATTTTAGCTTCTATTTCATCGCCTACAGTTAATATTTCATTTAATTTAGCGTCTTCATCTCTAGTAACTTCACTCTTTGGAAGATATCCTTCATTTTTAGCTCCACGTATTGTTAAGTAAGCTTCATTTTCATTAACCTTGAAAATTTCTCCTTTAACTATTCCACCTACTCTTATTTCCATATCTGTATTCATATACTTTTCATACTCTAACATTTCATTTTCATTAACTTCATTTTTCATTTTTAACATAGCCTCCTTGATTATCCAGTCTGGTGTTGATGCCCCAGCTGTGATGCCAATCCTATTTATATTGTTATAAAAATCCTGTGGTATTTCACTGGCATTTTCTACATGTATTGTGTTTTCACAATTTTTCTTACATATCTCATAAAGTTTAGTTGTATTAGAGCTATTGTATCCACCAATTACAACCATAGCCTCTACTTTTTTAGATATATCTTCTGCTGATTTTTGTCTTACTTCTGTAGCATTACAAATAGTATTTAATGCTATTATTTCCTTAGAACTTGATACAACCTTTTCTAAAACCTTTTTCCAATTAGATTGTTTTTCTGTAGTTTGTGATACTACACATATTTTTCTTGGAAGATTTTCTAATAAATCATCACCTTTAGATATTATTGCAGTATTATCACACCATCCATTTATACCTATAACCTCTGGATGATTTTTATCACCTACAATTAATATTCCATATCCTAACTCAAAATATTTCCTTACTTCCATCTGTATTTTAGTAACATATGGACATGTAGCATCCACTACTGTTAATCCTTTTGACTTAAGATTATCCAGCACACTTTTTGACACTCCATGTGATCTTATTATTATTATATCTTCTTCATTTAAATTATCTACTTGGTCAATATCTATATGATATATATTGTTTTCTTTTAATAAATTTACTACATCATTATTATGTATTAATGGTCCAAGCGTATATATGTTTTTTTCGTACTCTTTTTTTTTCTTTAGGGCTGTATCAACAGCTCTTTTTACACCAAAACAAAATCCCGCTTTATCCGCTAAAAATATTTCTTTCATAGCCCACCACCTTAATGTAGGTTTCCTACTTATACTATTTTTTCCTTTGTAATTTCATTATTTTCATTAATTTGATATATTAATATCATACTACTATTTTAACACATTGTATATAAATACACTAATACTATTTAGTTTTTTTTATTTTTTACATGATTACAAATTAACTCCACAACTTCGTCTATTCCTAAATATGAAGAATCTATTTCTATTGCATCATCTGCTTTAGTTAAAGGATTAAGTTCCCTTGTAGAATCTATAAAATCTCTTTTTTTAATATCTTCTAAAACGTCTTCGAATTTTACTTCTACTTTCTTTTCTGTTAATTCCTTACATCTTCTCATTGCTCTAGTTTCTGCACTAGCTGTTAAATAAAATTTATGTTGTGAATCTTTTAATACTACTGTACCTATATCTCTACCATCCATTATAACATTATAATTTTCAGCTATATCCTGTTGCATTTTTACAAGTTTCTCTCTAACCATAGGAATAGCCGCATAATTAGATACATTTTTGCTTATAATTGGCATAGTTAATTGATTAGTTATATCTTTTTTATTTAAAATAAGATTATCACCATCAAAATACATTTCTGCATTATTTAATAATTCCATAAGCTTACCTGTATCTTTATATGAAATGTTATTCTCTAATGCCATATATGTTACTGCTCTATACATAGATCCAGTATTTATATACATAAGCCCTAAATTTTTTCCCACTATTTTAGCAATTGTACTCTTTCCTGCTCCCGCTGGACCATCTATAGCAATAGCCATCCTCATATTTCATTCTTCCCTTCTAACTATCCTTAATATCTAACCTCAATATTTCAGCATTTTTTAAATAAACAAAATGTACTTCTCTTTCATCTTCATCACTAATAACAGTAACTCTTATGCACATATTTAAGCTACCTTCAACTTCCATCTCATTAAAATGCATAATGCTAACTTTATTTAATTTGAATTTTTTTCTAATGAATGCTCCTGGGTAAGCCTTTGTTATATCTTTAGTGCACGAAAATATTAACGCTTTTATTTTGCATAGATCTAAATTATTTTTTTCTATTATTTTTTTCATTAATTCTATAGAATTTTTTTCTATGTCTTCTATTGTATTTTCTTCTATTGTTATAGCCCCTCTAATTGATAACATAATTTATTCGCTCACTTTCATTCCTGCAAGGTATCCTGTAGAAAAAGCTATTTGAACATTATAACCGCCAGTATAAGCATCTACATCTATTATTTCACCAGCAAAACTTAAATTTTCTATTATTTTTGATTTCATCGTAGATGGATCTATTTCCTTTGTGTCAATTCCTCCAGCAGTTACTATAGCTTCTGATACAGGTCTTAACCCTTTATAAGTTAAATTGAAATCATGTATTAAATCTACAAATTTTTTTCTTTCTTCTTTTGTTATAGCATTTACCTTTTTATTTTCATCAATTCCACTTAATTGAACCATAATTGGTATAAGCTTTTTAGGGAATAAACCATCTAAGGAATTTTTAAAGTCTCTATTTAAATTTTCCTTAAAATCCTTCTGAACTCTCTTATCCAATTCTTCTACTGTTAATGCCGGCTTAAAGTTTATAGCTATTTTATACTTTTCATTTTCTTTTATATTACTACTAGCACTTAATACTAGTGGTCCCGAAATACCAAAATGAGTAAATAACATTTCTCCTAATTCTTTAAATACTACTTTGTTTTTATTATTCTTAATGATTAATTCTACATTCTTAAGTGATAATCCTTGAAGATCTTTTATAAAATCATCACTTAATTCAATAGGTACTAACGAAGGTTTTAATGCTATAATATTATGACCTATTTTTCTTATTTCTTCTAATATAGTACCATCTGAACCGGTCTGCGGATAAGAAGCTCCTCCTCCACAAATTATGAAATGATCTCCATATATTTTTTTCCCATTAGATAATATTAACTCTGTTATTTTATTATTATCCAAAACAAACTTTTCTACATTAGAATTAAGCATAATTTCAACATTAGAGTTTCTCAATTCATTTTCTAATGTTTTTATTATATCAGAAGATTTATCTGAAACTGGAAACACTCTGTCTCCTCTTTCTATTTTAAGTTTTGTTCCTTTACTCTCAAAAAAGTTCATAGTATCTTCATTAGTAAAAGAGTATAAGGAACTATATAAAAAGTAAGGGTTAGTTGGTATATGATTTATAAATTCACCAATATCTTTTGCATTTGTAACATTACAACGACCCTTTCCTGTTATAAAAAGTTTTTTGCCAATCTTTTCGTTTTTTTCAATTAGTAAGACTTTATTGCATTTTGCCGCAGAAATAGCAGCCATCATACCTGCTGGGCCTCCTCCAACAATAACAACCTTTGACATTGCGCCACCACCTATTAACTTGATGTTATTTATTTTAATTTTTCTATTTTATAGCTTATATAAGTTTCAATACATTATTTTATCATATTAAATTTTAAAATTATTTAGAGCAAAACTTTTTATAATTCATAAATGTAGTAAACTTCAACATTGCTCCACTTTTAAGTTCTATATTTAATATACTCATTTAGTTATAATTTAAAACCTATAGCTTTTAAATTATACTCTAAATAAATAGCATGTATCAATAGTAACAGGTAATTTTTTAATCTTTAAGAAAAAATTTTAAAAAACAAAAAAGGGTGTCTAACCCTTTTTGTACAAAATTATTATAAGACACCCTTTAAATATATTCTATATTAGTATATTCCTTGTGCATACATAGCTTCTGCAACTTTTAAGAAACCAGCTATATTTGCTCCTGCAACTAAGTTATATCCAAATCCATATTCTTTAGCAGCATTTTCTGCATTATTATGAATATTTTTCATTATTTGATGAAGTTTAGCATCAACTTCTTCAGCTGTCCAAGAATATCTCATACTGTTTTGAGCCATTTCTAAAGCAGAAACTGAAACTCCACCAGCATTAGCTGCTTTAGCTGGTCCAACAGTTAAACCTTGATCTAAGAAATATTGTAATGCATCATTAGTACATGGCATATTAGCTGCTTCACAAACAAATTTAGTACCATTTTCAACTATTTGTTTTGCATGTTCTATGCGAATATCATTTTGAGTTGCACATGGTATTATTATATCAGCTTTAACTCCCCATGGTTTTTCTCCTGCATGGAATTCACATCCAAATTTATCAGCATAATCTTGAGCTTTATCTCTTCCTGAAGCTCTCATTTCTAGTAAATAATTAACTTTTTCATCAGTTATAACTCCTTCTGGATCATAAACATATCCATCTGGTCCAGATATTGTTACAACTTTACCACCAAGTTCTGCAACTTTTTTACAAACACCCCAAGCAACTTGTCCAAATCCAGATATAGCAACTGTTTTTCCTTTTATATCTGTACCTTGATGATGTAACATTTCTTGACAGAAATAAGTTACTCCAAATCCTGTTGCTTCTGGTCTTACTAAACTACCACCAAATGATAATCCTTTACCTGTGAAAACACCGTTTTCAAAAGCACCTCTTAGTCTTCTATAATGTCCGTATAAATAACCAATTTCTCTTGCGCCTACACCCATATCTCCTGCTGGAACGTCTACATCAGGTCCTATATGTCTATATAACTCAGACATAAAGCTTTCACAGAATCTTCTTATTTCAGCATCTGATTTACCTCTTGGGTCAAAATCAGATCCACCTTTACCTCCGCCTATTGGAAGTCCTGTTAGGGAATTTTTTAATATTTGTTCAAATCCTAAGAATTTTATTATTCCTAAGTAAACTGATGGATGAAATCTTAATCCACCTTTATAAGGTCCTATAACTCCGTTGAATTGTACTCTAAATCCTCTGTTCACATGAACATTACCATTGTCATCTGTCCAAGGTACTTTAAACATTATTTGTCTTTCTGGTTCGCAGAATCTTTCTAGTAAGTTTGATTCAACATATTCTGGATGCTTGTCTATAACTGGTGCTAATGTATGAAAAACTTCTTCAACTGCTTGTATAAATTCTGGCTCCCCATTATTTCTCTTTCTAACATTTTCTAATACTTGATCAATGTAAGCTTTAGTATTCACGGCTATTCCCCCCAATAAATTTGTTGTAATTTTAATTAATTTTTTAAATATTTAAAAAATTTTAAATTTTAAATATTTTCTTTCTTTAATTGTATACCTTTCCATATGGTAATTGCAAGGCATATTTTTATATTTTTGAGTAAATGATTTTTTGCATTCATTAATTTGAAAATTTTATATTTATAAAAGATTCATTTTTTTCTAATTATTATAATAATTCATATTTTCTAGTAAATCAATACATTTATAACTGTTTTATATTGTCTATGTACTTTTTATAACATTATTCAAAAATTTTGTAAAGCTTAATCTTCGTCAAAATTTTACCATAGTTTTTTGTTAAAACACTAATACTTCTTATTATAAACTTATTTTTCTAAATTACTAGTAATTTCATTTTTGCAATATTTTTAAAAATATTATAATTTTATTATATATTTTTAAAAATTAATACTTTTTACAAAGTTATACTTAAAAAAATTTATTTATTATAATTTTAATAAAATAATATTTTGTTTTTTAAAAATAAGTAATTTAATAATTACTATCTATAATTATTAAAATTTTTTTAACATTCTTATATAATAAAGTATTATTAAAATTTTTCATAAAATTTTGTATACGTTTTTATGAAAAAAATTTTTTTTGCAACTTATTATTTAATGATGGGTTTCTTTTATTTTTATAAATTAAAATTAATAACATAATACTATTTAATTAAACTTTGTTAAATTTATATTTATTTTATGTAATTTTATGTAATTTTGTGGATTTAAATTCAATTTAATATAATTTTATTTTATAATAAAAAAAGATTATAAGCTCACTTATTGGAGCTTATAATCTTTTTATCTATCTTCTTTTTTATAAGAATAAACCTGATAATTTTGCCACATATTTTCTAAATCAGCAAATGTTTGAGAAATTTTATCCTTTTCTCTTAATCCTACTGCAATTATCAATGCATTTATTACACTTAACGGTGCTACTAATGAATCAACAAATGATGCCATATTACTTTCTGCAACAAGAGTATAATCAGCTTTAGTAGCTAATGGCGATAATAAACTATCTGTAATAGCTATAACTTTAGCACTTCTTGATTTTGCAAAATTTAATGCTTCAATAGTTCTCATAGCATATCTTGGGAAGCCAATTCCTATTATGCAATCATCCTCAGATAAATTTAGCATTTGTTCGAATATATCGCTCATACCATAAGATACTATTTTTACATTATCTAATATTAAATTTAAATAGAAACCTAAAAAATCAGCTAAAGCTGTAGAACTTCTTAATCCTATTATGTAAATATTCTTCGCTTCAAATATAGTATTTACTGCTTCATCAAAAGCGGAATGATTTATTTTTTCTAAAGTAACTCTTATGTTTTCAATATCTGATTTTAGAACACCTTTTAGTGCATTATTATGACTTATAAAATCATTTGAAAGTTCTATTCTTTGAACTGTTGTAAGTTTATTTTTTATAAGCTCTTGAAGAGCCTTTTGAAGTTCTGGATAACCTTCATAGCCTAATTGATTTGCGAATCTAACAACTGTTGATTCACTTACACCTACACTATTTCCAAGTTTAGCAGCTGTCATAAACGCCGCCTTGTCATAATGCTTTAATATATATTCTGCAATTAGTTTTTGTCCTTTGCTAAGTCTTGGAAACTTAATTTGTATTAATCTCATAAGATCTTGATTATTATTTTCCAAGTTACAACCCCCGTTCGTTCGCTAACGCTTTTTATTTTAATACTTGAGAAGTACTACATTTTTAACCAAATATTTTCTCCAAATCAAATTTTAACACTTTATGAACCATATATCAATCAAATATTTCATTTTTTAGTATTTTGAATTTTAAAATTCATATCCATTTTATCCCAATAATTTCATTCATAAATATTTATATTTTAAAACCAATTGTTTCATTTTAAAAACATTCTTTCTAGTTTTATAGTTGTATATGTTTTTAAGCTATATTAAAAGATTTTTGTAATTTGCATATAGTTAATTTTCTACTTGTTTACTTATAGTATTTACTAATATTACTTATTTTATTTCCAAATTTATATTTTTTAAAAAAGATATGCTAATAAAAATGAATTTAGCATATCCTTCTTTTGCATTTCAAATATTTTATATAAGGTTCCAAGTTAACTCTTAAAATTATTTATTTCAAAACTTGCATAACAAAAATAAAACTATTTTTTTTCTATAATTAGAAGTTTAGGAGCTGATTCACTTCTATTTAAAACCTCATGCAACATAACACCATATAGTTTTTTATCAAGATTTTTAACATATTCCATAATTGCCATCTCTTCTTTTTTCCCCTCATCATGGCCTACATAAATAGCTATTGAAACTATACCACCTGAATTTAACAATTCTATTCCACTCTCTATACTTTTTATAGTACTCTCTACCATAGTAGTTATAGACTTATCACCCCCAGGTAAAAATCCTAAATTATACATAATTGCATCTACATTCTCTTTTATGTATTCTTCTAATTTACTATGACTGTCATTTATTAATTCAACTTTATTGTTATTTCTTTTTTTATAATTATCTACTGCTATTTTTTGTATATCAAAACTATAGACTTTATTAAAATTTTCACTTAAAAAATCTGTGTCATATCCATTACCTAATGTACCATCAATTGCAACATTTTTATTTTCAGTAAAGTTTTTTACTATATGTTGCGAAAGCATACTTACGTCACTTACATACTTAAACATAAAACTACTCCCCTTTTAGATGTATAATTTCATTATCTGTTAAAAATCTATATTTACCTTCTTTAAGATTACCTAATTTAATGTTTCCAACAGACAATCTCTTAAGCCTCACAACCTTATGATTTATCGCATCACACATCTTTCTTACTTGTCTATTTTTACCTTCATGAATTACTATCTCTAAATCACACAATAGGTTTTTCTTATCTTTATCATTTATTTTTAACAGCTTACACTGTGCTGGAGCTGTTATATACCCTCCTATATCTACACCTTTACAAAGTTTTTCTATTTCTAATTTCGTAGGTATACCTTTAACTGTAGCTATATAAACTTTGTTTTTTTCCACTCTAGGATGTATTACTCTGTTATATACATCTCCATCATTGGTAAGTAATATAAGTCCTGAAGTGTCATAATCTAATCTTCCTATAGGATATATTCTTTCATTTACATCTATCAAATCTATTATGGTTTTTCTTCCTTTTTCATCTTTAACTGTAGATACATATCCCACTGGCTTATTAAGTGCTATATATACCTTTCTTTTTTCTGGTCGTATTTTTTTACCGTCTACTTCTATAACATCCTTATCTTTATTTACCTTTATTCCAAGTTCTTTTATAAAAACACCATTAACTTTAACTCTTCCAGCTTGTATTATCTCTTCACATTTTCTTCTTGAGGCAACACCGCAACTTGCCATATATTTTTGTAATCTTTCTTCCAAATTCTCACATCCTAAATAATTTCAAATATAAGTTATTATAATATCTTAAATTTTAAAATGCAAATTACGCTTGAAATCATATACTATTTATTTAATAATTAAATTATGTTATTATTCCGAATCTTTATTCTTTAAATTATATAATTTTAGGAGGAAAATTTATGAACAATACATTTTATATGCCTACAAAAATAATTTTAGGTGAAAATTGTTTAAATAATAATAAATATTTATTAGAACCCCTTGGAAATAAAGCTCTTTTAGTAACTGGAAAACATTCTTCTAAGGCTAATGGTTCTTTAAATGATGTTAAAAAAATTTTAAAAGATTTAGATGTTGAATATTACTTATATGATGAAGTTGAAGAAAATCCTTCTCTAGACACCATTAACAAAATATCTGATTTAGGAAAACTTAAAAATGTTGATTTTGTAATTGGAATTGGTGGTGGTTCACCTTTAGACGCATCAAAAGCTGCTGCTGTACTTATTAATAATACAGATGCAACAATAACCGATTTAGGAAATAATCCTTCCTTATCAGCCATTCCAGTAATAGCCATTCCTACTACTGCTGGTACCGGCAGTGAAACTACACCATATTCAATAGTCACTGATCATAACCTAAAAACCAAAAGAGGAATATGTCAAAAGGTTTTTCCTATAATATCCTTTTTAGACCCATCTTATCTTATTAACATACCAATATCAATAAGAGTAAATACAGGAATAGATGCACTTTCTCATTTAATAGAAGGTTATTTATCCTCTAATGCTAATATACTAAGTGATAGTTTAGCAGAGAAAGGACTAGAATATTTTGGAGATTGTATTTATTATCTTCAATCTGAAAAATTAAATTTAAAGCAATGTGAAAAATTACTTGTAGCTTCTACAATTGCTGGTATGGTAATTTCTCAAGCTGGAACATCATTACCACATGGAATGGGTTATGCTTTAACATATTATAAAAACATTCCTCATGGTAAAGCTAATGGATTATTGTTAAAAGAATATCTTAACTTTTGTAGTGATAAACTAAAAGTCAATAAAATACTTTCACTTCTTAAATTTAATAATTTAGATGATTTTGGAACATTCTTAGACAAATTGTTTGATGAAAAAGTCTCTTTATCAGAAAAAGAAATTATAGAATACTCATATTCTATGGTCGGCAATACTTTAAAACTTAAAAACCATCCTACAAAAGTTACTGTTGAAGATATAGCAACTATTTATAAATCTGTATTGTAAGTCTATATTTTAAAAGAAGAGATTATTTTCATTATTATATAATCTCTTCTTTAACTTCAAAACACTTACTTTACTTATTTTTCTCTTTCTTCTCATATTTTTTTAGTTCATCCATAAATTTATATTCCTTTGTATTTTTATTCTTCTTTTTTCTTTTATCAATCTGTTTATATTCTAAATAATTACTATTTTTAAACACCTCACTAATTCTTAGCATCATAACTCCCTCCAATCTTAACTTAAATATATTTTCGTACTTATATATATTTCTTTAAGATATAAACATGGAGTTTTATACTGAAATTTCAACTTATTCACTTATCTAATATATCTTTGATAATAAATAAATTTTAGAATTAGTTAGTATTAATTTTTTTATATTTATCCTTCCATTCTCTTTTTAAGATATCCATATATAAAGCATCTTCAAATGCTTCACTTTTGCTATCAAAAAAAGCTTCCCTAATTATACCTATAGGTTTAAACCCTAATTTTTTATACAAACCTTGAGCTTTTCTATTATCAATCATAGTAGTTAATTCAATTTTATTTATATTAAAATTTTTAAAAATAAAATCTATAAAATGAAATAATGCATCTTTTCCATATCCTTTTCCTTGTTCATTTATCTCACAAATTTTTATTCCAAATTCACATTTTTGATTTTTTAAATCTAAACCACAATAATTAATCTCGCCTATGGGTGTTAAACTATCTTTTTTACATATTATAAATCTTTTATTTTCTGGAGAAAGCTCCTCTTTTATTATTTCCCTGTTAACTATATTTTTAATTGCTTCTTTACTTTGAAGTGTTCCAAATGCTAATCCTGCATGTTCCATTAACCCGCCATCATTCCACCATCTATATAAAAGTTCTTCATCGCCCACTTCCAGTGGTCTTATAATTGTTAAATTTCCTATTATCATAAAAAATCTCCAATCTTCAAACTATATTTTTATACTTTATAAATTTTTTATTACTGATTCTACAACTTTAGTTGCTTTTTCAAGTCCACTTAACACAATTTCTCCCCCAAAACCTGGATTCCATTTATGCCATAATTCATCGCTTATAGCTAAAATATTGCACACTTTTGTATTTGTAGCTTGTCCAAAAGCATACATAGCTGACGTTTCCATATCAACTCCACATACTCCTACTTTAGAATGTTTTTCTATTTGGTCTAAAGTTTCCTTATATATAGCATCAGTAGTCCATTGTGATCCTACAGTATATTTATATCCTATATTCTTTAGAGAATTTTCTATTTTACATTTTAATTCTTCACAAGGATATACATTATCTTTATGATCTAGATAATGGTATGAAGTACCTTCTTCTCTTATGCTTTCATAAGGTATTAATAAATCACCAAGTTTTAAATTTTCATTTAAACTACCTGCAAGACCTATACCTATAAATACTTTCCCTCCAAGTTCCCTAAGTTCTTCCATTGCTGCTATAGTCGCTGGTGCACCTATACTGCTATAAAATAGAGTTACTAACTTTCCGTTAACATTTATATTATATATTTCATGTCTTTTTCCAAAAGTGTTATATGATGGATTAACCCCATTATACTTATCCTTTAAATAGTCTATAACGTTATTAAACCAAGATAATATAACAATTTCTCCAACCTTAATATCTTCTAATTTTACATTTTTACTTTCCAGTACATAGTTAATGTAATCTTTAGCTGTAAATCTTTCCATTTAATTCACCACTTTCTATAAATCATCTCCACTATAGTATTACTATTAATAATATCATTATTTTTATTTTTTTTGAAACAATCATAATATTTCATAAATTATCTTTTTCTTATATATCAGTTTTAAATTTCCTTAAATTAGTCTATGATAATAATAAGATATATATACTTTTATTATCAATTTTATGAGGTGAGTTTATTAATGATTAATAAGGCTTTAGAAGTTTTAAATAAATACTTTGGTTATAATAGTTTTAGAAAAGGACAAGAAAATGTAATTCATTCTATTTTAAATGGAAATGATACTGTAGCTATAATGCC
Organism: Clostridium senegalense; assembly: GCF_018916625.1. Taxonomy (NCBI): domain Bacteria; kingdom Bacillati; phylum Bacillota; class Clostridia; order Eubacteriales; family Clostridiaceae; genus Clostridium; species Clostridium senegalense. Next base: position 189,202 of record NZ_JAHLNC010000001.1, read on the forward strand.
TACTGGTGGTGGTAAATCTATATGTTATCAACTCCCAGCAATTTTATTTGATGGTATAACAATTGTAGTATCACCATTAATTTCTCTTATGAAAGATCAAGTGGACAATTTAAAAGCTACTGGAATAAGTGCTGGGTACATAAATAGCTCTCTTTCATCATTAGAGTATAAAATCGTAAAAGAAAAAATATTAAACAATAATTTAAAAATACTTTATGTAGCACCAGAACGATTGTTATCTCAAGATTTTATAACATTAATATCTAATGTTAATGTACCATTTATAGCTATAGATGAGGCCCACTGTGTTTCTCAATGGGGTCATGATTTTAGATCTAGTTACACAAAAATAAATGAATTTATAAATCTTTTAAAAACCCGTCCAACTGTTGCTGCTTTTACTGCTACTGCTACAGAAGAAGTTAAAAATGATATGGTTAAACTTCTTCACTTAAATAAGCCTTCCATATTTATAACAGGCTTTGATAGAGAAAATTTAATACTAAAAGTTGTTCAAGGTGGAAATAAAGAAACTTTTATTTTAAACTACTTAAAAACTCACAAAGAAGATTCTGGCATAATTTATTGTGCTACACGAAAAGAAGTAGAATCTCTTTGGGAACTTTTAAATAACAAAGATATTACAGCTTTAAAATACCATGCTGGTCTTTCTGATAATGAGCGTTTAGAAAATCAAGAATCTTTTCTTTATGATAACTGTAATATAATAATTGCTACTAATGCTTTTGGTATGGGAATAGATAAATCTAATGTAAGATTTGTAATACACCATAATATGCCTAAAAATATCGAAAGTTATTATCAAGAAATAGGTAGAGCAGGAAGAGATGGTGAAGAAAGTGAATGTATTCTTCTTTTTTCTCAATCAGATATACATCTGCAAAAATATTTAATTGATGTAAGTACTTATAATGAAAATAGAAAATTAAATGAGTATAATAAGTTGCAACTAATGGCAGATTTTTCGTATTCCAATGATTGTCTTAAAAAATTCATCCTAAACTATTTTGGTGAAAATTATAATCAAGATTGTGGTAAATGTAGTAACTGCCATTTCGAAGGAGAATTTGTTGATAAAACAGAAGAAGCTAGAAATGTATTATATTGTGTTTATGAAATGAAACGTCCCTTAGGTGTAACATCTATTATAGATATACTTAAAGGTTCTAAAAATAAAAAAGTCTTAAGACTTGGCCTCGATAAACTTAATACTTACGGAATAATGAGTAATGTTTCAAAAGATTACTTAAAAACTTTTATTCATACTCTTATCTCCCATAGATATTTAGAAAGCCTACAAGGTAATTTTCCTACAGTAGGACTTACCGAAAAATCTATTCCTATCCTTAAAAGAGAAGAAAGTGTTATATTCAAGGAGTTTGTAAACAAAGAATACGTAGATGCAAATAATGAACTACTTACAATTTTAAAATCTTTAAGAAGAGATATTGCAAATGATGAAAACATACCACCATATGTTGTTTTTTCTGATAGCACCTTAAAGGAACTTAGTATAAGACTGCCTATTAATAAAGAAGAATTACTTGATATAAGTGGAATTGGTGAACACAAGTGCGAAAAGTATGGAACTATATTTTTAAATGCAATAAACACATATGTAAATGAAAATAATATAACCTTAAATTTTGTTTTTACTAAAACAAAAAATGATTCTCAATCTAAAGGTTCTTCTCATAAAGGCAAAACTATAGAAGTTACAATGGACTTACTAAGTAATAACCCGTCTATCGAAAATGCTTGTAAGCAACGTAATCTTCAAATAGGAACTATACTTGAACATATAAAAAAATATTTAGAAGAACATGAAAGTACTAATTTGCCTCTAGATTTTTCTAACTTGTACGATGAAAATAATGAAAAAGAGATTTTAGATGCAATAAAACAAGTAGGAAGAAATAGATTAAAGCCTATTAAAGAAATAGTAAATCCTAATATAACTTATGATGAGATAAAAGTAGTTATATTTAAGAATTATTTCGTTTCATAAATGAATTTAATTACCTTTATTAACAAATAAATTTTATTATTAATACAAAATTCAAAAGTGTACACTTTTTATTACTACAACATACTATATAGTATTATATTTAATATATAGTATGTTGTTTTAAAGTATTTAAGAGCATTTAAGAGATATTGTTATCTTTTTCAACGGTATTCAACTTATTTTTATTTTTATTATGCTATACTTTATTTGATTTTTTTCTATTTATGTTGTACTATATTCTTGTAAAGAAAATACGTAATTAATTGATTTAATAATAAATTTTAAAAAGTTTTTAATGAATACTCAGGGGGTAGTTTTATGATAAATATAGGTATAAATGGATTTGGAAGAATAGGAAGAACGTTTTTAAGAATAGCTTCTGAAAATCCTGATAATAATTTTAATATAGTATCAATAAATGCTAGAGCTGATGTTGAAACATTAGCACATCTATTTGTTTATGATTCATGTTTCGGAACTTTCAAAGGTGATGTAAAAACAACTAAAGACTCTCTAATAATAAATGGAAAAGAAATCAAAATAACAAGATGCGCAGAACCAAAGGATATTCCTTGGGAAGCTCTTAACGTTAATTTAGTTATAGAATCTACTGGAAAATTTAAAACTAGAGAAGAACTTATGGGCCACGTAGATGCTGGTGCAAAAAAAGTTATATTAACAGCTCCGGGAAAAGATGAAGATATAACTGTTGTTATGGGAGTAAATGACGATAAGCTAGATGTATCTAAACATACTTTAATTTCTAATGCATCTTGCACAACAAATTGTTTAGCTCCAGTAGTTAAAGTGTTAAATGAGAAATTTGGTATCGTAAACGGATTTATGACTACTATTCACTCATATACAAATGATCAACAAATACTAGATAAAAGTCATAAAGATTTAAGAAGAGCTAGAGCTGCTGGTCAATCAATAGTTCCAACTTCCACTGGTGCTGCAAAAGCTGTTGCAAAAGTTTTACCAGAACTTAGCGGAAAACTTAATGGTTTTGCTTTAAGAGTACCAACAGCAGCAGTATCAATAACTGATTTAGTTTGTGAACTTGAAAAAGAAGTTACTGTTGAAGAATTAAATGACGCATTTAAAAATGCATCTGAAAATGAATTAAAAGGAATCTTAGGATATTGTGATTTACCTTTAGTTTCTGTTGACTTTAAAGGAGACGATAGATCTTCAATACTTGATGCACTTTCAACTATGGTAAACGGAAAAATGGTTAAAGTTGCTGCATGGTATGACAATGAATGGGGATATTCTGCAAGAGTTGTGGATTTAGCTAATGTGGTAGCAGAAGCCTTAAATTCTGAAGTAGTTTGTAAAACTGCTTAAAACTTAAAACAACCTCTAAAATAACTACTTATACGAAAGTATAGTAGTTATTTTTTTATTTTAAATTTTAGTTTACTTTACCTATACAAATCAATTTTATCTTACTTCCAAAAGGAATATTTATACTTATCTTTACCAATACTAGATTTGATTACTAAACTTATATAGGAGGTTTTTTTATGGAGAATGATATGTTTTGCTATCAATGTGAGCAAACTGTCGGAGGAAAAGGCTGCACTAAAGTAGGTGTTTGTGGTAAAACACCAGATATTGCAAACCTTCAAGATTTACTTATATATCAATTAAAAGGTATGAGTTTTTATGGACTTGAACTTATTAAAAAAGGTGAAAAAATTGATAAAAAGTACGTATCTTTTATAGAAGATAGTTTATTTTCAACCCTTACAAATGTCAACTTTGATTTAGACTTTTTTGTTAATCAATTAAAAAAATCTAAAAAATATAAAAATGAACTAAAATCTAAGATAGATAATATTACTGATGAATCTGATATAGCAAAGTATCAATTACCTGACACTAAAGAAGAAATGTTACGGGACTCTAAAATAGCAGGGATTATGTATAATCAAAACTTAGATGCTGATATTCGTTCAGTAAGACAAACAATAATTTACTGTCTAAAAGGAATTAGCGCATATTCTCATCAAGCAAGGTTTATAAATTATCATGACGATGATGTTGATAATTTTTATTTTGAAGCATTATCAGCTGTTATAAATGATTCATTATCATTAGAAAATCTAATTAATGTAATGATAAAAGCTGGTAAAATGTCTGTTAAATGCATGGAGGTATTGGATAAAGCTAATAACGAATTATTCCAATCTCCATCTCCTCAAAAGGTGAATGTAAAAACTAAAAAAGGACCTTTCATAATAGTTTCTGGTCATGATCTAAAGGATTTAGAAATGCTTCTTGAACAAACCAAAGATAAAGGAATAAATGTTTATACCCATGGTGAAATGTTACCTGCTCATGGTTATCCTAACCTTAATAAATACACCCACCTTGTAGGTAACTTTGGTGGGGCTTGGCAAGATCAACAAAAAGACTTTGACAATATTCCTGGATGTATTCTAATGACAACTAATTGTCTTATGAACCCCCGTGATTCTTACAGCGACAGAATTTTTACAACTAGCGTTGTTGGTTGGAAGAATATAAAGCATATTCCTAAGAAAAATGATGGAACTAAAGACTTTTCAGAAATAATAAATAAAGCCTTAGAACTTGGTGGCTTTAAGGAAGATGAAGTTCCACAGGAAATTTTAGTAGGGTTTGGACATAAAGCAACATTAAGTCATGCAGAAGAAATAATAAAACTTGTTAAAGAAGGAAAAATTAAACGTTTCTTTGTAATAGGTGGTTGTGATGGCGCTAGACCAGGTAGAAATTATTATACCGAATTTGCTAAACAACTTCCAAATGATTGTATAATTTTAACTTTAGCTTGTGGAAAATACAGGTTTAACAAATTAGATTTTGGTGATATAGATGGAATACCTAGACTCTTAGACATAGGACAATGTAACGATGCTTATTCTGCAGTAAGAATAGCATTAGCTCTTGCAGATGCTTTTAATTGTACTGTTAATGATCTTCCTCTATCTATTGTACTTTCATGGTACGAACAAAAAGCTGTTGCTGATTTGTTAGCATTACTTTCATTAGATATAAAAGGAATTTACCTTGGCCCATCCCTTCCAGCATTTTTATCACCTAACGTACTTCAATATCTTATAGACAATTTTGATATAAAACCTATAAGCACACCAGAAGATGATTTAAAATCAATCTTTAGAAATTCATAATATAAAAAAGACTGCCAAAGCAGTCTTTTTTATATTATGAATTTCTATTTATATTGTAAATTAATAAGTGATAAATTTACTTTAACATAAAATTTTATTTAAAACATATATCTCATTATTTGTTTTATTAAGACATGAACATGTTTATATCATCATCAACATTTGTTATTCCACCAATTCCAAAGTTATCAACTAATACTTTTGTTACATTTGGTGATAAAAATGCTGGTAATGTTGGTCCTAAATGTATATTTTTAACGCCTAAATGCAATAGTGACAATAATACTATAACTGCCTTTTGCTCATACCATGCTATATTATAACTTATTGGTAAGTCATTTACACTTTCAACACCAAATACTTCTGCAAGCTTTAAAGCTATTACAACTAATGAATATGAATCATTACATTGTCCTGCATCTAGCACTCTAGGAATTCCATTGATATCTCCTAAATTTAATTTATTATATTTGTATTTTGCACAACCTGCTGTTAAAATTATTGTATCTTTTGGTAACTTTTCTGCAAATTCTGTATAGTAATTTCTTGATTTAGCTCTTCCATCGCATCCAGCCATAACAAAGAATCTCTTTATATCTCCAGCCTTTATAGCTTCAACAATCTTATCTGCTAATGCAATTACTTGATTATGAGCAAAACCACCAACAATTTGTCCCTTTTCTATTTCTGTAGGTGCTTTACACTTTTTAGCCATTTCTATTAATTGAGAAAAATCTTTTTTACCAAATTTGTCAGTTTCTATATGCTTACATCCTGGAACACCTGTTGCTCCTGTTGTAAATAATCTATTCTTATAAGAATTGGATGGAATTACAACACAATTTGTTGTCATAAGTATAACCCCATTAAACTTTTCAAATTCTTCTTTTTGTTTCCACCAAGCATTTCCGTAATTACCTGCAAAATGTTTATATTTTTTGAACTTAGGATAATATTGACCTGCTAACATTTCACCATGTGTATAAACATCTACTCCCGTTCCTTCTGTTTGCTGAAGTAACATTTCTAAATCTTTTAAATCATGTCCTGATATTAATATTCCTGGATTATTTCTTACCCCTATATCTACTGTTGTGATTTCTGGATGACCATAAGTTTTAGTATTAGCGCTATCAAGTAATGCCATTCCATCCACACCATATTTTCCTGCTTCAAGAGCTATCCCTACTAAATCATCTACCGTTAAAGTATCATCTAAAGTTGCTGCTAATGCTTTTGCCATAAATCCATGAATTTCGTCACTATTGTATTCTAAATTCATGGCATGTTTCATATATGCTGATAATCCCTTTAATCCATAAAGTATAAGTTCTCTCAAACTTCTTATATCTTCATTTTCAGTTGCTAACACTCCAACTGTTTCTGATTTTTGCACAAAAGCTAATTCATTATTCCCCTTCCAATGGGCAGCATCTGGAATAATTATTTCTTTAGTATTCATACCTAATATTTTTTTTAAAAAACCACCAGTTACCTTAGTCTCACCTATAACCCCACCAGCTTTTAAAACCTTAACTTTTAAGCTTTCTCTCAATTTTAAAGTTTGTTTAATTCTTTCTAAAAGATCTTCTCTATGAAAATTTGCATTTGTAATTGTTGAAAATAAATTTTCTGTTATACATTTGTCTACTTCTTTATCTATCACACCAACTTTTCTACCTTCATTACTTATAATCGCAAGACCTTTAGTAACGTATACTAATAAATCCTGAGTCTTTGCTACATCTTCAGTTTTTCCACAAACACCTTTTACTGTACATCCCTTACATCCTGCTGCTTCTTGACATTGATAACAAAACATTCCCATTATGAATTCCTCCTTGATTTCTCATACTATTTCTATGTATTATAAGGTTTTAAGTTTTAATTTTAACTTATATTTTTTTAGTTTAGAAAAAACATGTATTAGTTGTATTTATGTTAACTCTTACTATACTTTATGTATTTGTAATAAAATCTTTATGTATAAATTAAACCTTCAACTTACATCCTTATATATCATTCTTTTAATATCTGTCTTCCACAATTGAAAGTATACTATTTTTCAGATTACATTTCGGTAACTATTGTTACACATTCTTTTAAAATATAAAAATGTTATTTTTTTATTTTAATATTTTTAATGATAAAATTCGTTTTTGAAAATAAAAATAAGAACCTAGTTAAACTAAGTTCTTATTTTTATTATAGTACTTTTTATTAAAATTATTTTTATTAAAGCTATTTTAATTTAATTATGAGTTGACCACTTTCAACTTGGCTACCCTCATTAACTAACACTTCTTCTATCTCTCCAGAAATTTTAGATACTATATTAGTTTCCATTTTCATAGCTTCTAAAATCATAAGTTTTTGATTTTTTTCTATTTTATCCCCTTTTTTAACTAACACCTTAACAACTTTTCCCGGTATACTAGCACCTATTTCTGTATGATCCTCTTTACTAGCAAACACAATTGACTTTTCATTTTTATTTTCTTCAATAGCCCTATCTTTTACATCTATTTCTCTTCTAAATCCATTTACTTCAAATATCACTTTTCTCATACCTTTTGAATCTGGATTTAGAACTTTTATTAATTTTACTAAAAATACCTTACCTTCTTCAACTTCAATTTCTAAAGTTTCCCCTTCCACTATTCCATGGAAAAATGGTACACTTGGCATATTTGAAAAATCACCTTTTGTCTTCTTATACTCTACATATTCTTTAAATACCTTTGGATATAAAGCATATGCTATAATATCTTTTTTCTCTGGAGTTATTTCTAATTCTTCTCTTAATATTTTTTCTATCTTTTCAAAATCTTCATCCTTTAAAAGTTCTCCAGGTCTACATTCTATAGAATCTTCATCTTTTAAAACAATTTTCTGTAAATCTTTTGGGAATCCTCCATTAGGTTGTCCCATCATACCTTTAAAATAATCTACAGCTGAGTCTGGGAATGATAATATTTCCCCTTTTTCTAATATATTATTAGAATCAATATTATTTTTAACCATAAATATAGCCATATCACCTATCATTTTAGATGATGGAGTAACCTTAACAATGTCTCCAACCATACCATTTACTTCTTTATACATATCCTTTATTTCTTGGAACTTATGACCAAGACCAAAACTCTTAACTTGTTGTTTTAAATTAGAATATTGTCCTCCTGGAATTTCATATTTATATATTTCAGCGCTTGTAGCCTTTAACTCGGACTCAAAGTCTTCATAAATAGGTCTTACACTTTCCCAATAATCAGATATCTGCTGTAAACTGTCACAGTCTAACTTTGTATCACGTTTTGTATTTTCAAGAGCTGCTACAACAGAATTTAAAGCAGGTTGACTTGTAAGTCCTGACATACTATTAAATGCAGTGTCTACAATATCTACTCCAGCTTGTGCTGCCATAAGTACAGTGGCAACCCCATTTCCACTGGTGTCATGCGTATGTAAATGTATTGGTATATTTATCTCTTCTTTTAATGCGGATATAAGTTCATATGCAGCATATGGTTTTAAAAGCGCTGACATATCTTTTATACCTAATATATGAGCTCCCATAGATTCTATTTCTTTAGCCATTTTAATATAATAATTTAAATCATATTTTTTTCTACTACTATCTAAAATATCTCCTGTATAGCACATACATACTTCAGCAACTTTTCCTGTTTTTAAAACTTCATCTGTTGCTACTTCCATACCTTTTAACCAGTTTAGTGAGTCAAATATTCTAAATACATCAATACCTTTATCTGCAGATTCCTTTATAAATTCTCTTATAACATTATCTGGATAGTTTTTATATCCAACTCCATTGGCACCTCTAATTAACATTTGGAATAATATATTTGGAAGTTTCTTTCTTAATATCTCCAATCTTTCCCATGGATCTTCTTTTAAGAATCTATATGCAACATCAAAAGTTGCTCCTCCCCACATTTCAACTGAAAATAAATCTTTTGCAAGATGAGACATTGGTTCTGCTATCATCGCCATATCTTTTGTTCTAAGTCTTGTTGCCATAAGTGATTGATGAGCATCTCTCATTGTTGTATCAGTTAAAAGTAATTTCTTTTCATTTTTGATCCACTCAGTAAGACCTAATGGTCCTTTTTTATCTAAAATTTGTTTGGTTCCACTTAAAGACTGAGACTTAGGAAATTTAGGTATTTGAGGTATATCAAAATCTTTATGACTATGCTTGCCCTCATTAACTATTTTTTCGCCTAAGAAATTAAGTAATTTAAGTTCTTTATCTTCTTTAGGTATTACATTTAACAATTCTGGATGATTTTCAATAAAGCTTGTTGTGCAAATACCTTTTTCAAATTCTTCACAACTTAAAACATTTATTAAAAAATCAGAATTAGTCTTAACACCATCTATTTTAGTTTCTCTAACCGAACGTTTTGCTTTATTTATTGTTTCTTTAAAAGTTCTTCCATGAGTTATTACTTTTACTAATAAGCTATCGTAATATGGACTTATGACAGCTCCAGTAAATCCATTGCCACCATCAAGCCTTACACCAAATCCTGAACTAGTTCTATACATATCTATCTTACCTGTATCTGGGAAGAAATTATTCATAGGGTCCTCAGTAGTTATCCTACATTGTATAGAGTATCCCATGCAATGTACGTCTTTTTGACTTCCTATTCCAATTTCTTTAGAACCTAAACTAAATCCTTGTGCTATTAAAATTTGACATTGTACTATATCTATAGATGTAAGCATTTCTGTAACTGTATGCTCTACTTGTATTCTTGGATTCATTTCAATGAAATAATAGTTTCCATGACTATCTACTAAAAACTCTGCTGTTCCTGCACTTCTATAATTAACAGCTTTAGCTATCTTTATCGCATCATTACATATATTTTCTCTTAAACTTTCAGGTAATGAAAAAGCAGGAGTATATTCTACGAGTTTTTGATGTCTTCTTTGTATAGAGCAATCTCTTTCATAAAGATGAACTATATTACCATATTTATCTCCAAGCAATTGAACTTCTATATGTTTAGGGTTTTCTATATATTTTTCTATAAAAATATCATCTATTCCAAAAGCTTTTTTTGCTTCGTTTCTGGCACTTATATATGCATCTATAAGCTCTTCCTCGTTACGAACAATTCTCATACCTCTTCCGCCACCACCAGCAGCAGCCTTTAACATTATAGGATAACCACATAAATTAGCAAGTTCTTTTGCTTTTTCTGCTGACTTTATTGGCTCATTTGTTCCAGGTATAATAGGAACTCCAACAGATTCTGCAACTATTTTACACTTTATTTTTTCTCCTAGTTTATCCATCATTTCAGATGTTGGTCCTATAAATTCTATATCATTTTCTTCACACTTTTTAGCAAATTCCATATTTTCAGATAAGAACCCATATCCTGGATGAATTGCATCAACTTGCTTTTTCTTTGCTAATTCTATTATTTCATCAATAGAAAGATATGCTTCTACTGGTCCTTTTCCACGTCCTATTTGATAAGCTTCATCTGCTTTTGTTCTAAATAACGCACCTTTATCTTCTTCTGAGTATATAGCTACTGTTCTTATTCCAAGTTCATGACAGGCCCTGAATACTCTTATAGCTATTTCCCCTCTATTTGCAACAAGAATTTTTTTAAAACTCATTTAAATCCACCCTTTCACTAGTTCTAACATAATATGTATATCATTTTATCTATATAATATAATTATACGATTTTAATTATCCAAATATTTTTAAAATTTAAACTATATAATAGTTATCTTTGTAGTTTTCAAATTATAATCATAAATAATTTAACATTCAATCTATTTTTTGTTAATATAGAGCCCAACGGTAAATCATTTAATATGAATTTGAATAATTTACTATTAGACCCTATATAATTTTCTTATAACAATTCTATATTGTTTTCTTTACATTTCTTTATCATTTCTTTATTCCATATACTAGCTTGAACTTCTCCTATATGTGCTTTTCTTAAAAAATACATACAGATCCTAGATTGTCCTATTCCACCACCAATAGTATATGGAAGCTTTTTGTTTAATAACATCTTATGATATTCTAATTCTTTTCTATCTTCACAGCCATTTATTTTTAATTGTTTTAAAAGAGAATTTTCATCTACTCTTATTCCCATAGATGAAAGTTCTAATGGCTTATCTAGAATAGGGTACCAAAATATTATATCTCCATTTAGTTCCCAATCATCATAATCAGGAGATCTTGTTCCATGCTTTTCTCCAGAGTTTAAAACTTTTCCTATTTTACTTATAAAAACTGCGCCTTTTTCTTTTGTTATCAGTTTTTCCCTTGTATCCGAATCAACATCTGGATACATATCCTCTAACTGCTGAGATGTGATAAAATATATGTTTTCCGGCAACATAGGCTTTATATGTGAGTATCTTTCACATACAATTCGTTCAGTTTCTTTAAAAGTTGTATATATTTTATTTACTACATCTTTTAAATAAACTTCACTACGTTGCTCTTTACTTATTATTTTTTCCCAATCCCATTGATCTACATATATGGAGTGAGTATTATCTAAAATCTCATCTCTTCTAATGGCATTCATGTCTGTATAAATACCTTCATCAACCTCAAATCCATAATTACTTAAGGCTATTCTCTTCCATTTAGCAAGAGATTGTACAATTTCCAAATTATCTTCTTTTATGTCTAAAGCATCAAAGGAAACTGGTCTTTCCACTCCATTCAAACTGTCATTCACTCCAGTATTTTCCATTACGAACAATGGAGCTGATATTCTTGTAAGATTTAAGTTTTCTGCTAAACTTTTTTCAAAATAATCTTTAATAAATTTTATAGCTCTTTCAGTTTCTATAATACTTATTTCTGAATTATAATTTTTTGGAATTATTAAGTTTTTATCCTCTTTCACAAATTCATGTTTATCTTTTTTTACTAAAGTATATTCCCCACCTGAACCATCTCCTAACAATTTTTGATTTATTTTTTCATTTCTAAATTATATATTATATTTTAGCGTAAAAATCAATCTCATAATTAATTGTATTTTAACGCCAAATTTAAAAAGAAAACTTATTTTGTATCAGCTTTTGTATCAGCTATTAACATAGTACATCTTTTTTATCAAAATTGCAATATATTTTTAAATTAATTTCAATATTTTTTATTGATTAGTTAATTTAAAGTATTTTTTCTTTATTTTCATCATTTAAATTTGCTTTTTAACATACTTTATAGTGTTTTTTAGTGTTTTTATTCCTTTTATAACTTAATTGTTTTTTTTACATGAAACATAGCCATCATAAAAATTTCATTATTGTAGCATTTTATTCATTTGTGATACACTTTTGTTGGTTTTTTTTATATTTTTAGATTTTTTTTATATTTAAACTCCTCGCAACCTTGTATTTATAATAGTTTAAATAGTGCTCACATAAAACAAATAATATTAAAAATAAAAAAAGTATTTAAAAATAAATTTAAAATTTATTTTTAAATACCTTTTACTATTCATCTATCTTTTTCTACCTAACAATCTTAATAAATATATAAATATATTTATTAAGTCTAAATAAAGATTTAGTGCTGCTAATATAGCAAATTTATTAACTTCAACTGGTGAAAGTTCATATGAATACTTATGTATAATCTTTATTTTTTGCATATCATAAGCTGTTAAAGCACAGAATATAATCATTCCTACATAATTTATAAAATTAAAAAGTCCATCATTAGATCCTAAAAGCATATTTATTATACTTACAATAATTATTCCTACAAGAGACATAATAGCAAATCTTCCTAAAGTTGATAAATCTCTTTTAGTTGTCATCCCTATCATTCCTGAGCAAAGGAACATTAAAGCTGCTATAAAAAATATAAAAATAATTGATTCTAAAGAATATGCTAATAATATAGCTGAGAACGTTACCCCACTAATTACTGAGTACAATAAGAATAATATAAACCCAGTTTTAACAGACATGCTTTCCATTTTTCTAGTTATTAAACTGACTAATCCTATTTCTACAACAATAGCTACAAAAAATGAATACTGATTATAATATAAAAATATTATAAAATCTTCATTAATACATAATGCATATGAAACTATAAAAGTTAATATTAATCCCATAGTCATGTAAAGTAATGTTTTTCCTATAAACTTATTTTGACTAACTTGAAAAGAATTTCCTTCCATTTTTTTAATTCCTCCTTCAATTAAAATTAAAATTTTTTATTTAATTCTACCATTTTAGTTATATTTTTTCAATATATTACTTGTAATTTATGTTATTTTTTTAAAAAAATTTGAAATTTTTTAAAAAATATGCTAGTATATCTATGGATTTATTTGTTTTTTTGAAAAAAATGTATAATTTTGTTTTAGGAGGATTTATTATGGAAAATGATAAAAATTTTGTCCCTAGTGAAGTTAAGAAATGGAATTGGGGAGCTTTCATGTATAATATTTTATGGGGAATAGGAAATCGTTCCTATCTACCACTTTTATGTCTAATTCCTCTTTTTAATATAATATGGATTTTTGTATGTGGTGCAAAAGGTAATTCTTGGGCATGGAAAAAAGGTGATTTTGAAAGTGTTGATGAATTTATGAAAATTCAAAATACATGGTCCAGAGCTGGATTATTTTCATTTATATTAACTATGATTATTATAGTTTTATATCTATTGATAGTAATTTTTGCATTTATTCCTTTATTAAGTAATTATGGAGAATACTATAATTATTAAACTATATATTATATAATGAAAGAAAAAACTATGTGTAGCTAAACTCATAGTTTTTTCTTTTATATTTTATAGAAATATAATTTTTTAAAGTTAATTTAAAACTTTTTATTAAGTTAGACATTTCACACATTATTATGTTATAATGAATTGCATATAAAATATATGTTAATTTTTTTTAAACAATTTTTATTATTTCTATAATAGAAATTTATTTTTTTGCAAAGTTTTTGTAAAGGTTTTACTAATGATTTTTACTAAGTTAGTGTTTTCATACTTTTCATACACTAATTTAATAAAAATCCATTAGCTTTTATATAATTAAAATATTTTGAATAAAGTTAATAATCAATATAAACGATTTCTATAATAAAACATTAAATTCTAAAAGAAATTTAGTTATATATAGGGAAACAAGCTCAAATTTACATTTATTCAATGATATCAAAATATTTTTATACAATATTTAGTGTTGAATTCTAAGTGATTCAAAGCATATATAACTATTTTGGGTATCTAAGTTTAGATGGAATAATTTTCAAAGTGCACTTGGAACCCTGAAATTAACTTTCCTTAAAATAAAGTAAAAGTAAATTGGATTTAATTTTAAATTAAAATATTAGAGGGGATGAAAGAATGAAATATTGGAAAAAGTATACTGAGGAAGAATTAAACCAAAAGGTTTCAGAAGCATTAAGTAGAACTTTAAATTATGACAATACTAATACTATAGGTATTCCTGGAACAAAATTAGATAATGCAATGTTTTATGACGGATTTGATTTTGTTAAAAAATCACCATATCTTAGAACTTTTATACAAAATCCTAATCATATAGGCTGCCATACATATGATAAAGCAGATATATTATTTGGAGGTACTTTTGATATAGAAAGAGAACTAATTCAACTTTTATCAAAAGATATACTTAATGGAGAAGATGAAGAATTTGACGGTTACATTGCTCAAGGTGGAACAGAAGCAAATATTCAAGCTATGTGGGTTTATAGAAATTACTTTAAAAATGAAAAAAATGCTAAACATGAGGAAATAGCTATAATAACATCTGCAGATACACATTACTCTGCATATAAAGGTTCTGATTTATTAAATATAGATATTATAAAAGTTCCTGTTGAATTTTATACTCGTAAAATCCAAGAAGAGGTTTTAGATAGTATAATAAAAGAAGCAAAAGAAAATGGTAAAAAATATTTTATAGTAATTTCAAACATGGGTACTACTATGTTTGGTTCTGTAGATGATCCTGATTTATATGCAAATACTTTTGATAAATATGAATTAGATTATAAAATCCATGTAGATGGTGCTTTCGGAGGATTTATATATCCTATCGGAAATAAAAATTGCAATACAGATTTTTCTAACAAAAATGTAGATTCTATTACATTAGATGCTCATAAAATGCTTCAAGCACCTTATGGTACTGGTATTTTCTTATGTAGAAAGAATTTAATACATAATACACTTACAAAAGAAGCTACTTATATAGAAAATTTAGATGTAACAATAAGTGGAAGTCGTTCTGGCGCTAATTCTGTTGCTGTATGGATGATTCTTGCTACGTATGGTCCATTTGGATGGCTTGAAAAAATAGATAAATTAAGAAATAGGACAAACTGGTTCTGTAATGAATTAGAAAATTTAAATATTACTTATTATAAAGAAGAAATGATGAATCTTGTAACTATAGAATCTAAATATGTAAATGATGAAATTGTAGAGAAGTATTTCTTAACTCCAGAAGTTCATAACGATACTAATAAATGGTATAAAATAAATGTTATGGAACATGTACATTTAGAAATATTAAACTCTTTAATAAATGATTTAAAAAATCATTTAAATTCTTCTACAAAAACAGCATAAAAAAGCGTGCAATTGCACGCTTTTTTATTATATATTAACATTTCAATTCCAAATTACACTTTTCATCAGTAATTGTACTAAACGGTAATACATAATTATTAATTACTTTTGATATAATAGCCCCTATTATTATAAATATAATTCTTTCTAAAGTTATAAAAAAAAGTTGTTGCCCTATAGCAACTGTTCCTAATGCTGATATGGTAACACAAATTATCATTTTTTTATACTCAGTTATATAAGTGTTAGCATATCCTACCACCATTAATATTAAACTTCTTAATACTGACGATTCTATAATGGTAAATAACACTATAAATATTATACTTCCAATTAATGTTCCCTCTATTCTTTTAGATATTCTTTCATTACAATTATCTTTATATGGCTTTGTAAGAGAAAATACAGTATACATTATCCATCTTACTTCTGGTAAATCAATTTTCTCCATAATAAATGTAGAAATTCCCATAACTAATGCCATTCTAACTCCATATGAAAACATTAAACTTTTCTTTGTGAAATTTTTCTTATATTTAAAAACTTCATTCTCTAATTTAAATTTATTTATACTGACATCATTTTTTCTATTTATTATATATTGTAGTGTTACTGAAAATAAAGCACCGAAAATTAATGCTGCTAACCTTATAATAAACTTTTTATCATCAACAGGAGTATTTAACATAAACATATATTGAAGTCCAAAAGGTATATATAATCCCTCATTTAAATTATATGAACAAACATATGCAACAATAAACATAACTGTAGTGTTTAAAATCAAACCTAATATTAATGACTTATATGCTAAGAATGAACATAATCCTAAAAATACATTCATAAATAATATTTTTGAAAAACTTACAACAAATTTTTCACTAGGCTTTTTTTCTATTATCATTAATGCTAAAGTTATTACTGTAACACCTATAAGAGTATTTTCTTCTCCAAATATAATTTTGAATAAACCTATAAATGCCACTATCATAATAAATAAAATACTTTTTGATAAAATCATTTTTTTATTCATGTTGAACCTCTTTTCTTTTCATGCTATTGAGGATTTTATCATAATGTAAATTTTTTTTAAAATTTATTAACATTCGTTATATGCTAAACTATTCTTTTATTATTGTATATAATATTGCTATTGATAACGTACTTTTAATTTATTAATTTTAATATTTTTCTATACGATACATACATTATAAATATTTTTATCAAATTTTTATAAACTTATAAATAAAACTAAAAAGGTTATTGCCATTTGGCAATAACCTCTTAACTATAAAGATTTTTTTATTTCAGATATCATTATTTCTGTAGAGCTAATTCCACTTCCCCCTAAGTACCATACTTTTGGATCAAGATATATTATCTTTCCATTTTTATATGCATTTGTATTTTTAACTATATCTGTTTCCATTATTTCTTTAGCTGATTTTTGTTCTCCTCCAACAATTACACTTTTATCTATTACAAATATATATTCTGGGTTTTTAGATAATATATACTCATAAGAAACATTTTCACCATGATTATTTTCACCACTTAAGTTTTCATCTGCACACTTAAATCCGAATTTATCATATATCATACCAAATCTAGATCCTTGTCCAAACACACTAATAGATCCTTTATTTACCATAAATATTAAAGCATTATTTTCCGAACTTGTAGTCTTTTTATTTATTTCATCTAACTCTTTATTAATCTTTTCAACTTCTTTTTTTCCAAACGCATCTTTTCCAAATATTTTTGCCAATATAGATATATTATCTTCTAAAGATTTAAAATGATCATTATTAACTGTTCCAAGGCCAATAGTTGGTGCAATCTTAGAAAGTTCTTCGTAATATTTACCTTGTCTTCCTTCTATTATTATTAAATCTGGTTTTAGTTCATTTATTTTCTCCATGTCAAACTCTAATAAAGCTCCTAAATCAGAATATTTTTCATCATTATACTTTGATAAATATTCTGGTAAATTAGATTTAGGTAATGCAATTGGCTCTATTTCCATTTTATCTAATATATCTAAAGAACCATAGTCTAAAACTACAATTTTTTCTGGATTACTTTTAACCTGTGTTTGCCCATATCTATGTTCTATTACCATATCTCCAACTAAGCCTTCACCTTTACCTTCATTTGAAAATTTTAAAAAACTGTATCCCCCTATTAAAAATAAAATTATTATTAAAATACTTATTAAAACCTTTTTACTCATTTCTTCCTCCCTGATTTTGAATTTCATTATCAATTATTCCTTAAAAATAAACACATATTTTATTTCCATTTATATCTTTTATATTAAAATTTATTTTATAAATATCTTCTAATAACTCCTTATTTATAATCTCCTCCTTCAATCCATTTTTCATTAATTTTCCATCTTTTAAAACTACCATATTGTCTGAATAACAAGACGCAAAGTTAATATCATGTATAACTATAATCACTGTTTTTTTCAAATCTTCTGTTAATCTTTTTAAAACTTTCATCATTTGAACTGAATGTTTCATATCTAGATTATTCAATGGTTCATCCAAAAGTATATAGTCTGTATTTTGAGCTATAATCATAGCTATATATGCCCTTTGTCTCTGACCTCCACTTAATTCATCTAAATACTTATTTTCTATATCCGAAAGTTCCATATATTTTATGGCTTTATTTATAAATTTTTTATCTTCATTTGTAAGTTTCCCCTGTGAATATGGAAATCTTCCAAATGATACTAATTCTTTTATTGTAAGCCTCACATTAATATTATTACTTTGTTTTAATATTGATATTTTTTTAGATAATTCAACAGTATCCCACTTAGAGATTTCTTTGCCATCGATATAAACTTCTCCTGAATCTATACTAGTTATTCTACTTAACATGGATAAAACAGTACTTTTTCCTGCTCCATTAGGACCAATAAAAGATGTTATTTTTCCTTTTTCTATATCAAAAGATACATTGTCTACAATTTTTTTATTACCATAACTTTTACATATGCCTTTTACTTCTATCATATATTGCTCTCCTTTAATAATAAATATATAAAATACACTCCTCCTATAAAATTTATTATTATACTAACTGTACTACTATAATTTAAAATTCTTTCAACAATAAATTGTCCACCTACTAATGCTAAGATACTTATTAAAATTGATCCTATTATAAGTAGATTGTGTTTATATGTTTTAAACCATTGATACGACAAGTTTACAATCAATATACCTAAAAATGTTAACGGTCCTACTAAAGCTGTTGATACAGATATTAATATTGAAACTATAATAATTATTTTATAAGATAATTTATCATAATTAATACCTAAATTTATTGCATTTTCTCTTCCTAGCAACATAACATCATATTTTTTAATATCATCATACACAACTCCAGCAATAACTACCGTAATTATCAGACTAAAAAATAATATATTAATATTTACATTGTTAAAGCTCGCATATAATACTGTCTGTAAAGCCTCAAATTCATTGGGATCTATTATAACTTGCATAAAAGTTGTTGATGTTTTTAATAACGTGCCCATAACCGTTCCTACTAATAATAAAAAGAATATATTTCTTTTTCTAAGTACTACTAATTTGTATAAAGTTAATGTTCCAATTATCATAAGCATAGTAGAAAATATAAAATTTATATTTTTATTCAACATAAATATGGAAGAAGACCCAAACATAAGTACAATAACTGTCTGAAAAAATATGTATAATGAATCAAGTCCTAAAATACTAGGAGTTAGAATCCTATTATTAGTCATTGTTTGAAATACTAATGATGAAAAAGCTATAGACGAGCCAGAAATTATTATTGCTATAATTTTAGGTATTCTCTTTGAAATATTGTAATTAAAATTACTTTCATTTAATCCTAAAAATATAAATAGCATAATTAATATTAAATTTATAATAGCTAGTAAATAAATTTTACTTTTTACATTTATATTTCTACTTTTCATTATTGTTTCTCCTAAAAATTAACCAAAGAAATATTATAGATCCTACTGACCCTACAGTAACACTTATCGGTATTTCATATGGAAATATTATTAATCTTCCAACTACATCACAACATAATACAAAAATAGCTCCAACCAATGCTGTAGTACTAATATTTTCAGATAGGTTGTCCCCTTTATATATAGAAACTATATTAGGAACTACTAAACCTAAAAAGGGTATATTCCCAATAGTTATTACAACTAATGATGATATTAATGCAACTATAATCATACCTATAGTAACTACTTTATTAAAATTTAAACCTAAATTTTTAGATATATCTTCACCCATTCCTATAACTGTAAATTTATATGCATATATATATGCTACAGTTAATAAAGGAATAGTTAAAAATAATAGCTCATAATTTCCTTTAATAATCATAGAAAAATTTCCCTGCATAAAAGAATTTACATTTTGAACTAAATTATATTTATAAGCTATAAAATCAGTAATTGAACTAATTACATTTCCTATCATTATTCCTACCAATGGTATAAATACTGCATTTTTATATTTTATTTTTCTTAAAACTTTCATAAATATAAAAGTTCCAATTATAGAAAATATAAATGCCATAATCATTTTCTCTGTCAGTGTAGTAGTCGAGAAAAACATAACTGCTATTAAAACTCCTAACTTTGCAGAATCTACTGTTGCTGCTGTAGTAGGTGATACAAACTTATTATTACTTATTTGTTGCATAATAACTCCACTTATACTCATACCTACTGCTGAAAGTATTATACTTATTAGACGTGGTATTCTTGATAAGTATATTATTTCTAATTGCATAGTATCTCCATTTAACAAGTTCGAAATATTTAATTCATGAACTCCAACAAATAAAGATACTATGGACAATAGTACTAATATAACTACTAAATATTTATCCTTCATACTTTGAATTTAATAAAGCTTAAGATATTGCTTTAATTTGTGTTACAAAAATCTATTAATGATTTATTGTAACTCCCCTTTCTATAATTTTTAAGTTATAACTATTAATAATTATTATCGATAAATATATGATAATGAAATTCATTATCATTGTCAACTTATTTTTAAAAGTTTTTTAATAAAATTTAACATTTATTATCTAAAATCTGTTTTTTTCTCTTAAATATGCAAAAACTCTATTGATAACAAGATAAGTTTCAACAATTTCTATAAATAAAAATAAAAAGTAAAAAAATAAGAGAGCTTATTTTTTCTAAGCTCCCTTAACTTTTAATTTTAAGTTCTAAAAATTACATTTTCCTTATTAAACATATATCTAGCTATAGCTACTGATATTACTATATACGCAATCATCCATCCTAAAACAACAAGAATATGTTGAATATTTATAACTCCTAGTGTTACCTCTTTTAATATAGACATAACATTTGCTATTGGTATGTGAAAGTAGATATTATCTATATTTTTTCCATCAACTGTATACATTAAAAAAGTTGGTACAAAAGCTAAAATAGTTAATGGTGTAGTATAAGTTTGAGCCTCTTTAAAAGACCTGGCATATATGCTTATAGCTAACTCTAAAGCTCCAAAAGCCATAGATGTTAGTACTGTAAATAGGAATATTATAAGTATTGTTAACGGAGATAGTCCTATATCAAAATTTTCTACTCCTCCACCAAAAACGCCTGGGCTTATTTTAAACGAAATTATAAGTCCAGCAATTGCTGCAATAGCAGTAATAATTCCAAGTACAGTTATAGCAAAAACCTTTCCATAAAGTATAGATAATCTGCTTGCTTTTGTTGTCAAAAGTGGCTCTAAAGTGCCTCTTTCCTTTTCTCCAGCGCCTAAATCTGTAGCAGCCGGCAGTGGTCCTGTAACACAATATAAAACTATAAATAAAGGTATAATCATAGACATAATCATCTTGCTTACCCCATCATCTTCTTCAACGATAGTCTTTTCATTTATATTTACAGGAAGTAATACGCTAGGATCAATACCTTTATTGGTAAGTGTTGTTTTGACCACGTTTTGTGAAAACTCACCTATGTATTGATTAACCTTAGAAAATACCATACTAGAAGTTTGACTTGAATCATCATATATAACATCAATATTTGTTTGAACTCCATTTTTTATATTTTCTTCAAAATTATCTGGTATTGTTATAACTACTGCGATATCCCCATCTTTAACCTTATCTTCTGCTTCATCAAATTCTATAGTTTTTATATTAAGATCATTTTTTTCTTTCAAAAATTTATCCAAAGAGCTTTTACCTTTGTCTTCTATGGCTATGTTAAAATTTTCTTTTTTTGCAGTTTTTTCTATACCTGCACTCATAAAGTAAAACATTATAGGCAATAGTAATAGCGGAATTAAAACTCCTACTAATACTGTCTTTTTATCTCTAAATAAATCTGATAATTCCTTTTTAAATATTAGTCCAACTGTTTTAAAACTCAATACCGTCACCTCCAATTAGACTTACAAATACCTCTTCTAAATCTTCATTGTTGTATTTTTCTTTAAGTCCTTTTATTGTGCCACTCTCAACAACTTCCCCCTTATTTATGATGACTATTCTATCACATAATTTTTCAACTTCATTCATACTATGGCTTGAAAATATTATAGCTTTATTTTCTTTTTTGCATTTTAATATAAACTTTTGAATTATTCGTGTTGAAATTACATCTAGGCCAATAGTAGGCTCATCAAATAACATAACTGAAGGATTATGTACAATAGACCTTGCAATAGCAACCTTTTGTTTCATACCTCTGGAAAATTTCCCCACTTTCCTATCTATATATTCTTCCATATCAAGAATTCTTACAAGTTCCTCTATATTTTTATCCGCTTCTAGTTTGTTCATACCATTAAGTAGTGCAAAATATCTTATATTTTCTCTAGCAGTAAGTCTATCATAAAGTCCTACCTCTCCGCCAAATAAAATTCCAATTTCACCTCTTACTTTGTCAGCATCTTTAAATATATCATGACCATTTACAAGACAAGTTCCTTCTGTAGGTTTTAACATTGTAGCTATCATCCTTAAAGTCGTAGTTTTTCCTGCTCCATTTTCACCTAACAAACCTACAATCTCACCCTTTTGAACATTAAAGCTTATCCCCTTTAATGCTTCAACTCTGCCAAAGTTTTTTTTAATCCCCTTAACATCTATCATTTTTTCACCTCTTTAATAATAAAATTTATATATTATTTATAATAACTTATATTTTAAATATATTATATCATATTGATATGTTTTCAATAAATTCCTCTACAAAAGCTCTTTACACGGTTTTTATATACATCCTTTACAATACCAAATCTTTCATTTAATATATAATACTATTTAATTTAAATCTAATTCTCATAAAAATTTAGCTAAAAGCAATGTATCTTCATAATTTCCATTAATTTTTATATTTTTATTACGGACACCCTCCACTATAAAACCAAATTTTTTATAAAGCCCAATTGCAACAACATTTTTACTGAAAACTTCTAATTCAATTTTTTCTATTTCATTTACTTTTGCCCATTCTATTACACGCTTAATTAAAGCACTTCCTATTTTTAACCCACTATATTCTTTTAAAATTGTTATTCCAAATGTTGAAACATGTCTTGTCCTAATTGAATTCCCTTTTTGTAATGTAGTACATCCAACTATTTTTCCTTCCATTTCCGCAATTAAAAATAATGATGTTTTTTTAATATATTCTATTTCTTGTTCAACTGTTAAATTAAATTCTTCTGACTCTTTAGTAAAAAACTGTACTTCTCCCATTACTTTTTTCACTAATTTTATAATTTCATTAGCATCCCCTATTTTTGCTTCTCTAATTATTAATTTTTTAATGCTTTGTACCATTATTATAACCACCCCAATTTTTTCATATAAAAACTCAAATTTAATTGCTATGAAATGTATAATAAGAACTTTCAATACGGTTCTTCTAAAAATTTCATCACATATTGATATTAATTCTTCTTGATTTATAATTATCCTTTTAAAAATATATTTCCATTCTCCATTTAATTTTGTAATGTTTTCGTAGAAAATAAAAGTAATATTAACTAAATAATGTATTTTAATATTCATAAGAATTAATCTTACAATTAATTAATAATAATTTCAAATTCAGTTCTCTATATTGAATTTTTTACAATAAAAAAAAAGGCCCCTTAATGGGCGCTTCAAAAACTAAGGCAATTAACTTAATCCTAATTGCTTATTCACTTGTTTGTTAGATCTGGTAGAAGCATCTATTATTTTTTGATAAAGTGTATCACCATCATATCCTTTTTTCATATATTTGCTTTCATAATATTCAAATGGCTTGTTAGTGTTATTATAATTTAAATGGTTTGCTAGTTCTTTATCTTTCATTAACTTTCTAGCTTGCATTCTATATTTATTCCTTAAAAAATGAGCTTGTTGAGCTTGTTTCTTTATTGATAGTGACTTATCTATCTTATTAATTATATTTCTATCTTTGCTATTGTACCATATTCGCACTTCTACATTACTTAGTTTTCCTATTAACTCTATATACTTTTTAAAATCATTAGCTGTTATAACCTCTTTAACCTTTCTTTATTATTTTAAAATCACTATATTATTATACACTATATATTACATTTTGTAAAAGTTAATACTATATATGCTAAAAATACAGCAATTCATTTTTGAATAATTTTATAATAAATTCATTTGACTACATTTTTAGTTTTTAAAATAACTTACTTATTCATTATTCTCCACTTACTTTTTAAAATGGTCATTTCATATAAATTCCAATATCCACCTTTTGCTTTTCTTGCATTTTTTATAAATTTTTCTTTTAAAAACCCAGACTTCTCATAGCATTTAATTGCACTCTCATTAAAATCAAACACTCCAAGAGTTATTTTTTCAAAATTGAAATTTTCAAATCCAATCCTTAATAATTCTTTTAATGCCTGTGTTCCAATCCCTTTATACCTAATATTTTCTTCTCCAATTAAAAATCTACATACTCTACCTATTTTATTAGTTTTATCCACTTCACGAAGTTCAATGGTTCCTATAATTTCATTTGTAGAAACTATAATTATTTTATAAAGAAATATATTAGAATTATGCTTTTTAACATCGTTAAAATAGTAATCTTTAACTTGATTAATAGTTAAAGGATAATTATAACTAGGTCCAGCCCATTGCAATAAATAATCTGATGACTTATTGTTGTTCCACTCTACAATTTTTTCTAAATCTTTTTCTTTTAAATATTCAAGTTTAACCATTTTTAAATACCTCTCAATAATTTATACTTTAATTATAAGTTATTACATAGCGTAAAGGTCAATCTTAATAATTTAAATTAATGTTAATGATTTAATATGTTAGTTTAAGTTAGAATAAGTAACTTCATTTACTCTATAGTTTCTACACTATTCTTATTATTTTAATTTAAAATCTTCCATGCTTAGTATAGTTTTTTTATTAAAAACAATTTTAAATTCTGTCCCTTTATTAATTTCACTATTAACTGACAGTTTACCATCATGTTTATCAATAATGCTTTTTACAATTGATAGCCCTAATCCTGAACCTTTAATTTGCTGTGAATGTGACTTATCAGAGCGAAAAAATGGTTCGAAAATATGTTCCCTGTCATCTTGTGAAATTCCAATACCGTTATCTTTTACATTTATAATAATTTTATCTTTATTTAGCATTGATGAAATATTAATATACCCATTGCTTTTTCCATATTTTATAGAATTTTCTATTATATTAAAAAAAGCTCTATATAATAAAGTTTTATTTCCATGTATATTGTTCTCTTGTATATCTAAATCTATTGTTATTCCTTTACTCTCTATTCTAAATGATAATTCACTTAAAATTTCTTTGAATAAGTTTTTTAAATGTATTTCATCATTAAAATCTACTAATTCAGAAGATGTAAGCTTTAATAAATCATCTACTATTTTAATAAGTCTATTAGTGCTTTTTTCAACAATATCCGCATTTTCTTTATAATCTTCTACACTTGGCATATCATCAATTTTTAAAACTTCTAGTGATGCTTTAATTGTAGTAAGAGGTGTTTTTAATTCATGAGCAGCATTTGCTGAAAATCTTTTTTGGTTTGCAAATGATTTTTCTAATCTTTCTAGCATTGAGTTAAAAGATTTAGCAAGACTACTTATTTCATCCTTACTATCTTTTACATCAATCCTTTTATTTAAATTTTGATCATTAATATTATGAACTGTATCACTAAGTTGTGAAAGTGGTTTTAATGCTTTACCAACCATAATATATGTGCCACAAATACCAGCAATTATAATTCCTATCATTACAATTATACTTTGAATAGAAAAATTTTTTTGAGCCTCTACAGCCTTAATCCGTACATCTATATTTCCAATATTATTTTCCTTATTAACCGATTCAATAAATTCTTCCCTATTTATATAATCGCTGTTTTCATTTTCAATAATTTCCCTATCCATATTATTTTTCAAAAAATAATAATTTGCACTACTAATAGATATACCAGTTAGAGATAT
Organism: Clostridium senegalense; assembly: GCF_018916625.1. Taxonomy (NCBI): domain Bacteria; kingdom Bacillati; phylum Bacillota; class Clostridia; order Eubacteriales; family Clostridiaceae; genus Clostridium; species Clostridium senegalense. The sequence goes on from NZ_JAHLNC010000001.1 coordinate 215,644, forward strand.
GGCAATCAGTATTATAATAATACCTACCAAAACAGTAATTCTAGTTTTTAAAGTAATTATTCTTTTCATATAATCACACCTTCTCATCTGTAAGAATATATCCCTGACCTCTAATATTTCTAATTACATCCCCTTCAGATACTGATAGTTTTTTCTTTAAAGAATGAATGTGAAACTTAAATGAGTTTGAAAACAAATCTACGTCACTATCCCAAACATGTTCAATGACCTTTTCTGCGCTTATAACTTTATTTTTATTGTACATTAAATACTCTAAAATGGAATATTCTTTTTTAGTAAGTTCTACTATTATATCCTTAACTTTTACTATTTTGCTAGCAGTATCAATTGTTATTTCTCCACAAGAAAGTTTTACATTTTGTTGCACAAAAGCACGTCTTAATAAATTTCTTATTCTCGCTTCTAATTCTGCAAACTCAAAGGGCTTAGCAAGATAATCATTGGCACCACTATCTAAACCTATAATTTTATCCTCAACATCGCTCCTTGCAGACAAGATAATTACTTTTAATTCATTATCAGTTTTCCTTATGTCTTTTAATACATCAATGCCATCTATTTTAGGTAAATTTAAATCTAATATAACCAAATCATAATCATTTATTTCTAAAAACTGTAGTGCCTCTTCACCATCATATGCATTATCAACTGCATATCCATGTTTTTTTAACCCCTTCGTTATAACTTTCGATAACATTTTTTCATCTTCAACAAGCAAAAGTTTCATAAAACACCTCCTAAATATTCAAAGCCACACAAATTTGTGTGGCTTTTTATGATATATTTTAACCATATATATAATACTTATTTATTTCCTATTTAATTTTCAATGATTTGTTTATTCATTTCTACGGCACCTTCTGGCTTATCAGGCATTTCTCCTTGCTTATACGTTTTAACTTCACCATTTAAGTCTTCTTCATTATCACTATTAACATCACTTTTCTCTAATTGTATGGCATCCTTTGGCATCTCAGGTGCCTTCCCTTCTGCGTAAGTACCTATTTTTGCTGAAATTTTATCAACAATATTTTCCCCACCTTGACTTGATGCAAAAACACTTGTTGTTGTACCTACTAACATAGCTACTGTTAAAAGTTGAATACCTAATTTTTTCATTTTCATATTAAAATCCTCCTTGTTTTTTATTGATGTTCTATATCATGGCTTTATTATACATAAGTTAAAGTTAGATTAAAGTTAGATTTTAAAATGAAATTTATTATATTCTATTGTTATAAAATAACTATTCAAAATATTTCATATAGCCATGTATGTTCATATCCTGGAAATTTATCAATATTAATATAATTTTTTATTACAAAATTAATTAATTATAAAATCTATTTAATTCAATAAATATAACTTCAAAGAAAATGACATAAGCTATAAACTTATGTCATTTTCTTTGTTTAAATAAATTATTTTTAATAAATTATTTTTAATTAATTATTTTCCTATTTCTCACAGGAATCCATACTTCAAAACCACATTTATTTGATTTTTCTTCTTCTGGACAATATACTTGAATTTCATAATTCATTGACTTTTCATAACCATTTGTAGGTAACCACTCTGTATTAATCACCTTCATTAAACTTTCTATAGTGTTATTGTCCTTACTTAAAAATTCCTTAGTCTCAAATACAACCCATGTACTTGCTGGAATTTTAAATGTATCTAAATCTTTATAATCCTTACCATCAGCTTCTGCACCAATAGCTATAACATTTTCTCCATTATCTAATGTTTTCCTTGCACATATTCTCCAAAATGGTGGACGATAAAGCTTATACTCATTCCCAATTTTCTTATCCATTCCCTTATTAAGAAATTCATCCCAAAATAACCATATATCTATATTCTTTTCTTGATAATTATTAATTTTAGCATTTGTAATACATTCTTCAAAAATTCTAGTAGCTCCTACAATCTCAATTTCTTGTTTTTCAATAATATGATACTCCATATTTCTACCCCCTTTTATTTCCATACAAAAGTCAACTTTATAATAGAAATTAAATTTTTCTATAAATCTATTTTTAGTATGAAATGGATGACATACATTTTAGAATAACTATTTAGGGATGTATAACAATATTTTACAGCCATTTACAATAGTTTGCAACTTATGTATCTTAAATTATATGTTTTATATAGTAAAATATAAAAATAATTCAATACGTAATTCTACGCTTAGTTGTAAATCAGAGAATGTTGATTTTATAGAAATATAATATTTAAAGCTACTCAAAAAATTAATGAGTAGCTTTATTTCATAACATATGACTACTTTATTAAGTTTTAGTATTATTTCTAATATTCATCTCTTAATATTGAATAATACTTGCAATCAACTAAGTTACAACTATTATCCTTAATGAACTTTCTTAAAGTTCCCTCATAAATTAAATTACACTTTTCCATTACTCGTCCTGATGCAAGGTTATTTACATCAAAACGTGCTCCTATACGTTGAAAACCTATTTCATTAAAACCAAATTCAATTACTTTTAATAATGCTTCTGTCATAATACCTTTATTCCAAAATGCTTTACCTATACAATATCCTACCTCACAGTTTTCATCATTATTATTAATCTCTAGTAAGCTAATATTACCAATTGCATGTCCAGTTTCTTTTAACTCAATAGCCCATTGGTATTGTTCCATATTTTTATAATTATTTATCCACATTTCTATGAGTTGTTTACTTATTTCAACACTTTTATGTGCAGACCATGAAAGATATTTAGTTACTTCCGAATCAGATGCCCAATTATTAAACATGTCTAACGCATCTGCTTCTTTAAATTTTCTTAAAATAAGTCTTTCAGTTTCTAGTTTTTCTGTTCCCTTATGTTTTAACACAATCTTATTCACCCCCTATTATAGAATTTTGAATTGACTTTTTAAATTACTCATTCTAAAATTTAGACAACCCAAATAGTGAAATATACTCTGAATCACTTAGAATTGAACATTCTATCTTGTATAAAATAAACCTTAAATGGAAGCTTATTTCACTATAGCATCACCAATGAAAAACATCATAATTTTTAATTTATTTTATAAAATAAAAAAAGTAAGCTTTTCTAAAAGCCTCTTTATTTTTTCTTCATTAGTACTGTCCATAGAAAACTTTTCCCAAAAACATTATCATTATATGACTCTTTCATTTCCCTAAATTCAATTATTTCAAAATATGGTTCCAAAATTTTTTTCAATTTATATTCAGTAAACCCAAGGCCTCCATGCATTGAATAATCTCTATATACATCATAATCTGAAATATTTGCTCCACCTTTCAAATTGAAACAAGTCATTGCAAAATATCCATCTTTTTTTAGATGTTTTAATATAATATTTAAATATTGATTTCTTCTATGTGGCTTTATATGATGAAAACATCCACTATCATATATAAAATCAAAGCTATCTAATTCATTCTCAAATTCAAATATGGATTGACATAAAAAGTCTACATTTATAGAATTTGCTTTAGCTGTTTCAATAGCCCATTCAATAGTAGTATTGGAAAAATCTATTCCTATAACATCCCACCCATTTTGTGCAAGATATAATGAATTTCTTCCATTTCCACAACCTATATCAAGTGCCTTTCCTTTATTCAACATACCTGGATCAAAATACGAAATAAGATTTTCATCTGGAATATTTTCAAAAAACGGTACAGGTTTATCCTTATTAGAATAAAAATCATTCCACCATTTGTTCTCTCTTTTTTCCATTAAGCTATCTAACATAATAAATATGTCATCTTCACTATTTACAATTTCACTATCAATTGTATTACTCATCTATATTCCTCCTATACTAATTTGTATTTTTAACAAATTTATTATAATTATACTAAATATTATTAAAAGAGTAAATATTTCAAATATTCAAATTCAACCATGAACTATCTCAAATATATTAAAACTTCAATTAATGAGATGATACTAACTTCAATCCCACAATTCCAATTACTATAAATCCAATACAAATTAGTCTAGTAATACTTATTGGTTCCTTAAATAATATTATCCCTAAAATTACAGTACCAACAGTACCAATTCCTGTCCAAATTGCATATGCAGTACCCAATGGAAGATTTTTTAATGATAATGATAAAAAATAAAAACTTGCTATCATTCCCAATACAGTAAATGCACTTGGCATAAATTTTGTAAACCCTTCTGAATATTTCAAGCCTAAAGCCCATCCTACTTCAAATAAACCTGCTAAAACTAAAAATAACCATTGCATAATTTTCATTCCTTTCTAATATTAAATAGTTAAACGTAATTTATTTCTTTTAAAATTTTCAACTTATTCCCCTCCTTTTAATGACAAATAAAAAAAGCCAAGGTCGATACGCAAAATATCTCCCAGGCTTTTATCCTTCCGTGAATACAGTTAAACTGTACGTTTTATCTTGGACCAGACCAATTTTTAATTTAAAATTGCGGAACCCTATAAAACTTTTAAGACATATATATTTTTATGTATCCTAATATATCAAAATTTATTAAGATAGTCAATATTTATTAATGTTCTTATTTTCAACCTATATAAGAAAAATATGAAATTATTCAAAACATAATTTTCTTCAAATTACATATATACAAATCTTAATGAATAAACTTTACTTTCTACATCAATACCTTCTATTATCACAGTAGTTTCATAGTTATTATATATACACTCAATCATGATAAACTCTCTCAACATTTTCTTTTTATGTTTCTTTACTGATTCTTCTTCATTAAATATTATAGCTTTTTGCCAAGGCATTTTTTCACTAATATCTTCTTCATTACTTACATATATATTTTTTATATTATCTGCCTTAATAATTTTAGTTATTTCTGAAAATACAAATTGAATTTCATTATCCATTAAAATCATTGATTGTAGCATAGCTTTTCCCTTATCTTTAAACCCTGATATATATCTAAGTGAATCAGTAAATTTCATTATATAATTTTTATTATTTCTTTTAATTTCAGCTTTTATTTCTAACTCTTCTTTTTTCTCCATATCTTTTTCTTCTATTTTTCCTATTAAAGCTAAAAGTAGTATTCCCCCTACAAAAACAAAAATTAATTTTTCAAAATTGTTCATAACAAATCCCCTTAAAATTTATTTTGCAGTAAAATAAGGCATAGTGATACTTTTATGTTAATTTAATTTTAATATGACCTTTAGCATTATCACCATTAATTTCTACTTTTAATTTTTCATTGTTATTGGGAATTGAAATAGTTTTATCAACAGTACCATCTTCCTCAAATAACACTTCACTATTATTATAAATTTTAATGTTTAAGTCTCCATGTTCAACATTAGAGTCAATTTTCATTTTATAAGAATTCTTTAAAGAGCTTATTTCTTTTAACTCTGTTCCATCAAATTCTTGAAATTTAATATCATAAACATTATTTTTAGTTTTATCAGTCCACATTATTGTTTGGGCACTCCAACCTATTTCATTTATACTAAAATTCTTCTTTTGATTAATATTTACATATGAATATCCCCCAGCAATACAAAACAAACAAGCTAGTATACATCCAATCATAATTTTTTTCTTTTTTACCATTGTTTACACCTCTTTATTCTATTTTATTTATTACTTTTAGTATTTATTTGTAAAAATGTATTATCTTCCTACAATTAAATTATACTAAACATTTTACAAACAATAAACCTCCATTATTTTTATATTTCCAGTTTATAAAGCTAAAAAATGCTTAAAATCCCTTTATTTATTTTAAAATATAAAAAGGGATTATCCAAAATAACTTTATATTTCATTTATATTTCTAATTCCATAACTTCATTTTCTATTAAAAATCCATGACGTTTATAAAAGTTTATCGACCTTTCACTTGGCCAAACAAATAACAATTCTATTTTATTATCTAATGCCCATTGTTTCACTTTTTTTATAAGCTCCGATCCTATACCTTTGTTTCTAAATTCTATTTTTGTATAAACATTTGTTACATATCCTATTTCTGCAAACAACTTTTGTGGTTTAGGTACCTTTCTTATTCTATTTATATATATATTTGAAACAATTTTATTATTATCTTCAGCTATCCAATATTCCCAACTTCCAGTTTTTAAACCATTCACTAAAAATAAATTACACTCTTTAATAAAATCTTTTTTTGAAATCTGAAAATTTCCTTCTTCTTCATATTCATGCTGCCATCTCATTTCTGAAAGTGTCTGAATATCTTTTTCCGTTGCTAATCTATATATCATACTATCCTCCCTCTCACATAGCATAAAATTTATTGTGATTTTCTAATACTATTACTTTATATTAATAAGTTTCTTTCCATAATTGCATTTACTATAATAGTTGAATGGATTTTTTCATAATGCCCATTAAAATATTCTATATTTATTTAATTATCCCTCTTTCTAATTTAATGTACTCCCATAATTTGAATATCAAATGCATTATAATCTCATATTATAATATATAAATATATATTAATTTTTGGGGGGATTTTTTATGTCATGTAACAATTGGAATAATAACTGTTGCAATGATTGTAACAACAATTGTAATAATAATTGGAATAATAACTGTTGTAATGATTGGAACAACAACTGCTGTGATAATTGGGATGACTGCAACAATGATTGCAATAACAATTGGATTAACAACTGTTGCACTGATTGGAACAATAACTGTTGTAATGATTGGAACAATGACTGTTGTGATAATTGTGGCTGCGGCCTATTTGACTGGATATTTTGGTGTTAAATAAATATAAATATAATTTTATATTTTCTACACTAACTAAAAATCATCTAATATAATATTAGGTTTTAATATAATACCCACATATTAAACTAGACAAGCTTAATATGTGGGTATTTTTATATTATTTATTCTATATTAGTAACTTTTAATTAAGAATTAATCTTATCTTAACCCTACTCTTTCCTCAGCAAGCTTAAGAGTTTCTTCTCTATTTTTACCACGTATATAAACATTAGCCTCTACACCGGTTAATGCTCCAACACTATAAACACTTTTACCCATACCTTTTACATATTCTTCATGATTAACCACAATGCAATCTTCTAGTTTCCATGATAGAATTTTAGCTATACATTCATCTGCGTCTGATCCTTTAGCATAAACAACAACATTTCTATAAACTTTCAAATTTTTTTCACTTCCATTCAAGCTAGATTTTTTTATAATAGATTGATAGTCTACATAGCAATAATTTGTATCAACTTGTCCATTAATCCCATCAAAAGTTCCACTATCTGTAAACTGCCATATACCATAATTACCTCTATAATTACAATTAGAATTATATTCTGCTACCCATTTATCATATCTATTAAATATATCACTTGTAAGTTTATTATTAAACCAATAAGTGTTAGCATAAATTCCAACATGATATCCAGCAGCTTCTATAATATCGCAAAATGTTTTAGCTATAGATGCTATAACACTGTTATCTAAAGTGCCTGTAGTTCCTTCGTCCTCTAAATCAAGGTATACTGGATAATCTAACTTGTAACCTTTTATATTTCTTAAAACGTGTTCTGCTTCACTTTTTGCATGGTCTATTGTAACTGCATAAGAGTATATATAAACCCCTACAGGAATACCTAAACGAGTACATTCTTGTATATTTCTTTTAAATTGACTATCGTCTTGGCTAGTCATGTTATCTCCATAGCCAACCCTAATAATAGCAAAATCTATTTCACCTTTTACCTTGTCCCAATTTATAATTCCTTGATGTTCACTTACATCTATTCCTTTTAATTTCAAGTCGTTCTTCCTCCTTTAGCCTATTCATTGGTTCAATTGTGATAATATTACCTATTATTTTAAATAGAGCATTAAAAAATTTTAATTTAAAAATGAGTAAAAAACTACTAAAAATAAAAGATAATATTCTATATATAGTTTTATTTTTCATTCTAAATATCTTTGTATAATAATTAGACTTATTTTTTAAAGTGCTATAATATAAACTATGCTTTAATTAGTACTTTGCTTAATAATCTTTAAATTTAAAATAAAAATAAAGGAGACATCAAAAAACTACCTGCAATAATTAGAATCCTATCTTTTGATTAATTTTTTAGTACCATTTAAATATACATTAAGTTCTACATTATATAATTCATCACCATCTTCATAGGTACTCATCCCCATCCCAATTTTATGATTTTTCCTATGTATTAAAATAGCATCTTCACTCTTTGTATTGAACCATTTACAAAGATAAGCAGTAACTCTTTTATAAGCATTATTCCCATATAAAATATAATTTCTACTATTTGAAAAACTTCAACTATTCTTTTTCTCTTTTTATCAATTTTTTTTAACATATTCATAATATATATCCTCCATTACTACCAAAGTATATAATATAAAATTTATTAGCTATTCATAACTCAATTTATATTTTTCTATTTAAAACCATATATCTAGAATTATTCCCATTTTAATAATTCTAAACATTTATTTTCTATTTACTTTTCTATTTTTTAATCTAAAACAAAAATGGTCTGTATTAGAATAAAGTATAAAACTTCATTCTAATACAGACCATTTTTTATATGATATTTTACTTATTCTAAAGCTTGTACAATTTTATATCATTTTGAGTTTTCATCTGTAACACCATAAACATTACTTGTTACTATGCCATTATAACAAGTGCCTTTATCATTTTTACTTCCATCACTATAATATCTAGAATAGTCACCAGTGATATTTCCATCTTTTAAATCTGCAGCTATATATACAGTCTCAACCCCTTCAGAACTTTCTAAACACCAATAGAAACATCCATAACCATTAAATTTACCTTTTTTAAATTCCCCATCATATAATTTTCCAAAATCTTCCCTTCCATATCCATATCCTTGTAAATATAATGCTCCAAATCCATCAAAAAAACCATTTTCAATTTTACCTTTATACATATAATTTTTTTCTTTTATACTAAAAAAATATTCTACTTTGTCAGTTTCTTTGCCTTTATTATAATATACTTTTGAAATAGCACTTATCTTATTTACCTCACCATTAACTGTTGAAAAAAGCCCTGCCCTAATTATACTACTATCAATGTTTAATTCTACTTTTGTCTTTTTAAATCCATTCCCTCCATGCTCTAAAATCAAATCTTCTATTTCTTTCTTTTTTAATCTATTTGCAACATCAAATGGAGTTTCTCCATTTTCATCCTTCTTATTTAAGTCCACTCCATGCTCTATTAATTTCTTAACAACTTCAGTCTCTCCTTCTTTTATAGCAATATTTAGTGGTGTATCACCATTGTCATCAACTTCATTAATATCATTTCCAAGTTTTATAGACATTTCTGTCTTTTTCATATTTCCATCTTTAACAAACTTTGTTAACGGTGTAGTCTCTAATTTATTATAAAATCTAGAACATAGTGCAACTATAACTAATACAACTATAAAACTGCTCATATATATAACTTTTCTTTTTCTAACTTTTTTTTGTTTCTCTACAAACTCTTGCTCTTTTAAAATTTTATTTTTTTCTTCCTCTGCCTCAATTTTTTTCTGTTCTTCAATCTCTTCAAGAATTTTTTCCCTAGATAATTCCGTAAATACATATTCCTTATCTAAATTACAACGCACACAACTTTTTACGTTCTCATAATTAGGTCTTCCACATACGCAAATCCATAAATTATTCTCTTCTTTAGCATAACAAATCCCTGTTTTAGTATGTTTCTTTAATGTCATCAATTCTTCATTTTCAGTTATACATTCAATTTCTCTTTCTATTTCATTTTTCTTGTTTTTGTAGATAAAATTTCCATTATTAAAAGCAATTTCTTTTATTGAAATATTTAATTTTCTGATATCTTTTTCTGGTAACAGTACAGGATTTCTATTATTAAATTTACATCCTAATTGTCCATCAAGATCTTGTATATAGCATGTAAAAGTATCCTTTCCCTCAACTTTTACTACTTCATTGAATGAATTAAAACCTTGTATCTCTAATTTTATAGCTGAAATTATTCCTTGATGTAAATTTCTAAACAAAATATTAAAGTATATATTACCATCATTTTTTGATAGAATATCCCATTCTAAAACTTCAACTGGCGAATTTAAATCAATATTATTTTCTAAATTACCATGACTTAAAACTTTAAATTCTAAATTATTTGTGGTATCGTTGCTATTTATATTGGAGTTATAAATATTCTGTTCTGGTAATGATATAGCATGAAGCATAGCTATAATCCAAAGAAAAAATCCATATATATACCAAGCAGCAAAATCCTTTCCTTTTCTTTTGGCAACATTAGCTGGCAAAATTGCTAACACTCCATCAATTATAATAAATAAAATTATATAACCTTCCATATTGTCTCCTTTTATGTAAAAATTTATATTTCATATAAAATTTTAACTTATTAAATAGTTCTTGTACATAAATTCGACAAACTTAGAATAAATCTAACGTGCTTTGACATTTTTTAATTTTACATATAAAAAATAAAGGTAGCTCCTAAGAACTACCTTTAAATCAGACTAAACTTGCTGCATCTTTAAAACTTGTATATCTATTAAATCCAACCTTTCATCCTATAGTAATTACCTTCTCTGCTTTTAATCCACTGTTTATAAAATCAAATTCATCATAGGACACTGTTTTTTTGTGCCATAATTACTGCGTTTAATGCGTCTAATAGCATCGTAATTTAGATTATACTACTAAATATAAAAAACTATTTTCATAAATATATTCTTTTATTCTTAATGTCTCCAAAAAAGAAAAACAGGCAAGGTATTTTTTTATCAAGAGTAATTTTAAAGAAACTTGAAAAAATAATATTTATAATATATTACACATGTATAGTATATATAATTTAAAAGCGATTATTCTTTATTTTTCAATTCTAAAAGTATAGGTGTTATATTAAGTACAATAGATATAATAGTTAAAATCCATAATGTAGTTTCCATATAAGGAACTACATCTAATAAAGCCGTCCAATCATTCACTTTTACCCATCCAGATAAAAGTGTATACTCTGAACAAAGTGTCAATGCTGTAAATGATAATCCTATTGCCATAACAAGTTTATAATTCTTTCCTACTTTATACATATAAAGATTTACAAAAGTAGATATTAGAGCAATCCCACCAAATACTATCCACACATTTTTACCTCCATTATTTCTTTATTTATTTTGTATAAATTTACAATTGCGAATTAATTATAATGTAGTTTACATTAAATTATAACTTTTTATAGATATTAGCATAATTAATCTACACTTGTTTCTCTAAGATATTCAAAGTATAGTTTTAAAGAATAGCAATATGTCTTTTCTTTATTATCAATATACTTTAAATATTTTGCTACTGGTATTATAGGTAGTACAGTATCATCAACTAACAAGTATCTTCTTTGGTTCTTCTCTAAATTTACATCTTATACTCTCAATACTTACTCTCCTCTACATAATTTATACTTATAGTATATAAAAAAAGATATGAAATTAGTGATTCTATTACACTATCTATTCCATATCTATAATACTATATTTAAATTTCTACCTCACCTATTAATACTTTATTATATTTAATATATAATTTATAACAACCTTATTTCTTCATTTATTCGTTTGATTTCATCATTCATTTTATTTATATCCCATAGTTCTGTTAATTTTAAAAATTTTAAAGCATTTTCAAAACTAGTTACTTTATATCCTTTTTCTCTAAGAGATTTTACATTTTGTGCTGTTCTTGAATTACAAGAGAATATTATTGCAAACTTAGCATTTTCCGCTTGAGTTTTATAGTATCTTCCATTATTTTTGCTACATATATTTGAAATACATTCTTCTATTTCTAAAAATTTTTTTCTGTTTCCTCCACAATTAATATTTCCCAAATCATTTTCACTTTTATTAACAATACAACATATATATATATCATTGTCAATACTATCATACTCAAGCTCTTCTTCATATACTTGCTTCAATTTTATTAAATCTTCCTCTTTTTCTTTTTTATATTGCTTTTCACGGTCTTTAATTATATTTAGAAAATGTTTATAAGCACTTGGAGTTATCCAAAATGCAAACTTTCTAGTAAATATTTTTCTATATAAACCATCTTTACTATATCCAACTTCTTCTATATAACTTGAATCAAAATACATACTGTTATTATTAATTATTATTTGATTACTATTTGAAGGTAACAAAACTTTTACATCCTTTAATGTTGTATTATAATCTATATTTAAATAATCTATAATGAACTCTCTGTCATATTTTAAACCTTCAGTTTTATCTTTACCAAATAATTTGCTCAAAAATCCCACAATTACACTCCCCTTATTTATAGATTTTTTAATAATTTTATCATCTATAATAACTGTGTGGCAAATCAAATTCAGTCTTTTCAAGGAAAATAAATCCAATACATATAATACTCTCTCTAAATTATATGTTAAGATATAAAAATAAAGGTAGCTCCTAAGAACTACCTTCAATAATTATAAACCTATTCTTTTGATAACGTTTTTTAATGTATCAAATCTATCTGAACCTTTTAAATATACATTGGCCTTTATATCATCTAATCCACCACCAACTGCATAAACACTTCTTCCCATTCCAACTTTATAATCCTTTTTATGGGCTAAAATAGAATCTTTTTTATTTACATTCAACCAATCATTTAAATATTCTGCTGCTCTTTTATCTACATCATTACCATATACAACTACATTTCTATGAGATTTTATTGGATTATTTTCAACCGTTTGACCTGTTAATCCTTTTACTATTGCATTAGCTACTTTTTCAGCATTAAATATTGACATATCTTTTGAATTATCACAAAAACATACCTCAACTAACATAGCTTCACAGCTTGTATTACCTATTACATATAAATCACTACCATCTTTTATCCCCCTATTGGTAAATCCTAATGCAACTAAGTTATTTAAAATATCATTTGCTTGCTTATACTTCTTAGCTCCATATGTGAACACTTCTGTTCCATAAGCTTGAGTATTAAAACAATTAAAATGAATTGATACATAAAAATCTAATTTATTACTATTGGCTACTGATACTCTTCTTCCTAAACTATCTCCTAAACTTGAACAAGTATCTACTGTACAATTAATAACTGTATGACCTAACTGTTTAAGCTTTGATATTACTAAGCTTCCAACTTCTCTAGTTAAATCACTTTCATTTCTTATCCCTACTGATCCATAATCATAACTTCCTCTATATTGAGTATGACCACAATCAATTCCTATTTTCATATTTATTCACCGTCCCTGCTATTTTCTTTTATAGCTTGTCTAGTAGAACTTTGTCCAAAATAAAATGCTATTATCATTGAAAATATAGTTAAAAATTCATTGCTACTTATTCCACCTTTAAGTGCCAATATACAAAATACTACAGTAGTTAATAATGCTATGATTTTCTTAATCTGCAACATATTTTTAAATTGATTCATCTAGACCATCCCTTTCTATAGCAAACCTCTTTGTGCTGCATAAAAAAAGAAGCTTATAAAAGCTCCTATAAGTAATCCTATAAACCATTTCATAACTGTAGTTAATTGTTTTAAGTTTTCACATAGATTTTTTATTTCTATTTTAAGACTTGCATTATCCTGTTCAAGTTTATCTAATCTATTGGCATGGTTGTTTAACCTAGTATCATGAGTTTTTAATTGATGTTGTATTAATTCATAGTTCATTTTTCCACCTTCCTTTATATAAATATTAGTTATAAAAAATATTTGTTTATTATCATTCAAAATAATTAACTTTAAAATAAATTGTTCTATAAAAACAAGAAAAGATTAAAGCCATAAGTGTAAACTCTAATCTTTTCTTATCTCATTTTTTATTTAACTTCTCCAATATGATTAATGTACATAATATTATTGTAAAATGGATAGACAATGTTAATATAATTATTTCTCCATTCTTGCCTGCTAATATACTTCCTAAGCCATATATAAATACCATTAGAACTACTATTGATAGTAGTAATGCAATAATTACTTTTTTTAACATAAGTATCTCCCACTTCAAATTTATTTTTTGTTTTATTATAATTAAATTGTAATTATTTCCGTAATAATTATAAAATTTTATATTTTTTAATATATATTACATTTTTTATAATTTCAAAAAATAAAATATATACTTTTTGTATTTTATTTTTTTAAATTATAAAAACATATTTTTGTGTTTTCTATAATCATTGAAATAAAAAAAGAACCTCTACGTTCTGAGGGCGCTTTTTCAGTGCCCTCATCTCTAATCCCTACTTTGTCTTAATTTTCATATAAAAAATGGACAATAGAAAAGTGATCTCTTTTTCTATTATCCAAATTAAGTTTTTTCAAATCATGTGAAGCAAAATTGCTATTACACTTTTATATTATATATACTATTTGAGCAATATTACCTGAGCATACATAATTTAATAATAAATATTACATAAAACATATTTTTATTTTAATTATTACATATCACACAATTAATTTACTTAATGCTTATTTTGAACGTATACGCATAATTTCATTTTTAATCTTTTCCTTCAATTCTTTTCTTTCATCCTCATCAGGCCTTGTAGACTCATCAAATAATTCTTCATTTGACAATTGATATACTGAGCTAATTATAGGTGTATCACCTTTTACCCTAGGATATAAATGCCAATGAATATGAGGGCACCCATTTCCAAGTAGTTCGTAGTTCATCTTGTCAGGTTTAAACATATTAGAAACAGCTTCAGCTACTATAGACATTTCTTCAAGATATTTAATTTTAAAAGATAGTTCTAAATTATGTAATTCAGGACCATGCTCTTTACAAATGAAAAGGGTATAGCCCTTGAACCTCTGAAACCATCCTAAAACTACATATCCTGTTTCAAGTTCCATAATAAAGTATGGATCATCCTTAATACTTTTTTGCATTTCACACATTTTACAGTTCATTTTACATCCCCCATATAAAAACTATTAATTATAGTCAATTGACAAGTTATCTATTGTTTTAATTTTTTTATTCCTATTCACTTCTTTAATTCCCCTTATTTTGTATTTTTTACATTTTCTATTATATCATTTATATATAAAATTTAGTATGAATTTATATATTTATACACAAAAAGACCTGTATTAAACAAGTCTTTAAATTATATACTAATAATTATCTAATTATAATCTCTATAATAACAGTTAGAATCATTATCTTATTATACAAAATCGCAAAGGTACCCCCTTAAGAGCTACTCTAAATACATAAAATTGTCTTATATACTATTTTTCAACATCTTTATTACGTAATATTAATATAAATATGTATATTATATTACAAATATATTTTAAGTTTATAATAATCAATATTGGGATTAATAAATTTGTTAAATTATATATCAGTCCATATACATTCATTATTCTCGGAAAACTATCTAACAAAGATTTTCCAACTAATAGATTAATATCTTCAACAAATAAAGTATTAAATGCACATGCTATTATAAGACAAACACCATAGTAAAAAAATTTATCAATTAACTTTTTATAGTCCATATCGTTATAGTCTTTAAACTCATTTTTCAATTTATAAGCACATCCTTATTAATTATATTCTTTATAAATTGGAAACATCAATTCCTGCTGATATATCATTGCTCACTTCATACTTTTTACTCTACCATATTATATATTAAATAATGTTTTCAAATTTTCAATCAAAAAAATTTGTATTAAACAAGTCTTTATATTAACTACTAAAAGTAAACTCATAATTTTCTAATGTCCATTTTTCTGTTAAATCTCTAGGATGTCTAGATTTTTTGCCTTTATCATCCTTAAAACATTTTATTTTATTTATATGTGGTTTTAATAATTCTTCAACTTGCCTCTTTCTACTAATATATTTTTTATTATCAGATCCCCATCCAACTATTACTATATCTGATTTTTCTAAGGATTCTATTATATACTTATCATTATACTTCTCAAATTCATTACTTCTTTGTGAAAGTTCTTTAGGTTCTGTAGACATATACGCAAATAAATTTACGATATTTATACTTCCATAGTTATTATCTATCAAAAAATTAGTTACATTTATAACAGTCCTATCACTTTTTAATTCACTTGCTTTGCTTGGGTTTAGCATTATAATTGTAGCTTTCTTTTTATCCTTGTCCCAAGTTCTAGTTAATTTATATCTATATTTTTTATCATTTGAAAAAACAGCTTCACTATTAATTACAGAACTTGTTATTTTCATTATTATAACCTCCTTATTTAATTATACTACTATTTTTATCATATTAAGTTTTCCTGTATGTCATTTAATTTTAAATATTTTTTAACATAGATATATTCTCTCCTACTTCATCTATTATTTTGTATTCTAAGCTTTTATATAATGAAAAAGCAGGTTTATTATATTTAAAAACGTTAAATAATACTTTTTTAAGTCCCTTTTCTTTTGCTTCTTCTTCAACTAAAAGTAAAGTCTGCTTTCCATATCCTTGTCTACGAAAACTTTCATATATTAAAAAATCACATATAAATGCTATATCCTCCTGATACTTTTGGTACCAGATAATTCCCACATCTTCATTATTACTATTCACAACCATATAAATAAAATTATCTTTTGTATATTTTCCTTCTGGTAAAAATCCATGGAAACTTTTTTTAGCACTTTCAAGTGCATCTTCCTTACTGCATAGACCTGATTTTATCAGATCTTTTGAATAATCTAAAATGTCCCATTCAGCGAATTTATCAAATTCATCATCACTTAGTTCTCTGAACTTTATACTAAAATTTTTCACTTTATTTCTCCTTAACATTTAAAATTTCATGACAAACCTATTTATTTTAGACCATATTTACTAAAAACTAATGAACTAATTTTTTCTTCATGACCTTCATTTATAAATCCCAATTTTAACATGAGATTTTTACTTGCAATATTTTCTTTTTCAACACAAGCCACAAATTCATGTTTATCATAATGCTTATGTAATTCTTTAATTAACGCTGAAAGTAATTCATAAGCAAAACCTTGCCTATGGTATTTATATGAAATTGTATAGCCTAGTGAAATAGTTTGATTTTCTATAGAAATAAAAATATCTCCAACAATTTCATTTGTTTTTTTGAAAATAATAGCCAAACGTTTTTTGCCTATAGAAAACAAATCATCATTTTTACTCTTTTCAATAAGCTTTGTTAAATTCTTATTATCTTTAAATTGACCTCGTTGAAATTTTGAGCATAAATCATTACTTCTATAGTCTACTAATTCTTCTAAATCCTTAATTTCAAAATTTCTTAAAGCCAATCTTTTAGTTTCAAAATACATAAATCTCACCACATTTACACTTTTTAAATTTTTGTTTGATTTTTTTGACCTAATCTAAGGACGTCGCTTCTCCGGGTAGGTATAAGAATCATATGAAAATATATTTAGAGTTTCTTTAAAGATTTCACAGATTAGCATTTTAAATTTCTTCATTATTATTTTTTAATTTTCAGGCTTAGCTTTATGTCTATGCTTGGAACTCTATATAATATTTACAAACAATATATGAAATTTACTTTTTATATTTTATTTTATATTTATAAAATATATATTGTAACAAATTAATAGTAGTACATATCCAGGCAACAAAGCTAACTAAAATAAAATTTATATTATCTCTAAAGTACCTTAATGCATCCCAAAAATCTAATGACCAAATTATAAAAAATACTACTGAAGTTCCACCTATGTAATCAATACTCCAATTGATTTTTCTATTTTTCTTTAAAGCTATTCTTACATATAAACAACTAATAATTAATATTCCTACAGACCATAAACTGAAATTTATTAAATCCTTTGTTATAATAACTACTGGTATTTCGCTACCTAAAATCATTCTATGAATAAATTCAAAAATTTTAGCTATTAAAAATACAACTCCCATATTCTAATCTCCTTATCATAATACTTATTTCCATAAAAATTTTAAAATTCCTTTATAATGTCATGTATATTATTGTTACACTATTAATATATAATTTAAAATCCAAAAATTATTTTCATAAAAATAAGCTATCACACAACTAATTTTAGTTAATTATGCAATAGCTTATTATTATTATTTTTTATTTAAGATTTTTTATATCAACTTTTCATTAAATATTCCATCTAAATTAAGTTTATTTACTCTATTATATATTTCATCTTTATCTATAGTATACAACCCTAGCTCTTTCATTCTATTAAAGTACTCTGCACCTGCAAAGGTATACCTATTTCTTCTACCTTCTTTTGTTTTCACTTTTTCATTAGCATAGGCTATTAAGTCTCCTATTGCTAATGCTCTTGGAAGTATTAACAGTGGCATTCCTAGGTAATTTCTTACTGCATTATGTCCTGCGAGACTTCCTGTACATATGGCTTCTGTGTGACCTACAAATAACCCACTTTTTTCTCCGCCACAAAATAAATTTGAAAGTCCATCAACTTTCATATCATCACTTCTAGGTGCTACTGATAGATATCTTATAGAGTTTCCTTTTCCACCTGCATATGGATCTACAAATTTGGCATTTTCTAATCCATGTATTTTTCTTAATTTTTCTAATGGATAATAAGAAGTCATAAGTTTTGCATGTCCTGTATCTAATAATACTATATTTTCCGCAAACTCTTTTAGTGCATATTGTTGACATACCTTTTGTTTTAATTTATCTAAATTTATATCTTCTTTCGGTACTGTTAACACTACAACACCAGTTTCATCTAATTGTTTTACTATTTCATCTGAAAGAGTTTCCTTAGCTAGTTTGCAAGAACCACTAAATGCTCCATAAACATCTTCATCTCTTTCACCTTTTATATCTTCAATACCTGCTCTATAACTTATACTTATTCTTGGTCCAAAAGATGGACACCTTAAAACACACATAGAACAGCCATTTCCATATCTTAAACAATTCCCCATTGGACCTGTAGAACCTGTGGTTTCAATAAAAACATCGCCTTCTATAAAGGAGCCATCATTAATATAAACACCTTTTAATTTATCTCCATCTTTTTCTACATCTACTACTCTAGTTACAACTTTAATCTCTATATCAAGCCCTTCAACATATCTTCTTACATCTGGCTCAATTTTATTTACATCATAAAGCCAAGCATGCTTATGCCCTGGAAAATCTATATCTTTATGCCTTGTATTTCTGTCTGTTATATTTATTAAATCCCCAGCACCTAAAGCTAATAATTCTTCTGCTGCTGTATATCTTCCGTTGTTTCTCATTATTCCTCCTACGTTTCCTAGTCCTAGTAATAAATCTGTTTTTTCTATTAATGTAACATCTGCACCTGCTTTTTTTGCTGTTATTGCAGCAGCTACTCCAGACCATCCACCACCAATTACAACGACTTTCACAGTGTTCTCCTCCCCTCTAAAATGTACTTAGGTTCAGTTTGTATTTTGCACAATCTTCTTAGTTTGTCATCATTATTTATTCTTGTACAACAACCACAAACCCCTTCACCACAACACATTTTTTCATTATTACTGCAAGAAAACTTAATATCCTTGTCATGGGCTTCTACAATTCTCATAATCTGGTAATTTAAAATATCTGCTGCATCGCAATGTACTATTGAAATATCATTTTCATTTAATATATTCTCTAAAACTTTTTTAAATTTCCCACTTAATAATCCACCAGGTATTATGCTGGTACTTTCTATAACTTTATCTGAATATTTTATTAGCTTATCTTTTATAAATATATTTTCAAATGGACTTTTGTCTATTATAGTTATAATTTTGTTTTCATTATGATGCAACCACTCTATAACTGGAATCATAGGTGCCTGTCCTATGCCTCTTGCAATAAGTAAACATTGCTTTTTCTTAGTTTCTAAAATTGATTTCACACCTAAAATACCATTCCAAAAAGGTCCTTTAACCAATAAATAATCATCTTTATTAGCTTTTGCTAGTTCTTTTGTCTTTAATCCCTTTAATTCAACTGCAAAAGTTAAAGTACTATTTTCTCCATCATTCTCCATGATAGAAATAGGTGTGTCATAATTGCTTTCTGTATCTTCTCTTCGTAAAAATACAAAACTTCCTGGACTAGCAAGCTCACTAACAAGTTTATCACTAGCAGATATTTTTAATATCAATATTTTATCTTCTAATACTTCTTTATATAAAACTTTGCATCTTTGATATTTTCTTCCCGGTTTACTTTTAAAATTATTTGTAACAAATTCTTGGTAGATGCAAACCCCATTCCAATTGCAACAGTCACAAAAGTCTTTACCATCTAGATGTGAACATAGTATACAATTACCAGACTCCGCCAAATGACAGGGACAAAATTCACTGCCGCAGTCTATGCAAGTATAAGGTTCATAACTCATTTCAAAACCTCCTATAATACTCTACTATTAGAATATTTACATCATAAGTATTTTGTTACATTTTATAACTAAAACCACAAAATAAAAAATTGCCTCATATAAGGCAATTTAATAATTTTAGTTTAATAATTTTTCTTTTATTATTTTATATATAGGTTTTTTCTCTATTTCATTTTGAGATAACATATATTCATAAACTATTTTTCCATTTTCATCACTTACTCTAACAGTTCCTATTTTTTCTTCTTTATTTATTGGCGCTTTTAAATTTTGGGGCACATCTACTTCTATATTTAATTTTTCATCTTCTTTAACTGGAAGAATTACATCTTTTCTACTTATTAGATTTAGCTTTCCATCACCATTTTCTACTTCTATGGTCTTTAGCACTTCACCCTTGGAAATTACTTTTTTATAATCATAAGTTTCATCTACATAATTAAAAATTTTTCTTGTTTCTTCCCATCTAGGAGTACAATTTAAAGTTACTATTATTATATCTCCCTCTTTCATTTTTACTGATGAAACTAGGCATTTTCCAGCACCTCCAGTATATCCTGTTTTTACGCCATTAGCGTTAGGCATTTGGTATAAAAGTTTATTTATATTTTGATAATCCCTTGTAAATCCATGTTTTGATTTATCTATTGATTTTGAAGATACAATTTCATGAAAAATAGGGTTTTCTTTAGCTTTTTTAGTTGCTATAGCTAAATCATAAGCTGTTGAATAATGATTTTGACTATCAAGACCATGTGGAGACTCAAAATGAGAATCTAACATTCCTATTTGAATACAATATTCATTCATAATATTACAAAATCCTTCTACAGATCCTCCAATACCTTCTGCTATTGCTATTGCTGCATCATTTCCTGATTTAAACATAAGTCCATATAACAATTCATATAATGTAATCTTTTCTCCAGCTTTATATCCAACTGTAGACCCTCTTATTGCTGCTGAATTTTTTGAAATAGTAAATTCCTCTTCTAAATCACCATAACTTAATGCTACTAAAGCAGTTACTATTTTTGTAGTGCTCGCCACTGGTACTAAGGAACGAGAATTTTGTTCAAATAGTACCCTTCCACTTAAACTATCTACTGCAATTGCACTTCCTGCATCCACTCTTAATTTTTTAGGACTTGCATAACATACAGTACTAAACATTTTAATAATAAGAATTGCTACAAGTATTACCGAAAGAGATTTTATATGTATTTTTTTCATTTTTCTCACCTCTATATATTACTTTGAAAATTATGCTAAATGTGAATATTATTTCCCAATATGGTTAGCATAACTTATAGCTATTTGATTATAAATTTAAAACCTTATTTTATTTATTGGAGGATACTTATGAATTATTTTTTATTTATTTTAGCAATAATATTAGCAATATTATTTTGTCCTATTCCTCTAAAATTAAAACTTAAATATATAAATAAAAAACTAGAAATTTTTATTTATAAAAAAAATTTAAATTTAGATAAAAAACATAAATCTAATAAGAAAAATATAGAGAAAAAAGAGGAAAAATATAAAGAAAGTGGCATTAAAAGAAAATTATCAAAAGATAAACTTCCTTCAATATATATAAAAAGTTTATTAAATGATTTGACTTATAATAAATTCAAAATAAAAATGAAAATTAAATCAAAAGTTAACTATTCACTTCCAGATGCAGCACACACTGCCATTCTTTACGGATATGCTCATCAAGGTTTTGTGCTTTTGCAATTAATTTTAAAACTCTTTTTTAAAGTTAAGGACTTTAAATATGATTTAAATTATGAGTTTAATAAATATTACATTAATGTGGAAATAGAGTGTATATTTTTTATAAGTTTAGCAAAAATTATATATATATGCTTTTTAGTCATTAAAAACATAAAAAGAAAAGATAAAGATAACGTTAAAATTTCACAGCCAGTATAAGTTGTTAAGTAATAAATTTATGTATTACTTAAATTGCTGTTAAGGAGGAGTTTATAAAATGGATAATCATCCAATAGAAAATCTTATGAAAGCAACCATGGAAAATATAAAAGATATGATCGATGTTGATACAATTGTAGGTAAACCTGTTACTGCTTATGATGGTACAGTTATAATACCTATATCTAAAGTTTCCTTCGGATTTGGATCTGGTGGATCAGAATTCGAAACTGACAAAAATAAAAATTCTATAAATAATCCTTTTGGTGGTGGTTCTGGTGCAGGAATAAGTATTAAACCAGTGGGTTTTTTAGTAGTTAAAGGTGATTCTGTAAGATTGCTTTCAGTAGACCACAATAATAGTTATGATAAATTAATAGATAGTATACCTCAAATTTTTGATATGGTAAAAGACCTTTTCAAAAAAGATGATGATTATAAAGAAGATACTAAAAATAATAAAAAATGTTGTTGTGACAATGATGAGTTTGGTACAATAGATGACTTAGATATATAAATATATCTCCTTTCATAAAATAAAGCAGTAACTAAGTTACTGCTTTATTTTAATCTTTAATTATATTAAACTGTTTCAATTTCTTCTTTGCTTTCAATCTCTTCTACATTAAAAGTTTCTAAAGAAGGAAGCTCATCTATATTTCCAAAATCAAAGTATTTTAGGAATTCATCTGTTGTACCATATAAATTAGGTCGTCCAACAACATCTTTTTTTCCACTTTCTTTTATAAGATTTTTATCTATAAGGGTATATATAGCTCTATCACTTTTCACCCCTCTAATTTCTTCAATCTCTACTCTCGTTATAGGTTGTCTATATGC
This sequence comes from Clostridium senegalense, assembly GCF_018916625.1. Classification (NCBI taxonomy): domain Bacteria; kingdom Bacillati; phylum Bacillota; class Clostridia; order Eubacteriales; family Clostridiaceae; genus Clostridium; species Clostridium senegalense. The sequence goes on from NZ_JAHLNC010000001.1 coordinate 238,971, forward strand.
TATTATAGCTAAAGTCTCTAAAGCTGCTTGGGATAAAGATTGTCTTACATTAGTTTTTAATAATTTTTGTATGTAACTAGAGTTTTTTGGTTTAGTTACAAATTGATATTCCTTATGATTCTTTATTATTTTAATGCCTCTACTTTCATCTTCCTTATATATCTTCATAATCTCTTTCATAAGCTTCTCTGTATATTCTACAGAACATTCTATTATTGAAGCTATAGATGATAAACTTATAGGATCTCCACTAGCATAAAGCAGTGACTCTATTATTGAAAAATATACCTTCTTATGTGAAACTTCTTCGATTTCTAATTGCTCTTTATGCAAATTATTCATCTTCATCTATCCTTTCTATATCATCTACTCTTTCTACATATATATCTGAGAAACTTTTTTCCTGTATAACATTTACCGTTTTTATTTTAATAAGTTCTAACAGTGCTAAAAAAGTTACTATTGCTTCACTTTTACTTTTATATCCTTTTATAAGCCTTGAAAAATGTATCTTAGGATAAGTTTTCATAAGAGTTGTAATTTCTGTCATCTTATCCTCTATTTTAAAGGTTTCAATTTTTATTTTGTCTTCAAAAAAATCTCCTTTTTCATTCATTTTATTAAAGTAATTATTCATCAACTCATTATATAAATTATATAAATCAAGCATTGTTCTGTTTTTTAATAAATCTGCAATAGTTTCTTTTTTAGGATTTTTCTCTTCTATTATTTCTGGTTTTTTACTAAATACAGCTCCAGTTTCTAACTGTCTTTCACCTAAAAACTCAGCTACCATTTTGTATTTTTTGTATTGAATTAGTTTTTTCATAAGCTCCTTCGCTGCATCTTCTTCATTTTCATACTCTTCCACTTTAGGTTTAGGCAATAACAGCTTGGACTTTATTTCTATTAAAGTTGCTGCAATAACAATAAACTCAGAAGTTATTTCTAAGTCCATCTCTTGCATAGTTTTTAAATAACCTAAATACTGATTAGTTATTTCTAATATTTTTATATCATATATACTCATTTCATTTTTCTTAATTAAATGGAGTAATAAATCAAAGGGGCCTTCAAAATTTGTTATTTTTATACTTAACGACATATAAAACTCATCCTTTATAAGAATATAAAGCCAAATTATATAATAAGATTAAAACATACATTATTAATCTTACATTAAATATTATGACTTTATAAATTTCTTTTTTCATATTTTCTAATTATACCACATGAAATTATTTAGTAAAAGAATAGACTTTATTGTGTTTTTATGTAGTTAAAAAAGTTATGGATATTAACTTTTTATAATATCCATAACCTTATATAATCTAATTTGCTTTTTTTAATTTATCAATCAATCTTTTAGGATTTACAATTTTTTTAATCTCATATTCTTTATCATCCTTTTTAATTTTTAAAACATCGCCAGTTTCCAACGCAGTATTCCAAAATACCTCTGGTGTAATATCTGGTTTAACCTGACAAGTCAATGCATATAGTCCTGCAATATATGGTGAACACCAACTCCAACCACCTTGAGAATAAAAAACATACTCTTCTTTTCCTGCTTCACTTGCAAGTGTTCTTGAATCCATTGGAATAAATAATACTTCACTATCTTTTAAACCTTTAATTCTAATATTATAAAATTTATCATTATCATCAAAAAAAAGCTTTTCGCTATAACAATTAGGTTTATAAGATGAAATTTCATCTGGGTCGCTTAATATATCTCTTCCAAGTCCATCATAAGCAAATCCATAGGTATCTTTTAAAGATGATGAAACTACAAATATATTTTTATCACTTGCTCTTTTTACAGTATCCATAAATTCTTCGTATCCTTTTTCTTTAGGATTGACTCCTATAGAAAGAGAAATAACTCTAATTTTTTTATTTTCTTCTAAAGTTTCATTTACCTTTAAAATTTTATCAATAGCCTTTGATAACCATACGAAATTCATTTCAACACTTCCAGACCTATTATCTCTATCTTCCCAACTTGTTGAAATATAATATAAATCTGCATTTGGTGCTATTCCTGCAGTCTCTCCTACAGCAATAGATGCCACTCCCGCTCCATGCATACTAGGTGAATTTTCAAAACTATGAAATTCTTCATAGTACTTAAGATTATCCTTATATTCCACATGATCTTTTAATAACATCCCATCAATTATTGCAATTCCAACATTCTCTCCTTTAATGCCACTTTTGTGAATGGTTTTTACTCCTAAGCCGGGATTCTTTCCATATTTAATTATTTTCTTAGGTTTATATTCTTTAGGAAGTTTTTTAGGCCACTTTGTAATAGTATCAAATGATCCATGAACTAAATTATCAGTTTCATCACTTAAATCTAACTGTGATAAATCCTTCCCCCTTACATCAACCTGAAATAGTCCACAATTATTGGGATCATATTGTGGTAACTCTGTTAATTTTGGTATAGAATTTGTGTAACTAGCTTCATTTTTATTTAAAAAAGTCTGAACACTATTCAAATCTCTATTACATCCACCAGTAAATATAATTGTAGATATCAATAATATAATAAAACTTTTTCTCATAGTTCCCCCTCATACTTATATAGTTTTTATATTTTAAATTTATTAAATAAATTTAAATTGGAGCTTATTTCCCTATATAACTCTTTACTACAATAATTTTATAGTATCATATATAAGCTAACTAATTAATTTCAAATCCAAATATTAACATCTTGTTTAAAATATTCATTTTAAAATTGCTTATTATAAAAAGGGATACAAAAAGTATCCCTAATTTAATATTATAAACTTATGCTCTAAAATTCAACTAAATTTATAACTCCAAATATATTACTTATATTATCTTTTAAATTTCTTAAAAATTGAGATTGCTTTACTTCTCTGTCAGTATACATTTGAACAGTTCCTATTAATTCATCACCCATGTAGAATTCACAAGTTCCTATTATGTCACCTTCTTTATAATGCTTTTTCTCCATATCAATATTTATTTTTTTAGTTATTTCTGCATCTTTACCTTTTTCTAAAGTTATATTTAAACCTTCATTTGCTTTTGCAATAAAGAATTTATCTCCTTTTTTATTTAATGGAATAGTTTCTATTTCCTCATCTTTAGCTACTACTTTTTTACTTTCAAATTTTGCAAATCCATAATTCATCAATTTGCTTGCTTCTGCGTTTCTTATTTTATATGTAGGTGAACCCATAACAACAGCTAACATTCTTACATTATTTCTTACTGCAGTTGCTGATATACAATATTTTGCTTCTTCAGTATATCCAGTTTTTAATCCATCACAGCCTTCGTAAAATCTTACAAGTTTATTATGATTAACAAGCTCTATAGGTGTTTTACGTCCTTCTGATATTGTCTCCATGTAAATTGATGAATATTTTAATATTGTAGGGTGTTTTAAAAGTTCTATAGACATTGTAGCTATATCTCTAGCAGTACTTAAATGGCCTTCTATTGGAAGTCCGGTACAGTTTTTAAAAGTTGTATTAGTCATACCAAGTTCTTGTGCTCTTTTATTCATCATATCAACAAAAGATTCTTCGCTTCCACCTAGATGTTCTGCCATAGCTACAGCTGCATCGTTACCTGATGCTATAGCTATACCTTTTAGTATCTCCTCAACAGTCCTTACTTCACCTTCATCAAGAATCATACTACTTCCACCCATGCTCTTAACTTTAGCACTACATACTATTTTATCATCTAGTTTTAAATCTCCATTGTCTATTGCCTCCATAGCAAGAAGCATTGTCATTACTTTAGTTACAGATGCTGGAGCAAATTTTTCATCTAGATTTTTTTCATATATAACCTTTCCAGTAGTAGGTTCTATAAGTAATGCTGATTTTGCATCAACATCTAATGGTGCTGATGATTTCGTTTCCTCTTTTTTATTGATTTCTTTTCCATCTTCAACTGCCATTGCTGGAACTGTTATTTGAAATAATAATAATAAGCTTAAAATAACACTTATAATACTTTTCTTTTTCATTTTTATCCTCCTTATGAAATTAAACTATTTAAGCTTATTTTTACCTAAAAAGAAAAATTTATTAATATAATGATAAATAATATTATTTTTTTCGAATAAAAAAAACTGGCTAAATAAGCCAGTTTAATTTTTATCTTATTATGTCATGTACTAGTGGTATATTATCTATATAATTTGCAGATATTACATAATTATCTAATATACCTTTTTTAGCCTTTTCTATGTTATTTTCATCATTTGAATGAATATATGCTAAAACATCTCCTTTAGAAACTTTTTCTCCTCTTTTTTTATTTAACACTATTCCTACTGCTAAATCTATTTCAGATTCTTTAGTTGCTCTACCTGCTCCAAGTTCCATTGCAACTATTCCCATTTTATCTGAATGTATTTTTTCAACTACTCCATCTTCTTCACTTAAAACTTCTACAACATATTTTGCCTTTGGAAGTTTTGATGTATCATCAATAACTGAAGTGTCTCCACCTTGAGAAGCAACAAATTCTTTAAGTTTTTCTAATGCTTTTCCATTTTCTATTACTTCTTTTAACATTTTTCTAGCTTCATCTCTATCTTTAGCTTTTTCAGCTAATATAATCATTTCACTTCCTAATGTTAAGCATAATTCTTCTAAATCTTTTGGTCCATTTCCTTTTAATGTTTCTATAGCTTCTTCAACTTCTAATGCATTACCTATAGCTAATCCTAAAGGTTGATCCATATCTGATAAAACAGCTATTGTATTTCTATTAACATTTTTACCGATGCTAACCATTTCTCTTCCTAATATACGAGCATCATCTACGGTTTTCATGAATGCTCCATCTCCAACTTTAACATCTAAAACTATTGCATCAGCACCAGAAGCTATTTTCTTACTCATGATACTTGATGCTATTAAAGAAACATTATCTACAGTTGCTGTAACATCTCTTAATGCATATATCTTTTTATCAGCTGGAACTAATTGAGCTGTTTGTCCTGATACAGCTATTTTTAATCTATTTACATTATCTATGAATTTTTCTTCGCTCATTGCAACTGAAAAATTCTCAAAAGTTTCTAATTTATCAACAGTTCCACCAGTGTGGCCAAGACCTCTACCTGACATTTTAGCAACAGGTACTCCTAAAGCTGCTACCATTGGAGTTAATATTAATGTTGTAGTATCTCCAACCCCACCTGTACTATGCTTATCTACCTTTATTCCTTCTATTTTTCTTAAATCTATAACATCTCCAGAATTCACCATTGCCATAGTTAAATCTGCTGTTTCTCTATCATTCATTTTTTGAAAGTATATAGCCATTAATAATGCAGACATTTGATAATCTGGAATCGTTCCATTAGTATAGTTTTCTATTATAAAATTTATTTCTTCTGTTGAAAGTTCTTCCCCATTTTTCTTTTTTAATATTAAATCGTACATTCTCATATTTTGTTACCTCCTATTCTGCATAATCGTGCAGAATTATTTTAACTTATTATTTAAAATTAAAAATTTAATTTTAAAGGTATATTTTAATATAAATTCTACATTAAATCAATATTAATTGTATATTATATTAACAAAAAGTACATATTTTATTAACTAAATGTACATATCTACTGTACAAATTACATATTTGCTTTATAAAATATTATAGATGTATCATTATTAATGATACATCTATAATTTATTTCTATTATAATTTTTCTATTATTGTTTTAACTAATGCAGTAAAATCTTTTTTTACGTTTGCAGAAGTTTCCATTACTTCTTCATGATTTAATGGTTGATCAAGTATTCCTGCTGCCATATTTGTTATACAAGAAATTCCTAAAACCTTTATTCCACAATGTCTAGCTGCTATAACTTCTGGAACTGTAGACATACCTACAGCGTCAGCTCCTAATATTCTAGCCATTTTAACTTCTGATGGTGTTTCATATGTTGGACCTGAGAACATCATATAAACGCCTTCTTTAAGTTTTAATCCTAAATCATTTCCAACTTTTTTAGCTATTGCTACATATTCTTTTGAATAAGCTTCAGACATATCTGGGAATCTTACACCTATTTCTTCATCATTTTCTCCTATTAGTGGGTTATTACCACAGAAGTTTATATGATCTTTTATTATCATTAAGTCTCCTGGTGTAAACTCAGTATTTACTCCACCAGCTGCATTTGTAACCATAAGAGTCTTTACACCTAAATTTTTCATAACATATATTGGTAATGATAATAATTGTATATCATACCCTTCGTAAAAATGGAATCTTCCTTGCATCATTATTACATTTTTTCCATTAAGCTTTCCAACTACAAATTGACCCTTATGACCTTGAACAGTTGATACTGGAAAGTTTGGTATTTCATTATATTTTATTACTACTTTTTCTTCTATATTATCAGCCATATCCCCTAAACCAGATCCTAATATTACACCTATTTCTGGTTTAAAGTTTAGTTTACTTTCTATGTATTTAACACTTTCTGTAACTATTTTCATATTCATAGCAGGTTCCTCCTAAATGACGTATTTATCTTAAAAAATTTTTATTTTAATATCTAGTTATTGTTTCTTCTTTTTTACTAACTCTATTTTTAATTTACACTTGAATTTATTTTATTATTTTATTTTTGAAACTTTCTCCATTTAGAGAGTTTTCTATATTTAATAAATCTAATATTGTCTTTCCTATATCACAAAAACTATTTCTTATTTGTAAATCAACATTATTTTTTAGATTTTTTCCATAAACTAATAATGGAGTGTATTCTCTAGAGTGATCTGTACTTTCATCTGTTGGATCGCATCCATGATCTGCTGTTAATATAAGAACATCCTCTTCTCCTAAAGCTTCCATTATTTCTGGTAGTCTTTTATCAAATTCCATTAAAGCATCTGCATATCCTTTTGGATCACTTCTATGACCATATTTCATATCAAAATCAACTAAATTTGTAAAAATTAATCCTTCTTTATCAGTTTTTAAGTATTCTAAAGTTTTATCTACTCCATCCATATTATCTTTTGTGTGAACAGCATCTGTGATACCTTTTTTATTAAATATATCTTCTATTTTTCCAACAGCCATTACAGATTTATTATTTTCCTTAATATAATCTAACATAGTTTTTCCAAATGGATCAACTGCATAGTCATGTCTATTGGAAGTTCTTTTAAAGTCACCTTTTTTACTTCCTAAAAATGGCCTTGCTATAACCCTTCCTACCATTTTATCACCAACTAGCATTTCTCTTGCTATTTCACACATTCTATAAAGTTCTTCTAGTGGTATTATTTCTTCATGTGCAGCAATTTGGAAAACACTATCTGCTGAAGTATAAACTATTGGGTATCCAGTTCTCATATGTTCCTCACCTAATTCATCTATGATAACTGTACCTGAAGCTACTGTATTTCCTAATATTTTTCTTCCAATTTTACTCTCAAATTCATCTATAATTTCTTTTGGAAATCCTTGTGGATAAGTTTTTAATGGTTGAGTTAATACTAAACCACTAATTTCCCAATGACCTGTTACAGTATCTTTTCCTTTTGAAAGTTCCATGACTTTTCCATAGTTTGCCATAGGATTTTCTAATGAATCAACATTTTTGATTTCTATTATATTACCTATTCCTAATTTCTGAAGATTAGGTAATGAAAATCCCTCTACTACTTTTGATATATTTCCTAGTGTATTAGTTCCAACATCTCCATATTCTTTAGCATCTGGAAGTTCTCCTACTCCTACACTATCCAATACAATTAGTGTAACTTTTTTTGTCATTTTTTTAGCTCCTTTCTAGATTTCTAGTTTTTATCCTGTTTTTAAATCATTGTATTTCAATTCTATATAAATATTATAATCGAAAAATCTTAATTATAATGGATTCTATAGTAATTAGAACAAGATATTACTATTTTAATATAAATATCATAAAATTTAAATAAAAAATCTTAACAACTTAGTAAATTTAAAGGTTTATTATAATTTTTAATAAATTTATAAGTTTTTATGCAATTATTTTTACCTATTATAAGTTTTATATAATACTTTCAATTTAAAAAACTACAACTTTTATTTATTTTTTACAAATATCATATTATGTTAATTATTAATATAACGTTTTAATTAAGGTTTTTCAAGTAAAATTCATTAACAATTGATTATATATCTGATTTTTAATATATATGCTGAATATAAACCTTTTTTTCCATATATTAGGCCCTTGGATGTGCTTTTTTGTAGATTTCTTCTATTTTGTTTTTTTGAGATATGAATGTATATATTTGTGTAGCACCAATACTGCTATGTCCAAGTAATTCTTGAACGGATTTTATATCTGCTCCATTTTGTATAAGGTGAACTGCAAAAGAATGCCTTAATGTATTAGCATTTATATACTTATTTATATTTGCTTCTTTAGCATAAATTTTTATTATTTTCCAAAATCCTTGACGTGTCATCTTTGTACCTTTTGTGTTTAAAAATAACGTTTCTACATGGTCTATATTAAAATTATCTCTTACTTTTAAATATTCTTTTAATGCTTTAACTGCAGCTCTACCTAATGGAATTATTCTTTCATTTCCATTCTTTCTTGTAACTTTAATATATTCCATTTCTAAATTTTTATCAAAAACAGTTAGATTTAAAATTTCACTTATTTTCATGCCAGTTGCATACATTATTTCTAGCATAGCTTTATCTCTAATTCCCTTGTCTGTAGTTGTATCTGGTTGTTCTAAAAAACTATCTACTTCTTCAACTGTTAAAATCTTAGGAATCTCTTTAACTTTTTTTGGAATATCATAGGCTAAAGTTGGGTCTTCTTCAACAAATTTATTTATAATAAGATATTTATAAAAATTTCTTATTGAAATTATATTTCTTATTACCGATGTATTTGCTTTGCCTTCCCTTTGTAGTTTTTCAGCATAAATCATTATAGTATCTGTATGTATTGAATTTAAATTTTCTTCTCTACTTTTTAAAAATTTAATAAAATTAGAAATATCTCTAGTATATGCCTCTATTGTGTTCTGTGATAAATTTTTTGAGTGTAAATTTTGAATATATTTTTTTAATAATTTTTCCATAATAATACCTCACTGTATACAAAAATGCCCTAATGGGCATTTAAAATAATTATATTCATATAATAAAACTTCAACCTGTTATAAACTAATAAAAACATTTTAATCTAAATGTAATTTTTTACAATATACTCACTTTTATGTTTCTCAAATTTATCATATGCAAATTTAAGAGTAATTTTAAAATCTTATAATAAAAGAAGTTCTAATTTTAATTTAATAATTTGTATATTTAAAAGCCTACAAAGTTTTTAAATATATAGATGTAATTATATAGTAATTCCAATGGTTTATCAACATTTCTACCGACTAAAATACTATTTTCATATACTTTTGTATTTTTAGTAAAAAAATATATAGTTATTTCTAATATATTCGGTAATATTATTCCCATAAAAATTAAAATTCCTAAAGTTTCTAGGTATAATAGTAAAAATTTTTTTACTTCGTAACTCATAGCTGCTCCTTTATTATACTATAAATCTTATTATAATTGGATTAATTAAACTTTCAATTCCTGAACCTATTATAATCACAATAGTTAACATAATAAAATTTTTCATATATTCTTTAGTTGTAAATGGATTAGTTAAATTTCTTTTTAATTTTATTAAATTCACAGAATATTTTATAGCTAAAACAGAGGCTATCACTATGCATGGTATATATATTAAATTCTGTGGCAATACAGAAAATATTCCTAGCAAGGCACCCTTATTAGCGAATTTTGAAATAAAAAAACTAAAAGAAAAGCCTAAGGTAAAACCTTTTACTATATTTAAAATCAAAATTACAGGTATACCTACAATAGTAATTCCTAAAATACCATACGCTAAAATGAATAATCCATTATTCTTAATAGCTTGTACAAATATAGCTTTGCTATTTATATCTTCTCCGGCTACAGATTGTAATATGATGTTAATATAACTCACCATAGTATCATTTTCAGCCGGTGTTAAATATTTTACACAACATATACCTAAAATTATTCCTACACAAATGCAAACTGTAGCAATAAAATATATTAGTGCATTATCATTTATATTTTTTAAAATTTTTTCTGATATAATATCTCTACTCATTTTTCCCTCCTAAGTTTTTTATTTATTACATGATTTATGTTTTTTTAATCCTTTATATCTATAAATATGAATTAATCTTTTATTATATGATTATTTTCTAAATGTGTTACTAAATTAATATAAGAAAAAAGATTGAATTATAATAAAAATTATACTTCAATCTTTTCAAATTATTTAAATTCTATTTATTATAAAAAACCTAATGCAGCTATGGTTTTTCCATCTATAACTTCACCATTTTTTATTTTTTCTTTTAATTTATCTATAGTTATTTCTTCCAACTCTATAAACTCATCCTCATCTCCACCTATAGTTCCATCATATAAACCTGTTGCTTTATATATATATATAATTTCATCACTAAATCCAGGAGTAGTTACTATTTTTCCTAAGAATTTCAAATTGTTAGCTTTATACCCTGTCTCTTCTTCCAATTCCCTTTGAGCGCATATGACCGGCTCTTCTCCAATTTCTAACTTTCCTGCTGGAATTTCTAATATAGTTTCATTTAAAGGTTTTCTAAATTGGTTAACTAAAAGAATAGTATTTTCATCCTTAAATGCTAAAATAGCCACAGCCCCTCTATGTTCAACTATTTCCCTTTTACTCGTCTTTCCATTTGGAAGCTTTACTTCTTCTATTTTTAAATTCAATATCTTTCCTTTGTGTATATAATTAGTACTTATTGTCTCTTCATAAAATTTCATAATATCCTCCAAAATATATTTTATTTTAAATATTAAACAAAAAACTTTTTTAATTAATATTTTATTATTAAATATTTACTATTTCAATATCCATTATCTTAATACAAATTCTGAACCATATAAACCATTTTTACACCAAGTTTTTTCTTTTACCAACTGTATATTCATTATTGAAAATAAAACTCTATTTTTTTATTTTTATATTGATATTTATAATAAACTTCTGGATCTTCACCTTTAACATAGACCATGTAATTATACCCACCAACATCCCAATTTTTTAAAAAATCTTCCACCACAATATCTTTTCTTTATATACCCTGTTTATCCATATAATCGAAAATAGTTTTCTTAGCACTATATCTACTTGTAAATATTGATATTGCAATAAAAATTATTATTAATAAGAATATAATAATAATCTTTTATTTTTTTATCAATTTATAATTCTAATCCCTGATCTTCATATATCTATAATCATACAATAACTTGTATTCATTAAAATATGCCATATTTAAGCTACTTATAACTTTTATTGAAGTCTACATCCTTAATTGCATTCTTAACCCTCATAACGCATTTAAACTACTTTAATAACTTAATAGATTATGTTCTAAGTATAACTTTATAATGTAATTGTTTAAATAAATTATTATGTTATTTAAACATCTACTTAAAATTACACCTACTATATATTTATAATACATTTTATAACTTTTTTGCTTTTAAATATTAGATAAATATTAATATAGTTTTTTATTACTTAATTTTAAATTCCAAATTATAATATTTTTTTTAATTTTTTACATGAAAAAGGCACACATTTAATCAAATATAATATAAATATTTAATAAAACATATACCTTTTCTTAACTTACATTTATTTATTATTTTAAAAATTATAAATTTAAAAAAATATCTGTTAGCTAACTCTATTTTTTAATCTTAATTTATCTGCAACCATAGCTATGAATTCACTATTAGTTGGCTTACCTTTATCATTATGAATAGTATATCCAAATAACTTATTAATTGTGTCTACTTGTCCTCTGCTCCAAGCTACTTCTATAGCATGTCTTATAGCTCTTTCAACTCTACTTGCAGTAGTATTGTATTTTTTAGCTATAGTTGGATATAATTCTTTTGTTACTGCTGATAAAAATTCTATATCATTTACAACTAAAGTTATAGCTTCTCTTAAATACATATATCCTTTAATGTGCGCTGGTACACCTATTTCATGAATTATATTAGTTATTTCTGTTTCTAAATTTACTGGTCCACTTTCAGCTGTTTTTGATATTGTTGGCACTTCTGATACAACTATAGGTTTTTTATTTTCATCACCTGTTATTGTGTTATTAAACATCTGTCTAATTCTCTTTGTAAATACATCCATATCAAATGGTTTAACTACATAATAATCTGCACCTAAAGTTATTGCCCTTTGTGTTATTTTATCTTGACCTACTGCAGATAAAACAATTATTCTTGGCATAGGATCTAAGTTCATACTATTTAATTTTTCAAGTACACCTAATCCATCTAAATGTGGCATTATTATATCTAAAACTACTAAATCTGGTTTTTTCTCTTCTATGAACTTTAATGCTTCTATACCATCTTTCGCTATAGCAACCACATTAATATCTTTTTGACTTAGTAAGTAGTCATTAAGAATATTACAAAATTCCTTATTATCATCTGCGATAAGTACACTGATACTATTTTGTTCCATATTATATACTCCCCTTTTCCTACTAATTACCATTTTCTAACAATCTATATTTTCGACAAAAGAAATATAATTCCTTCTTTTAAATTTAAAAAAAATGAATTTTGTAATTATTTTACACTTTTTCAAATTTAAAATTAAAATAATAAAATGCATAAGAACCCTCTCTTATACATTTTATTATTTTTCTTGGAAAAAATCTATCTATTTTGATAAAATATCTGAATCCCTTAGCATCCAGTCAATATATATACCATAACCAGTATCTGGCTTGTTAATTAACACATGTGTCACAGCACCTATTATTTTGCCATCTTGTATAATTGGACTACCACTCATACCTTGAACTATACCACCAACTTTACTTAAAAATTCCTCATCAGTAATTTTAATTACCATACTTTTAGATCCTGGTTCATTCTGTGGTAATAGTTTTTCAATTTCTATATCATAAAATCTCGGTTCATTTCCTTCAATTGTAGTTAATATTTGCGCCTTACCAATTTTTATCTCATCTCTTGATGCTATCGGTAATGGATTATTATAAACTCCATTTAATAATGAATCGTTACCTTTACCAAATATTCCACATTCCGTATTATACTCTATATTACCTAAACTACTAGTTTCATCTGTAAAAATCCCTCTTAATTCTCCTGGATTTCCTCTTTCTCCTTTTCTTACTGAAACTATGTTAGATGAAATTATTTCTCCGTTTGATATAGACATAATATTTCCTGTATCTACATCTGTTATTGGATGTCCTAATGCTCCAAATCTTTTGCTTTTTTCATCATAAAAAGTTAATGTTCCAACACCAGCTGTAGAATCTCTTACCCAAAGTCCTATTTTATATTTATCATCATCTAAGCATTTAACTGGTTTTAATTTAACATCCATAATATTTTTTTCTCTTTTAATTGTAATTAAAATTTCTTCGCCATTGCATCTATTTACAAAAGTTGCTACATCTTCTGAGCTGTTTATTTCTTCATTATTAATTTTTAATATGCTATCACCAATTTCTATTCCAGCTTTAGCTCCTGGACTAATTAAACCATTATTAGTTTGTATATCAGATAATGCTATTACTAAAGCTCCTTTAGTATTTAATTTTATTCCTAAAGGTTGGCCACCTGGGTATAATTTAATTTCGGAAGCTTTAGCATATAAATTTTTATTTGATTTTATAGAATCTTTGTTTATATTACTTACGCTAATATCTAGATTTTTAGTTTTAAGTATTCCTTCATTATAGCTATATGAATTATCTTTATTTAATTTAAAAGCCAATTCAATGTTTTCACCTAAATTTCCTGAACTAAAAATTATAGTAAAAAATATTATACTTGATATAAATAAAGATAATATATTATTTCTATTCTTTTTCATAATGCTATGCCTCCTTTTAACTTTGTATTTTTAAATTTCCCAAGTTTTAAATTTATTATGTTGATATTATATTTCTTTAAAAGTTAAAATCATAAGATGTTACTATTATTTAGATAAATTTTTAGTATAAGTTTGGAACATCAAATCCTTGTAACAATAAATATGTTTAGCTTTTAAAACTTAATTACTATTAATTCCTTTTTTCTTGTATTAAAATTTCCTTGTATATAACTTTTATTTATACATTTTTTTATATGATAAATTATATAAATATATCTCTTAATATATATTGTATGCTTAACTTATAAATAACTATTGTTATTTTTTGTAAATTAATTTTATTTTTTAATATTTATCTCTAAATATAGAACTTTAAAGTAAATTGTAAAGTCATTCATTTATCTAGTAGAAAATTTCTTTAATTTACCCTAAACTATTAACTCTTACTTTTCTATTGACTATAGTTATAATAACTTTTATCAAATTCCAACAAAAGTTTAATGAATAAACTTAAATATGAACTTATTTTCCTATATTATAAAAAATATATTCTATAATCATAAAAAATACCCTTCACTTAATAATTTTTTTAAAAATATATATTAATAGATAAAAAATTTAATTTACAAATTTATATAATAAAAAAACCATATGAAAATAAAATTTCAATCTTATTTTCATACAGTTTTTTTGTTTTTATACTATATTACGTTTTAATATATTAGCCATTTCTATCATTTCCTCTGAGTTATCTAGTGTTAATTTAGTTACTTCACTTCCACCTATCATTCTAGCTATCTCATATTTCTTCTCATTTTTATCCATTTTTCTTACTTTTGTAAAAGTTTTATCATTTGTAGATTCTTTTGCTATTAAATAATTATAATCTGCCATACTAGCTATTTGTGGTAAATGAGTTACACATAAAACTTGGTGATTTTTTGATATTAAATACATTTTTTCACCAACTCTTTGAGCTATTCTTCCACTTATTCCAGTATCAATTTCATCAAATATAACTGTTGGAATTTCATCTTTATCCACAAATACAGTTTTAAGTGCTAGCATTATTCTTGAAAGCTCTCCACCTGAAACTATCTCTTCCAATGGTTGAAGTGGTTGTCCAGGATTTGTTGATATATTAAATTGAACTTTATCCATACCATTAGAATAAATATTTTCTGTAAGCTCTATATTTATTTTAAATGTACTTTTATTAAGTCCTATATAATCTAATTCATTTTTTACTTTTTTTTCAAGTTCTTTCCCTATTAAAACTCTAATATTATGAATTTCTACTGCCTTTTCACCGATTTTTTTTTCTAATTCAGTTTTTTCTTTTTCAAGTTTTTCTATTATTTCACCAAAATTTGAAAGTTCATCAAAACGGACTTCTAAATCTTTTTTATAATTTAATATTTCTTCTATTGTTTCCCCATATTTTTTTTTAGCTATACCTAATTGATACATTCTTCCATTAACAAATTCTAATTCTTTTTCATCATAATATATATTATCTTTTATAGTTCTTATATCATCAATATTTTCTTCTATTATATAATAACAACTTTCTAGTGCAGATACTATTTTTTTTATTTCAGATTTATTATTTTCTATAGTTCTTAGTTCCTTAATAACATATGATAATCCATCTATAGTAGAATATCCTTCTTCTCCACTGTTTCTTAACATACTATATGACAGTAATAAACTCTTTTCTATTTTTTCTGCATTAGATAACATTGAAAAACTTTCTTGTAATTCTTCATCTTCACCTATTTTAGGATTTATATTTGATATTTCATCAATTTGAAATTTTATAAAATCCATATTTTTTTCTCTATCGTTATTATTACCTTTTAACTCTTTTATTTTTGATTCTATTGAAGATAATCTTTCATATAATGTTTTATATTCATCCAATAAAATAGTTATATTTTCACTTCCAAAAGCATCTACGTATACTATATGATTAGAATTATCTAAAAGATTTTGATTTTCATGTTGGCCATGTATATCTAATATAGATTCACTAATAAGCTTAATTTTTGATAAAATTAAAGTTTTACCATTAGCTTTAGCTATAGTTTTACCAGTGTTAAAACTTTCTCTTGTTAACACTAATACATCATCATAATCTACTTCTAACATATTTAGTGTAGATTTTATTCTTTCATTTTCTATTGTAAATATTGCTTCAACTACAGTTTTTTCTTCCCCAACTCGTATAAGATTTTTATTAAATTTTCCACCTAAAACAAAATTAATAGCATCTATCAATATAGATTTTCCAGCTCCAGTCTCACCGGACAAGACATTGAAACCATTTTCAAAATCAATAGAAAGTTCTTCTATTAATGCAAAGTTCTTAATATTTAATTGTAACAACATAATACATCAACCCTATCTATGAATCAATTTCTGTATTCTATCAAATATCTCATTAGATTTTTCATCACTTCTAGTTATAACAAGGACTGTATCATCTCCTGCTATTGTACCTGCAACACCATCAAATGCAAATGAATCCAAAGCATCTGCTACTAAACCTGCTGATGCTGTTATTGTCTTTACAACTAAAAACTTATCTATCTTTTCAACTGAAGTGGCAGTTTTAGAAAACATATTAGCCATTGCATTAGGATTGTATCCTGTCACTTTACTAGATGCTGCATATTTATATTTTCCATCATGAGATAAAATTTTTATAAGATTTAATTCTTTTATATCTCTTGAAACTGTAGCTTGAGTTACATTAATACCATCGTTCCTCAGTTCTTCTGCTAATTCTTCTTGTGTTTCAATATCTTTACTTTTTATTATTTCATAAATTTTATTATGCCTTAAACTTTTCACTAATTATCACCTTCACATTGTATTGATCTTGAAATTATTTTTGTTCTTAATAAGTCAAAATAATTATAGTCATCAAAATTTATTAAGTTGCATTTTCTTGTCATTTTTTCTATATAAACTTCCTCTTTGTCTTTCAATTCTATTACTGATTGACCATCTACACATAAGTATGAACCACCATCTTGAGAATTAATCATTATTGATATTTTATTATTAGAGTCTAATATTATAGTTTTGCTTCCTATAGAAATTGGACATATAGGTGTAACTCCTATAACCTCTAATGTTGGATATATAATTGGTCCGCCTGCTGACAAAGCATATGCTGTAGATCCTGTTGGAGTAGAAATTATAAGACCATCCGCCTTATAATTTATATAAAAACTTCCATCTATATATATATCATAATTTATAACGCGAGAAAAGCTTCCTTTAGAAATAACTATTTCATTTAGAGCTGAATAATAATATTCCTCATTTCTCTCTGGTAAAGAACACTTTATCATCATACGTTTATTTATTGTATATTCATTGGATTTTATGCGCTTAATCCCACTTTCTAATCGAGAAAGCTCTATACTTGTTAAAAATCCTAAATGACCTATATTAACAGCTAATATTGGCGTTTCAAATTTTTCTACTGCTCTTGCTGCTCTTAAGATAGTACCATCTCCACCTAAAGCTATTAAAAAATCTAAATTTTCGCCTTTTTCACTGTCTAAGTTTAAGGAATCATAAAATTTATATATGTTACATTGTTTAAAATATCTTTTAACTATTTTTTCTACTTCAATTACTATTGTGCCTTTACTATCCTTTTTAGAATTAATATTTATCCCTATATTCTTCATACTTCCTCCATTGATAAACTGGAATGAGATATTTTAGCTATTCTTTCTATTTCATCCACTGAGAATATATTATTTGTATTTATAGACTTAGAAAAATATACCAAATATTCTATATTGCCGTTAGGTCCTTTAATAGGAGAATAATCTAAACCTAGTACAGTTAATCCAATTGATTCTATAAATTTAACAATTCTAAATATAACTTCTATATGGTCTGTAACCTTTTTAACTACTCCTTTTTTATTAACTTTTCCTCTGCCAACCTCAAATTGTGGTTTTATAAGGGCTATAATCTTACCATTTTCATTTAAAAGATTTGCTACTGACGGAATTACCTTTTCCAATGATATAAACGAAACATCTATTGAAGCAAAATCAGAAAGTTCTTCAAAATCCTCTGAAGTTAAATATCTTGCATTTACACCTTCCATAGATATAACTCTATTATCCTCTTTTAATTCCTTTACAAGCTGATCATGTCCTACATCTATAGAATATACTTTAGTAGCACCTTCTTTTAACATACAATGTGTAAAACCACCTGTAGATGCTCCAATGTCTAGGCAAATTTTATCCTTTAAATCTATGTTAAAACTTTTTATAGCTTTTTCTAACTTTAATCCACCTCTGCTAACATAAGGTATTGTTTCACCTCTAAGTTCTATTTGTGAATCTTTATAAATTTTTTTACCACACTTAACTTCTTTTAATCCATTTACATAAATCTTGCCTTCGTTTATATATTCTTTTGCTTTTTCTCTTGAAGGTGCAATTTCTTTATTATGCACTAAAATATCTAGTCTAATTAAGTTCTCGCTCATGCCTACTCCTTTATAATGCACTAATAATACTATTATAGATTCCCTTTGGATCTAATCCATAAGTCTTATATAATATATCAACTGATCCATGAGGTATAAATTCATCATCAAATCCTAAGTTAATAACTTTAGTGCTATTATAATTCTTTTTATTTATATATTGTAATACTAAATCTCCTAGTCCACCATTTATTATATTATCCTCTACAGTAACTACCATACTAATCCCATCGTTTATAAGTTTATCAATTAAGTTAGTGTCTATTGGCTTAATAAAACATGAATTAATTACAGTACAATCTATATCTCTTTGAAGTAACTGTTCTTTAGCTATAATTGCATGTTGTACCATTTTTCCTGTGGCCAAAATTGCTATTTTACCTTTTATACCTTGTAGTACTTCCCATTTACCTTTTTCCATGTTTTTTATAGGTGACAGATGTACATTTGCCATATCTCCACCTCTAGGATATCTTATAGCAACTGGATAATTTGCAGTAACAGCAAAGTTTAACATTACATTTAATTCATCTACACATTTAGGACTTATTATTGTCATATTAGGTATATGTGATAAATACGACAAATCAAATATTCCTTGATGTGTTTCACCATCTTGACCTACAATTCCTGCTCTATCTATAGCAAAAACCACAGGTAAATTTTGTAATGCCACATCATGTAATACCTGATCATATCCTCTTTGTAAGAAAGTTGAATATACCACAAAAACAGGTTTCAATCCTGAAACTGCCATTCCTGCCGCCATAGTTACAGCATGTTGTTCTGCTATACCTACATCGAAAAATCTTTGTGGAAATTGCTTAGCAAAGCTACCTAGCCCTGTGCCTTCAGGCATAGCCGCTGTTATAGCTACTACATCTGGATTAGCCTTAGCTATATTTATCATTTCTTCACCAAAAGCTGATGAATAGCTCTTACTACTACTTCCATTAATTTTTCCATTACAAGAATTAAAGGGTCCTACTCCATGAAATTTGTGAGGAGCTTTCTCTGCAAAAGGATATCCTTTTCCTTTTTTAGTTATTGTATGTATAATTACTGGTCCATTAAAATTTTTAGCCATTTTTAGAACTTTACTCATTTCCTTTATATTATGGCCATCTATAGGTCCTAAATATTTAATACCCATATCTTCAAAAAACATTCCTGGCACAAATATTTGTTTTATACCACCTTTAATTTTATGTATTGAATTTACCATACCTTTTCCTACAGTAGGTATTTTTTCTAACTTAGTTGTAACTCCAGTTTTTAATTTATTATACCCGCTATCTAGTCTTATTTCACTTAAATATGATGAAACTCCCCCTACATTTTTTGAGATTGACATTTCATTATCATTTAATATTATTATTAATTTACTTTTATTATCGCCAACATCATTTAATGCTTCCATGGCCATTCCACCAGTTAAAGCACCATCACCTATAACAGCTATAATACTGCTATCTTGTTTTTTTAAGTCTCTAGCTCTTGCCATTCCCAATGCTGCTGAAATTGATGTACTACTATGTCCTGTATTAAAAAAATCATATTGACTTTCATCTCTTTTAGGAAATCCACTTAATCCATCAAATTGTCTTAAAGTACCAAACAACTCTTTTCTTCCAGTTAATACCTTATGTACATAACTTTGATGACCAACATCCCAAACTATTTTATCTTTATTAAAATCAAATACATTAAATAGGCTAATTGTTAATTCAACTATACCTAAATTTGAAGCTAAATGTCCGCCAGTTACTGAAACTTTTTCTATAAGAAATTGTCTTATTTCACTTGCAAATTCATTTAGCTCATTTAAATTCATATATCTTATACTATTAAAATCACTATAATTATCTAAGTACTTTGTCATTTTCATTATCCTCTTTTTTACAAAATATATTATTTTCGTAACCGTAAAAATTATATCATATTTTACAAAATAGCAAAATTACTCTTCTATAAAATCGCATCATAATATTATAAATCATTAAAGATTAAATAATCTTTTTAGTCTACTGACTTTTCCCCTTAAATTTATTTTTATAATTTAATTTTTATAATTACCTTTCAATTTATTATAAAATTCCAAGTTAACTTTTTAATTTATTGTTTAGAAAACCTAGATGCCGTAATAAAGTAACAACAAACTTATAACTCATTTAACTAAGGGTTAAGCTTGTTTTACTATATTAATAAAAGGTGGTGATATACTAAGTAAAATTTGCGGCTTAGGTCTAGTAGGATTTCCCATAGAATAACTAAAATGTCGCCATTTTAGCAGTTTCCTTTTAATATTCTATCTATACTGTTGCCATATATAGAACTAGATTACCACTTAGTCCACACTACAATCCCTAATATACCTTAAAAATAAACAGTCTAGGAGATTTCCTCAACAGTTAGGTATCTTTTTATCCTCTTTTGCAACATAGGTTTCAGTAAGCAATAATCTTAATACTTTGGCCTCAATATTAAGATCTGATCCTACCTCCACCTATATCACTCAAGGCAAGCTACTCTGCACATAGCTCAGTTTACCACAATGCAGGTTTAATCCATTGCCGTACTTTGGATATCTCTCCCAAAGCACATACAATGGTCTCCACGAATGTAGGGTCAGTTACGCATGCCTTTGCGCTTGCCCCACATTCTTACTCCCAGCACCAACCCAAAACTGGGCGTTTTAAGCCAGCACAAGGAACTTCATCGATATGCTCTTCAACGGATTTTTAGCCCCGTCTTCAAAGATACTTACCTGACTAGAATACTGCACCACCTTTTTTATCACATTATATCATATGCATTTAAAATGTCAAAATCTCCATTTTACTGCTTTTTCCTTCATTTTTCTTTTCTTTAGCATTAAAAATAATTAAGCTTTTCCTATATTCTCATACTGCTTAAAATTATCAAATTTATATTTTAGATTAATGAAATATTACAATCAATAATTTCTTTTTAACAAGAATTCAGTAAGCTCTATTAGTAAATCCACATTTTTATTTAATTGTTTTAATAATTGAATACATTCATCAGTTAAGTTTTCGCAATATTCTTTACATTTTTCTAGACCATACATTGTAATAAAATTACTTTTTAAATTATCCTTATCACTTAAACTTTTTCCAGCTGCTTTCTCATCGCCAATTACATCTAAAATGTCATCCTTGACTTGAAATGCTAAACCAATTTTTTCTCCATACTCACTTAATATTTCTAACTCTTTTTCAGTAGCCTCTCCTAGTATAGCACCACTTAATACTGACGCTTTTATAAGCTGTCCTGTTTTATTTTTATGCATCTTTAAAAGCATTTCTTCAGATACTTTTTTATCTTCACTTTCAATATCTATGATTTGACCTAATATCATACCTTCTGCACCAGCAGCTTCAGCTATTAATTTAGATGCTTTAACTTTTCTTGCTTCTAAACTCATGCACTGATTAAACATTATAATCATGGATTCATTTAATAGTCCATCACCTGCTAATATGGCTCTAGCTTCTCCAAATTTTTTGTGATTAGTGGGCATTCCTCGTCTTAAATCATCATCATCCATACTTGGTAGATCATCATGTATCAATGAGTACGTATGAATCATTTCCATTGACAAAGCAAAAGGTAGTGCCTCTTCATATTTTTCTTTATATAAATTATAAGTTAAAAGTAAAAGTATTGGTCTTATTCTTTTGCCCCCAACTTTCATACTATAAAGCATTGGCTCTAAATACTTTTTTAAACCTTCTGGCTTTGCATCAAAATATTCCAATATGTATTTTTCTATTAAATTTTTAAAGTCCTTAATATCCATTTTACATCCCTCACTAATTATAACTTATTATTCTATACTAAATTCCTCTTCATTCTCTCCTGATAATATTTTTATTTTTCCCTCATAACCATTTAAAATTTTATATAAATCATTACAAAGTTTTATTCCTTCTTCATATTTTTTCATAGATTCTTCTAAAGTTAATTGACTATTTTCCATTACGTCTACTATATCTGTAAGTTTTGAAAATTTTTCTTCATAGCTTTCTTTTTTTCTTGCCATTAAAATTCCCCCTTCTCTTCTATAATGAAATTACTATCTCCATTCTTTAGTTGAATTCTTACCTCTTTTACTTTTTTTAATTCACCAATATCAGGTATTATATTGTTTTTATTATCATATATAAGAGAATAGCCTTTATTCAAAACGTTTAATGGATTATGAGCAGTTAATAAGTTATATTTATTACTTATTTCACTTTTTTCTTTTTCAAATATATTTTTTATTTTTGATTCTAAAATCTGTTTATATTTATCTATATTATTATATTGGTTAACCAAAAAATTTTCTGGACTATTTAATTCTAATTTTTTTTCATATAAATCTATATTCCTTTTTTCTTGATTTACTCTTCTTTCCATACTAATATACATATTGTTTTTCAATACTTGTATTTTTTCTTCTATTTGTGATAAGGTTGGAACAACTATTTCAGCCGCTTGTGATGGCGTAGATGCCCTTTTATCAGAAACAAAATCACTTATAGTAAAATCTGTTTCATGACCTACCCCTGTTATTATAGGTTTTTTAGATTTTACAATAGCTCTTGCTACAATTTCTTCATTGAAAGCCCAGAGTTCTTCTATAGACCCACCACCACGTGCAAGTATAATAACATCTATATCATCTATAGAATTTAACTTTTCTATGGATTTCACTATGTCATCCTTTGCCTTGATTCCTTGTACTAATGTTGGACATATTAAAATGTTAACATTAGGATTTCTCATTTTTGCTACATTTATAATATCTCTAATTGCTGCTCCTGTATTAGATGTTATAACACCTATTCTTCTCGGAAACCATGGTAGTGATTTTTTTCTATTTTCGTCAAATAATCCTTCTATTTCTAGTTGTTTTTTTAATTTTTCAAAAGCTACAAACAAATCACCAACACCATCCACTTCTATATGATTGCAATAAAGTTGGTAAACTCCCTCTTTTTCATATACTGATATTCTTCCACTAACAACAACATTCATACCATTTTCTGGTATGAATGTTAATGAATAAGTATTGCTTTTAAACATAACGCAATTTATTTTAGAAGAATAATCTTTTAATGAAAAATATATATGTCCACTACTATGAATTTTTACATTAGATAACTCTCCTTTTATTTTTGAATTACTAAGAATAAAATCGTTATCCAATGTCTTTTTTATATAACTATTTAAAGTAGAAACTGTTATTATTTTATCGTACATTTTTCTCCCATGCCTCACATGTATTTTTTATAAGCATTGTTGTTGTCATAGCTCCAACACCGCCTGGTACTGGTGTTAAATATGATGCTATATCTATAACTTCATCGTAAACTACATCTCCCTTTATTTTACCTTCTACCATTGTAGTTCCAACGTCTATAACTACTGCACCCTCTTTTACAAAATCTTTAGTAACAAACCCTGGTCTACCTATAGCAGCTACTAATATATCAGCTTCTTTGCATACATCTTTTAAATCTTTAGTTCTTGAGTGACATATTGTAACTGTCGCATTTTCATTTAATAATAATTGTGCTGCTGGTTTACCAACTATATTACTTCTACCTATAACAACAGCTTTTTTTCCTTCTATGTTAGGTTCTACAAATTTTATAATTTCTATTACACTTTTAGCTGTACACGGGATAAAACACTTATCTCCTTTATATAAAAGTCCTATATTAACATCTGTAAGTCCATCTATATCTTTTTTATAACTTATAGAAGATGTAACCCTTTTTTCATCAAATTGCTTAGGTAATGGTAATTGAAGTATTATTCCATCCACATTAGTATCTTCATTTAGTTCATTTATCTTTTTTATAAGTTCTTCTTCAGTAATAGCTTCATCTAATACTATAGATGTATATTTCACGCCTAATGACTCACTAAGTTTTTGCTGATTTTTCATATAGGAAATTGAACCCCCATCATTTCCTACTAAAACAGCAACCATTGAAGGTCTTCTAACACCTTTTGAAACCTTTTCCTCAATTAAATTCTTAATATTTTCCCTATAAGTTTTAGCAATCTCTTTTCCTTCAATTCTTTTACCCATTTGTATGCTCCCCCTTTTTAAATAAATAGATCAATTCTAATCTATTTTAGATTTTTATATTGTTTATTTTATAAAAGTAATTTAACTAACATTATAAAACATTTTACCATATATTATAATGTTAATTATTACATATATTATATTAATATATCATCAATTGTTCAACTTGTAAAAAAACCAATTTACCTAAATTATATGTTTTTAAAGTAATTTGTAAAATTATTTACTTAAAAGCTTAGATGCTAAAAATAGTGAGCTGTATTGCTAATTATTTGCAATTCAATACTATATCTTTTTTAAAAACATTTCAAACTATTTAATAAATCTAAATAGAAGCTTATTTTCCTATATAACTATAATCTTAAATATTAGTTTAAGTTTATTAGTTACTTTAAATAATATTCATGAAATTATAAAACAAGCTGAAATTTTAATTTATATTTACCAGTGGATAAATGCTTAAATGACACATTGAAAAATAAATTTTTTAAATTCAAAATCAATTGATAATATCATTTTACTATTAGTAAATTAAAACTTCAGCATACTTTTTATTAATTTATTTTAAAAATTTTAGACTTAAAACATATTGTTATTTTGCACTAGTAAAATTATAATTTATCTACTACTAAATATCTCTAATTATATTAAATTTAAGGTTTTAACTTAAAATCCACTTTATACCTTTATCAAATGAGAATTTATATATTACATTCGACTATCTAATTTAATATATATGCAACTTATTAACTTTTTTACTTATTAAAGTCTGCTAATATCTTTACTTAACAAAATTTCTCACGAATAAGTAGATTATAGATATCCTCACCAGTGAATACATGCTCGAAAGTAGCTTAAATTCATGAACAGATTTGAAATAAATCCTTTATGCAGTTCATGATCAAATTAAAATTCGAGCTTATCTCACTATCTCTATATAAATTTAAAAGTAAACTTTGATAATTTTTTTAAAATTTACAAACTTAATTTCTCTTTATATTACTCTAAGGCAATTTTTATGTATAACTTATTATTTTTTTATTATGCTGTTTAATACACCATTAACAAAGGATGCTGAATTATCTTCTCCATATTTTTTAGCAAGCTCTATAGCTTCATTTAGTGAAACTTTATTAGGAATCTCTTCCTCAAATAATATTTCACAAACTGCTAATTTAAGAATTGATAAATTTATTTTAGATATTCTATCAATTTTCCATTTAACTAAATTATTTGATATTGTTTCATTTATCAAATCTAAATTATCATTTACATTTTTTAATATTCTTATTATGTAAGAAAAATCAACATCATCTAATTTTACCTCTGTATTTTCCTTAAAATTTTCTATAGTAGACATATAATCTTCTTTATTAATTGACATTTCAAATAATAGCTTCATAGCTATATCTCTTGTTTTTCTTCTATTCATAAGTTCCTCCTATAAATTAAATGTTTTTCTTATAAACTCACTAAAAAAAATTATTTACTTATTTATTTTCAAACGAAGATAATTATATCATAAATACATGAAATTGAAAAACAAAACCCTCCACAAAGGGAGGGATATTTTTAAATTTCTTTTTCTTCTTTATCTGGTTTAGGGAGTATAACATTCTGAACATATATATTAACGGCAGAAACTGTTAACCCTGTCATTGTTTCAACGGTTCTTTTTACATTTTTTTGAACTTTCTCCGAAACTTCTGTTATGTTAATACCATACTCAACAACCACGTGTAAGTCTATTGTAGTACTATTTTCTTCTAAAGTTACCTTTACACCCTTAGATACATTCTTTTTCATTGGAAATAATTGACTTATTTCACCAGTTTTAGAACTCATTTCAACGATGCCTTTTATCTCAGATGCCGCTAACCCAGCAATAACACTTACAACTTCATCAGATATTTTTACAATTCCTATTTCTTCATTTAAATCTTCAAATTGTCTATTCTCTTCCATACTAGTACCCCCTTATTTATCGTAGGTAAAACTTGTTAAAAATATTATATCAGATAAAGATTTATATTACAAATACTATTCTATAACCTTTATTTGAACATTTTTTATGTTAGCCTTGCTTACTACTACATCTTTTATTTGTCTTAATTGTTGGTCACTTAATTCTTTTTCATGTTTTACTACTATATTTGCTTTTTCATCTTCTAATTCACATACAACTTCTTCGAATCCTTGAGCTTTTAAAGCCAATTCTATATTTGTTTCTTTGTCTCCTCTTAAAGCTAAATTCTTATATTCTTCTGCTGCTTCTTTCTTTTGTTCTGCTGGAGTTTTATCATTATCTAATAGACTCTTTAATGTTTGAGTTGCTTTATTTCTTGCTTGATCTCTACTTAATTTTGCTTCTGTAAAATAACTACTACTGCTTGTAGTTTTACTTTTCTCCTTATTTTTGCTATCTTTATCATTAGCTGCTGTTTCACCTATAAATTCTCCATCAGTAACATATAAAGGTGAGTTAACTTGAGTTGCTGCATATCCACATAACACTACAACTAATAGTAGTGCTGAAATGATTAATGTTTGTTTTTTATTCATTTTTATATTCCCCCCAATTTTTATTTCTAACTAATTATATGCTAATTTTTCATAGGATATACCTGAACTTTTTCTTCTTCTAAATCAAATAAATTAGTAACAGCTTGACGAACTCTAAGCTCTGTTATTTTATCTGAAGCACCCTCAGCAACAACACATATTCCTGTTATTTTAGGATTATATGTTTTAACAATAAGAGGCTCTGTTTTAGACCCTTCATTTGACATTACAACTGTAGTTCCACCATTTTCTTGATTTATACTTCTTTCACCTCCAACAGTATCTTTTTCTGTTGTATTGCTCTTAGAGTCATTTACATTTAAAGCAGGCACTTGTTCTTCTCCACTTTCAAAATAAATCATAGCTTCAACTCTGCCTACCCCATCTATTTTTTCTAATATAGATATAAGCTCACCTTGAACTTTTTCTTTATAATTTGAAATTTCCATGGCTGCTTCTGTGGCTTTTTCCTCATTTTCTTCCTTTACTGTTGATGTAATATCTGAAGAATTTTTATTACCCATAATTTCACTTTGAGAATTTTGTTTAAAGAAGCTACCCATAAATAACAATGCTACTCCTATGAAGAACAAGATTAGCAAGTTATACATTTTGCCTTTAGGTTTAATTTCTTTTTTATTTTCATCTTTATTATTATCTTTTCCTATACATTGCTGATTTATTCCATTTTCTTTAGATTGTGAAAAAAATTTAGCTTTTATTTTTTCAAAGTCCATATACACACCCCCTTATATTTTTAAATACAATCTTTTTCTTAAGTTTATAGTAAATCTTATCTTTTACTAACGTATATTATGTCTTGTGAAATCTCATACTTTTCACTTAAATACTTTTTTATTTCCTTTGATTCCTCATCATCGGAATCTTCAAATTTATCCACTGTTACACTATCATCTCCCCCTATATCCACCTTTTTTATTTTGTCTACCATACCATTCTTTAATGCAATTTGCATACTGTCTATTTTAAATGTTGTATTTTCCTCATCAAAAGAAGCTTGTACATCTGCACTAAACTTTTTATCTTTGAATTTGTCTTCTAAATCATTTACACATTGATTTTCAAAATTTTTCTGAAAATTTTCCAATGTATTTTCTATATTCATTTTTTTGTACTTGTCATAATCTACTTCATATTCTTTATCAAATATATATGCTGTTGATTTATCTATTTCTTCATATATGTCAACTTGTGAATTTAAAAGTTTTACTATTGGATTTAACATAATTACTACTAATAGTAAACCAAGAGCAAAGCTACAATATTTTTTTAATGAATTATCAGGAAGTATCATTTGTACGGCTGTTATAAAAAATATAGCAGTACATAAAGTGATTATGAAACCTCTTAGTTCTTCAATCATTCTTACCACTCACCAACTTAAATTTTTTAAGCTTTTATATTAAATAAGCCCTGATTTAAATTTATTAAATAGTTTAAAATACTTTTATACAAAATATAATATTGGCCCCGAAAGGTTTTAAATCATATTTCACTATTAATTTTTAACTAAAATAAGCGTTAACTAGGAGTAAAATATTAATTTAATTTGCTTTGCAAATTTATAAAAAGGTACGTTGAGAATTACTGGGAACGAAGTGAGTAGTAATAACAATAACTGTTAACTATTCACTCTTAACTTTTAACTAAAATAATTTTTTAGTTATTGATAAAATATTAATTAGAATTTTTATATCATAATTATACTTTTTCCCGTTCCTGCAACTATAGCAATCATTATAAAAAACATTATACTTACGCTAATAACACAAGAACTTACTACTATCAATGATCCCCCTGCCGAATTTATAACAGATACTATTTTTTTATCACTAATTGGTTCTAGTATAGCTGCTGTTAATTTATATATTAAAGCCATAACTAAAATTTTTATTATAGGCATTAGCACTATTATTAAAACTATTAAAAGCCCTACAGTACTTATAGCATTTTTCAAAAGAACAGTATAACCAGCTACCGTGGATATGGCATCTGATAAAGTTTTTCCGATAACCGGTATAAAACTATCTACCGCAAACTTTGCAGTTTTCATAGTCACCGCATCTATGCTTTTAGATGCAATACTTCTCACCGTAATCGTTGCTATAAAACCCGTTAAAAATATTCCTTGAACCCAAAGAGCTGATTTTTTTAGTAAATTAGTTAAATTACTTATCTTATAGTCATCACAAATATTATTTACAAAATCAAGAACAAATCCCATGGAAATAACTGGAATCAAAACAGTAGAATAAAATTTAGCACCTATACTACTTATTGCCATAATTACTGGATCCATAAGGGTGGCTTCTGCAAATCCTCCAACACTTGCTAGAAGCATCATAAGTACTGGAAACAATGCAGTTATAAAATCACTCATTTCTTTTATGGCAGTTCTTGCAACATCTATTCCCATATAAAAACCTTTTGACACAAGTATTATCATCACTGAATAACAAGCAAAGTGAGCTATGTTAGATAAATTTTCATTACTAAAAGCCTGTTGTAAATTATTTAAAAGTGCACTGACTATAGCTATTATAATAATTGATCCTACTAATTTAGATGATGCTAATATCTCTTTGACTGAATACATTAAAAGCGTCTTACTTAACCCTTGTATTGAAAATCCACCATCACCGGTTTTCATATAATTTTCAACAAATTCTTTTGGATTTAAGCCTCTTAAAACCTCATAATCATTTTGCATATTTGATATATAATCATAGAGTTGATCCATTTTTTGTTTTTGTTCTTCTGTAATTTGAACCTCATCTATCTTTGTATCCTTATTATCAATAGCTTGTACATTAAGAGGAATAAATAATATTAAAGCTAATAAAAATAAAAACTTTTTCATAATATACCTCTTTTATAACATCTTTAATATAGTTTGCATTACACCCATTAATATAGGCATTGCTAAAGTAAGTATTAAAATTTTACCTGCAAATTCAACTTTAGATGCTATACTCCCTTCTCCTGCATCTTTACAAACCTCGCTACAAAATGAAGCTAAATAAGCAATTGCTAAAATTTTAAATATTATATCTAAATATACAACATCTATATTTGCCTTATTAGCGATAGTCTGTAAGAAACTAATAACTATAGTAAGCTTACTTATTACAAATAAGAAAATTATAATTCCCGCGGCAGTACTAATTAAAAGGGCTATATCACTCCTATTATGCTTAAGAGTTTGTGCCATAAAGAGAGCTGCAAAAGCAAAGCCTACTACCTGTAATATTTCCATAATGCCCTCCTTTATATATCTAAAAATTTACTAAGGTTTGAATTGACGAAAATAATTTTATTACTAATGTAGTTATCATCATTAATATAATTATTATTCCTGCAAAATTAACCATAGTTGCATAATCATCTCTACCACCACTTTTTAAAACCTTATCCAATATTATTGTAACTATTCCTATTACACCTATTTTTATTATCAAAGTAAAATCTAACATATATCTCCCCCCTAAATAAGAATTATTACTATCATAGCACCTACAGTAAAGCCTAAATATCTATACATTTTTAAGTTTTTTTTCAAATGTTCTTGTGCAGTCTTAATATTTTCTTCTAAATTCAATATGGATAATTCAAACATGTCCTCCTGACCTTCTAAACTCATTTCTCCTAAAGTTTTAGATAAGTTTAAGAATATAGAAACATCCTCTTTATTAAACCGTAAAGTATCTTTATTTTTTTCAAAAGCCTTGCTAAAAGCATCATATACACTGTCACAAGAATTTTCACTTAACAAAACAGATATTTCATTCAAAGTTGTGGTTATAGGTTCCTTTGTGCTTTCAGAAACTGTTATTAATGCACTGTGTAATAAAGAGTGGCTGTACGTAATTTCATTTTTTAAATGATACATGGCTCTTTGAAATTCTTTTAAATTACTAACTCTTATTTTCAAATTTTCACCATACATATAACCAGTCAATGACGAAGTTATTAAAACAATGAATGCACCTAATAACTTAACCAATTAAAACTCCTCCTAATTCCTTTTCTTTTTTAAAATCATATACATATTCTATAGTTCCCACACCTTTTCTATTACTCAAAACAATCGCTCTTTGAAATACATTATTCTCCATAACCTCTCTAAATACAGGTCTTTTATATAAATCATCTATATCAAATCCATGTATAGTTGTAATAAGCTTCACTCCTGAATTCAAAGCTGCAATAATACTATCCATATCTTTATATGTTCCAATTTCATCACAAATTACAACCTCTGGTGACATACTCCTTATAGCCATTATTATTCCTTCACTTTTAGGGCAACTATCTAGAACATCAGTTCTCTCTCCTATATTCATTTGTGGTATTCCTTTAAAGCATGCTGCAATCTCACTTCTTTCATCTATGACTGATACATTTTTACCTTTAAGATTTAATGTATAGTTTCCATTTGATACAATACGACAAATATCCCTTAATATAGTTGTTTTACCACATTTAGGTGGAGATATTATTATAGTGTTCAATATTTCACCTTCTTCTAAAATATAAGGAATAATAGTTTTCGAGCAATTTATTATTTCTTTTGCAACCCTTATATTTATAGACACTATATTTTTTATAGTTTTTACTTTATTGTCTTCGGTAATAACAGTTCCACATATACCTACCCTATGTCCACCTTTTATTGTTATATATCCTTGTTTAATTTCATCTTCAAATGCATATATTGAATAACTACTTATCTTTTGTAGTATAAATTTCATTGTTTCAGCGGATGGTTTATATTCATATTTTTTTTCTTTATTATTGGAATATATGAATAGTGGTTTGTTTACTTTTAATCTAATTTCTTGTAATTGATTTAATGGAATATCTTTTTCTATAAGTTCTCTTATATTTTTAGGTAAAACTTCAAGTATCTCTATAGCCATTTTTATCACCCTTTCATATTCCATTAATATTTACAAGTTGATAAAATTATTACTAAA
Organism: Clostridium senegalense; assembly: GCF_018916625.1. Classification (NCBI taxonomy): domain Bacteria; kingdom Bacillati; phylum Bacillota; class Clostridia; order Eubacteriales; family Clostridiaceae; genus Clostridium; species Clostridium senegalense. Next base: position 271,200 of record NZ_JAHLNC010000001.1, read on the forward strand.
ACATTTAATTTTTCTTTCCATGTTCTATACATATATATAGAAACAAGCTCCAATTTAAATTTATTTAATAACTTTAAAATATTTTTATACAATATGCAGTGTTAAATTGTAAGTGATCCGAAGCATGTCTCACTATTTTAGATATCTAAGTTTTAGAATGAATAATTTTAAAAGTCAATTGGGACCCCTACATAGTTAAACAATCCCAAATCTAAATTTATTTATCAAATTTTTGTTATAAGTTTTTTAAAATAAATATAACTATAATTAGTTACAGTTAATAGATGAAACTAAAATAATCTATTAATTATAAGTAAGATATTAATTTAAATTTTCTAATTTGATAAATGCATAAAATTAAAATAAAATCAGGTCATAAAGTTGAAAAAGATTAGTGGAAGTTAATGATGAGGATAATTGTGTGTTTTTTAATTATATGCAATTTACTTTGCATATTTTAATAGGATAAAATGCTATGATTTTTTAACAGAGTATATTTAGTATTACTAAAAAAGAAAGCATTAGTTACCCTAACGCTTTACTAACATGTATTTTTTTTAATTTAAAAGTTATTATTTCTAAGATATAAATTAAAATTCTATACTTTAATTTTATATTTAAATAAAAAAACTACCCATAACGGGTAGTTTTCAATATATGAATTAAACTCTTTCCATATATTCTCCAGATCTTGTATCTACTCTTATTGTTTCTCCTTCATTTACGAATAGAGGAACTTGAACAACTGCTCCAGTTTCAACTGTCGCTGGTTTTAATACATTTGTAGCAGTATTTCCTTTTACTGCTGGCTCTGTATGAGTTATAGCTAATTCAACAAAGTTTGGAGCTTCAACTGAGAAAGCTTCTCCTTTGTAAAACTTAATTACAGCAAACATATTTTCTTTTAAGAACTTTATAGCTCCTTCAACTTTTTCATAATTTAAAGGAATTTGCTCAAAAGTTTCTTGATCCATGAAGTAGTATAACTCTCCATCAGAATATAAGTATTGCATTTCTTTTCTTTCTATAACTGCTTCTTGTAATTTAGCTGTTGGATTGTATGTTGTTTCAGTTACTCCTCCAGTTATAACGTTTCTTATTTTTGTTCTAACGAACGCAGCTCCCTTTCCAGGTTTAACGTGTAAAAACTCTACAACTGTGTAAACTTGTCCATTCTCTTCAAAAGTAGTTCCTTTTCTTAAATCTCCAGCTGATATCATTGGTGTTACCTCCTAATATATAAATGTTACATCTATAAGCATATTTATTATACCCATAGATAAATAAATTAATACTACCTAGTAACTATATGCAAATTAAGTTTTTTGGTGATTTCGATAAAACTTCACAGCCATCTTCTGTAACTAATATTAAGTCTTCTATTCTAACTCCACCAAAATTAGGAATATATATTCCAGGCTCATCTGTTATTACCATTCCTGGCTCTAATACTTCATTGCTTCTAAAGCTAACCATTGGTGCTTCATGAATTAATCTACCAACGCCATGACCTAATCCATGACCGAAATATTCTCCGTAGCCAGCGTCTTTTATTATGTCTCTAGCTATTTTGTCTAAATCAAAGCATGACATTCCTGGTTTAACAGCTTTTAATGCAGCCTCTTGTGCATTTAGTACTATGTTATATATTTCTTTCATTTTATCGTTTGGTTCTCCTATAACTATAGTTCTAGTCATATCAGAACAATATCCATCATACACTGCACCAAAGTCTAATGTCAAGAAGTCTCCTCTTTCAACTACTTTTTCTGTAGCTGTACCGTGTGGTAATGAAGATCTAACTCCAGATGCAACTATTGACGGAAATGATAAACCACTTGCACCTAATTTTCTCATGTAAAATTCAAGTTCTAACCCAATTTCCTTTTCAGTCATACCAGGTTTTATGAATTCTAACATATGTTCAAAAGCAGAATCTGCTATTTGTTGAGCTTTTTTTATTGCTTCTATTTCATCTTTTGATTTTATTAATCTTAATTTTTCAACCATACCATTTAATGGTATCAACTCACAATTAACAGCATTTTTATAGGATTCATATAAGTCAAAAGTTAATACATTTTCCTCAAACCCTAATTTTTTAATATTAAGTTCTTTAACCATCTTATCTAAAAATGTTTCAAATGGTCTTTGATACTCATGTATTTCATAATTTTCAACTTGTTGATTTGCTTGTTCAGTGAATCTAAAATCAGTGATAAAAATTGCTCTATCCTTTGTTATTATAGAATAGCTTTCATCTCCTTTAAAACCACTCATATAGTTTCTGTTAATGTCCCCTTGTAATAGCACTCCATCTAGCCCATTTTCACTCATGGTCTTTCTTAAAGTTTCTAATCTTTTAGTATACATAACAAATTCACCTACCCCTTTATATTTTGAAGAATATTTTATGGATAAGTCTATTAAGACAAAAAAATATTTAGCATTTTTGTCTATTTAATAATGTATGCAATATAGACTCAATAGCTAAAATGTACCCATAATATCCTAAACCACTTATAACTCCATAACATCCTTCACTTATAACACTTTTTCTTCTATACTCTTCTCTTTTATAAATATTACTGATATGAACCTCTATAGTTATAATGTTATATGCTTTTATGGCATCTAAAATAGCAATGCTATAATGTGAATAGGCTCCAGGATTTATAACAACACCATCATATACTCCTACAGCACTATGTAACTTAGTGATTATATCACCCTCATAATTACTTTGATAAAAATCAATTTTTAAATCTTTTATATCTAAAAATTTTGTTGTTATGATTTTGTTTATTTGGTCTAATGTCATATCTCCATATATATTAGTTTCTCTATTTCCTAATAAATTAAGATTAGGACCATTTATAACTAAAATTTTCATATGTAAAACCACCTTACCATTTTTATAGCCTATAACAATAACATTTTATCAAAAATACATTACCTTTGCAATTAAATTATCCCATATATTATCTAATATCTTAAAATTTTATACATTTTTTTACATGAAGTTTAATGGATTTCATCCCAATCTTAGTTTGTTAATTAATTTATTTAAATTTTCATCAATATTTTCTTCTAAATCAACTATTATATCTGCTTTATTATATATACTTTCTCTTTGATTGTATAACTCTTGCATTTTTTCTTTGTAATTCCCTTTTAACAATGGCCTGTCTTTTATATGTTTTGCTCTTAATAATAAAAGTTCCATAGGAACATTTAAAAACACTACTTTTCCTTTTTTCTTAAGCTTATATAAATTATTGTTATATATAGGCATCCCCCCACCTGTACTTATTAATAAGCTTTGATCTTCAGGTATTTTATCTATAAAATCACTTTCTAAATTTCTAAAATACTCTTCTCCTTTTATTTTAAAAATATCTTTTACTGTCATTTTTTCATTTTTTGATATGATTTTATCAGTATCTAAAAACTTATATCCTATTCTTTCAGCAAGTCTAAAACCTAATGTACTTTTCCCACTTAAACTCATTCCAATTAAAATTACATTTTTCATAAACCATTCCTCTTTAAAAATTATTTTAATTTAATTATAGTATTTTATAATTAAAATTGTATAGTTATTTGTTTTTTATTGTATTCAATGTAAATGTAATTTTTTCATTATCTAATATAGTTATATCATTTACTTCTAATACTTCTTCTGAATTTATTAAGTATTTTGCAATTGGAATAAAATCTTTGTAAGTACCTAAAAACTCCACCTCATATTTTGTTCCATTTTCTATTGGATCTATTTGTTTTATTTCTAAATCTTCATATGCAAATATTAATTCTAATGTATCTACAAAGCCATAATTTTTTTCTACTTTTGCTAAAGTTTCTTTGCTCTCCCCTTCTACACTATTATATTTTACATAAATAAAAAGATTTATAGACGTAAATGCTATCATAAAAATTATAAGTAATTTTAATTTCCAATTATAATTTTTCATTAAATCATCACCTTTATAAATTTTTCATTACCTTCTTCTATTATTGGTGAAATTGTTTTTATACTATATATTTCTTCTATTTCTCTTATAGTATCCATATATTCTTTTTTATTATTTATTAATATTGTAAGTTCTATTTCATTACTATTTATTTTTATATTTTTTATATTTAAACTTTCCAATATAAAATTTGAATCTAAATACTCTAATTTTTCTACAGCATCAATGTTTTTTTTAGGTAATTCATTAACTTCATTAACTTCGCTAGCATTTATTTGATTATTTTTAAAGGAACATATATTATCCTTTATTAAGAATATATTTATTAATATTACTATAATCATAAAAACTTTTATTTTCTTTAATGTAATAGATTTAATATCTTTATTTTTTTTTCTGTATAAGCTTGGAATAAATTCATTTTTCATAATATTCTTCACCTTGCTATTGCAAATTTTAATACTTGATCTACTGTAAGAGGTAATAGTTCTACTACATTTTTTCCTTTTGTTAATTTTTCAATATTATTGGAATTAAAATGATATATAGTTTTAGTATCATTAATAAATTCATCTAACAATTTATTAATTTTTTCTGTATTAGTAATTTTTATCACTCTATTAAATAATAAGTTTCCTTTATTAACTTTAATAAAATAAATAAAATTTTTATATTGGAAAATCATTTTATACTTCTCTTCCTGTAGATATTTTGAATAGTACTTTAAAACATAATTTTGCAAAAACTCTACTTTAAGATTTTTTGAATATCCTATTCTTTTATCATTTAGCAATGTATATTTTTTTTCATGAAAACAATATAAAATAATTTTTAACATATTATCCTTTTCTTCCAATATACTATATTTAAACATAACTTTATCTCCATATCTTAAAGTTACCTCATTTTTAACAAGAGATGGTATTTGATTTTTCTTAACCTTAGGGATAGTTATAACTTTGATAAATAACTCCTCCCCCTCTACAAGTACATTTATATTTTTATTTTTTAAATTTATAGAGAATATTTTATCAAAAGAATATTCTTCTTGTACTGTAAACTTATTAAATATATTTCTCTTAATTTTTACAGCTTTAGTATCATTCTCATTGCCATAAAATACTATGTTCATACATTTTAGCCCCTCTCTAATTTATCCTTAATAAAAATAAATTTAACTTTGTTCTTATTAAGTTTTGGTCTATAATAAGTTTTTTTTATAGTTCCTATATCATATGGTCTAATTAATACTAGTAATTCTTTATCTTTATCATATTTTATACTAGCGTTGTCATATGTGAATTTTAATTTTTCTAAGCTTTCTTTAGAATTTAATATATATTTATTAGCTTTTCCTAATAATACCTCTCTTTGCTTTTCATCTTCAGGTTGATTTACTAAATATTCATTATTAATAGAATAATATTTTGATAAAAATTCATTTTCACATATCATATATGAAGCTATTGTAATTACTAATCCAGTTATTATAATAACTGATATCATTGCAAATCCATTCTTTTTCATTTTATAATTGGATGCCATTTTTCACTCCTTTTTCCATCATCAGTTTCAATTTTGAAATAAATTAAATTTTCAATCTTCTCTGTTTTGAATTTTTTTACCCCTTTTAAAATATAATTTTTATAACCATAATCACTGGGAATTTCTTTGTTATCGCTATTTAAAATAAATAAATTATTATTTATACATTTTATTTTTTTAGTTTTTCCATCTTTAAATATTAAAACAATACTATTATCAAACACTTTAATCTCACAAGGTTTTCTTTCGAGCTCATATTCAATAAAATATATAGCTTCCTCTAATTCTTGATTTTTTCTGTTAGATTCAATATTCTTAAAAAATATACTGTTACTGCTTATAAAAAGCGAGCATAACATAGTAAGAATTATTACTAATATAAATGAGGATGTTAAAACTTCTATCAAAGTAAATCCTTTATTCTTATTTTTCGTAAATTCCTTTAACAAAAGTATATTCTTTATTTTCTTCATATTCACCAATTCCTATTATTTTAGCTTTTACAAAACCATTATCTTCAGTAAAACTAATCTTAATATCACCTTTATCAGATACAATACTACCTATGGTTTCTCCATGATACTTTTCTATATCATCAAGATTTATATATATTTCTTTATTTGAAATCTTTTCCAGTTCATCTACAGATGTGTTATATACAATTATTTTTTCAATAGTATCTACTGATTTATGAAATCTTTTATTTTTTTCAATATTATTGGTTATGATACTATTTACAACAATACTTTGTAAAATTAAAGTAACAGCTATTAAAATTATGTTCATAGCTATAACCAGTTCTAACATCATAAATCCTTTTTTATTTTTTGATGTGGACATAATTAGTACCTACCATTATACTTATTTCTTTTTTTAATCCTGTTTTACTTTTTAACCTTATAGTGCAAGCATCACTTACATATCCACCATTTTTTATATTTAATACATTGTTATTGAATTGAGTTATGCTTATATCTTCTGGTAACTTTAAAGTATCAATAATCTTTGATTTATTTGCTAAAATTAAAACATTCTTACCTTGTAAAAGTATATAGCTCGATGATCTGAACCTTCTACTATAACTTTTACCATAGTTTATAAAATTAACTATGTCATTAGCAGAGTATTCTATTGCTATTTTTTCTTCATATTTTTTAAAGCTTTTATTTGCAAAAGAAGAAATCATTAAAATAGATAAAATTATTGAAAGAGTAACCAAAACTTCTATAAGCATTAGTCCTTTTTTCATAATTTGCATTCACTCTCCAAGACTTTTAAATTTACATATTTATGCATAACTTTAAATTAGAGCTTGTTTCTTTATCCCCTATATAATTTATTTATTAATAAATTCAATCATATTTAACATAGGCATTAACATTGCTACTATTAATGTAGTAATTAAAACACCTACAATTACTATTGTTAATGGTTGTGTTATAACTATTATCTTATCTAAAAACTCTTCTAATTCCTCACTTAATATTTCTTTTAATGTTTTAAAACTTTCATTTAATGTGCCAGATGCTTCACCAATAGATATAACTTCAATAAAAAACTGTGGAAAAAAATTTGTGTCCATCAATGATTGTGCGCAATTATTTCCCTGGAAAATTTTTGACATGGCCACATTCATTTCATCTTTTAAATATATGTTTCCGATGTTATTAATTGTGTATTCTAAACTTTCCACTACATTTAAACCACTCGTCATAAGTAAATCCATATTTGAACTGAAGTTTTCTCTAAATGATTTCATCATTAAATTCCCTGCAACCGGAATTTCAAATAAACTTTTAGAAACCTTTTTGCTTATATATATTTTATTTTTTAGAATATATATAATAAAAATGCTTATAAATAAAAATACTATAACTTTTAATTTATTTACCGTTAAATATTTACTTATTAATATATAAAACTTAGTTATATTAGGAAGAGACTCTTTATCTAAATTAAATTGGTTTATAAATGTAGGCAATATAGATGTCATGAAAAATATTTGTATAACCAAACCTAATGATAAAACTATAGTTGGATATATTAATGAGGATATAAACTTTCTTTTTAATTTATATTTATTTTCATAGTATTTTTCCATATTTTTAAAGACTTTTTCTAAATTTCCTGTTTCTTCACCTAGTTTTATCATATTTATTAATAATTTAGGATATAAGTTAGAAAACTTTTTCATAGCTTTATTAAAACTTTCTCCACTCTCCACATCACTTTTTATAATAGCTAAACTTTTTTTGATTTGTTTATTATTTATTCTATATATTACTAAGTTTATAACTTCTACAAAATTCATTCCTGATTTTAAAGATATACTCATATATTTACAAAACATAGCTATGTCTTTATATGAAACCTTACAAAATATTTTTTTAAATCTACTATCATTAATCTTGTAGAATTTTATGCAATATAAATTATTTTTCTTTAAACTTTTTAATAAATTTATACTATTTTCTGCTGTTTCATATCCAACTATATTATTTCCTTTTTTATCTACAGCAAAATACTTATACTTCATTTATTTCATCCTTACTTATACAATTCAATTGTAAATTTGCTATATATTCATCATAAGATGTAAGTCCTATTAAAACTAAATTCTTAAGTTTTTGAGATAAAGAATTTTCTTTGTTATTAAAACTATATTTTCTTAGTTTATTTATATCTTCATAATTCATTATTAATTGTTTATGTTTATCTTCTAAGAGCACCATTTCATAAACCATTTTTCTTCCTACATATCCAGTATAATTACAATATTTACACCTATCCGCTTTAAATATGTTTTTAGGTTCATCTAAATTTAAATCTATCATCTCTTCTTTTGTTGTTGTATGAATTTTTTTACAATTATTACAAAGAGTTTTTACTAATCGTTGCGAAATAATAAGTACCAATGAATCTATAACTAGATATTTTGGAACTTTCATATCTACTAATCTTATAATTGATGATGGTGCATCATTGCAATGCATAGTAGATAATATCAAATGCCCTGTTAATGAAGCTGTTATAGCTATTTGAGCAGCTTTCTCATCGATTATTTCTCCTACCATTATCACATCTGGGTCTTGTCTTAATATACTACTTAAACTTCTTGTAAAATCTAAACCTACATTAGGATTTATATTCACTTGATTAGCCTTTTCTATTTCATATTCAACTGGATTTTCCACAGTTACAATGTTTTTTCTTTCTCTATCCATACTCATAACCATTGCATATAATGTAGTAGTTTTACCACTTCCTGTTGGACCTGTTAATAAAATCATTCCATTTTGAGATTTAAGAAGCTTTTTTATTAATTCTTTATCTTGCTTTAAAAATCCTAATTCATCTAAAGAATATAAATTAGAATTAGCGTATAATATTCTTATTACGATTTTCTCTCCATAAATTGTTGGAAGTGAAGAAACTCTTAAATCTAACTCCTTATCTTTATATATAAATTTCATTTTTCCATCTTGTGGTTTTAATTTTTGACTGATATCTAACGAAGATAATATTTTAATTCTATATATAATGTTTTCATATATCTCTAATGGGAATTCCTCAACCTTTACTAAATCTCCATTTATTCTAATTCTTATACCTACAATATTTTTTCTAGGCTCTATGTGTATATCACTAGCTTTTTTTTCTATAGCTTCTTTTATCACAGCATTTAAAATTAATACTGCTGGAGATTGTTCTTCTTCACTTTCTGTAAGTATTTGAACTTTATTTTCTTCACTATGTTTTTCACTTTCTAATTTCCTTATGTTATATTTTAATTTTTCTTTTTCATAATACCTGTTTATAAGATATAGTATTGTTTTTTTATCTAAGATGTTTTGTTTTACATTTCTTAGAGAAATAAATTCTATTTCTTCTAATGTCTCTTCATCTAAAAAATTAGATACAAACAAATATATATTGTCATTATCTAATTTATAAGGCATTATTATATAATTTAATGCTGTTTCCTTGGAAATAATTTTCATTCCAGAATCCTCAACATCTATATTTTCTACGAATTTTTTCTCCAATGCTATCACCCCTATATTTGAAGTTATTTCCAAGTAAAATATGTATATTCTTTTTCTTTGTAAATTTTCTGTAAATTATATATGTATATTATTTTTTAAAAGTCTATCTATATTCTCACTATGGACAAATCTAATAAGTATTATATAATTGAAGTTAGTTAAATAGTTTTCTAATTGTCTAATTATTATAACTGTATCTATTTTTTAAGAAAGGAGAAATTTCTTTGTTTAATGATGTTTTTAAAGCACTCTCTGACCCTACACGAAGAAAAATTCTTGATTTACTCAAAAATAGCGATATGACTGCTGGTGAAATTTCAGATTCTTTTAATATATCTAAGCCTAGCATCTCCCACCATCTTTCATTATTAAAGCAAGCAGATTTGGTTTCTGATGAAAGGAAAGGCCAATACATATATTATTCTTTAAACACTTCGGTTTTTGAGGATTTAATGAAATGGTTTATAGATTTGAGTAAAAGTAGTAAGGAGAACTAAATATGAAGAAAAAAAATATACTTATATTAACATTAATAGTTTTATCATTTGTAATTGCTTTTGTGTCTTATAACAAACTACCTGATAACATTCCTATACATTGGGGAATCAATGGTGACATAGATAGGTATGGTCCAAAATATTATATATTTTTAGAACCAATTATTTTAGTTTTTTCATACTTATTATTTAAATTTTTGCCTAAAATAGATCCACGAAAACATAATTATAAAAAATATGAAAAATCTTATGAAAATTCAATTGTTGCCTTTGTACTATTTTTCTTTTCTATGTTTATATTAACGTTACTTGCTTCTTTAGGCTATGATGTTTCAATAAATAAATTTGTTCCTTTTTTTGTTGGAATTTTATTTATTGTTCTTGGTAATTATTTACCAAAATCCAAAAGCAACTTTTATTTTGGAATAAAAACTCCATGGACTCTTAGTGATGATACTGTATGGAGAAAAACTCATAGACTTGGTGGAAAGTTATTTACTCTTACAGGTTTAATAACTTTAATTTCAACCTTACTATTCAATGGTACTACTTTGTTTTATATTTTAATTATTTGTTTATTAATCTCTTCATTATTACCTACAATAATGAGCTATATTTATTTTAAAAATATTGAGAATAAAAAATAGAAGTCATTAAATATGACTTCTATTTTTTATAATATATAAGTATTACCAGCGCATATATTTTCTGCTGGTCCTGTCATCATTACGCCATTATCTGTTATTTCTACAAAAAGTCTTCCACCTGGTGCATCAACAGTAACACTTTTTTTTACAAGTCCAAGTTTATTAGTAGCAACTACAGATGCACAACAGCCTGTTCCACAAGCTAATGTTGGACCAGCTCCTCTTTCCCAAGTTTTTACCTCTATATGGCTATCATTTTTAATTTTGCAGAAGTTAACATTAGTTCCTTCTATAAATGTTTCATGCTTTTCAATTTTAGAACCTTCATTTACATTAAAATTATTATTTTCATCTATTATAACAGTATGCGGAACACCCATAAGTAGTGATGTTAATGTATATTCTTTACCATCAACATTAAACTTCTTATTTATTATTTTTTCATTATAATTAGCTTTAAAGTCTTTACACTCAAACGATGGTTTACCCATGTTTATTTTTACCCCTTGAATATCACCTTTACTAAAAATCAAGTCAGCAATTTTTATTCCATCACCAGTTTGTATCCTAATAGTTTCTTTACTCACATAGCCTTGTTCATAAACAAACTTTGCAAAGCATCTTATTCCATTTCCACACATAGCTGCATAAGATCCATCTGCATTTATTATTATCATCTCTATATCAGCAACTTGACTTTTTCTTGCAACTAATATTCCATCTGCACCTATTCCAAATCTTCTATTGCATAATTTCTTAGCTATAATTGATAAATCATTATATTGATTTTTAAAATCTTCAAAAACTATAAAATCATTACCTGCACCATGCATCTTGATAAAATTTATAGTCATAATCATTTCCCCCTATTCATTTTAATTTCTTAATAAATATAGTAATTTAAATTTTCATTAAAAATATCTGCTTATATGCACATACCTTTTTATGTTTGAAATTTAATTTTTTCATATATTTTAATATATTAATTATATAATAACACGATTCATTTACAAATTTCAAAAATCCTACCATAGTTATCTTTGTTAATGGTATACTATAAATATATTTTCATGAAAAATTTAAATAACTTTTATTTATAATAGTTATTTATTTCATATATTAAATTCCATAAGAAAGGATGATTTACATGGCATTAGATGGAATTTTTCTGCATAGTATCGTGGATGCATTAAAAAAAGATTTTTTAAATAGTAGAGTTGAAAAAATTAATCAACCGGAGAAAGATGAAATAATATTAACATTAAAAAAAGATAGAAAAACAAAAAAATTACTTATTAGTGCGAGTTCTAATTTTGCTAGAATTAACATAACGAATAATAATAAAGAAAACCCATTAAAAGCACCAATGTTTTGTATGGTTCTTAGAAAATATCTAAATACAGCTACTTTAACAAATATAGCTCAAATTGATAGTGATAGACTTGTAGTATTAGATTTTGAAAGTAGTGATGAATTAGGCTTTAATAGTGTTTATTCTCTTATTGTAGAAATAATGGGGAGACATAGCAATATTTCTTTAGTTAGACAAAGAGATAATATAGTTATGGATAGTATAAAACATATAACTGCTGATATAAACACTTATAGGGTTTTATACGCCGGTGTAGAATATAAATACCCACCAACATCACCAAAACTTAATTCTTTTAATTTTTCTAAAGAAGATTTTAAAAATAGAGCTATTGAGTTATATGGTGAAAAAGATATAGACAATAAATTCTTTACATCGATGTTCACAGGAGTTAGCAGTAATTTATCTAAAGAATTAGTTTTTAGACTTAATAAAGAAAATATTACTTTAAGTTTAGATAATATAGAAAAAGTTTATGAATTTTCTTTAAATATATTTTCAAGAATAAAAGAAAATGATTTTTTCTTTGCATCATATTCAGATAATGGTATATTAAAAGATTTTCATTGCATAGAATTAACTTGTCTTGAAAATTTTCATTGTAAATCTTATGAAAGTCCTTCAACATTAATAGAAGAATTTTATTTTGAAAAGGATAAACATGATAGATTGAATAATCGTAGTCATGATTTACAAAAAATTATTAATAATAATATAGATAGAGTGAAGAAAAAAATTAAAATTTTAGAAAATACATTAAAAGAATGTGAAGAAAAACAAAATATAAATCTCTACGGCGAATTATTAACTGCTAACATATATTCTATAAAGAAAGGTGATAAATCTATAGATGTATTAAATTACTATAGTGAAAAAGAGGAATATATAACTATACCTTTAAATGAATTTAAAACACCTTCTGAAAATGTTCAGATTTACTATAAAAAATATACAAAGCTAAAAAAAGCAGAAGAAAATGCAGTTGTTCAATTAGAAATTGCAAAAGATGAACTTAATTATCTCGAATCAGTTATGGCTAATATAGTTAATGCAGATAACTATACTGAAATTGAAGATATTAAGACTGAATTAATAGAAACTGGATATATTGCCTTTAAGAAATCTAAAAAAAATTGTAAAAAGAAGCCTTCTAAACCAATGCATTTTATATCTAGTGATAACATCGATATTTATGTAGGAAAAAACAATATTCAAAATGATTATTTAACATTAAAATTTGCTCATAAGAATGATATATGGCTTCATACCAAAAATATACCTGGCTCTCACGTTATAATAAAATGTAATGGAGAAGTTCCTGAAAATACATTGCTTGAAGCTGCAAACCTAGCTGGTTATTATAGTAAAAGTAAAACTTCCTCTAATGTTCCAGTAGATTATACAGAAGTTAAACATGTGAAAAAACCTTCTGGCTCTAAACCAGGAATGGTTATATATTACACTAATAAAACAATTTATGTTACACCAGAAGTTCCTAAAGTTTCTCAAATATAAAAAAATAGTAAAAAGGGTTAATTCAAGTTTGAATTAACCCTTTTTACTATTTTTTTATATTATATTGATAATAATAACATTGTATTCTTCCGTTATATAATTTTCTATTTTTATCTGCTTTTTTACCAAAACATTTTTGAAAATCATCAAAAGATGTTAAAGTGTAGCAGGACCAATCATTTAAATTATTATACATATTGGCAAACTCTTTATATAATATTTTTACTTCATTTTCATCTAGTAATCTTTCTCCATATGGTGGATTTGTTATTATAAGTCCATTTTTCTTTCTTGAGCGTACACTTTGCATTGGCAACTTTTGAAATTTTATAATATCATCTACTCCGGCTTTTCTAGCATTATCCATAGCAGTTCTTAATACTCTACCATCTATATCTGAAGCTAGTACTTCTATTTGTTTGTTATTTTCTGCTCTTTTAGCACCTTCCCTAACTTGCGCCCACATTTCTTTTGACATATTAGGCCAAGTTTCACTTTCAAAAGTTCTATTTACTCCAGGAGCAATATTTCTTGCTATCATAGCCCCTTCTATTGCTATAGTTCCTGATCCACAAAATGGATCTAAAAGAATTCTTGAACCATCATATTTTGCAATTAATACCATTGCTGCTGCTAAAGTTTCTTTTAAAGGAGCATTTCCCGCATTTTCCCTATATCCTCTTTTATGAAGTCCAACACCAGATGTATCTATAGCTAAAGTTACAACATCTTTTAATATTGAAACTTCAATTTTATATACTGGACCATCCTCATTAAACCAACTTGTATTATATTTTTCTTTCATACTTTCTACTACTGCTTTTTTTACTATACTTTGGCAATCTGGAACACTATGTAATGTTGACTTTACTGATTTTCCTATTACATGCATTTTTCCATCTCTAGGAATATGAAATCCCCAATTTACTGCTTTGGTTCCTTGAAATAGTTCTTCAAAAGTTTTAGCAGTAAACTCTGCCATTTTTATAAATACTCTTTCTGCTGTTCTAAGATGTATGTTACATATTGCTATGTCCATCTCATCTCCTTCAAACATAACTCTTCCATTTTCAACTTTTAAATCTTCATATCCTAATTCTTTTAATTCCTTAGCTGTTATAGCCTCTAATCCAAATGTGGTAGTAGCAATAATTTCGTACATCATACTTTTAATCTCCTAGTTCTATTTAATCTTCTAATATATTGACTAAGTCTTCGCCGTCAGTTTCTTTTATCTTCACAAATATTATTTCTTTCTTTGATGTTGGTATATTTTTACCTACATAATCAGCTCTTATAGGAAGCTCTCTGTGACCTCTATCTACTAATACAGCTAATTGTATCATTTTAGGTCTTCCTACATCTATTATAGCATCTAATGCTGCCCTTGCAGTTCTTCCTGTGTATAATACATCATCTACTAAAATTATTTTTTTATTTTCAATTTCTATATCTATATGTGTATTTCCCACTTCTGGCTGTGCTGAAACTTCAGTTAAATCGTCTCTATAAAGAGTAACATCAACACTACCTACAGGAACCTTTACACCTTCAAATTTTTCTATTAATTCAGCTATCCTATTTGCTATTGGAACTCCTCTAGTTTTTATTCCTACTAAAATTACATCTTCTACACCTTTATTTTTTTCTATTATCTCATGTGAAATTCTTGTTAAAGTTCTTTTTATACCTGTATCATCTAATATTACTGATTTAACTTCCAAGACTTAAACCTCCCTATGTTTTACTAATATTTCTTAAATTCTCTAAAAGCTTTTCAAAATACTGTGGTAATTGCGATGAAAATTCAACATATTCACCTTTTGTTGGATGTATAAAACCTAAATCTTTCGCATGTAAAGCTTGACCTTGCAATTTAAATTTTTGTTTTTTGAATCCATATACTTCATCGCCTAACAATGGATGACCTATATGACTCATGTGAACTCTAATTTGATGGGTTCTACCTGTTTCAAGGTTACATTTAACAAGGGTATAACCTTTAAATCTTTCTATAACTTCATAATGAGTAACTGCATGCTTTCCATTCTTTACAACAGCCATTTTTATTCTTTCTACTGGATGCCTTCCTATAGGAGCATTTATTACTCCACTATCTGTTTTGATAACACCTTCAACTAATGCATAATAAGTTCTTGTTATGCTATGATCTTTAAATTGTTCTGCTAACCTATTATGAGCATTATCATTTTTAGCTATAACTAATATGCCTGAGGTATCCTTATCTATCCTATGAACTATACCAGGTCTTGCAACACCATTTATACCTGATAAATCTTTGCAATGATATAATAATGCATTTACCAAAGTTCCATTATAATTTCCTGGTGCTGGATGAACAACCATATCCTTGGCTTTATTGACAATAATAACATCACTATCTTCATATACTATATCCAATGATATGTCTTCAGCCTCTATTTCAAGTTCTCTAGGCTGTGGTACTTCTATATTTATTACATCTTCTAATTTTAATTTATAATTGCTTTTTTTTATTTTTTCATTTACTTTTACTTTTTCATCTTCTATTAATCCTTGAACATATGACCTAGACTTTCCCTCTAAATTTTCACTTATAAATAAATCTAATCGTTTATTAATATTATCTTCATCTACTTTTAAAAGTATTTTTTCCATTAAATCTCGTCCTTTATTATACAAATTATTATAGCTATTGTACCTAAACTCACTAATATATCTGCTACATTAAATGTGGGAAAATAATATATGTCTTTATAATGTACGCAAATAAAATCTACAACAAATTTATAAACCAATCTATCATAAAAATTTCCTAAGGCTCCTGCTATAATCATTGAAAATGCTATTCTTGTAAGTTTAAATGTTGGTTTTACCTTTAATAAATAAACTATAATTCCTCCAACTACAATAGTAGTTATCAAAACTAAAAACCATATCCTATTTTCTAATATTCCAAAAGCTGCGCCTCTATTTTCTAGATAATCAAACTTAAAAATATTATTTATTATTGTTATTCCATCTGTTCCTTTTAGATAACCTAATGCCCATAATTTAGTTATTCTATCAGCAAAAAATCCTATAATTACTATCAACAATTCTAAAATCATAAAACCCACCCCCTAAAAACAAACCTTATTATTTAAATTTAAATTTTTGTTTTATTTTTTATATTAAGGTGTATACCCATTCTTAGATATACACCTTAACATTTTGATTTTAATAAGCTACTATGGTAATTGATTTTTATATTGTGTATTACTAATACTTTCTATTGGATCAACATAATAATTATCATCATAATAATTATCATACTCCCCATCTATATCTATAAAACCATTAGTACTTTCATATCCATTATTAAATTTATAAACAGAATTATCTAGTGCCTTATATGAATAATATGATGGCCTTTCACTATTTTTTAAATTTTTCATGGTTTCAATAGAATTGTTCTTTACCTTAATTTCCTCATTAATCTTATTTTCACATTCTATACAATTTTCAGCATATGGAATAAAACTTAGTCTTTCCTGTGATATTGATTTACCACATAAATTACATTTACCGTAATCTCCATTATCTATTTTCTTTATTGCATTATCTACTTTTGTAAGTATAGTCTTTTCATTATTCTCAAGTGCCATATCTCTTGTCATATCAAATAATGCTCCTGCACTATCGCCTGTATGATCATCATAAACAGATATTTCGCTTGCCATTTCAGCATTAGTATTTATTGATTTTTTAGGTTTTAATTCTTCTATAACTTCGTTTATCTTTTGCTTTTCTCTTATAAGTCTACTTTTAAAATAATTAAGATCATTTTTATTCATAATACATCACTCCTTAAAAGTTAATGTGTAGTCTTAATTATTGTTTGTTTATAAGAGAATTTTATTATACTGTTTTTATTACATTTTTTCTATTTTTAATACATCTTTAAAATAATTTAGTGATTTTGGAAAAGATATATCAGTACATTCATAATTTTTTATTATAGTTTTACCATTATTCTTAATTGATGCAACTAAAAATGCTAATGCAATTCTATGATCATTATAAGAATCTATTTCTATATTTTTTTCTATTATATTATCTATAGGTTTAATTTTTAAATTATATTTTGCATCTATAGTAGATTTTATTCCCATATTTTGTAAATTTTTAATTATAGCTTCTACCCTATCACATTCTTTATACTTTAATTCTTCTACATTTTCAAATAAAGTATTTCCTTTAGCAAAAGCTGCTAAAACACTTAAAATTGGAATTTCATCTATTATATTAGGAATTTCATCACTTTTTACCGTGATTCCATTTAAATTAGAACTTTCAACGTAAATATCACCTATAAGTTCTTCATTTAAAATACCAGCTCTATTTATAGATATATTAGCTCCCATTCGTTTTAATATATCTACATATTTAAGTCTTCCTTCATTTAGTAAAACATTATTTAATTTCATTTTAGATTTTTCAGATAGAATAGTAGCTCCTATCAAAAATGCTGCACTTGATGGATCTCCTGGCACAAATATATCCTTACTTTCTATCTTTGAATTTTCAATAGAAATCTTATTATCATTAATATTTATGTTTGCACCTAAATATTTAAATAATTTTTCGGTATGATTTCTTGTTTTATGAAATTCAGTAACTACAGTTTTTTTACTGGCTAAAAAACCTGCTATTAGTATGGCCGATTTTACCTGTGCTGATGGAACTGTCATGTTATATTCTATTCCATTTAACCCAGCATTTTTATTTATTAATAGTGGAAGCTTTCCATTTTTAGATTCAATATTTCCATTCATACGTATTAATGGATCAATGACTCTTTTCATCGGTCTATTTTGCAATGAATCATCACCAATTAACCTAGCTTTAATATTTGCTCCACATAACAATCCAGAAATCAATCTTATTGTAGTACCTGAATTATTGCAATTTACAGTACCAATTTCTTTGTTGAAATTAGCATAACCTGGAGAGTCAACATATAAAATCCTTTTATTATCTATGAACTTTTCACTTACTATAACTCCAAGTTTTTTTACTATTTCTAAAGTTGTTAAACAATCCTTACTAAAAGAAAAGTTTTCTATTTTATATTTACCTTTAGGTATGCATCCAATAATAAGTGATCTATGTCCTATAGATTTATCACCTGGTATAGTTAAAGATATATCCCAATTTTTCTTGCTACCATATACACATATATCCATATTTATACTCTCCTAAAATAAATTTTCTATTTTTTTTATATTAGAAATTATTTCACTTAAGTTTTCTATTGATATTGTTTGTTTGGCATCAGATATAGCTTTATCAGGATTTATATGACTTTCTATTATAACGCCATCTCCTCCTGCTACAATTCCTGCTAAAGACATTTTCCCTACAAGTTCTCTTCGTCCTGTACCATGACTTGGATCAACCATTATTGGTATATTATAATTTTCTTTTATCGCAGCAACTAAGTTTAAATCTAATGTATTTCTTGTATAAGTTTCAAAAGTTCTTATACCTCTTTCACAAAGAACAACATCTGAATTTCCACTACTTATTATGTATTCTGCTGCATTTAACCATTCTGTAAGAGTAGCACTCATTCCTCTTTTTAAAAGTATTGGTATATTATAATTCCCAAGTTCTTTTAAAAGAGTATAGTTATACATATTTCTAGATCCTACTTGTATCATATCCAAATGCTCTGCACAAGATTCTAAATCTCTTGCATCCATAATTTCAGTAACTATTGGCATATCAAATTCTTTTCCTACTTCATGAAGTATTTTAACACCTTCATGTTTTAATCCTTGAAAATCATATGGAGAAGTTCTTGGTTTAAATGCTCCACCTCTTAAAATTTGCACACCACATTTTTTTAATCCACTACCTATTTTTCTCATAGTTTCATAATCTTCTACTGAACATGGTCCAGATATTATAACTTTTTCTGGCCCTCCTATAACTATATCTCTTACTGTCACAGTTTTTTGTTTTTTAGAATTTTCATTTTCCAATAACATTAAGTATCACCTACATTGACTTTAACATATATCTTAATATGTTATTTGAATTTTCTACTGCTATATCTTTGAATTTTTCATAATCTATATGAGCCCCATTATTAGCATTATCTGATATAGATCTTATTACTACAAAAGGAACATGATTTAAATATGCAGCATGTGCTATACTAGCACCTTCCATTTCACAAGCTAATGCATTAAATTCTGAATTTAACCACTTTATTTTTTCAACATTACCAATAAACTGGTCACCTGAAACTATTCTTCCCACAAAACTTTTATGATTTTTTAATTGATTACATGCTTCTTTACATAATTTTACTAATTTTTCATCACATTTAAAATCAAAAACGTCTAATCTTGGTATTTGACCAATTCTATCTCCAAATGCAGAAGTATCCATGTCATGTTGTACTAAATCTGAACCTATAACTATATCTCCAGGATATATTTCCATGCCTATTCCACCAGCTATTCCAACATTAATAACTTTATCTACATAATAATCATCACATAAAATTTGAGTACAAATTGCAGCATTAACTTTACCTATTCCACATCTTACAATAACAACATTTTTACCATATAATGTTCCTTTGTTAAATTCCATCATTGCTTTAACTTTTTTGCTTTCTATATCCATTTCATCTATAAGACCTTTTACTTCTTCGTCCATTGCTCCTATAATTCCTATTACCATTTTAAAAATTCCTCCCTATACTTTTATCAATTGCTTTTAAAATTTCCTCTTCATTAACTTCTATTTTAGTTGAACATTTATTAATATCTTCTAAAAGAGTAAATTTAATTTTATTATTTTCCATTTTCTTATCATGATTTATAGAATACAAAAATCCTTTTCTATTGTCAACTTTATATGTTGTAGGAATATCTATTTTTTTATAAAGGACTTCTAATTCCTCATAAAATTTTTCACTTAAATTCAACCTATCTTCAGATATTTTCATTGCAACTAACATACCAAGTGCTACTGCTATTCCATGACTTATTCTATGTTTTGAATCAATTTCTATGCCATGGCCTACAGTATGACCAAAATTCAATATATTTCTATATCCTAAATCATTATAATCACTTTCAACTACTTCTGATTTTATTTTTATACATTCCTTAACTATATGTAATAATTTATCATTTTCAAGCTCTAATATCCCTTTTAAATTATCAGTAATATATTTTAAGATTTCTTGTTTTTTTATAACTCCATACTTAATAACCTCACATAATCCATTTACAAATTCTTTTTTCTCTAAAGTTTTTAAAAAATTTACAGATACAAAAACAAAAACTGGATCATAAAAAGTACCTATTACATTTTTTACATTATTTAAGTTATATGCAACTTTTCCACCTACTGAACTATCCACTTGAGACAAAAGCGTAGTTGGAATACTAACATATTTTATACCTCTCATATATGTAGCAGCTACATAACCTGTTATATCACCAACTATTCCACCACCTAAAGCAAATAGGACTGTATTTCTATCACAATTATTTTCAATAAGAAAATTATATATTCTATTTATGGTTTCATAACTTTTATTTTTTTCACCTTCACCCATAACAAAAATATCATAATTAAATTTTTTCATAAAAAATATAATATTCTTCTTATATATAGAGTATACTTTACTATCAGTTATAATAATAAACTTATCTGTATTTTTGATTTTATTTTCACTTAAAGCTAAATATAGTTTATTTAAATCATTATCCAGGTATACTTTATAAGGTCTAATATTGCTTTTTACAGTGATTTCCTTCATAATTATCACCTCTTACATAAATCTTATAAATTAATTTTTTACAAAATATTACTTATTCATTTAAAATATATGTATATTATATCATATTAGAAAACCATATAATAAAATTATTTACATATTTAAACTTTAAATAACAAAAAGACTTCTAAAGTAATTCTACCCTAAAAGTCTTATTTTCTTATTCATTTACAAAAAAACTTTTTATTTCATCTAATTCCTTAGCATCATAAGCCATTTCTTGTGTATTAGAATCTATTTCCTTAATATTTTCTATTGCAACCTCTTGTAAAACTTCATCTACAGCACTAGAAATGTTATAATTTTTATCAAAATCTTTTTCTAATGTTTCAAACATTTCTATTTGACTTGTCATAAAGTTTCTAAACTTAGTTCTAAACTTTAAAAATTCTTGTTTTGTTTTATCAAAATCATCATTTATTTGAAGCACGTCATTATGTGATTTATCTAAAATTCTCTTTGCTGTTTCATTTGCATTTTTAACAATCAAAGTTGCCTCATTCTCTGCAGTTACTTTTGCTTGCTCAGCAGCATTTTGAGCTAGCAACAAGGTACTTTGTATAGTACTTTCTATTTTGCTATAATGTTCTAACTTATCTTGGAAAACTGCTATCTTTTCCTTTAATGTTGTATTTTCCTTATATATAGCTTCATAGTCCTCTGCAATTTTTTCTAAAAATTCCTCTACTTCTTCCGTACTATAACCTCTCATAACTTTTTTAAATTCTTTATTGTTAATGTCCATTGCAGTTAACTTCATAATTTAACTCACCCCTAATTAATTGTACTTTTTTATGGAAATTTTAAATCTATCACTGTTTGTTTTCCCTATAACTTCTCCTACTTTAAATTTTCCATAAGTTCTAATAGTTACTATATCCTCTTTAATTATAATCTTATCTTTTTTAGTTTCTTCTGCATAATTTATTAAAACTTTGCCACATTGTATTAAATCTAATGCCTTACTTCTAGATATATTACAAATACTACTTATAATATTATCTAATCTTAAAGAAGTAACTATTACAATTTTTTCTTCAAAGTTTATTTTAGGTATATTTAAAACATTATCCTGTAGTTCAATAACTTCACAAGGACACTTTCCTATAGAATTAAGATTTAATATTAAGAAATCTACAATTTCTTCTACTACGGGAACATAGGCACTATTATCTTGAACTATCAGATCCCCTAAAAGTTCTCTTTTTATTCCTTGAGCCATTATAGATCCTAAATAATCTTTATGACTTAAATTTTTGAATTTTGATTTATTTACTATTTTTAATAATACCATAGGATAATAACTTGGTATTTCGTAACTACTTATAGAAATCATTACTCTTTCACATTCGTCAAATATTCCATTGCAATATATTTTTGTATCAATACTTTTTTCCATGGATTTAAGTTTATTATAGATGCCCTTATATATAAAAAACCTTGAATAAACTACCTTATTAGTTTTCTCAGCTAATAAAATTTTATCATATAATTTATATATAATGCTTTCATCACATCCATTAAAACAATTTAAAAATTCTTTTTTATTTATCATATATTATAGTATTACCATTAATAGCCTTAATATTATATTTTCTATAATATATATTAAAAAATATGCAATGATTGGCGAAAAATCTAAAAGGAATCCTTTGAAAAGTTTATCATTAATTTTTTCACATGGAACCATTATTGGCTCAGTAATAGTTCGAACTATAGTCCCTATTTTTCCATAACGAGCATTGGGTATCCATGATAATAAACATTCTACAAGTATTGCTACCTTTATTACTTCAAAAAACATACTTACTATTCTTATTATAAGCACTAGTTTAACCCTCCATTATCTTTGCAAACCAAAAAGCCCTTTACTTGACAACTCATTTTTCAAATCATTTGTTACTTCAACATTTGAAGGGCATAAAATAAACACACCTTTTTCAACTTGTTGAAGATCTCCTTCTAATGAATATACTGCACCTATTAAAAAATCTAATATTCTTTGTCCAACCTTTTGTTCTATACCATTTATATTTACTAAAACTATTTTTCTACTTTTTAAATTATCTACAATTGATTTAGCCTCATCATAATTTTGTGGCTTTATTATTACAACTTTTGCTGAAGTAGCTGTGTGTATATTTACTATTTTATTTTGTTTTTTATTTGTTCCAAAGTTCTCAATATCTAATTCATTCTCTTCAAAAATTTCTTCACTTGTTGCTGAAACTTCTTCTTCTCCTTCTTCTAAATCATCTTGAACTCCTATTCCTATTGCATTGGCAAACTTATCCCAAATTTTTCCTTCCATTAATATGTCTCCTCCCACTTTAAATAAATTTAATTTAAATCGTAATCTCTTTTTCCAAATAAAGCTGAGCCTATTCTAACCATATTACTACCTTCTTCAATAGCATATTTATAGTCTCCACTCATTCCAATAGATAAATATTCCATAGATACATTTTTGAATTTTTTTTCTTTTAAACTATCAAAAATATTTTTCATATCCGAAAAATATTTCCTACATGTTTTTTCATCACCTTTAGGTATAGTTGCCATAATCCCTCTTACCTTTACAAAGTCACATTTTTCAACTTCTTGTAAAAGTTCTTCTAACTGTTCTAACATTATACCGGTTTTACTTTCTTCCCTACCTATGTTGATTTGAATTAACGTATTTGCTATAACACTTGATTTTGAAAATTGTTTTTCTAATTCCTGTAATAATCTTATACTATCTAATGAATGTATAAGTTTTACCTTGTTAATTAAATATTTTACTTTATTTCTTTGTAAATGGCCTATTAAATGCCAATTAATATCCTTTGGAAGTTCTTCATATTTTTTAATAAGTTCTTGAACTTTATTTTCTCCAAATTCTCTGCAGCCAGCATCATACATTTCTTTTATATCTTCTACAGGTTTTGTTTTAGAAACAGCTACAAGGACAGTGTCCTTAGGTAATTCGCTAACTACATTTTTATAATTTTCCTTTATTGTCATTATAATATCCTCCTTAAACAAGCATATTATTCTATTTTAAGCCAATTTATAAATTAAATTTAATTATATATTATATTTCGAATAAAATTTATAAAGTTTAAGCTATTATTTTTATTTTTCTTAATTAATATTAGTTTTTTAGAAAATTTATCTATTTTTTTATTATAATGCTATTCGTTTTACCATTCAACAATTCTAACTTAAATTCATTAATTTTATAAATATAAATAATTAAATTATTACCTTAAATATTTTACGTAAAAATATAAATTTGTTAAAAACTCTCAATATTTATCAATATATTTATTATATTCTTCGTTTTAAACAAAAACTCCTTCAAAATGCATAAATATTTGATACTATTTTTCCATATTTTCAGTTAAATAATTATTTTTTATAATACCACTATAAGCTGGAATTTCTAAAGATGACAAAGTCTCTATATTAACATAACATTCTCTTCTTTTTAATGCTTTAACGTGATTTTCTTGAGTTGTCAAATAGTTTTCCATAACATCCTTATTCCCTATTGCAGTTATATAAAATGGAGCTACTACTTTTATTCCCCCTACATTTATATTAGAACCTGCACAAAATCCATAACTGTTAGATATGACCCTATAGTCATTAACAGCGATAGCTTCTGCACCTGCATTTCTTAATTCATTTATAACTTTAATGATATCTTTATCATGAATCAACATATCAGATGTATACTTTTGACCAAAAGCAACTTGTGGAGCATCATTTAATGTTATTTTTATTCCTTCTCCCTTTACCTTTGATGTTCCTAATATTAGCTTATTATCCTTAAGTTCTTTATCTATTTCATGCATTACCTCAGATGTGTAATAAGAACTTTCTTCGTATTTTTTCATCTTTTTTTCTAAAGAATCTAGTTGGTCTTGCAATGATATAATATCTCTTTGCAAATTAGCTTTTTCATTGTACGCTTCTTCATATTGATCCATATCAAGATATCTAGTATTATCCCCTATTTCTATATTCATGGAAATTAAAACGCCAACAATTATTGATGCTATAAATACAAATAGAGTTGCTTCATTATTTCGCACTTACATCACCTCAATTATGGAACTTAGTTTTGTCTAAAAGCAACCTTCTTACTATAGCAAAGTTGTTAAATATTCTTCCTGCAAATACTATTATTGCAGCTAAATACACTGGTATACCTAGTTTTTCGCCTAAATATACCATTGCTGCCGCTAGCAATGCATTTCCAAAGAATCCTGATATAAACACATCAGCTCTAAAATTTTTATTAACCATAGCTCTTATTGCTCCAAAAACCGAATCTATACAAGCAAATATAGCCACTGATATGTAAGGTGAGAATTTCACTGGAATATTTATATTAAAAACAACACCAAGTATTATTCCTAAAACCAATCCTATAAATATTATCATTTAATCACCCCTTATTCATTGTCAACTTGTTTTACATATTGAAACTGTTGAGTTTCATTGGTTTTTTTAACCACAATATCATCTTTCATTTCATAAGTCACATCACAAGTCTTTTGAAGTTTTGATGGTATATTACCTGGAAAATTAATGGCACCTTCTAAAAGTTTTTTATTACCTATTGCTTTTATCACTACCCTTGCTGTAGGTGAGATTCTTTCATTATTTATAACAATAGTATTACTACCTGCACTTCTTATTCCACTTCTACTTGTAAGTCTTATATCATTTATAGAAATAGCTTCTGCATCTGCAGCATTTAACTCATTCACAATTGATAACAAATCCAAATCGCTAATTGGAGTAACTTCTATGCTGTTGTTAAATAAATTACTTTTAGGCGTTATATATACTGTTATACCTGGTCCCTTAACATCTACATTTCCACTTTGTAATCTACTTTGTTGTAACTCATCTAGTAATAAAGTACTCTCTTCTGTTCTACCAGCTGCTGCACTTTCAAATTCTTTAGATTTCAAGGTTAATTCATCTATCTTTTTTTGAAGATCTTCTTTTTCTTTCTTTAAATGCTCATTTTCTACTAATATTTCACTATTATTAGTCGCATCATCTTTTCCAGCAATCTGTTTGTTTAAAGTTTTTATTTGTACTGTTACTAAAAAACCTAAAACTAAAAATATGCTACCTACTATAAGTTGGTTAGTTACCTTCTTCAATTTTAAGCCCTCCTATTAATTTCTATATATAACCGGATTACCATCAAAACTTACATCTACATATCCTTTTATTCCCTGTAACTGTTCATTTTTTAATATATTGATAGCTTTAGTAAGTTTTTCATTTAGATTTTCTTCTGTTCCAATATTTATATATAAATCACCATCACAATATAATTTTATATCCACAAAATTATTTAATCCTACAGTATTTATTTTTCTCTTCTCATTTTTATTATATTCATAAATTGTATTACATAAATTATTTATTGTTGATATTCGTTCTGGATTTTTAAGTTCTATTTTACCACCTAATTCTAAATTTTTAAACTCCAAATCATTTATATAAATTAGATTGTTATTCTCTATTTTTTTTACTTTTTCTAAAACTATACCATCTTTATCAATAATAAAAAACTCATCTTTTGATTTAATATAAAAACTTGCTTGTCTTTCAGTAACTACAATATTTATTTTATTAGGAAATTTAGTTTTTATTTTAACATTTGTGGCGTATGGATTATTTTTTATATTTGATATTGCTTCACTTTTTTGGGTTAAAAATATGTTTCTACCAACGGTAATTTTAGAGGCTTCTATTATATATTCAGTTTTTAAATTTTGATTACCTTCAACCTCTATTGAAGCTATATTAAAATAAGGTAACTTTAAACATAAAGTTATAAGGATACTAATAAGAATTATTAAAAAAGTTGTGGTTCTTTTAATTCTTTTAATCTTCTTCTTTTTCTTTAACAGCTCTTCCTTATTTTCTAAAATAGATTTTTTTTTATTTTTTACAGTCAGCATATCTTCTTCACCTATTTTTCATAAATTTACATTTTATTGATTTATAGTTAATTATATACCATTTATACATTTTTTTAAATATTCATAGAACACCACTTATATGATAACACTATTTTAAATTAAATTCATTATAAAAATCAATTTAATAGTATTATTAAATTGTTCCATAAAAGCAAATAAAATTGACATAAACCATGTCAATTTTATTTTTAAATCATATTATTTTATAAACTCTTATAATTATTTTGCCTTGTAATATTTAACAATATACCCATTGCAGTCATATTTATAACCAAGGACGAACCTCCATAACTTATAAATGGGAGAGGAACCCCTGTTGTAGGCATTGAAACTGTAACAACTGCTATATTTATAATAGCTTGTAATGTTATTATAGCAACTATTCCTGTTGCTAGCATTGTGCCATAGATATCTTTAGATTTTAAAATTGCAATTAAACCTCTCCATAAAAATAATATAAAAAGGATTACTACAAATGTACATCCTATAAAACCTAATTCTTCTCCTACAATGGCAAATATAAAATCTGTATGAGGTTCTGGTATATAGAAGCATTTTTGTCTTGACTGTCCTATACCAACTCCTGTAAGTCCACCGGACCCTAGCGCAAGTAAAGATTGTATAAGTTGATATCCATCTCCTTGAGCATCTTTCCATGGATCCATAAATCCAGTTACTCTTCTTAATCTGTAAGGCTCAAATATTATAGCCACTACTCCAAGTGCAACAATCGGCAAAAATATCTTTGCAAATTTTTTTATTTCAACACCTGATATTAGTAGCATAACAAGTGCTACCATCATTGTTATAGCTGTAATACTTAGGTTCTTTTCTGCTAATATCAAACCTGCATAAACACCTGCTACAGCTAAACAAGGGAATATACCTTCTTTAAAACTTTTTATTTTTTCACCTTTTCTATCTATAAACATTGCTATAAACAGTACAACAACATATTTTGCTATTTCAGATGGTTGAAAACCTAATGGTCCAAGACTTATCCATCTTCTAGCACCATTAACTGGTGGAAAAACAAATACTAGTAATAACAATACTATTGTTATTATCATTAGCTTACCTGTATATCTTTTGTATTTATGATAATCTACATTCATAGTGACTATCATACTTATAACTCCTAAAGAAGCCCACATCAATTGCTTCCAAAGATAAAATTCTGCATTATTATTTTTAAATGCTGCAGAATAAGAGCTAGCACTATAAACCATAAGCACGCCAAAACATACTAAAGTCAAAATTATAGCAAAAAGTATAAAATCAATTTCCCCTAGTTTTTTTTTGGTTTTCTTCATATTTTATTTCCCCCAATACTATTTTAAGGTGTAATTGATAAGAAACCTATTAAACAAAGAACTACTGTAATTATAGAAAATACAGCAACTATTTTACTTTCATGCCATCCTGATAATTCAAAATGATGATGTATTGGACTCATCTTAAATACTCTTTTTCCTGTTAGCTTAAAGGATATTACCTGTATTATAACGGATAAAACTTCTAAAACATAAATTCCGCCAACTATCAAAATTAATATTTCTAATTTTAGCACCATTGCTACTGCAGCTATTGCACCACCTAATGCTAGAGAACCAGTATCTCCCATAAAAATTTGTGCTGGATAAGAGTTGTATCTTAAAAATCCTAATAGAGCGCCTGCTAAAACTCCGCAAAAAATCGCTAAATTATAATATCCCATACCAAAGCTAACTAATGCAAAAAATGTCATTACTAATAATGAAACAGAACTTGCAAGTCCATCTAGCCCGTCAGTTAAGTTAACGGCATTTGTTGTTGCTGCAAAGTAAAATACTATAAATGGAATAAATAAAGCTCCTAAATCTATAGTTCTATTTATAAATGGAATTATTATGTCTGTACCCATTCTTTGTGATGAATAATATCCTAAGAAAATAGCTAATGCAACTAATAATATCATCTTTTGATAAGATTTTAATCCTTCATTATGCTTGTGTATTATCTTTAAAGAATCATCAATAATACCTATAATACCAAATCCAACTAATGAAATAAGGGCAATCATTGCCTCTGGTTTAACATCTCTTAATATTATAACCATAGTTATAACTGTAGCTAAAATAAATATTATACCACCCATTGTAGGTGTACCAGCCTTCTTTAAGTGACTTTTGGGACCTTCTTCTCTAATACTTTGACCAAATTTAAATTTAGTAAGTAAAGGAATCATAACTGGTGATAAAAGTAAAGTAACTATTAAAGCTATTAGAACTGAATATATAACTTTACTCATTTTATATCACCTCCTTAGCATCAAACTCTTTCATTGCATCTACAATAATCTCAAATTTCATTGATCTAGATGCTTTTACAAGTAACACATCTTCAGCTTGAATATTATTTTTCAAAAAGTTTATAGCCTCTTCCTTAGAAGTAAATATTTTTATATTATTCCCAAATCCTTCTTCAAAAGCATTTGAATACTCACTTATCACTAATAACATATCTACATTATTATCTTTTGCATATTTAGCAACATCCATATGTGCTTTATATGATTCATCACCTAACTCTTTCATAGATCCCAAAATTGCTATTTTTCTTTTTCCATTTAAATTTTTAAGTACATCTATTGCAGCTTCCATTGAATCTGGACTAGCATTATAAGCATCGTTAACTATTGTAAATTTATTGCATTTTTCAATATCTAGTCTCATAGATGTAGCTTCTAAATTTTCAAACCCTTTATTTATATCACTGTATTTTACATTAAACTTTCTTGCTACAGCAATTGCAAGCAATGAATTTAACACATTGTGTTTTCCTAATACATTAATTTTAAATTTCTCATCAATTAAAGAATTATTTTCTAACACATTAAATTTTATATTTTCTTCACCTATAATTATGTTACAAGCTTTAAAATTATAATCACTTTCTATACCAATTTTTTCAGTAATAAATTTATTAGAAGTTACTGTTGATAATAAATCATTATCGCCATTTACAATTAGAATATTATCTTTTTCAAAAAAATCTACTATCTCCATCTTTGCCTTTAAGATATTTTCTCTAGTTTTTAAATTTTCAATATGAGAAATTCCTACATTTGTTATAACTGCAACATCTGGCCTTGCTATTTTTGTTAATCTATGAATTTCATCTAAGTTGCTCATGCCAAGCTCTAAAACAGCTATATCATAAGAATTATCGATGTCAAATACCATAAGAGGCAGTCCTACTTCATTGTTAAAATTTCCTTTAGTTTTAAAAACCTTATATTTTTCTGATAAAGCTGCTGCTACTAAATCTTTTGTAGAAGTTTTACCTGTAGATCCAGTTATTCCAACAACTTTTATATTTATTTTTTTTCTATAGTATTCTGCTAAATCTCTTAATGCTTTTCTTGTATCCTCTACTAAAATCACTGATGTATATTCTTTTATGTCTGCTTTTTTAAAATTTTCATTATGAACAATTAATAATCCAGCTCCATTTTCAGAACACTGCTTTAAATAATTATGTCCATCAAAATTTTCTCCCTTTAAAGCAAAAAATATATTTCCCTTTTCTACTTTTCTACTATCTATCGATACAGACTTAAAATTTTCTATATTTCCATTTAAAATTAATTTACCATTAAGTGCATTAACAATTTCATTAATTGATAAATATTCCATGACCTAATACAACTCCTTTATGATGTCTTCTATTACTTCTCTTTCGTCAAAATGAATTGTTTTATTCTTTAGTACTTGATAATCCTCATGACCTTTTCCTGCTATAACTATAATATCATTTTTCTTTGCCATTTTCATAGCTTCTTTTATAGCATCTCTTCTATTTTCTATAACAATATAGTTATCACTTTTTATACCACTTTTTATATCCTCAATTATTTTAAAAGGATCTTCTGTTCTTGGATTATCTGAAGTTATTATTGCTATATCACTTAATGTTGCGCCTATTTTTCCCATTATTGGTCGTTTTACGCTATCTCTATCTCCACCACATCCAAATACAGATATAAGCCTTCCTGTAGTAAACTCTTTAACAGATTTTAGAATTTTTTCTAAGCCGTCAGGAGTATGTGCATAATCTATTATAACATCATAACCTAAATCATGGTTTAATGTTACTATTTCACATCTACCAGGCACCATTATAGACCTTAGTCCTTCTTTTATGTTTTCTATAGTTGCACCTTCATTTAAAGCTGCAACTATACAACCTAGTGCATTATAAACATTATATTTTCCTGGTATACTAAGATTAATAATTTCAACTTTGTTATTATAATTTATTTTAAACTCTATACCTCTTGAATGAAGATTTAAATCATATGCCTTCAAATCTGATTCTTCATCAATAGAATAAGTTATAATTTTATTATTTGCTATATCTTTGATTTGTTTTCCATAACTATCATCTATATTAATTATTGATATTTCACTTGCTAAAAACAATTTTAATTTTGCATTAAAGTAATTTTCAAAAGTTTTATGAAAATCTAAATGGTCTTGTGTTAAGTTTGTAAAAATACTTTCTTTAAATTTAACTCCATATACTCTATAAAGATCTAATGAGTGAGAAGATACTTCCATAACACAATGAGTAACCCCATTATCTACCATATTCTTAAACAATTCTTGTAGTTCTAAACATTCTGGTGTTGTTCTTTCACTTTTCAATTTTTCATTTCCTATGTAATTTGCAATTGTGCCTATTAACCCTACTTTATGACCACACTTTTCTAATATAGATTTAATCATGAAAGTTGATGTAGTTTTACCATTAGTTCCTGTAATACCTATAATATTTAGTTTTTCACTTGGATTATCATAGTAATTTCCAGCTGCTATTGCAAGAGTTTTTCTGCTATTTTCAACTAAAACAACAGTAACATCTTCACTAATTTCTATATTTCTTTGTACTACGATAACTTTTGCTCCCTTTTCTATAGCAGCTTTTATATAATTATGTCCATCAACAACAAAGCCTTCTATACAAAAAAAAGCATCTCCATTTTTTATTTTTCTAGAGTCATATTGAATAGCCTTTACATTAATATCACTATTTCCCTTTACTATTTTATACTCTATATTATTTAAAAGTTTAGATAGCCTCATATTTCCACTCCTTTATATAAACTTCTTATCTTTTTATTTTAATTACCCTAACTATAGATATACACTTTAAACTTTAATCTATTACTATTTTTATTTTATAAACTTAATTTTTTCTAAAACAATTCATTCATAACTATTATGTAAATCAACCTTAAATATAAAGTTTTTAACCTATATTTTACTTATACAAAACTATTACATTTTTAATTGTTTATCTATAACAAGGGAATAGGTAGCATACCTTATGCATGCTACCATATAAATTTATCAATATATATAGTTATACACCATATTTTAAATGTTATCAATAAAATTCCATTACTTTATCCTAATCTAATTAACCTATACTTAATATAAATTACATAAAATTGTACATGCCTTATAAAATCACCATATTAATCATCAAGTATTGATAAATGTGCTGTTATTACTGTTCCTTTAGAAACTATTTGATTCTTAGCTATGCTTTGTTCTATTACAAGCCCCTCACCTTGAAATTCAACTTCTAGTCCTATTTCTTTTAATATACTTTCAGCTTTTTCAGGTGTTAAACCAGTAATATCTGGAACTAGAACTTTTTCATCATTTTCTTCTTCATTTCCTACATATACTAATAATTCTGTTTCTTCTTTTACAGAAATACCTGGTTTAGGATTTATATCAACTATAAATTCACCTTCACCTTCAACTCTATATTTTAACCCTAAATCTTTAAGAATTTTGACGCCATCTTGTTTTTTCACACCTCTAATTTCAGGTATACTTACATCCTTTAATTTACCTTTATCTGAGTCTTTGCTATATTCAGGCTTAACCCCTAAATAATTAGCTATATCTGTAAATATCATTTTTCCTACTGGTGCTGCTATTTGTCCTGCATAATACATTGATGGATCCGGTTCATCTATTGATACAAAAACTGTAACCTTAGGGTTATCTGCTGGAAACATACCAGCAAAAGAAGATACATACTTTCCTTGTCCATATACACCATTAACAACCTTTTGAGCTGTACCTGTCTTTCCACCTATTTTATATCCTTCTATATAGCATTTAGAACCTCCACCAGATGAAATTGTTGCTTCTAAATTATCCCTCATCTGTTTCATAGTTTCTTCTTTAAAATTTCCTACTATAATTTTAGGTTCATAAGTGCTATCAATAACCTTTTCGCCACTTGGTTCATAATGAATTATTTCTTTCATAACATGTGGAGTAATAAGTTTTCCTCCATTTGCTATAGAATTAAATGCTTGCATATATTGCATTATAGATAAAGTATTACTTTGACCAAATGATATAGTAGCAAGATCTACTGTTGTAATTTTATCCACAGGTTTTATTATACCAGAAGCTTCTCCTGGTAAGTCTACACCAGTTTTTTTACCAAAACCAAACTTTTCAATATATTGAGAAAGATTTTCCTTTCCCATCCTCTCTGCTAAAGTCATAAAACCAACGTTACATGAATTCTTTATTATTTCTTGAAAAGTTAAAGTTCCATGTCCTATTCTCTTCCAACAATGTATGTTCCTTCCTCCAACAGTCATGCCACCGCTACATACAAAGCTATCATTTTCTTTAACATTGCCAGTTTCTATAGCTGCTGTAGCTGTAACAACTTTAAAAATAGATCCTGGCTCAAATGTATCACTTATACATCTATTTCTCCAAATTTTTTGAGTTTCATCATTACTAAGACCTTCTTGCCAAGGAGAATTAGGGTTATAATCTGGCTTATTAGCCATCGCTAATATTTCCCCATTGTTAGGATCCATAATTACAACTGATACTGCTTTTGCACTATTATCTTCTAAAGCTTGAGAAGCAGCCTTATCTGCAAAAAATTGCATATTTTCATCTAAAGTTAACACTACATCTTTTCCATCAACAGGTTTAGTATAATTAGATATACTATTTGAAATACTCTCATCTTTAGTATCTAGCTCATCAATTTTAATTCCAGGAACCCCTGACAAATACTTGTTGTAATATAACTCTACACCAGTTAATCCATCACCATCTGAATTTGTATGCCCTAGTACATGAGATGCAAAATTATTATTAGGATAATAACGTTTGGTATCTGGGGTTATGACAAAACCTATTATATCTTTTTTTTGTTGATATGCATTAATTTTATCTACAGCTTCTTTTTCAACTCTCCTTTTTAATATGGCGCTTCCCATTAATTTCCCATTAGGCAACCTTTTAGTCATTATTTTTAAAGCTTTTTTAGGTTCCATATCTAATATTTCAGCTACATCTGGTGCAATATCCTCCATAGTTAATTTTTTACTTTCCAAAGAATCTCTAAGAGCATTAAGGTCTAAATCCACTCTATATACATTGGCACTTACCGCAAGCTCATTTTCATCTCTGTCTAATATTCTTCCACGCTTAGCACTTACTCTTACATCACTTGTCCATTGAACTATTGCCCTATCTTTATAGTCATCGCCTTTTACAATCATTATGTAACTAAGCCTAATAATCAAAGTAATAAATATTACAAATGCTAAACTAATTAACCCTATTACTCTTTTCTTTATTTTTATTTTATCTCTTAACTCTGATTTAGCCACACACATTCCCCCAAAACATTACTTTTGCTAAAACATTTTTAATTTAAAACTTTTCACCAAAAGTACTCTTGGATATTAAGTGTATTTTATTTATATATTATTGAATATTTGTAAATATCTTACATTAAAAAGCTAAAATATAGCCTTATATAACCTTTAAACATTAATACACCTAATATAAAAATTTAATGTAATAAACATTTATTACATTAAATTTTCTATACCAATTTTATTTTTAGCTTATTAATCAAAGTTACAACTGAATATAGAAATTTTTCCTCTCATAAATTAACAATTTAAAATCATGTTAAAAGTTTTTATTATATAATCTACATTCTTTTCACCTAAATATAACAAGTAACTTTATAGTAAAAAGTCTTAAAATAATAATTTCTTAAGTTTTTCAAAAATTTTTTTTGTAGAAGAATCGGATAAATCTTTATTAGCATTATCATTTTTAGGTGAGACTTCTTTAGATTCCAAATCCATATATAATGCTTTAGATGCTTCTGGTTTTTTCATATCTAATTTATTTACAGCAACATCTTCTATATAAGCCAAATTATTAAATTTAATAAGTTGTACCTTTATTGATTCGTTATCAGCTTTTAATTTAGAAATCTCGTCTTTTTTATCGTTTATTTGTATTTGTGTATTATATATTGTTGAATATCTGGACAAAATAAACACTCCTACTACAAATGAGCATGCTACATTTCTTATAAATCCAAGTCTTTTTCTTATAATCTTTTGCTTGTCTACTTTTACCCCAGTTCTTTTTTGTTTCTCAACTTTTTTACGTTCTACGGCAACAGTTGTTTTTAATGCATTGCTTCCATTTACAATTGTTTTGTCCTTTTCTACTACCATTTTACTCCCCCCACACTAATTTTAGAACTAAATTTTTCTAGCTACTCTTAATTTAGAACTTCTACTTCTAGAGTTGTTTTCTTGTTCTTCTTTTGATGGCTCAATTGGTTTTCTACTTACTAAATCTACTATTGGTTTTTTATTGCATACACAAAATGGTAACTCTTTAGGGCAATTACATGGATCATTTAATTCTTTAAATTTGTTTTTAACTATTCTATCCTCTAAAGAATGGAAAGTTATTATAGCAATTCTACCATCACTATTTAAAGCCTCCACGGAATCTTCTATCGCTTTATTAAGTATCATAAGTTCTTTATTAACTTCAATTCTTATTGCCTGAAAAGTTCTCTTAGCTGGATGTCCCCCATCTTTTTTAAATTTACCTGGAATTG
Organism: Clostridium senegalense; assembly: GCF_018916625.1. Classification (NCBI taxonomy): domain Bacteria; kingdom Bacillati; phylum Bacillota; class Clostridia; order Eubacteriales; family Clostridiaceae; genus Clostridium; species Clostridium senegalense. The sequence goes on from NZ_JAHLNC010000001.1 coordinate 307,617, forward strand.
CAGCCATTACAATATCAGCAAGTTGTAATGTTGTTTCAATAGGTCTTCTATTTACAATAAAATTTGAAATTCTCTTTGCAAATCTTTCTTCTCCAAAACTTTTTATTACATCTGCAAGTTCATCTTCACTATAATCATTAACTACATTGTATGCAGATAATGAATTTTCTCTGTCCATTCTCATATCTAAAGGTGCATCTTTCATATAACTAAAACCTCTATCAGCATTATCTAACTGGTATGAAGATACGCCTAAGTCCATAAGTATACCATCTACTTTTTCTATGTTAAGTTTCTCTAAAATTTCTTTTATATTGTAAAAATTATTATGAACAAATGTTGTATTTTTATATTCCTTTAATCTTTCACTTGCTGCCTTTAAAGCATCTTTGTCTTGGTCAATACCTATTAGTCTACCTTTTTCAGATAATTTTTTTAATATTTCACTTGAATGACCTCCACCGCCTAAAGTACAGTCTACATATATTCCATCTTCTTTAATATTAAGTGCTTCTATACATTCATCTAGTAACACTGATACATGTTTAAAATCCATTGCTATATCTCCTTAAATGTTAGTTCTTTATTATCTTATATAATAATATAATAATACAATAAAAACTATAAAAGATTTATAATTAAAAAATTTTTAAAATTAATTATTTACTTATCTATTTTTAGTTTTAATATGAATTTATCCTTTAAAATATTTGCTTAAATAATTATAAAATTATTTGAAGTTTATATAATAATTCTATATTCATCAATAAAAACAAATTTTTATATAAATAAATTTTAAATTGTTTTATTTCATTAAATACATAGGATTATAAATTAATTTGAAATTTTAAAACTTTGTACTATATAGTAGTTAGATACTTGTTTTTAAAATATCTCTATATAATATAATACTACATATGTATTTAAAATTTAAACTTTATTAAATATTTATATCATAAAATATTCTATCACTATATTAAAATACCTTTAAAATATTCTAGTTTTTTTCTTGTTTTTTCCTTTATATATATATATATTTCGTATATTTTTTGTCGAAATATAGTATTCTTTTTATTAAGTACTTATTTTTCTATAAATATCTTTTTAATTTTACATTTTTTTATCTATTATATGTATTAAAATTTTATTTATTATTTAGATTGTAATTTTAAATACTTAGAGTTCAATTCCACATTTTTCATAACCTTACATTTGAATTATTTAATAAATCTAAATGTAAGGTTATTTCCCTATAATTATTTATCTTTCAATTTATTAATATCACATTTTATTTCCTCTAGCTTGTCAAAAATAATATATGTACACATAATTATTATCCCCCCTATAATCACTAAGCATAAAATTACAAATTCTTCATGTACAGGAAAACTTCCCATCCAAAATAATTTAGCTGTCACAATAAAAAATGACAACGTAATAATTTCACCTAAAACTAAATGTTTAATTTTTCTCATTAACGTACTCCCCTTACCTCTAATATTATTTTAATTTATACTTTTGTATCCTATATTTATTTCTAATTATTATGTATAAACTCCTTTTTATTTTGTTTTTTTCTTATTATAATAAGCTCAGCATTAAAAGACTTATGGAAATTACAAGTTTTCTTGAAATTAAATTTGTTCTAGAGTATAATTTTAAAAGAGTTTTATAGTTTATATTTAGACATTAATATAGTAATATAGATTAAATCTTTAATATTATTATAGGAAAACAAGCTCTAATTTAAATTTATTCATGAAATTTTTGTTATGAATTCAAGAAAAAAATAATTTTAAAACTATATGATAAGAGCAAATATAAATTTTTATAATTTGAATATTTTTTTATGGAAAGGAACGAATTTACATATGAAACTAGGAATAGTAGGATTACCTAATGTAGGAAAGAGTACTCTTTTCAATGCTATAACTAAAGCTGGAGCAGAATCTGCTAACTACCCATTTTGTACTATTGAACCAAACGTAGGAGTTGTTAGTGTACCAGATAAAAGACTAGATGTCCTTGAGAAAATGTATAATACAAAAAGAAAAGTTCATACTGCAATAGAATTTTATGATATAGCTGGTCTTGTTAGAGGTGCTAGTAAAGGTGAAGGACTTGGAAATAAGTTTTTATCTCATATAAGAGAGGTAGCATCTATAGTACATGTTGTAAGATGCTTTGAAGATGAAAACATAGTACATGTTGATGGATCTGTTGATCCAATTAGAGATATTGAAACTATAAGCTTAGAATTAATTTTTTCTGACTTAGAGGTTTTAGATAGAAGAATGGAAAAATCTCTAAAACTAGTTAGATCTGGGGATAAAACAGCAAAAGCTGAATATGAATTAATGGAAAGAATAAAAAAACACTTAGAAGCCAATAAACCTGTAAGAACTCTTGAGGTTACAGAAGACGAAGATGCATTTGTAAAAGGATTATTCTTAATAACTTCAAAACCAGTTTTATACGCTTGCAATATAAGTGAAGATGATTTAATGAACGGAAATCTTGAAAATGACTTAGTAAAAAGAGTTAAAGAGTATGCTAGCAATGAAAATTCTGAAGCTATGGTTATTTGTGCAAGATTAGAAGAGGAACTTTCAACTCTTGATGAAGAAGAAAAGCTTTCAATGCTTGAAGAATATGGTCTTGAAGAATCAGGTCTTGATAAATTAATAGGAGCTAGTTATAAATTATTAGGACTTATTAGCTATTTAACTGCAGGTGTTCAAGAAGTTAGAGCTTGGACTATTAAAAACGGAACTAAAGCACCTGCTGCTGCCGGTAAAATCCATAGCGATATTGAAAGAGGTTTTATACGAGCTGAGGTAGTTTCTTATGATAAATTAGTTGAGTGTGGTTCTGAAGCCTCAGCTAAAGAAAATGGTCATTTTAGACTTGAAGGAAAAGAATATGTAATGCAAGATGGAGACGTTGTTAACTTTAGATTTAATGTTTAACATAATTTAAACGCATACAACTAATAAAAAACACAACAAAAATTAATTTTTGTTGTGTTTTTATTTCTATTTGCTTAATAATTTTCTTGCTATATTTAAATTTTTTATTTTCCATAAATTAAAATTATATTTCTTGTTCCTTTGTAAATCTTTAACTATTATTTTAGGTTTTCTCCCTAAATAAGTTTTTATTTTAAAATTATTTAACCTTACTGTAATATCAGGGTTCTTATTTTTTTTCATTGTAATTTAAGAGCTCCTTATCTATTATTTTTTTTATTTTATCTAAACTCAAATTTCTTTTGTCCATTAGCACTTTAATTGCATCTTCGATATTTTCCATAGTATATATAGAAAATGTTCCTTCTTTAATTGCCTCTTCTACTTCTTCACAAAGTACTAAATCATCTTTATTAGATTTTGGTATTAATACACATTTATTTTCTATCACATCTACTGTTTTACATACTTTAAAAAAACCTTCGATTTTTTCATTCACTCCACCAATTGGTTGAACATCACCAAACTGATTTATAGAACCAGTAACAGCTATATTTTGTTTTATAGGAATTTTAGTTAATGCTGATAACATACAAATAACTTCTGCTACTGATGCACTGTCTCCATTTACTACTCCATAAACTTGTTCAAAACTTAGATGAAAATCTACTGGTAATTTTTTATATCCCCCATTTAATGCACTCATATATCCTTTTAATATACTTATAGCTTTATTGTGTATGTGACCACTTAAATTTGCATCTCTTTGGGAATCTATAATATTTCCATCCCCCTTATAACAACTACAAGTTATCTTTAATGGTCGACCGAAACTTACATAACCAGTCCCGACTACTGATAATCCATTTATTTGTCCAATTTTACTACCATTAACTTGTATTAGACTTCTTTTTTCTTTATATCCTTCAAGAAATTCTAGTTCTATCAATTCATCCTCATAAGCAACAGATAAAATATCATCCTTATCTATTATGTCTTTATTATTTTCTTTTGCATAATTATTAGCTAACAATATAAGACTACCAACCTCATCATTTTCAAAATATAACTTATTTTTACTTTCAGCTTTTCTACATAAATACTTAGCTACTTCTTTTATAGCTTCTTCAGTTAATTCTCTAGTATTATTATTTTTACAAAACATTTTTATTTGTCCTATAAGTGCTTTTTTAGAATTTTTATTTATTTTTATAATTGGATTATATTCTGCTCTTATTTTAAATATTTTTTTAAAATCCTCATCATTTCTATAAAGAACATCATAAAATTCATAATCTCCCACTAAAATAACCTTTGGTGATATTCTTATTGGATCTGGTTTTAGTCCACTTAATGCTAATAATTCTAAATATCCCTTATTATAGTCTAAATCTACTTTCTCATTTAATAAAACTTTTTTTAGATAATAATATGATTGTGGGTTATTAAGAAGATTATTCAGTCTTATTATCAAACATCCACCATTTGCCTTTATTATGCTGCCTGCTTTTATTAAGGAAGGGTCTGATATATATATACCATTGTGATTTTCATATTCTATACTTCCTATTAAATTATTTAGACTTGGATCTTCTTCAAATATTACTGGCGGTTTTTTGTTATGAGAATTATCTACTACTACATTTACAATATATTTAAAAATTATTTCATTAATTTTTTCTTCATCATCTTCATAATTCACAGTATAATTTTCAAGTAACTCATTTAATATTTTATTTGATACAAATTTTAAATACTCTTTAACTTTGACATCTGATTCTAATAACTTAGAATATTTTTTTTCTTCTTTTTTTATTATATTTGTAAGATATTCCCTCATTATTTCTTTTATCTTTTCAAGTTCTTTTATTTCCATATCTCTAAGTTCTTCTATTATCTCTTTAGTTTTTATTTTTAAATTATTTACTCTAGATAACATATCCTCTTTGGTTTCCTCATCTAGGTTTTCGTATTCATCCTCAGTCATTTCTTTCTCTTCATTTAGAGGTATAAATGTGAACCCTCCTTCACTAGATTTTATATCAAATCCATTTTCTTTAGATACTGTTACCAGTGCAGAAATCATTTCACTTCTTTTTTTCTGTATTTTCTCTACAAGGTTTTCTTTCTCCTTGCTTATAGAATTTGTATAAAATTCAAAAGTTTTATTTGCTATTACATCCTGAAATTTTTCCAAAGTTTTTTTAAATAAATTTCCATTCCCATTTTTGACAAACATAGGTACAGGTTTTTTTATGTCATCTTCAACTACATAACATATATCATCTGGCGCATCGTAATTTTTAAATATCTCTTTTACATAATTTATTATATTATCCATTTTATCTTTAGAGTACTCATCCACTAAGTAAACATTATACCCTTCTTTTTCTATTTCAATTGCTGCTTTTATTTTCTTATATGCTTTTTCATATTGTGGAATCATAGACATGTTATTTTTAAATGGAACCTTATTTACCTCAAATTTGAACATAACCTCTTTTGGAGTTAATTTCTTTTTCATGGCTCCCCTCCCGTTAGTAATCACTTATTATATTAATATTCTAACAACGATGTTTTTGGAACAAATTTATCAATTTTAAAATAAAATCTATAAATTTCATAAAAATACACATAATAAAATATATATTTAACACTATTCTATTGCATAATTTTCGTTTACAATTTAAACTTGTTAATTAGTACGACTTAATATATAATAAATTTATTCGTAATTATTATTTAAATTATTAGATAAAGCTATATATTATTACTGAAAAGGAGTTATTTATATGGGATTTAAAGATAAGTTATCTCAAAGTTATACTAGCGCGTACTTAAATAGATATGGGGATAGACTAACTCAATTACAAGGAAGAATTTTATCTATTAAAGTAGAACAGAAAAGCTTTTTAGGTATTATAAATACAATTACTGCAACTTTAGTTGTTAAAGCAATGGCTTCAAGTGGAGTTAATACTTGTTATTATAAAAAGAGAAGATGGTTTAAAAAGCCTGCCTTTATGAACATATCTCAAGGCCATTCTGTAATTATTCAAGGGTTAAAACCGGATAAAAAGAAAAAAAGAAAGAAAAAGCAGGATGAATTTATTTCTATAATTAATATTGTAAACATGACTAACAAAAGTGAACTAGTACCATCTAATGGTGAAATACCTAAAAAAGTACAGCGTGTTAAAGCTGATAGACGATATAAATAAAAGGAGATTTTTAATCTCCTTTTATTTATTTAAATTTTTATTTTATTTATTTTTTATTTTTATGGCTCAAATATATATATAAACTATTTATAAAAGCTATTGTCCCTGAGAAGAAAAGAATTATTAACCATTGTCCTAAATCTAATGATACTGTCTTAAATATCTTTTGGAATATTGGCATATAAACAATGCAAATTAAAGATAATAAAGATAATCCTACAGCACCTATTAAATACATATTAGTAAAAGGATTTATCTCAAATAAAGAGTACCTTTCAGACCTACATTCAAAAACATGTATAAGTTGAGACATTATTAATGTTCCTAATGCTAAAGTTCTACATGTTTCTAAACTCATTCCATAGTATTTTCCAGCAATAAATGCCATAACTGTACAAATACCTATTAAACTACCTCTTAATATAATTTTTTCTTTTAATCCTCTTGCAAATATACTTTCATTTTTTTCTCTTGGTTTTTGCATCATAATATCTTTATCTCCTGGATCTACTCCTAGGGCTATAGCTGGTAGTCCATCTGTTACTAGATTTACAAAAAGGATTTGTATTGGAAGCAATGGAGTCTCTAGATAAAATAATGAAGCTAAAAACATAGTAAGTACTTCACCTAAATTACAAGATAAAAGATATCTTATAAATTTTCTTATATTATCATATATCTTTCTTCCCTCTTCTACAGCAGCTACTATTGTAGAATAATTATCATCTAATAAAATCATAGATGCAGCTTCCTTTGTTACATCTGTTCCAGATATACCCATAGCAACCCCTATATCTGCTTCTTTTACTGCTGGAGCATCATTTACACCATCACCACTCATAGCTACAATTTTTCCTTTTGATTTAAAAGTTTTAACTATCCTTAATTTATGTTTAGGGTTAACCCTTGCAAAAACTCTATAACTATCTATATTATCTTTTAATTGTTTGTCAGAAAATCTATCTAATTCTTCTCCAGTTATAACTTGCTCTAAGGAATTGCAAATTTCTAATTGTTTTCCTATAGCATAAGCTGTATTTTTATGATCTCCTGTTATCATTATAGGTTTTATACCTGCCATTTTACATTCAATTACAGAATCTTTTGCTTCTTTTCTTGGAGGGTCTATTATACCTGCTATACCTGCAAAAATTAGATTACATTCTAAATCATTTTCTTTTTTTATTATATTCTCAGTTTTATAAGCACCTGCAATACACCTTAGAGCATCATAAGACATGTCATCTATAGCCTTTTCAACTGCTTTTTTATAAGTATAAGTAAAAGGTTGTACATTGCCATTTATTAATATATGTGTGCATTTATTAAGTAACATTTCTGGTGCACCTTTTACATAACATGTCTCCTTACCATCTTCATTTACAACTACAGACATCATTTTCTTCGTAGAATTAAATGGAATTTCAAATTCTCTTCTAACTTTTGAAATAAACTTTTGCAATTCTTTTGGAGATTTGAAAAATGCTTTTATTAATGCAGTTTCTGTTGGATCTCCAAAAAGACATTTATCTATGTTTAAACCTTGAAAATTATAATCACAGTTATTACAATATACAAATATTTTTTTTAGTATTTCATTTTGATTCTTACTTTCATCATATATATTCCCATCAAAATAAAACTTTTTTACAACCATTTTATTTTCTGTAAGGGTTCCAGTTTTATCTGTACATATAATTGAAGTACATCCTAATGTTTCTACTGCTGGAAGTTTTCTTACTAAAGCTTGTCTATCAAGCATCCTTGAAACACCCAACGCTAGCGCAACTGTAACTATTGCAGCTAATCCTTCTGGTATTGCTGCAACTGCTAAAGTTACTCCTGATAAAAACATAGTATATGGATCTTGACCTCTTACAATTCCTAATACAGTTACTATAGTGCAGATTACTAGACACATTACAACTAAAATTTTACCAAGAGCATCTAATTTTTCTCTTAATACAGACTTTTCAGTGTCTATACTATTTAACATGTGAGCTATTTTTCCCATTTCTGTGTTCATTCCTGTAAGTAATACTTTTGCTATACCTTTTCCTGTTAATACTGTAGTTCCCATATAAACTGCATTAGACTTATTTTCCTTTGAATTCTTATAAACTCCAACAGATTCTCCTGTAAGTAAAGATTCATCTACCATAAAAGAATTATCCTCTAAAAGAATTGCATCAGCTTGTACCTTATCTCCGCTTTCTAATATTAAAAAATCTCCTGGCACTAAATACATAGAATTAACTATCTCAACTTTGCCATTTCTTATTACTTTTGCTGTTGGTGCTGCCATTTCTTTCAAAGCTTCTAAGGATTTTTCAGTTTTAAATTCTTGAACAAATCCAAGTATTGCATTCATAAAAACTATTATAAGTATTGTTATTGCATCTGCCAAGTCCCCCATTACACCTGAAATTACAGTAGCTCCAATTAATACCCATATTATAAAATCATTAAACTGACTTAAAAATATTTTTATTGCTGATATTTTTTCTTTACTTTGAAGAACATTTAAGCCAAATTGTTTAATCTTTTTTTCTACTTCATCATTTGTAAGTCCTCTCATTTCCTTATCATACAATTTTATCCCCCCTTTATATTCTTTTGCATAACTATGGTTATGAATGATATAGGATTAAAATTAAAATTCTATCCTATATAATGACACAAGCTTAAATGCTAAATTACTATAGGGAAACAACCTCCAATTTAAATTTATTCACTAACTTTAAAATATTTTAATGTAAAATGTAGTGTTAAATTCTAAGTGATTAGGAGCGTATCTCACTATTTTAGGTATCCAAGTTTTGTAACAAGTAATTTTAAAAGCAAACTTGGAACCCTATCAAGAAACTCAAAATAAAGCTTTATTTTGATATTCTTAATATACTTAAGCTATTTAAAAGCTTGTACTCACTTTTTTAGATTTCCAAAACTTTAAACACAGATATTTAAATGTTATTTTTAGAATATTATAGTGCAGTAAAAGATACACAAGCTCCAATTTAAATTTATTCAATATATTTAAAATATTTTCATACAAAATGTAGTGTTGAGTTTTAAGTGATTCGGAGCATATCTCACTATTTTAGGTATCCAAGTTTTGTAACAAGTAATTTTAAAAGTAAACTTGAAACCCTATATCAATACCTAAAATCTTTAACGTATAAATTCAAGTGTTCCTTTGGAATCCTATATAATGAAACAAGCCTATTTAAATTTTCTATGAATTTAAATAGAATTTTATTCTAAATATTTTTATATAATTAATTTATTTAAGGCTTGCATTCATTTTATTTTTTGTATCCAAAATTTGCGTTGTATAAATTCAACTATAATTTTGGAATCCTATATTAAGAATGAATGTAAAAAAACAAGTTTTCTACTTTAAATACTTTTTATAATTGAATCTATAATATATAATTTAAATGAATATTATTTTGTATATATCCTATACTAATTTGTTATACGGTGATAAAAACATACTTTGAAATTAAAACTTAAAAGTACTTATCATTCTTCTATTGCTAAATATATGTATGTCCTTTTGATTATATGAAATGTATTAAAAAAAATATTCATAAAAATTTATACTTTACATTAATAAATTATCCCTTTACAATTACATATGTACTGTTAAATTTATAAAATATTTTTAAGGAGGTAATAATATTGAAAAATAGTATTTATATTACAGGACATAAAAACCCTGATTCTGACTCAATTTGTTCTGCTCTTGCCTATGCAGAGTTTAAAAATAAAACTCAAAAAACTCCTGCAACTGCAATAAGATTAGGCGAAATAAATAATGAAACAAAATTTATTCTTGACTATTTTAAAGTAGAACAACCAAAACTTATTACGACCGTAAAAACTGAAATAGCTGATTTAGAAATAGATACAGTAGCACCTATTTCTCCTGATATTTCCTTAAAAATGGCGTGGTCAATAATGAAAAAAATTAATTGTAATACACTGCCTGTAGTTGATGAAAATGAAAGATTAATAGGTATAACATCTGTGTCTAACTTAACTTCTAGTTATTTAGATATTTGGGACAATTACATACTTGCTAAAAGCAACACAAAGCTTGATAACATATTAGATACATTATCTGCAAGAGTTGAATACCTTAGCGATGAAAATTTACAACTTAAAGGTAAAATTGCCGTTGCTAACATGTCTCCAAATGATGAAAAAACTATAATAGAAGAAAATGATATAGTTATATGTGGTGACAGAGAAGATATACAGAACTTTGTTGTTAGTAAAAAAGTTGATTTGATGATTATAACAGGGAATAGAGAACCATTACCTGGAATAATAGAAAAAGCTAAAGAAGCTAACTGTACAATAATCGTTACTCCGTATGACACATTTACTACATCAAGACTTATAACTCAAAGTATACCTGTAAGTTATGTTATGACAAAAAATAATTTAATAAGTTTTGAAGTTAATGATTTTATTGATGAAATTAAAGATATTATGCTTGAAACAAGATATAGATGTTATCCTGTTACAGACAGTAATGGTAAAGTTATAGGAACTATTTCTCGTTATCATTTAATTAATCAAAGAAAGAAAAAAGTAATTTTAATGGACCACAATGAGAAATCTCAATCTGTGGATGGCATAGATGATGCTGAAGTTGTTGAAATAATAGATCACCATAGAATTGCAGACATTCAAACAGGACTTCCTATATATTTTAGAAACGAACCTGTTGGAAGCACTTCTACAATAGTAGCTTCTATTTATTTTGAAAATGGAATAAGACCAAGCAGACAAATTGCTGGAATATTATGTGGTGCTATCATTTCTGATACATTATTACTTAAATCACCAACTTCTACATTAGTAGATGAAATAGTATTAAAAAGACTTGCTCAAATTGCTGATATAAATATTGAAGAGTTTGCTAACGAAATGTTCAAAGCAGCTACTTCTCTTGAAGGAAAATCAGCAAAAGATCTTTTAAACCAAGACTATAAAACATTTACTATAGGTGAAACTAAAATAGGAGTAGGCCAAGTTACTACAACTTATATTGAAGGCTTTAAAGATATAAAAAATGATCTTCTTGAGTTAATGGAAACTGTTGCTTCTGAAAATAATCTTGAAATGATAACATTAATGATTACAGATATCTTTAATGGTGGCTCTTTATTCTTAGTATGTGGAAATAAAGATCTATTTATTAGTGCATTTAATACTACACTTGAAAATAATGCAGTTTATCTAGATGGAGTTGTTTCTAGAAAGAAACAAGTTATTCCACCATTAAATGAAGCTATAGATAAAATGAACTAAAAAAAGTGCCTCTTAAAATGATCTATCATTTTGAGGCACTTTCCTTATTTTACTATAAAACTTATTTATCTCACACTATTAATCATTCCCCACATCTCATCTGCAGTTTTAAGTGCAGTAGAGCCTAAAGAAAATGCTCTTTGAGTTAAAATCATATCACTCATCTCTTCACCAATATTTACATTAGAATTTTCTAAATATCCCTGTAGAATATTTTTATCTGTAGTTTCATACATATTACTACCTTCTAAAGGAACATATAAATTTTCTCCTATTGACATTAAAGAAGTATCTCCTACTACACCATAAGTTTTTATTTGACCTAATTTCACAAAATTTCCATTTATATTCTTTAAAACTCCACCATCTTTATCTATAGTAAAGTCACTTCCATTTAATTTTATCGGCCCACCAGGATAATTAACTTCATTTCCTCTTTCATCAACTATACTTACCCTATTTCCATTCCCATCAGCTAAATTCCCATTCGCATCAACTGCAAAGCTACCAGCTCTTGTGTATGCTTCTTTTCCATCAGCAGTATATATTTTAAACAATCCATTTCCATCTATAGCTAAATGTGATGCTGTACCTGTATTTTGAAGGGCGCCTTGTTGAAATTGTCGTACAACCTTTCCAGATTTTACACCTGTTCCATATGTTAAGTTGTTTTTTCCATCAGTTATTGGATATCCATTTCTATTTAATGAGTCTTGATATAAATCCTCAAATTGAACATCTAATCTTTTATAACCAGAAGTATTAACATTATTTATATTATTAGATAATATATCTAATTTATTTTGCTGTGCCATCATAGCACTTTTATTTGTAGATAACAAAGTAAACATTTATAATTCACCACCCTAAAATCTATCTTCTTGCTATATCATTAACTGCTTTTCCTAAAGTTTCATCTAAAACCTTCAACGTTTTAATATTACTTTCAAACCCTCTCATTGTAGACATCATATCTGACATTTCTACAACTGTATTAACATTTGACTGCTCCAATCCCTTTTGCCTTATAAATCCATTAGATCTTATTCCTGTCTCTGTTGTAGAATATATATTATGACCAATCTTAGTTAGGTTATCGTAATTTTGAAAATCAACAACTTCAAACTGATATTTTAGGTTTCCATCTACCCTAATGTTACCTAACTTGTCACAGTTCAAATCGCCTTTTCCTACATTTATAGGTTCTAAATTTCCTGTAGCAGAACTTCTTCCCAAAACAACATCTCCACTTTGATTTACCAAATATCCATTTCCATCTATTGAAAAATGTCCGTCTCTAGTGTATGCTACTTCATTATTTCCTCTTTGACGTACCATAAAAAATCCATTACCTTCTATTGCAAAATCCGTTGGGCTACTTGTTTCCTTAACAAATCCTTGTTCAAAGTAAGTAACCTTGTCATTTATTTCTGCACCATTACTTAATGTTCCAATATTGTTTTTGTAATTTTTTCCTGCTACTAATTTATCTTTATTAGAAATCATAACTTCATCAAAGGATTTTATTGCTAATTTTTCTGCCTTATATCCAGGTGTATTAACATTTGCCATATTATTCATTATTGAATTTTGTTTTGCTTCACTAGTTATTAGTCCAGATGCTACCGTATATAAACCTCTTATCATTTTTTCACCTCATCCTTATTAATCATAACTTTCACTTCATCAGGATACTTCATACCTAATTTTCTTGCTCTCATTTCTACTTGAGAATCACTCAATGAATATGTAACTTGTGATATAGTCATACAAAAGGCTCCTATTAATATACCAATACCTATCCCTAATAATATTTTTTTGTCTGATAAAAACTTAAATGTATTTTTTATTTTAGATATAATTCTTCTATTAATAGTACTTCCCCCTTTCCAAGTTTTAGCTTGTCCGCTATTTCTTCTACAGAAAAGTTTTGACTATAAAGCGTTTTTATTTGTTCAACTTTTACACTATTTTCACTTAAACTAACTGTACAATTATTACTATTAGTTTCTATGTTAAACTCAATATTTTTCATATTTTTATTAGTTGAATAAATCTCATTTTTAGTAATATATTCATCTTTTATTTTATCGTATCTAATAACATCTTCTTTACTACAATCTTTTTCAACAATATTTTTTAAATCTTCAATTTCTAATTGAAGGTTTAATATTGTTTCACTAAATTCTCTTCTTAATTTTCCTATTTTTACATCTATATCATCTAATGAATCTTCAGTTTCATTTAATATTTGAGAGAAATTTTTATTCTTTTTTAAATCCTTTACACTGAAAATTATAATTATACTTGCTACGAAAACTAAAATTATTAGCATTTTTTACTCCCTTAATAAATTTCATATTTCAACTTTTTTAGTGCTTTTCTTAAATTAATTATAGCCTTGCTATGCAATTGACAAACTCTTGATTCTGATACTTCTAATATTTTTCCTATTTCTTTTAACGTAAGTTTTTCATAATAATATAATGTAATTATAAGTCTATCTTTATCTCTTAATAAGTCTATTGCCTTCCCCAGATATTCTATTAATTCACTTTGTTCTAAGGACTTCTCTGGTCCTATTATTTTTTTATCTTCAATTGTTCCTATTAAAGATATGTCATCATCGTCATTAAACATTAAACTTTCTAAAGAAACAATCGATATATAATTTATATAGTTTTCTATTTTAGTAAGATCACTTAAGGATATACCCATTTCCTTTGCAATTTCTTGACTATTTGGTTCTCTTAAAAATCTGTTTTGTAAATTTTCTACAGCTTCATTATATTTATTTAGTTTGTCCATAGCCCCTTTAGATATGGGGCTATTTTTCCTTAACTCATCTATCATTGATCCTTTTATTCTTATAGCTGCATAGGTAGAGAATTTCATACCTTTACTCTCATCGAACTTATTTAATGCGTCCATAAGTCCTATCATCCCATAGCTTACCAAATCTTCATATTCTACATATTTGGTTTTACCCATAATAATTCTTGATGCAATATACTTTACTAATGGAATATATTGTTCAACTACATGTTTCTTTTCAGTTTGGTTATTCAAAATTGTCACCTCCCGAAGTCTTAAGCATTCTTCTCATTTCCATAAATATATATCTAATGACTTTTTCTCTTTCCTGTTCTTCTATCTCTAAGAAATCTACTCCGCAAACATATTTATTCTCATAGTCTTCTTCTATTCTTACTATTTGCCCTAAAACTATAATTTCTTCCGTTACATTTAAATGCATTATAATATAATCTTTCAATTGTGGTTTTTCTGCTATTCTAATTTTCAATCCACCACCACTTAAATCTACTGTATATCCAACTTTAAAATCTAAAATATCATAACTATTAAGTTTATTTTTAGGATAATTCTTAGTTATATAATAATTTACTATACCTGTATGGCTAATTCTTACATATTTTCGTCTTTGTATTTTTCTAATATCATATGGTTGTCCTAATATCACCAGTGGAACTTCATCATACTTTCTTCCAACAACATCAACTTTAAATTTATAAACTTTACCCTTTCTATCATTATAAATAACTTCATATTTTTCATCTGGTCTCATCGTTAAATAAGTATTGTTTATAGTTGGTATAAATATTGCTATTGTATCTTCTTCAACTTCTTGAATTGTAGTTTTAGCATAACCTTCCTCTGTTAAAACCTCTAGTATGGTATTTGGATGAAATTTTATATTAATGCTCATTTTCTTCCCCCTATGATATAATATTAAAAATTTTTTTAAAGAATTTTTGGATACCTGAATTATTTTCTTTAATAAGAAGTCCTTCCATTTTCATGGCTATATTATCTATATCTTTACTAATATATGAGTTAGGATACCCTATATATACTGGCTTTTGTGCCCTTACAGATTTCAATAGTTTACTGTCTTCAGAAAGCTTTCCTAAAAAATTTAACTTTACATCTAAAAATCTTTCTGCTGCGCCTTGTAGTTTTAAAAACGTATTTTCACCTTCTATATTATCTAATACCCTATTTACAATAATATTTCCATTATCTTTAATATTAAAATGTCTTACTGCTTTTATAAGACTATACGCATCTGTTAAAGATGTTGGTTCCGGTGTAGTTACAACTATGAAATCATCACTACAAGATATAAAAGATAAAACACTTTTATTAATTCCTGCACCTGTATCCATCAATATATAATCATATCCTCTTAACCCTTCTAAATTCTTCAAAAATTTTTGTCGTTGTATATCTGTTAAATCATCCATTCTTCCAAGACCTGATCCTCCAGATATTAAATTTACTCCTAATGGACCTTCTACTATAATTTCAGTAATATCCTTTTCATTGAATATAATATCAAATATGTTATACTTTGGAAAGCACCCCATTAAAATATCATCATTTCCCATACCTATATCTGCATCAAATATTAGAACTTTTTTGCCCATTTTTTGTAGGCATATAGCTAAATTTACTACTATATTACTTTTACCAACGCCACCTTTGCCTGACGTAACTGTTATTATTTTAGTTGATAAACTTTTATCTTTTTTTATTTTATTACTCTCATTTGCTAATTCTCTAAGCTTAGATGCTTGATCTAACATATGCTATTCTCTCCCATTATTAAACTTAAAAGCTCCTCCTTACTTGGAAATTTTATATCCTCTGGAACATTTTGACCTGTAGTTATAAAACTTAATGGTACATTAACTTCTTTTAATATATTTAATATAGAACCATAAGTTGATGTTTCATCTAATTTTGTTATTACAACCCTATTAACACCTAAATTTCTATAGGAATCAGCTATTACTTTTATATCTGTATTTTTAACACTAGAACTTAAAACTAAATTAATATTTTTAGCATTGGATTTTTCCACATAAGCTCTTAGTTCAGATAATTGCATTGTATTTTTACTGCTTCTTCCTGTAGTATCAATTAATATAACATCACAATTTTCCATAGATTTTATTGCACTTTCCATATCTTTCAAATTAAACACTACATTAAAAGGAATGTTCATTATTTCTGCATATGTTTTTAATTGCTCAACGGCACCTATTCTATAAGTATCTATTGTTATTAGACCTACATTTTTCTTTTCTAAAAGTGCTAATTTACCTGCTAACTTTGCTATTGTTGTTGTTTTTCCAACACCGGTAGGTCCTACAAACACCATAATTTTATCTAAATAGTTTTCTTCTAATATTATCTCTTCTTTTATTAACTCTTTTATTTTATTTAATTTTTCTTTATCATCAATATCCTTCACTTTTAGCAACAAGTATTCTATTATTTCCCTTGATATATCCTGTTTTTCTAAGTGTTTTTCTGTTTTATTTTCAAAACTATCTTCCTTATTTAAAACTAGAGTATTTATCATATTTTTTATCTGTTCCATCTCACTTAATAATTCACTATTATCTGTCTTATTATTAGGTTCATATTTTTCTTTTTCCTTAGTACTTGCTCTCTCTGCTAGTGCTTCTAATAAATCATTCTGTATATTATCTGATACATGTAGATTTTTTTTGCTTATATCTTCCATAACACTTTTTTTATTATCTTGGGACTCTACTGCAGCAGTTATTTCTACTATTTTTTTAGAAAATAATCCTTTTATACCAGGATTTCTTATTTTTTTTTGACTAATTATCACTGCATCTTTTCCAAGCTCTTGCCTTATCTTTCCTAAAGCCTCATTTACATTATTGGCTGTATATTTTTTTATTATCATTACAATGAAACAACTCCTTCTGCTTTTATTTCTACATCATTAGGGATTTCATTTAAAGACAATACCATAATTTGAGGAAACACCATTTCTATGAGTTTTCTAAGTGCCGGTCTTATTTTAGGAGACACTAACATTACTGGTATATTATTATTAAAATAAGTGCTATCTAACACTAATTTAATTGCACCAAATATTTTTGTTGTAATGTCCGGATTTAATGCAGGGAAAGAACCTTGTGGTGACTTTTGAATACTATTAGCTATAATATTTTCTAACTCTGAATCTACTGTTGCTACGGTTATAGACTTTCTTTCATCAACAAGTTCACTACATATACTTCTTGAAAGTGCAAATCTTACATATTCAGTTAGTATCTCTATATCTTGAGTATTTCTAGCATTATCAGCTAATGACTCTAATATAGTTACCATATCCTTTACTGATACTCTTTCTTTTAAAAGGTTTTGAAGAATTTTTTGTACCTCACCTATAGTCATTAAATCTGGTATTAATTCTTCTACTACTGTAGAATATTTTTCTTTAACAGAATCTAAAATCATTTTTGTTTCTTGTCGTCCTAAAAGTTCATGACAATGAGCTTTTATAGTTTCTGTTAAATGAGTTATCATAACTGTTGTCGGATCTACAACTGTTAACCCCTTAATTTCTGCATCTTCTCGTTGATCTTTGTTAATCCATACTGCTGGTATTCCAAAAGTAGGTTCTATAGTGTTTATTCCAGCCATATCTATACTTTCACTAGTTGGATCCATACATAAAAACATATTAGGCATAATTTCTGCCTTTTCTATAACTGTTCCTCTTATTTTTATTACATACTCATTGCTTTTTAATCTTAAATTATCTCTTATTCTTATAGGTTGTACAACTATTCCCATCTCTATAGCACACTGCCTTCTTACAGAAGATATTCTTTGAACTAAATCTCCACCAGCGGCATCATCTGCTAAAGGAATTAATCCATAACCTATTTCTATTTCCAAAGGTTCAACAGAAATTAAATTCATAACATTTTCTGGTTCCTTTTTTTCTGTTTCTATTATTTCTTGTTCTTCCATTTCAATTTCTTTTATAGTCTTTTCTTTTTCATCTTCAAATAAAAGATATGAACTGTATGCAGTACCTGCTGCTAATAGCATAAATACTATTCTAGGCATTCCTGGTATTAATGATAAAATAAAAAGTACTACTGATGCCATTCCTATAACCATTGGAAAGGCTGTAATTTGTCCACTTAATTGCTTACCAAAGTTTTCATCGCTACCGGAACGAGTTACTAGTATACCTGATGAAGTTGAAATTAATAGTGCTGGTATTTGAGATACCAAACCATCTCCAACAGTTAATATTACATATTTACTTGCTGCCTCTGATGCAGTAAGTCCATTCATTAATACACCTATTGTTATTCCTGCAACAATATTTATTATTGTTATTATAATACCTGCTATTGCATCGCCTTTTACGAACTTAGATGCACCATCCATAGCTCCATAAAAGTCCGCTTCTTTTTGAAGATTTGATCTTCTTACTCTTGCTTCTTCCTCTGATATCATACCTGCATTTAAATCAGCATCTATACTCATTTGCTTACCTGGCATAGCATCAAGAGTAAACCTTGCTGATACTTCCGATACCCTACCTGCACCGTTTGTAATAACAACAAATTGAATAATTACTATTATTAAAAACATTATGATACCTACAAAATAGTTTCCTCTAACAACAAATTGTCCAAAGGTCTCAATAATATTTCCTGCATATCCCTCACCTAATATAAGCCTTGTTGAGGACATATTCAGTGCTAATCTAAACAATGTTGTTACCAATAACAATGTTGGAAATACTGAAAGCTGTAATATACTAGTAGTGAACATTGTAATTAGTATAATAATAACAGATAAAGTAATATTTATTGCTAAAAGCATATCAAGTATTGGTGGTGGTAATGGAATTATAATCATAAGAACAATTCCTATAACACCAAAAGCTATAATAATATCTATATTCTTTTTTAAATCAAATTTCTTTAAAGCCTCCATGCCATCATCCTCTACTTTAATTTAAACATTATGAAACTTTCTTAATGTTTAATATAATTTTAATAATCTATAGGGTTATAAATTGACTTTTAAATTTACGCACTTATCAAATGAGAAAATTTAATATCTTTTTACTTTTTCATTTTATAAACAACAGCTAAAATTTCTGCTACTGATTGATACATGTTATATGGAATCTCCAATCCTAAATCTACTTCTTTATATATAAGTCGTGCTAAAGGTTTATTCTCAATAATTGGGATATCATTGTTTTTGGCAATTTCTTTTATTTTTATCGCTATATTATCTGCTCCTTTACCTATGACCTTAGGAGCAACTCCACTATTCTCCTCATATTTTAATGCTATTGCTATATGAGTTGGATTAGTTATTACCACTGTAGCATCCGGTATGTCTTGCATCATTCTTCGCATAGCCATTTCTCTTTGCTTTTGCCTTCTTTTCCCCTTAACAATAGGATCTCCTTCTTGTTGTTTAAATTCTTCTTTTACTTCTTGCTTTGTCATTCTTAAATCTTTTTTAAACTTATATTTTTGATACCCATAATCTGCTATTCCAATTACAATCATTACTAAACTTACTTTTTTCAAAATATCTACTATAAGGTCCCCTAATGCATAAGTCATTGCTACAAATCTTAAATTAGTAAAATTTAATATACGATAATAATTTGATTCTATAAACTTATAACCAACATATCCGATAATAATTATGATAATTATGTTTTTTAATAAATCTATAATAGCTTTTATTGAAAACATATTCTTTAATCCTTTTATAGGATTTATTTTTTCAAACTTTGGCTTTAATGGTTCTTTAGTAAACATTTTGCCTACTTGAGCAATGTTTGCAATTACTCCCATAACCATTATTGGTAATGCTACTGGTAAAAATATAATAAGTATTTTTATAATTACAACTTTTACAACTCCGCTTACATTGTTTAAAGTAAACTCCATATTGGTATACTGAGAAAAAAACATTATAAGTATTTCTTTAAGTCCATTTAAAACTCCCTCAAGAAAAAACATAGCTACTGCGGTAACACCTAAAAGCCCTATGGCAGAAGTAAATTCTTTACTCTTTGCTACTTGACCTTTTTTTCTAGCATCACTTTTCTTTTTAGGAGTAGCATCTTCTGTTTTTTCTCCACCTTCGCTTGCAAAAAATACTAATATACATGGTAATACATCAAATAGTCCTTTAATAGCCTGAGACATCTGATCTAAATTGTTAATTATCATTTTCATTAATACTGGCACCGATAAGGATACTGTAAGTAGTCCAAGCATTATCTTTATAGGAATACCTAGCATCATTATATTTAGTTGTGGCATTACCCTTGCAACTAAACCTAAAGTGAAATCTGTAATTATTATTATAAAAATTATAGGCACTGCCATTTTAAATCCTATATAAAAAAATTCTATAATAACATGTATCATATATGTAAAAATTTCTGGTTTAAAACTTAATGCTCCAATTCCTACTAAGTTAAAACTTTCTGCCAAAGAAGCTATAACTAAATGATGTCCATCTATTAATATAAATACAATCATGCATAGCATATAAAAAAATCTTCCTAATATTGTAGCAGTCTCATTTGACAATGGATCAAATACTGCTGACATAGAAAAGGAAACTTGAAAATCTAAAAACTGACCTGCCATTTGTACAATCTGAAAAACTATAGTAGTTATAAACCCTAACAATAATCCGACTGATATTTCTTTACATATTAAAACTATAAAATATAAATTATTGTTAATTTCAGGTGCATTTTTTCCGATTATAGGTACCATTACAAATGTTAGTAATAAAGATAAAACTACCTTATATCTTTGTGGAACACCACTTGGGAAAAATAATGGCACATAAAATATAAAAGATGTTAACCTTGTAAATACTAGTATAAATATTAAAAATTGTTGTAAATTCACTGATTCTATCAAAACTTATCCCACCTAAGGTTATATATTAGAAATTACTGAAAAAATATATTTCGTAAAAGATATCATAGTATTTCCCATAAATCCTGCTGTTAATAATCCAACCAATGCAACTGCAACTATCTTAGGTACAAAGGTTAAAGTTTGCTCTTGTATTTGAGTAGTAGCTTGAAAAATACTTATAACAAGTCCTACAACTGTTGCTGTAATAAGCATAGGCCCTGCTAAAATAAGCGAAGTTTTTATAAGTTCTCTCATAAGTGCTATAACCAAATTTTCTGACATATAATCACTCCTTACTTAAAGCTCATAATCAATGATTGACTTATTAAGTTCCAACCATCTACCAGTACAAATAATAACAATTTAAACGGTAATGATATCATTACTGGTGATAGCATAAACATACCCATTGCCATAAGTACACTTGAAGTAACTATATCAATTACTAAAAATGGAATAAATAATAAGAATCCTATTTCAAATGCCGTTCTTAATTCACTTATCATAAATGCTGGCATTATAGCATAAAGAGGAACATCGTCATATATTGGAACTTCTAAGTTATCTTTTCCTTTTTCATATTTTACTGTATCTTCAAGATTACCTACTTCTAAAAATAATTTTAAATCCTTTGTTCGTGTTTGCCTTAACATAAAATCTCTCATTGGATTTATCGCATTAGTGTATGCCACTTCAGTGGTAATTTTGTTCTCCATATAAGGTTTTATTGAGTTATTATTAATATCTGTGATTGTAGGCGCCATAACAAAAAACGTAAGGAAAAGTGAAAGACCTATTATAACCTGCCTTGGAACAGATTGCTGAATCCCTATAGCATTTTTTAATATAGATAATACAGTAACAATTCTTACAAAACCTGTTGTCATTATTATTATTGATGGTAATAATGTAAGTACTGTTAATGCTAATAATATCTTTATATTTTCTACAAAATCAGTAGGATTTTCTCCACCTTTAAAATCAATGTTTATATTAGGAATTGGTATTGTATTATTAGGTGCTGCACTTACTGCCTTATATCCTATAAAGGAAATTATTAACGCCAACATAATTGTGGTAACATATTTTTTTTGTCTATTTTTCATATAAATTCCTCTTTTATATTTTAATTTTCTTAGAATATTACTTTTTGTTTTTTCGTATATTTTTCCATATATCACTATATTTTTTTATACTTTCTTCATAGCTGTTATTTTTTTCTTCTAAAAGCTTTATCTCGTCATCATTTAATTCTCTTAGAATTCTTATTTCATTGTTAGTTGAACTTACTACACACACTTTTTCACCAATTTTAACTATTAAAATTGAACCCTCTTTTGATAAAGAGAGTTTTTCTATAACTTTCATATATTTTCCTGGAGGAGTTACATAAAGTTTACTAGTAACTCTTCCAAGTAAATATATGAGAATCAGTATACATGGTAAAAATATTATAAGTTGTAGAAAGCTTTTTATAATTTCACTTTCCATACTAAACCTCTATTGAACTAATATTTCTGAAAAATAAACATTGTATAATTGTCCTGTACTCAATAATTCATTAATTCTTGTGATTAATTCATCCTTTAACTGTTCCTCTCCTTCTGGAGATAAATCAGTAGTTTTTTTAGTTCTTAAAGTATTTGTTATTGAATCTCTAATTGCAGATTTCTTTTTTTCTATTTCTGGTAGTAAATCCTTGTTTTTCTCATCATATCCTAATGAAATTTTTATCTTTAAATATCTTGGTTTACCTTCGTCTGCTAAATTTACTAAGAATTCATCTAAATCATAATATCCTTCATTTTTTAGTGAATTATTACTAATTACTTGTTGCCCATTTCCACTTACAGGAACATCATCTTTTGTGCCAAAAAAATATCCTGCAAACATACATCCACCAGCTAATATTAAAAATAAAAGTATAATTAAGACAACTTTTAATACATTGCTCTTTTTGTTTTCACTACCTTCAATATTTTCTTTTTTGTTTTTTTCTTTAGCCATAATTCTACTCCTTTTTATTTGTAACAATAATTATATTTACCCTTCTATTTTGAGCTCTATGCTCATCACTATCATTAGGCACTATAGGACTATATTCACCACAAGATACTGCCATAAATCTTTCTGGATTTTTATTCCCTTTTTCATTTATAAAATACTGCATTACACTTATAGATCTTGCTGAAGATAAATGCCAATTAGTAGGATATATATCACTGTTTATAGGTACATTATCTGTATGTCCCTCTATAATTATTTTATTATTCATGTTAGATATTATTGTGTTAATTTTTGATAATATTTCTTTACTTTCAGGTAAAAGATTCGCCTTTCCAGAATTAAAAAGAACTGTCTCTTTCATTTGAATGTTTATACCTTGTTCATCTTCATAAACATTTACATCTGATTTTAAATTATTTTCCATTATAATTTCCATAACCTGTTCATATACATTATCTTGCATATGTTGACTGCTATTTTTTTCACCTTCTGTAATTTCAGGTTGTCCAACAATCGGAACCTCTCCACTAGATGTATTAAAATCTAACACATTTTGTGAGGAACTACCATTAAACATAAGCTGGAAAGAATTAGACAATTGCATAAACTTTTGTTCATTTACTGTTGACATAGAATATAACAGAACAAAGAATGTTAAAAGTAGAGTCATAGTATCTGCAAAAGTTCCAAGCCATTCATCAGTCCTCATATCCTTTTTGCTTTTTCTAGCCATTATCTACCTCACCACCTGATTCAACTTTAAATGTTTCTTTTTCTGCCGGTGATAAGTATGCTAATAATTTATCTTCAACAATTCTTGGGTTTGCACCAGATTGTATTGCAATAACTCCTTCAACTATCATCTCCATATTTGCAACTTCTAAAGCTGTTTTGTTATCTAATTTTGATGCTAAAGGCAATGCAATTAAATTTGCGATTAATGAACCATAAAATGTAGTTATAAGTGCTGCACCCATACCTTTTGTTAAAGCATCAGCATCATTCATGTCTGATAGCATTTGTATAAGTCCTATAAGCGTACCACACATACCAAAAGCTGGAGCATATGCTCCCCATGATTTCAGCATTGCTGAGCCTTGGGAATGTCTAGTTTCTAATTGTTCAATTTCTAATGCCATTATTTCTTTTATTGCTTCTGGCTCTATTCCGTCAACTACCATGCTTAATGCTTTTTTTGTAAATGGATTTTCTATAGATGAGATATCATCTTCTAATGATAATAACCCTTCTCTTCTTGCTTTTCTTGACATCTCTGTAAAATTCAATACTATATCTGTTTTAGAACTAGCATCTTCTTTAAATGCTTTTGCTATAACTTTTCCAAGTCTTTTAATATCTTTCATTTCATAAGATATTAATACTGCACCTATAGATCCACCTCCAGTTATAGCAATAGACGCTACATCTATATATATCTTGGCATTACCTCCTGCATCCATTATTCCATAAATAACTAGCACCCATGCTACGATAAGGCCAATAATTGTTAGCATATCGTTCTTTTTCATATTTATGTCCTCCTAAAAGTTTCCTGAAAATATTTTTCTTTTAAATTCAATTATTTTTTTTATTACTTCATCACGATTTTCTTTTACTAAATAAACCTTACCATTACTTAAGGTAATAACTGTGTCTGGAACTGATTCTATTTTTTCAATATGATCACAATTTATAATAACTTTTTTCTCATTTAAAGTTGTAACTTCAACCATACCTCTCACCCTTTTCAATTTCAAATTTATATAAACACAAAATAAAGGAATTACCATCTAATAGATAGTTTGTTCACTTTTAGAAGATGTTAAATTTGTATCAGCTGATAACAAGATATTGATAAATAAATTTTAACTTTAAGTTATTCCCCTTATGGTGTTCCAAGTTAAGTTTTAAAGTTATCATTTATCAAATCAGAAAACTGAAATTAATATTTTTTCAATAACTAACAGATTATTTTAGTTAACAGTTAATAGTGAATAGTTAACAGTTATGGTTATTACTACTCACTTCGTTCATAGTAATTCTCAATATATCTTTTTATAAATCATTTTTAGAAAGTGGTTCCCACTTTCATCCTAAATTCATAATTCATAATTCTTAACTAAATATATTTGCACTTATTTTTCTCAACTGATAACAAAAATTTCATAAATAAATTTAAATGGAAACTTATTCCCTATATTTGTGTTACATTCAAACCTAAATTTATTAAACTTTTTATATTATTTATAAGTATTATGTATAACAATATTTATATTTTTATATCCAACCTGCAAACTAATTTACAGGTTGGACAATGTATTAAAACTTTTAAATGCTTTTTAATTTTCTTTTAAATCTAAATTCTTATTAATTTAATTTTTTATCTTTTTAAGTTAACTAATTCTTGAAGTATTTCATCACCAGTTGTTATAACCTTGCTACAAGCTTGAAAAGAACGACTGGCAACTATCATCTCTGTAAATTCTACAGCTAAATCTACATTAGACATTTCAAGCATACCATTTATTATACTTCCATAAGCTGCTGCTGCTTTTTCATTATCTGATCCCTTTCCTGGTCTATAGGCTGGCTTTCCTGAGTTTGCACCTGGAACATACATATTTTGACCTACACCTTCAAGTCCACCATCATTTACAAATGATGCCATAGCAACTTGACCTATTACAGCTGAAGTTCCATCTTCTAAAGAAACTTTTAAAATCCCATCTTTTTCTATAGTGAAACCTGTAACTTTAATGTCTTTATCACCACATTTCACAGTTTCAGGAATAACTAAAGGTTTTAAGTCTCCTTCAAATTTTCCTTCTGCTCTTTCTACTTCTCCATCAGCCAACTCACTAACCTCAACTTCTATTTTTTTAGAAGTATCATCGTAAGCAACAGTAGCTGCACTCTTATCTGGATAGTACCCCATAACTCTATACCCATTAGGTGTTACTAGATTTCCTAAACTATCTCTTTTAAATTCTCCATCTCTTGTATAAAAAGGTTCTATAGTACCTTCAGCATCGCCAGTACCAGTAATATTCACACTACCATTTACAGGCCCTTTTCCAACTATAAAATATCCACTTCCATCAATTGCATTATCTAGTGGTCTTCCTGTTGGGTTTAAGCTTCCCTGTCCTGTATTTACTTCTATACTTTGAAGATTAACTCCCATACCTATTTGCTTTGGGTTACTTCCTCCTAATGCTAAAACCGGTCCAGAACCTTTCCCTATAGTTTCACGCATTGTATCTTGAAAAGTAACTCTTGATGATTTAAATGATGTTGTTCCTGAGTTTGCTATATTATTACCTATAACGTCTAACTTTTTTTGTTGTGCATTCATTCCTGATATGCCTGAATACATGGATTTTATCATCTTTACTTCCTCCTTTAATTTCATCTCAAATCTATCGTTCATTGAGATAGAAGGCTTCCTAAAAAGGTCCAGCCTTTATTTAATATTTTTTACTATAATAGAACTACAGAATCTACATTAGTTACTACATTAATTTCATCTTTACTTTTTTCCATAGCAGTTATTATTGTTCTATTTTTTATACTTGCTATTAAGGCCATATCCTTATAAAGAATCAATGCTTCCCTACTTCCCTTTTCACTTGCTTTATTTATTCCTTCGTTGATTTTATCTAAAAGTTCACCACTAAGTTCTATATTTCTTTCTTTAAGTCTTTTTGCAGAGTGGTTTGATAAAGTAAATCCCTGGTTTTTGGCTTTTTCTGATTTAAATATATCATCAAAGCTTTTGCTTTCCTTAGCTTCATTTTTAGTAATATTTTTTTTATCCTGTAAATTACTAAAATCACCTATGGGATACAAAACTCCATTTATAATTCTATAACCCATTATAAAACCTCTAATCTTTTATAATTTTATTGTTGTTTTTTTATATTCATAATGTAATCGAATGGATAATCTTTAATCTCTGGTTTCCCATTTTCATCATATTTTAAGTTACCATTTTCATCTTTAAGATGTACTTTTACTTTTATGCCTTCTTCATCTCTAAATATTTCTGTTACTGTACCATAAGGTCTCTTTTTCTCTGGTTTTTCAACTGGCTTTTCTTCTTCATCGCCTTCTTCATTACCTTCCTCAGGATCTTTTCCATCTACATCTTTATCCCAAAGTTCAACATCTTTGCCTATTAAATTTGCTCCATTTATAAAGTTAATATAATCTAAAGTTGGATCATCTATTTCAGCAACTTCTAACACATCATTATAATCAAAGCTCTTAATCTCTCCTTCAGCAGTTACAACTGTTATATATACATTGGATCCATTTTTATAAACAGATTGAACCACACCAACCTCTTGCTCACCCTTAGTATTAGCCGCATTTAATGCTACAAACTTTCCTACCAATCCTTGAGCACCAGAAAGTCTCATAGTAGTATTTAAATTAGCCATTTGTTCCAAGCTTGAAAATTGAGCCATTTGAGTTACATATTGAGTATTATCCTGTGGTTGAGTTGGATCTTGGTTTGCAAGTTCAGCAGCTAATATTTGTAAAAACATATTTTTATTCATATCATCGCCAGGTTTAACAACATTAGTTCCTCTTTCAGTTTTGCTAGCTGTAGCTGACGCTTTACTATCTTTCTTTAACTGATCCATTTGGAAACTAGAATTACCAGTTTTAGGTAAACTTACATTTGGCACTTTTAAAACCTCCTTTTCTTTTATAGTAAAATAATTCAAAACTTACACTAATACATTTAACATATCATCATTAGAATCTTTATCTTCACTTTCACTATTTAAATTTGATTCATCTATATTTTCTGTACCGTTAATATTATTATTTTTTTCTTTATTATTCTCATTAGATTGATTTTCTTTATAACTACCATCATTAAAATATGTTGTATCTTCGTTATAAACTGATACTTCAACATTTTGAATTTTTATTGTATCATTTGTAAGCTTGTCCATAATTTCTTTTACATTTGCGTTAAGTAATGCAACAGTTTCTTTATTAACAGCTTTTAATTGAGCTTTCATCATATCCCCTTCCATAGTAAGATTTATTACAATCTCACCTAAATGCTTAGGATTGACTTTCACAACTAGATCTTGAATATTATTAAGATTCATATACTTTATAGATTTAATAATATCCTCATTAAAAGAAGTTTTATTAATTAATAAATTATCTTTCGGTATGTCTTCCACTGGATTATTACTTATTTTGCTTAAAAGATTATTAAACTTATTTAAAGGCAATTCTTGTTTTTCACCACTTATTTTTTCTAGTAATTTATCCTCTTTAATTAACTCACTTTTTAAAAGATTTTTACTACTATCATTGTTATTTTTATTGCTATTTTCCTTAGTATTGTCCTTTAAACTGTCTTTAGAATTTTCTTTGATATCTACTACTAATTTAGGCATTTCTTTATTTTCTGCATTGTTTACTTCTTTTTTAAATGAATTTATAGCTTCTTTCAATGATTTTTCAATTAGTTCCTTTATACTGCTATCGTTTATGTTTTCATCCATATTTAACTGTGATAATAGCTTTGTTAAGGATTCATCTAAAGAATTTTTATTTAAAATTTCACTAAAATCACAATTATCATTGATAAATTTACAAATTAAATCTTTTAACTGTTTATTACTTATATTTTCAACTTGTATTTCATCTGGATATACCTTAGCTAGTAAATTTACTATTTGTTTTTTTAACTCTTCTAAAGAATTTTCATCTAAATTTTGTATACATTCTTCAACTTTTTCTTCTAATTTTTCTTCAACCTTCTCGCTTTTCACTTCATTACTTCCAGATACTTTTTCATTATTAGATATCTTTTTTTCATCTGTATTAGTCTTACCTTTATCTAAAAGTTTTTGAAACGTATTAGAGTTTTCTTTATCTTTTGATACACTTTTTTCTTTTTGTGGCAAATTTTCTACTATATCTTTTCTAATAGTATTTAAAAAATTCAATTCCATATTTTTCACCTCCTTTCAGCAACTTTTCTTATGTGACCATATAAAGCAAATTCATCTGCTTGCTTTTGTTCTTTCATTGATTCTTCATCTTTAAAACGTTTATAATCCTTTTCTTTTAAGATTTCTACAGTTTTTCTTTCCACTTGAGCCTGTACTAACTCTTTTCTTTTATTCTCTGTAGCTACCTTTCTCTTTTTTAATTCCTTTTCTTCAGTTTCTATAGCCATATTTAATGTATTTAAATATTTAAGAATCACTTTTCTTTCTATAGTACTTAAATTTAAAGGAACATTTTTATACTGATTATAATCAGTTTTAAATTCCTTTATTTTCTTTTCAACTAAGTTTTGAGAAGTCATAGCTTGTACAAACTCTCTTTTCTTACCCTCTTCTTTTTCTTCTCTTATATCTAATAGCTTTTGAAGTTTAAATTTGTATGACATAGGTTCCCCCTTATATAAAATCAATTCTTAACCAAAACAAATCTTAAATTTTATCATTTGATAAATATATAAGTTTTAAAGCTACCTTGTACTCTATAGCTGACTAAATGTATTCTCAAGAAAAGACACATTTTCATCAAAATTTGATTCTTCATTTATCCCTTGTCTTAAAAAGTTTATAAGAACATCATTATATTTTATAGCCATATCTATTTTAGGATTGCTACCTTCTACATATGCACCTAAATTAATTAAATCTTCCGCATCTTTATAAGTAGCTAATAAATCTCTAGCTTTAGATGAAGCATTTTTATGATCTTTACTACATATTTCTGGCATAAGTCTACTAACACTGCTTAATATATCTATAGCTGGATAGTGATTTTTAGCTGCCAACGCCCTAGATAAAACAATGTGCCCATCTAATATACCTCTAACAGCATCTGCAATAGGTTCATTAAAATCATCTCCATCTACTAACACTGTGTAGAAAGCTGTTATTGAACCTTTATCAGACATCCCGCTACGTTCTAATAATTTAGGCAACATAGCAAACACTGATGGTGTATATCCTTTAGTAGCCGGCGGTTCACCTATAGCTAGTCCAACTTCTCTTTGTGCCATTGCAAAACGTGTTACTGAATCCATCATTAAAATTACTTTTTTTCCTTTATCTCTAAAATATTCTGCAATTGCTGTAGCTGTAAATGCTCCTTTTAATCTTACAAGGGCAGGTTGGTCAGAAGTAGCACATACTACTACTGACTTTTTTAACCCTTCTGGTCCTAAATCTTTTTCTATAAAATCAAGGACCTCTCTTCCTCTTTCTCCTATAAGACAAATAACATTTATCTCTGCCTGCGCTTCCCTCGCAATCATACCTAAAGTTGTACTTTTACCAACACCACTACCAGCAAAAATTCCTATTCTTTGACCTTCACCACAGGTTAAAAATCCATCAATAGCTCTCACACCTGTTGGAATAACTTCTTTTATTCTTCGTCTTTTTAAAGGGTCCGGTGGCATAGCTTCTAAGGAATAATTAGTAAAAGTTGAAATTTCATACTCATTTAATGGATTTCCAAGTCCATTTAATACCTTTCCAAGTAATTCATCACTACATTTAACACTTAATGGTTTTCCTGTAGGAAGAACTCTACATCCTGGAGCAATACCTTTTAATTCACCTAAAGGCATTAATATTACATTATCTCCTCTAAATCCAGTCACTTCACTTTCAACAGCTTCATTTAGCTGATTATAAACTTTGCAGACTTCTCCTACAAAAGCTCTTATACCTTTTACTTCTATAGTTAAACCTATAACATTTACTACTATTCCTTCTTTGTAATAATAATCAGCATTTCTAATTTTTTCTTCTAGCTTGTTAAA
This sequence comes from Clostridium senegalense, assembly GCF_018916625.1. Lineage (NCBI taxonomy): Bacteria > Bacillati > Bacillota > Clostridia > Eubacteriales > Clostridiaceae > Clostridium > Clostridium senegalense. The sequence goes on from NZ_JAHLNC010000001.1 coordinate 338,740, forward strand.
ATTTAAAGTTAACATTTAATATCACCTTTTAGCTATCTTTCCATAATTAATTCTTTTAGTTTACTCATAATATAATCAATACCAGTTTCAACTTTTCCATTTTCTTTTTCTATAATGGCAACTCCATCTTCTAGTGAGTTATCCTCTACAATAAATATATCTCCATTAAAAGCTAACCTGTTAATCATATTAAGCTTTTCATCTTCTAATGAATTTTTATATTTACAGTTGCATCTTATAATAAAATAGTTTTCATTTTTTTCTTTTGAAAGAATATCATAAACAATATTATTTAATGCCTCAGCATTACTTAATTCCTTTTTTAATACTTCATTCACAGAAGTTAAAACAAGCTGTCTAAAATGCTCTTCTTTTTCTTCAACATACTTTTTATATTCTTTTTTAGCATTTGCAAGTACTTCATTAGCACTTTCTATTATAAGAGCACCCTCATTTAAAGACTTTTCCATTCCGTCATTATAGCCTTTTTCAAAACCATTATTATATCCCTCTAAACTTCCTTTTTCAAAAGCATTATTCTCTATTTCTTTAGCATCTTCTAATGCCTTAACTAAAATTTTGTCGCTTTTTATTTGAGCATTTTTTATAATGCTATCAGCCATATTTTCCATACTTTTTAAAAGTTCATCATTATTAACTATATTAATAGTTTCCTTATTTTCTTTTATATTTTCTTTTTCTTTATCCATAAGTTTGAAATTAATGGCAGAGATTTCTTTTTTTCCTTCTGTTATAACATCTTTATTTTTAATAATATTATAAGATGATTGCATCCTCTCCACCTCTTGCTATTTGTATTTCACCAGCATCTTCTAATCTTCTTATTATTGCAACAACCTTTTGTTGAGCTTTTTCAACTTCAACAAGCCTTACTGGACCTAAGAATTCCATATCCTCTTTTAGTGTAGCAGCTGCTCTCTTAGATTGATTCTTAAATATGGCATTTGCAACTTCTTCAGAGCAGCCCTTAAGAGCAAGACATAATTCTTTATTATCCACTTCACGTAATATCCTTTGAATAACTGGATCTCCAAGAGTAATAATATCCTCAAATACAAACATAGATTCCTTAACTTTTTCTGCAAGTTCACTATCTTCATGATCTAAAGCTTCTGTAATATTTTTTTCTGTACTTCTATCAACCTGATTTAATATATTTACTAAGGAAGGAACACCTCCTACAATAGTACTTTCACTATTGTGGATTATATTAGATAACTTATCATTCAGCACTCCTTCAATTTCCTTAATAACCACAGGATATATAGTGTTCATAGTGGCTATTCTATAGGCAACTTCCGCTTGAAGTTCAGGCGGAAGTTCTGACATTATTTGTCCTGCTTTATCCGGTTGAAGATAACAAAGTATCAACGCTATTGTTTGAGGATGTTCATTACGTATAACATTCATAAGTTGAGTTGCATCAGCTTTTCTAGCAATAGAAAACGGTCTATATTGCTGTGTGGCTTCTGTAACTCTTTCTAGTATTTCTGATGCCCTTTGAGTTCCTAATGCTTTAGATAAAAGATTTCTCGCATATTCTATTCCACCTTCTAAAATATAATCTTTAGCCTTATTCATCTCTAAGAATTCATCTAATATAGCCTTTCGTTCTTGTGACGATACTGAGCTCATGTTAGCAATTTCATAAGTTACCTTTTGTATATCTTTTTCTGGTAGCCTTTTTATAATTCCTGAAGATGCTTCAGGCCCTAATGTTATAAATAATATTGCCGCTTTTTGAACACCGGTCAATTTCTCTACTTTAGCCATAAATTATCCCCTTTCATCATCTGCTAACCATGATTTAACAACATCTGCTACCTGTTCTGGCTTATTAGTTGCATACTTTTTAACTTCACCTGTAACATGCTCATTTTCATTTTTAGCGTCTAAATTTAAAGTTTCAAAAACTTCTTTTGGTTTTACTTCATCTCCGATTAAAATATCAAAGTTTGAATCCTCATCTTCATACTCTTCTTCATCTTCTCCCCTTGATTTTTTAACTGCTAAAATTATTGCTAAAATTGCTATAAGCGCACCAACTCCACCTACTACCATAGCTATAACCTTGTTTCTTTTCGCAGCAGCTTCTTGTTTTTTCATATCTTCTAATTCTTTTTGAGCTGCTTCTTTTTCTGCGTTATCAAAATCTAATGATTCAACAGTTACTGAATCTCCTCTTTTTTTATCTAATCCAATAGACTCGGTAACTAGATTTCTTATAGCATTTTTTGCTTGAGCATCTACTTTACCATCTACTACTACAGATGCTGATAATTTTTGAACTTCTCCTGGTGCTTTAATAACTGTTTGTTCTTTTTTAGATAGCTCATAATTTGTAGTATTTTCTTTATGCGTAACTCCCTTTTCTTTCTCTTCATTATTCTGAGTGTTATTCATATTATTATCTACTGGACTACCTGATGTGTTACCACTATCATTTTCTGTAGTAACAACTTCATGGTTACTTACAACTGCGCCTTCTTTACCATAATCCACGCTTTTTTGCTCTACTGCATCAAAATTTAATTCTGCATTTACAGATACTCTAACTTTGTCTTTATATATAGGTTCAAGTACATTCATTATTTTTTTCGAATATTCTTCTTCCAATTGCTTTTTAGCCTGTAATTGCTTTTCAGTAGAATTAATAGATTTATTTTCACCTTTTTCATCATAAAGACCTTCTGTTAATAATTTAAAATCGTCAGATACAACAGTTACATTTTCATTTGGAAGGTTCTCTACACTTCCTGAAATTAATGAAACAATAGCCTTTACTTGATCCTCAGATAATTGCTTGCCTTTGCTCATTAATAGTGTTACTGATGCCGATGCTGGAGTTGGTTTAGTTATAAATGCAGATTTATCTGGTATAACTAAATTAACTTTTGCATTTTCCACTTCTTCAAAAGATTTTATAGTTCTTTCTAATTCTCCAGCTAATGCTCTTTGATACATAACCTTAGTTTCTGTATCCGTAGAACCTACTGAACTTTTCTCATCAAACAATTCAAAACCATTGCTACCTTCTTTAAAAGATACTTGTGATAATAATTCCATTCTTAACTTATCTACATTTTTCTTTTCTACTAAAATTGAATCCCCTTGAATTTTATATTTATATTTTTTTTCTTCTAATTTTTCTATTACTGCGCCTGAATCCTCTGCTGTCATTTTGGAGAATAATACTGCATATTTAGGTTTTAAAGCAAGTACTGACATCGTTATTACAGTTATTATAGCAACGGAGGTAAGTATAGCTACAGCTATCTTTTTAGCCTTGCTCATTTCTTTTATTTTATCTTTTTGCTCTTTTAAGCTCTCAGATAGCTTACTCATTCTGTGCACTCCTTACTATATTTGCATTTTATTAAATTCTTCATAAGCATTTATAAGCTTATTTCTTACTTGAACTGCTAGTTCTAATGTCAATCTAGCTTCTTCTGCTGAAACCATTGCCTCATGTAAATTAACATCACCTTTTATAAAACCATTTGTTTCTTCTTCTGCTTTTACTTGTGTTTCATTAACCTTATTTAAAGCCGAATTTAACATTTCAGAAAAACTACTTCCTACATTGTTTTGCTCATTCTTATTCTCAATATTTCCTTTTATCCCTTCATTAAAAACCTTAACGCCGGGAACAAATTCGTTTGTTACCATAAAATTCACCTATCTTCCAATTTCTAATGTTTTTGATATCATATTTTTTTGAGTATTTAATGCTGTTATATTTCCTTCATAAGCTCTTGAAGCAGCAATTAAATCTACTGTTTCATTTAATATATTTACATTAGGCATTGTTACATATCCCTTTTCATCTGCATCAGGATGTGATGGATCATAAACTTTTTTTAATGGAGATTTATCATTTTCAACACCAACTGCTTTAATTCCCATTGGTTTTAGCTCTATATTCCCATTTGACTTATCTATCTGTTTTTGTAAATTTTCTTCAAAGGTTGCAATTTTTCTTACATAAGGCTTTCCATCAACGCCTCTTGTAGTATTTGCATTTACTATATTAGATGTTATTGTATCTAGTCTTAATCTTTCTGCCGAAAGACCACTAGCACTTATTCTCATACCTCTAAATGCTTCCATCTATTAATTACCTCCTTTTATCACTGTACTTCTCATGTTAAATCTAGTATTAGCTTGTTTTACTAATGCATCATACATTAAACTATTTGATGCTGCACTAGTCATTTCACTTTCTATATCCACATTATTTCCGTCTTCTCTCATACTAGATTTATTGTCTTTTTTCACTTCTATATTTTCTGCAGAAAACCCCATATGTTTATTGCTAGTTTTTTTTAATTCATAATTTTTTGAATTTTCCTCTTTAAGTGCTTCATCAAAATTAACATATTCTCTTTTATAATTTTTTGTATTTACATTTGCTATGTTATTATTTATAACTTTTCCACTTAAAGTCGTTACATCCATTCCTTTTTTTATTAAATTATATGTAACATTATCTATTCCCAACATTATCCCTCCTCTTTATACACTTAACTTGAAAATTACATCAAGGATTAAAACTTATTTGCCTATATATAGTTTCACTTTAAATTCTTTATTTTTTACCTATATTTCCAATAATGTTCAACACATCTTGAGGAAGCTTGTTTGCCTGAACCATAAGTGATAATCCTGCATTTACTAGAACATTATTTTTAGTATACTCTATAATTTCCTCGCTAATATCTGCACCGGTTAAAGAGCTCTCCGCATTTTGTGTTTTTAATGATAATTCATTTAACATTTCAGTGTTACTAGTTAATCTATTTGATATAGCTCCCATTTTACTTCTGCAATCGTTTAATTTACTTATAGCAGTATTTATTGTATCTATAGACTTATTTATTTCTTCTGTAGTTAATACTTTAACTTTTCCATCTAATCCTAACCCTGAAGAACTTAAATCACTTGTGGGGATTGTAGTTTGCTCACCGGCATTACTACCACATTGAACTAATATTCCTTTATCTGATGATAATATCTTTTTACCATTTATTTCTGTATTTTTAGCTATATCATCAATTCCTTCTAATATAGAATTTATTTCTTCTTGTATTATTTTCTTATCTTCTTCAGAGCCTGTCCCCCCTGCCTGTATAGTAAGCTCTTTAATTCTTATTAATGAATCTGATATATTTTGCGATGCACTGTCAGCAGTTTGTAACATACTTATAGTGTCTTGTGTATTTCTTGATGCCATTTCTAATGATCTTATTTGTATTTTCATATGCTCACTACTAGACAATTTATTAGGATCATCCTTAGCTGTTGCAACTTTTAATCCTGAATGAATTCTACTCATAGCTGCATTTTGTTTAGATAAATTTTTACAATAGGCATTATATATGTTTAGAGCTGACATATTATGATTTAATCTCATCTACTTCACTCCATATTCTTAATTTATTATTTTTAAATACTGTATACAACAAATAGTTTACCACACTCTTATATAAAGACAATTACATAAGTATTTAGTAAACTTTTCAATAATTTAGATCTATTTCATATATATATACTATCTTTTAATCTCTTAATGATAGTATACGAATTATATTAATATTGGGTATTAATATATAAGTAAATCAAGCAAAAATTTCAACTTATATATTATCTAATTCTAAAATCATAATACTATAATGTTGATAGCGTCACTATAGCATTATGATTAAATTTGGGTTGATTTTTATAAACACATTTTTGGATAGTATCATGTCTCACTATTTTGGGTATCCAAGTTTTAGAATAATTAATTTTAAAAGTCAACTTGGAACCCTATAGTTTATATTAAACAAGGTAGGTTGTCTTGTTTATTAGAACTTAAACACTTTTCTTACTTCTATATTAAGTTTTTAAATTTGCTTTTTCAATAAACTTGTCACAAAATGCACTTTAATTGTAACATATATACAAAATTATCATATATTTATCAAAAAATATCATAACTTCTATATTTTTATGAGATTTTATAAAAAAATTAAAGTCTACATAAACTTTTTATGTAGACTTTGCTTTAAATTTAGACTTTTTCATTTATGAAATAAGAATTTCTATAAAAATCTTTATTATATTGATTATTAGCTACTTTATTTTTTGATATAATTTTTATCTTATCCTTTATTTCATCTTTTCTTGTGTTAAATAAAATTTTAATCTTTTTCTCATCCTCTAATAAATTTAATTTACATATAACACTTTTTAATCTTTCTTTATCTACATTAGAGCTTTCTATTTTATTTATTATCCTTTGTTTTTCTATAATTAAATTTTCTATATTATCATAAGATGCATTTTCAATGTCTTCACTAAGACTTTTTATCATTTCTTGATTTATAAAAGAACATCTTTCAAGTAAATTTTCCATGTATTTTAACTACCCATCTGCTGTGTAAACCAATTCATTTGAGAATTTAATGAGTTCATAGCCTTCTCTAATTGAGCAAACTGTAGATAATATCTATTTTCCATTTCATTCATTTTCTTTACTTGTTCTTTTATCATATCTTCTTTATCTAATATGCTTTTAGTTAAAATATTATTCTTATCTGTTACACTACCTTCAATTCCAGCTTTTTCTAGTAGTAATCCTCTATTTCCAGTATCACCTAATATTCTTGTACTTGCATACTTTTTAAATGTTGTATCTACTTTTTCCATTCCTATTTTGAAAGTATTAAATGTTTTTTCTGAATCTTCATTTAAAGCTTTTTTAAACTTATCTTCATCCAAAACAAGTTTTCCACCTTCTCGCACATTATCAGATGTTTCTATGCCTATACTAAATAAAGTATCCTTATCTCCAAACATATCCATTCTTAACTCTGACATCATGTTCTTAAGATAACTATCTCCTTTTAATATACCTTTTTTAGCTTGTTCTTCCCATTTTTTTATTTCTTCCTCTTTCATATCTTTCTTTTCATCATCTGTAAGAGGCTTATAACTATAATTTCTCTTTTCTGTATTAAGTTTGTTAACCTTATCTATTAGTTTATTATAATCTTCAATAAAGCTTTTAACTGTTTCCATTGCTTTACCATTGTCTTTAGTTATAGTTATAGTGAAATCTCCATCTTCGCTAGATACTTTACCATTTAAATCAGTATTTATTCCATTTAAATCAAAATTTATTCCATCTTTTGAAAATTTATTTGTTTCACTTTTTATATATCCACTTTGTCCATTAGGAAGTGTTATTTTACAAGATGGGTTTTCACCTTTTGCTATATTCTCTGTTCCATCATCGGCTAAAACATTTAGTTTAAGTTTATCTTTTAGAAACTCTCCACCACTAATAACTTTTAAATTTGAATTGACCCCTGTTTTTGATGTACTTAGTTCAAAACTCTCAGTAATTTCACTATATTCAAGCTTTATTTCACCATTACTTTTCTCTGATATAGCTTTAGCTAAATCACCAATTTTCATATCAGCAGTTGCTTCAACTTTGATAGTTTCTGTACTTCCGTTAATCTGAAATTCAAATGTTTTATTTTCACCTATTTCTGTTGACGTATCTACATCAGCTTTTCCACCTTTAAAACTAGCATTAGTTGCAAGTTGTTCTACATTAACTTTATATGTTCCTTCTTTAGCCTCTGAATTTGCTGATATGTTTAATATTTCATTACTGCATTTAACTTTAGAACTATTTAAAGACTCTGAAGATAGTAAGTACGTATCTTTATTTAAAACATCAAAATATTTACCCATTAACCCATGAACATCTTTTATAATATCTCTATATATTTCCTGTTGCCAAAGTACTATTTGTTGTTGTTGCTTCATTGAATCTATTTTAAGCTGTTGTGGTTTAAGCATGTCTTTTATCATAGTGTCTGTATCCATGCCTGTTGCCATACCTGTTATTCTCATATATTTCACCTCTCTAAAATTATAGGTTGTAAATTTAATGAATAAACTTAAATATAAACTTGTTTTCCTATAACAATATAGGGAATAAATTAGTTTTTATTCCCCACATACCTCTTAGCTAATACAATTAACATATTTACAAAAGTTCAATGTATATGTTAATTTATATTTTCTTACTTATCTTTGTTTAGCTGCTATTTTATATGCATCATTCCACATACTTCTAATATCTTCTATAAGTGGTATAATCTCATCCATTATCTTTATATCAGATTTTATATTAGCTTCCATTAATCTATTATTTATAAATTCATATACAGATGATAAACCATCTATCCATTGTAGATTTGTGCTTCTATCTAATGATATCATTAACTCATAAAATATATCCTGAGTTTTTACTAAGTTTTCATGCTTCTTTTTTATATCCTTGTCTAATATTGCTTGTCTTCCTATTTTGGCATATTTTACTGCTCCATCTAAAAGCATTAGTAATAATTGCTCTTTTGATGCGTAATTTATACTATTATTTTTATAAGCATTATATCCATTAGCATAAGAATTCATCCTTTAACCCACCTTTTACCTATGCCTTTTCATCTAGTAGAACTCCTGCCATTTCACACATAGCTGCCACCATATCTAATATTTTTTTAGGTGGTATTTCTTTTATTACTTTATCATTTTCTTTATCCATTATTTTTACTATAAAAGTATTTCTAAAAAATTCATGCTGTTCATATTTTACATAGGAATCATGTTCCTTTAAAAATACATTTAATTTTTCTACAGCATTTTTTAATTTCTTCTCTTCAATATTTTCCTTTGAATTATATTTATCATTTAAACCAATACCTTTATTTTTTTCACTTTGAATATCTGAAGCTTTGTCTTGTTGTTCTACTAAATTAGCATCTTTTTTTTTGTTAGAATTTAATTTATTATAGTTTACTTCCTTGTTATCTACAATTTTCATTGTTCCAACTTCCATGTTTACACCTCTTAATTATTTTTTTAACTTTCCAAGGATTGAGGTATCTACTGAGACTGCATTTTTATTTTCTATAGTTACAGCATCCTTCAATTCCTTTCTTAGGATTGTAACATCTTTTGGTGCATTTATAGATAATTTTACTGACCCATTATCTAGTTTAACTACAACGATTTCAACATCTTCACCTATTAATATAGATTCCCCTTTTTTTCTACTTACAACTAACATTTTAAATTCTCCTTAAATAGTAGTTCCTTTATATTATAACTTTCATTATCTATTATAATTTGTTTTCCAAGATTGCTACTTATATTTAAAACTATAGGGGCTTTTAAATTAGTTGTAATTTTATTTATATCTGAATTTAGTGTTACTGTAGTATAAACCGCTACTTCTTTTTCATTTTTAATCTTTAATTTAGACACTATTTTTTCACTCAAATTAAACTCATAATTTTTTCTTACTAAAAACGGTGACATAATAACTATGCCTACTGATTCATCTTCAAGTGAATGAATAACTTTAAAATCTTCATTATCTTTTAGTGAAAATATTATATATTTTTTTAAATGTTCAAATCCTAAAAGACCATCACTTAAAGTTATAATTTCATCTTCATCATATTTTATAATGCCATGATACTTAGTCTTTAGTTCCATAATTTTTACTCCTTGTTCATTATCTTATAAAGTCTAATAAAGATGGTGGTAATATTTTAGATGCTGTTTGAAGAGATGCTAAGTAAACAGTTTGTATCATTCCCATCTCCATACTCTTTTCCACCCAGTCTATATCTTCATTGTAAGACAATATCGCTTTAAGGTTTATATTTTGATCTTCATTTACATTTTTTGCACCTTTCATTCTATTTTGAAAAGTTCCAACCTTGGAACGAACACTTAAAAGATTGCTAATTGCACTATCTAATCTTTCTAAGTCCCCATTATTAACTTTGGATATGTCTCCATCTTCTCCTAAATCCTTTATTATGTCTTTTAATAAACCACTTAAAGTATCATCAGAAAAAGTTTTAGTTGTAGTTATCTTATTATCTATAATTATTCCAGCTTCAGTTCCATCTTCTTTTAATAACTTTCCAGTATCTTTATCTACTTTTAACGACTTACCATCCTTATCAGTAAGTTTTCCGTCATTACTAACTGAAATAAATCCTCCATTATACTCAATTTCTTTACCACTTCCATCTATTAAATATGAGTAATCATTTACTCGTAGAGTGTTGCCATTTGCATCAAGCTTCACAGCATTGTTATCTTTATCCTTTAAAGTTTGATTTTTAAAGTTTAAAAATTCATTAGCATTAACACTATATTCAATAACAACTCCGGAAGAGATTTCAACCTTTAAATTATCTCCAATGGTTCCAGCAATAAGTTCTCCATTTTCATCTACAGTGGTAGGTTTTTTATCACCATGGGTTCCACCAAAAATATATTTTCCATCAAAGGAAGTATTTAATATTTGAGAAATTTCATTTACTTTCTCTGATATCTCATCTTTAACTGCTTTTAACTCATCTTTATCATAAGTACCATTTCCAGCTGAAACCATAAGCTCTCTTATTCTACTTAAAGACTTACCTAAATTATCTAATGCACTATCTGTTGTATCTAACCAGTTTATAGTATGATTTATATTAGTGTTATACTGCTCATTTGCATAAATTTCACTGTATATTTGCATAGAACGCGCTGCTTTAAATGGACTATCAGATGGTCTTTTAAATTCTTTGCCTGTATCAAGTTGCTCTTGTTTACGTTTCATATGATTTAAATTTACATTCATATCTGCCAAAAACGAATTTGACATCATTTTGTTAGTTATTCTCATAAAACCACCGCCCTAACGTTTTAATCCATTTATTACTACATCTAATAATTCATCTACAGTGGATATCATCTTTGCATTTGCTTGATAAGCATGGTTAAACTGAACTAAATTTATAGTTTCTTCATCAATAGAAACTCCTGATGTAGACTCTCTTTTCTCAATAAAACTACCTAATAACATTTGTTTATTAGCAACATCTCTTTTAGCAGCTTGAGCTTCAATACCTAATGTATTTATTATACCTTTATAATATCCTTCTACACTTGCACCATCTTTATTATTTTCAAAAGTTACAATACCTTCCGAAGTAATTCCTTTGTTATAACCATTATTTTCTTTAAATTTTTCTAATGTAGTATCTTTGTTTACACCTTTTGTTTCATCATCAATTATAAATTTCATATCTCTAAGCTGTGCTATAACTAAGGCTCTATCACCATCTTCTCCACCACTAGTTGAACTAGTATTTACGTTTAAAAGCATAGGATCTTTTAATAAATCATCATTTATAGTTATATTTCCTGCATTTAATTCTTTTCCTGACTCAGCAATTAAATCTCCCGTATTAGGATCTTTAACATATTTATCTATAATATTTCCGTCTTTATCTTTTATTGCAAAGAAGTTTCTATTTCCACCACCATCTGAATGTATTGCATTAGTAGATAATGCTATAGTTTTTGCTAAGTTATTCAATTTATCTATATTAGATTGTATTTTCTCATCTAATTTTAGTAATCCACCTATTGTTCCAGCTGATGGCTTAAAATCAATTGGATCTATTTTATTTTTATCTTTATCTTCTGTTATTTCTTTACCTTTATCATCTATCTGAACAAATTGATAACTACCAGATTTTTCATCAAATTTTAGATGATATTTAGGATCTTTTTCTGTATTTTGTATTAAATTTATATCTGTTCCATCAGCATTTAATTTTATTCCATTAAGATTCTCTGAAGTAACATCAATACCAAATTTTGTACTTAATTCATCTAATAATAAATCTCTAGAATCTAATAAATCATTTGGGTTATTTCCGGCAAAAGTAACCTTTTTTATCTCTTTGTTAAGTTCATTTATTTGATCCAATAAATTATTTATATCTTCTACTGATTGTTTTTTTTCTGTTTCTAAATTTCCTTTAGTGTCTTCTAATTGTTTATGTGTATGATTTAATAAATCTGTTAATTGTTTAGCTGTTTGAACTACTACTTGTCTTGCTTCTGATTTTCCTGGATTTAATGATAATGTTTGCCACGCATCATAATACTCTGACAATAATTTTGATATAGCTGTATCGCTAGGCTCATTAAATATCCCTTCAATTTCAGATAAATATTTTTCTTTAGCTATTGAATCAGCAAGATTACTAGACTCTCTTCTAATTTGATAATCTAAAAAAGTATCTCTTGTTCTTGTTATAGCTACTACATTTACCCCTGTTCCTATTTGACCTGGACCTGCAAGTGTTATAGGACGACTAGCGGATAAAATAACATGTTGCCTTGAATATCCAGGAGTATTTACATTAGACATATTATGTGATGTAGTGTTAAGAGCAGATTGTTGTGCAAGCATACCTAATTTAGATACTTGCATTGTTCCAAACAAACCTGACATTTTATCACCTCGCTACCTTCTAATTTTCCCATAAGAATTATAAGTGTTTATGGCACCTTTATCTTGTGGTTTTAACATATTAATCATTGCATTAGTATAATTTAGGGCTTGCTTTAACAAAATGCTATTACTATCTTTTTGCATCTTTGTTGCCTCTAAAAGCATAATACAATCATCATAATTTTTTTCTAATTCTTTATCTTTATATTCATCTATTACTTCTTTCATAGATCTTCCTTTTGTAATTTTTCTTCTTTCCATTTCAATTATTGCAATTTCTTTATTTGATTTTTCAATGTTAGCGATGATTGACTCCAACCCCAAAGCATCATCTTTAACTATTAAATTGTATTGTTGTTCTAATAAATTTAAAATTTCTCCAATAGCTTGTTTTTCCTTAATTAAAATATCATTCAATTTATTATTCATTAGTAGTATTCTCTCCCATTTAAATGTTCTATGATTTTTTCTGCTACTAACTTACTATCAACCTTATAAGTTCCTTCTTTGATTTGAGCTTTTATTTTCTCAATTCTTTCAGTAGAGGCTTCTTTTAAATCAGTTGCAGCCATAGTATTTAAAGTTTTTCCTAAGTTTGAAATTTCACAGCTATCTTTAATTGAAACTTCATTAGTTTTAGCCACCGTTTTATTCACATTTTTATATGAATTAATGGCCATAAAATTTGATGTACTATTAATTTTCATTTTTCATACCTACCTTGTGTTTATTCTAATAGTTATATCGTTATCTTATATTAAAAGTTTATAGAAAAAAGTTTAAAAAATTATACTAAATTTAAATAAATATTAACATTTTTAAAATAAAAGGCTGCGAAAAAATATATTTAATATACTTATTCACAGCCTTTTATTTATATCAATAGATTATAACTCTTTAAAATATATACCATTGATTTTATTTACCAAGACTTCTAACTCTTTCTTCACCACTTACTATGCCTGTAATTTTAACACCAAAATTCTCATCAACTACAACTACTTCACCGTAAGCTATTTTTTTACCATTAACTAAAATATCCACTGGTTCTTCTGCTAATGTATCTAACTCTATTAGTGATCCTGTAGTTAATTCTAATACTTCTCTTATATTTTTTCTAGTTTTACCAAGCACAACAGATACTTCTAGTGGCACATCTAGTATTAAATCTATATTATTTGGCATACTTGTAGTTGGCCTATTATTTAATTGACTAAAGGCAGCTTGTTTAACTTGAACAGGCTCCTCATTAGTTTCTATTGATTTTGGTTCATAATCATAGTTAGCATTTTCACTTTTCATTGCAATCTCTTCATTTAAGTTATTTTCTTCCACTATATTTTCTTCTTTAGAAGTAGTTTCTTCTTCTGTTCCCATCATTATAGTTATAATTTTTTGAGCAGTAACTAGTGGAAGCACTTGCATAATACTACTATCTACTAAATCCTCGATATTCATTCTAAATGATATAAATGCAATTTCTTCTTCTTCATTAATTTCTTCTGATAATGGTGATGTTGTTTCATCACAAATACTTGATAATGGTGGTGAAATATTTACTTCTCTTCGGAACATAGTAGCCATAGAAGTAGCAGCCGAACCTATCATTTGATTCATAGCCTCAGATACTGCACTAATTTCTATTTCTGAAAGTTCACTAATTCCATCTACTTTTCCATCTCCACCCATCATAAGGCTTGCAATAACCGCCGCATCGCTTATTTTCATTATTAATAAATTTCCACCCATTATTCCACTAGTAAATTTAACATCTAAAACTACATTTGGCGTCTCAAAGCCTTCTCTTACTTTTCTTAAAGTACTTACTTGTATATTTGGTGTAGTTATATTTACTTTTTTTCCTATAATGGTGGAAAGCGCTGTTGCAGCGGATCCCATAGAAATATTTCCAACTTCACCAAGAAGATCTTTTTCTATATCACTTAAAACTTCCTTTTCTTTTTCCTTTTCACTCTCTTTAGGTGAAGCGTCATTTCCATTTAATAAAGAATCTATTTCTTCTTGTGATAGAAATCCGTTACTCATCGTTCTCCACATCCTCGCTTATATATTCTATTATTTGAACTGCTCTTTGCTTTCCACTTAAACCAGGTTTACCAATGTAAGTCAATTGTTCTTCTACATAAATCTCTGCTGGTGAATCTATATTATTATCTAAAGTTATAACGTCTCCTATATTTAAAGATAAGAAATCATTAACTGTTATTTCTGTTTTTCCAAGTATAGATAAAATATCTACATTTACTTTATCTAGTCTATGCCTTACCTTCTTCTTATGCTCATTTGCTAGTTCGTCATCATTGCTAAACCAATATCTAATCACAAGCTTGTCTAAAACTTTCTCTATACTAAGATATGGTATACATATATTCATGAACATAGTAGTGCTAAACATTTCAACAGTAAATGTTATAAGAGCAACTGGCTCATTAGGCGCTAGAGTTTGATTTAATGCTGGATTTGTTTCTATTTCTTGAATTTCTGGTTGTACATCTAAAACATCTTCCCATGCTAATTTCAAATTTGATACTAATCCACTATTTAAAACTTTAATAAGTTTCTTTTCTATTTCTGTAAGCTCCTTTAATTTAGGTTTTTTATAACCTGAACCTCCTGCTAAAACATCATACATTCTAAGAACAAATTCTGCATTAGTTTCAAGTAATATATCTCCACTTAATGGTGGCATTTTAAAAAGTGTAAGCACTGTAGGATTTGGTATAGAGTGAATAAACTCTTCATAAGTTATTTGCTGAACACTTTCTACATTGACTTTTATATTACTTCTAAGTTGTGCAGTTAAATAATTAGAAATTATTCTACTGTAATTGTCATGAACAAGCTCTAAAGTTCTTATATGATCTTTAGTAAATTTTTGAGGCCTTCTAAAATCATAAGGTTTTACTTTAACTTTCTCTTCCTTCACTTCTAATGAATCTGCCTCTAAATCTCCAGAAGATAAAGCAAGCAAAAGAGCATCTATTTCTCTTTGAGATAATACTTCTGACATTACTCTACCTCATTCCTATATTCGTAGATTTTATATATTTATTTTATCAAAATCTAATAAAGTTATAATTCTATCTTTTAAATTAATTACACCTTTTATAAATACTTTTTCTTTATCACTAACTACTCTTTCTACAGAACCATCTTCTACTTCTAATACCTCATCTACTGAATCTACTGTAATACCGACAGCTTCATCCTCTAAATTTAATATTATAATATTTTGTTCCTCTGTATTAGCTGATTTCATATTTAATACTAAGTTTATATCTAAAATTGTAATTATAATCCCTCTTAAATTTATAAGTCCTTTTATATGACTTGGCGCTTTGGGTACTAATGTGATGTTCATCATATCACATATACTTTGAACTTTGCTAGTTTCAACAGCAAATTGTTCATCCCCAATCCTAAAAACAACAACTTGCATTGCTAGTCCCCCTATCCAATTACTTTATTTATAGCTTCTAATACTCTATCTGCTTGGAAAGGCTTAACTATAAAATCTTTTGCACCTGCTCTTATAGCATCCATAACCATGCTTTGTTGACCCATAGCACTACACATTACTATTTTTGCATTTGGATCAAATTCTTTTATAGCTTTTACAGCTTCTATTCCATCCATATCTGGCATAGTTATATCCATTGTAACCACGTCTGGTTTCTCAGATTTATAAAGTTCTACAGCCTTTATTCCATTTTGTGCTTCTCCTACTACTTCAAATCCATTCTTTTCAAGAATGTCCTTTATCATCATTCTCATAAATGTTGCGTCATCAACTATTAATACTTTAGCCATTTAAATTTCCCTCCATTATTCCTAAAGATTTCAATATTTTTTCTAATGAGCCAGGCATAGGAATATAATAAAAATGCCCGTTTAATGTTTCATTTTCTTGAATAAATTCTGTTTCAATATCTAAAACAGATTCTCCATATTGACCAGCTTCCATAAATGTTGTTGAAAGTATAGCCCCTATCATATCACTAGCCACTGCTGGTACAGAAAGCGTCAAGTTCAAATTTGTAAGTGATGCAATGGCATTTATATAAGTGGATGAAATTATATTTCCAACCTCGGCTAAAACCGATAGCCCCATTTCATTTACTTCATTTCCACATTGTCCACAAAGACTACTTATTATATCTAAAAGAGAATTTTCATCTATTATAAATAGCATATTTCCAGGTGCATCACCAAGCACTCTAATTACAACTGCATAGGCTAAATCTTCAGCATCATTTTCAAATATTTCTTCGTAAGGTATTAAATTTACTTTAGGAAAAGTTATATCAACCTTTTTATTTAAAAGATTAGATAATGCTGTTGCAGAATTTCCTATTCCTATATTTCCTACTTCCCTTAGTGCATCTAACTGGAGATCAGTTAGCTTCGTATATTCCAAATTTTAAGCACCTCCTTATATCAATGATGCAACATCTAGTATTAATGTTACTAATCCATCTCCTAAAATTGTAGCACCTATATATTCATTCAAGTTCTTTAATGTCTTACCAAACGGCTTTATTACTATTTCTTGTTGACCTAATAATGAATCTACAAGTAAACCAACTTCCCTTTCTCCTACCTTTGTCATAACTACATATTTCTTTCCATGATCATCCTCTGGAATGTTTAATTTTTCATTAACTCTTATAAGATTAACTATATTATCGTTATAAATTATTACCTCTTTATTATTTGTCTTTTTAGTTAATTCCTTTTTATATTCAATAACTCTATCTATATATCCTAAAGATATTGCCATTGTTTCAGAACCAACCTTTACAAGTAATGCTTGTATAATTTGAAGTGTAAGTGGAAGTCTTATAATAAAACTTGTTCCCTTACCTAATTCACTTATAGCATCTACAGTTCCTCCTAATGCAGCAATTTTAGTTTTTACTACATCCATACCAACACCTCTACCTGATATGTCTGTAACTACTTCATTAGTACTGAATCCTTGGCTAAATATTAAATTTTTAATGTCATTTTCGCTCATACCTTCTGTAGTTATTCCTACACTTTCAGCCTTAGCTCTAATCTTGTCAACATTTAGCCCTTTTCCATCATCTTCAACTTTTATTACAGCCTTAGTTCCTTCTGGATATGCTATAAGCTTTATTTTTCCATTTGGATTTTTACCAGCTTTGATTCTTTCTTCTGGACTCTCTATCCCATGGTCTGCTGCATTTCTTAAAAGATGAATTAATGGTTCCCCAATTTCTTCTATAACTGTTCTATCAAGTTCAGTGTCTTGTCCTAATATTTCAAGATCAATTTCTTTACCTAATTCTATAGATAAATCCCTTATCATCCTTGGAAATCTATTAAATACAGCGTCTAATGGCAACATTCTTATTTTCATAACCAAATCTTGTAAATCAGATGTACTTCGAGCTACTTGTTCTAAAGTTTCATTTAGCTCTGGTATTTTATGATTTAAACTTATTTGTTCTAGTCTTGTCCTATGAATCACAAGTTCTGAAACCATATTCATAAACTTATCTAATCTTTCCAAATCTACTCTTACTGATTGTCCAACTGTTCTCCCCTTAGGATGTTTATCGGAATTATGCTTATCGTTAGTTGTTTTCTTTCCCTTAATATCTTTACCTTTTTCTATTTCTTTATTTATTTCTTTTATTTTCTCTGATTTATTAGTAATTTCTTTTGGTTTCAAATTTTTTATACTTTTTTTATTATTTTCTGAGATATTACTGATTTCTACACTTTTCACTTCTGATATTTTAAATAATATATCTTTAGTTTCTTTTTCAGTTTTTTTAGTAATATAAGTTAGTTCTATATTATAATCAAAATTTTCTGCCTCTAAATCTTCTGATGCAGGTATTGATTTTATAACCTCACCATGCGCCTCTAGCTCTTGCATTATTATAAATACTCTTGCTGATTTTAATAATGTTCCTTCATCTAACTGAATACTTACATTAAGTGCATTAAATCCAACTTGCTTAGCTTGTTTTATAACATCCATATCATATTCTGATAAGTTATAATTTGAACAATCACTATTAATCTCTTCTTTATTTTTATCTGTTTTTACATCTGAAACTTCAACTATTCTTACTTCTGAAATGTCTTCTATTAAATTTTTTATAGTTTCCTTAGTTTCTTTTGTTATATACGCAAAATTTATATCCAAATCAAAATCTTCAATTTCTAAATCTTCTAAGATAGGTTGTGTTTTTATAATTTCTCCATGCTCTTCTAGGGCTTGCATTATTACAAATGCTCTTGCTGATTTTAAAATTGTTCCATCATCTAATTTAACATAAATACTATACGCATTAAATCCAGAATCCTTAGCTTGTTTAATTACATTTAAATCATACTCATTAAATTGAAGTTGATTTGCTACATCACAAACTGCCTCAATTGATTTTCCTTCTGCATTTTCAGCATTTTCTTTAGCTTCATCGCTTTGTTTTTTATTACCTATATCTTCTAATTGATGAACTATATCTGATATATCATAATCTAATTCTTCACCATCAGCAATAGTGTTTATCATATTCTCCAAATTATCTAGACATCTAAATAATACTGTTACAACCTTTGGAGTTACATTTAATTCTCCTTCTCTAAACTTAGATAAAACATCCTCCATTTTATGAGTAAGTTCTGCTATAGTATTATATCCCATAGTTGCAGCCATACCTTTAATAGTATGTGCTACCCTAAATATTTCATTTAACCTTTCTTTATCATTAGGTTCTTGCTCTAAAATAAGGAGACTTTCATTTAAAGTTTGAAGATTATCCATTGATTCTTCTAAAAACATTGAAAGGTATTGTGACGTATCCATATTATTCCTCCTCAAAGCTTCCTATAAATAAAAGTGGATACTTTTTCAAAATTGAAAGCCTTATAATTATATATACTTTCCGTAGCCCCTACAAAAAGTATCCCACCTTTTTTTAAGGATCTACTAAATTTATCATAAATTCTATCTTTTATATCTTGATTAAAGTATATTACTACATTTCTACAAATTATTATGTCAAAATTACTTTCATAATTTTCTAAAATAAGGTCATGTTTTTTAAATGTTATCATTTTTTTTAATTTATCATCTATAACATAACTTTTATCATGACTTTTAAAATATTTTTTTAATAGCTGTGATGGTACATTTTTAATCTCTAAGCTACTATATTCACCTTTTTTTGCTTTGTTTAATATATTGTTATCAATATCTGTCGCTATAATTTTATGATTAACTCCTGGTGATATTTCATCTAATATCATCGCTAAAGAATATGGCTCTGCACCAAGAGAACATGCTGCACTCCAAATTTTTAGTGGAGATTTATAATTCAAGTTACTTTTTATAACATCCTTAAACTCGTCAAAAATTTCAGGATTCCTAAAAAATTCCGTTACATTTATAGTTAAATAATCCAAAAATTTTTCTCGTTGAATCTTATCAGTTTTTAGCATTGTTATATATTCTTCTATTGAACTTGCACCTACTCTAGTCATTAAACTTTGGATTCTTCTATGCAATTGATTAGACTTATATGCCGTTAAATCTATTTGCAGCTCTCTTTTCACCCAAACTTCAAGCGGTTTAAAATCCATTACTTTAGTCAACTCCTCTAACTACTTTTGTTATTCTGCTTGATACATAATGTAATGGCAATACCTCATCAACTTTATTAGTTTCAAAAGCAGCTTTGGGCATACCATATATTATGCAAGTTGACTCATCTTCTGCCATAGTATAACCACCTCTATTTTTAACCTCTATAGTTCCATTAGCTCCATCTTTACCCATTCCAGTTAAAACAACACTTAATAACTTACTTCCATAAACTTTTGATGCTGATATAAACAGTTTATCTACAGCTGGTTTAACACCACAAACTGGAGAAGTGTCTGTAAGTCTTATATAAGTTCCTTCTATCTCCATATGATATCCTGCCCTTGCAACGTAAACAACATTTTCTTCTATACGCATTCTATCTTCAGCTTCAACAACTTTTAAATTACTTCCCCTGTCTAGTCTTTCTGCAAAAGCTTTAGTAAAACCAACAGGCATATGCTGAACTACAAAAATTGGAACTCCTAAGTTTTTAGGTAGTCCTGTAATAACGCTGTACAATGCTTTAGGTCCTCCTGTAGATGCTCCTATTACCACTGCATTTATCTCTTTATGGTTAGTTTCTTTTTTTCTAAGCCTTTCCATAAAATTTGAATTTGTCTTATTTCTCATTGATATAGATTTAATCGTTCTTTTTTCATTTCTTATTTTTTTTATTAAATCATCCTTAACAATATTTATATCTAATGAAATTGCTCCTGATGGCTTGCACACAAAATCAAAAGCTCCAAGAGCAAGGCAGTCCATAGTAATTTCAGCCCCATCTTTAGTTAATGAACTTAACATTATTATTTTCGAAGCTATTTTCTTTTCTTTTAGTACTTTTAATGTAGAAATTCCATCTAAAATTGGCATTTCTATATCTAAAGTAATTACATCTGGTGTAATTACCTCTAGTTTTTTTAAAAGTTCTTCACCATTTCTAGCTATAGCAACTACCTCCATGTCTTCTTGCTCATTTATCATATCAGATATTATTTTTCTCATAAGAGCGGAATCATCAACTACTATAACTTTTATTTTTCTGTCCATTAACTATCACCTCTAATAATAAACTTTAAATATCTTTAATACCTAGACCTATTGTTTTCACTTGAAGTACTCCATTCTCTGTATTTAAGGTAATAGTTCTTCCTTTATTTCCACCTACATCTTCTGCCTCAATTGGAATTTTATATTTTTTAAGCATTTCTTTAACAGCTTTTGCATTTCTATCGCCAATATCCATGTTCATATTTTTATCAGCAAAACTAAACATAGATGCTCCACCTGCAATTTTTGCTTTTAAAAACTTTTCATTTGCTCCTGCATTTTTCATCTTATCTACCAATATAGGTATAGCTAAATCTGCAAATTTAAGATTATTAGTAATTTTAGTGAACTTAGTACTATCTGGAAGCATTATATGGGCAAGTCCACCAATTTTAGAGTATTTATCGAAAAGAGCTATACCTATACATGATCCAAGACCTATTGTTATTAATCGATCTGGATTTTTTCCTATATTTAAGTCTCCTATACCAATCTTTATATCTTTTTTTTCCATAGTTTCACCTAATATACAAGTTCTTTTTCTTCATCTGATAATATATTCGAAAGAGACAAGAATATTATTATCCTATCTTTTTCTTTTATTAATCCTTGAATATATCTTTTTGATATATCAGATGCTATATCTGGAGCAACTTCAATATTATTAACATTAATAGGCTTTACTTCGGATACTGAATCAACTATTATTCCTATTTTTCGTTCTTCATCCCTTACTACTATTATTTTTAATTCATCTTTAATTTTTTCACCATGTTTATTAAATTTATCTGAAAGTGATATTACTGGAAGTATACTTCCCTCATAATTTATAATGCCTTTTAAAAAACTTGGTGCATCAGGTAATTCTGTAGGTTCTTCATAAATTAAAATTCTCTCTACATCCATAATATTTTCGGCATAAAATTGATCCCCTATTGAGAAAATTAGCATCTTTATTTCTTCATTCATTTTTTCACCCTCTATAACTTTAATTTTTCAACACATATTTCATCATCTTTATCTAAATAAACGTGAATGTCTTTACTTGGTTCTTCTAATACATATTTTTTATTTCCAATTATAAATTTAGTGTTATAATAGGCCATAGCTACATATATATGACCTTTATCTTTCACTTTCAGCACATTCATAACACCATTAGGTGTTCCTACTATTTTAGCTTTTATTTCATTTTCAGCACTTATAACTCCGCCTCTAATTGTACTTTTATCATTTATAAAATATATACTATCTAAAGAACTAACATTAGATTTATAAATTCCTTTTCCATCAATATAAATATTTCCTGTAACATCAATATTACAATCCTGTGCATAAGTTATATACATATCACACCTTTTATATATTTTGCTATTTAATTCTTCTATTTTAGCTTTTAATAATTTTTCCATATAAGTTACTTCATTTATAGTTTTGAAATTATCAAAATAACAATTACACATTTTTACGGAAATAAATTTATATAAATCACATTGTATATCCTTTTGACTTTTCATTGAATTAATTAAATTATAAATGTCCATATTAAAGTTCTTAAATCTAGCATCAATAATTGCATTTATTAAGTCTTTTTCTTTAATTTGATTAGCCAAATTATTGCTACTATTTATTTTATAAAGATTCTCGCAAAGGTTGAATATTTTTTCATGAATTTTTTCTACCTGTTCTATATATTTAGAGTAGTCTGCACCAATATTTCCGCCTAATATATTTGATGATATAATGTTACCTTTTACTTCTATATCCCCTTCTGCATTTAATTCCCCTCTTAAGACATTACCACGAATAATTATACTATTCCCACTTTCAACCTTCATATCATCTTTAACGTTCCCATGAACTATAACATCACCTATAAACCTTATATTACCCTTTGAGATATCCACATCACCATCAACATTAAAAACCTCTTCAACAGAAAATGTGTTGCTCCTGAGGTAAGGCTTACCACTTATTGTGGCATATGCTCTATTTCCTACAACATTTACCCCTTTTCCACTTTTTATGGTTTTAACTTTTCTTTTTGGTGGTTTAATTACTTGTCCATAAACATTAAAGCCTATTTTTCCATTTTTACCTATCTGCAACTCACCAATTAAATCACCTGATTTTACAGTTTCTACTTCGCCTATAGATTTAAAGTCAACTCTTCCATTGTCATCTTCAACTAACTTTTTCTCATCCATTACATTAAAATATGCTTTAATTTCATCATCTATAGGTTTAATTGGCTCTTTCCCCATTGCTATGCTAATATTTTCTATAATATCGTTTTCACAACAATATTTTATAGCATCATCATCTAACCCATAAATTATTCCTAATTTATTAAGTTCCATAGTTAGTTCTGACTCAGTATATCTAGGTGCTGTTAATTCTCCTATTACCTCTATTGTTGGTCTTAGTATTGGCGAAATCTGAGAATCCTTAATTTTATATAGATTGCATTTTTCTTCTCTTATTGTAACTTTTGCTTCTATTTTATCTTCAGATATCTCTATATTTAGATGCCTTTTTGGTTTTTCTTGATTTTTAATTGTAAATTCCACTACATTCTCTTGAAAAACTTCTACAGGCTCTGTAATAACTTTGTTATCAATTTTTATTTCTACATCTGGTGATGGTAAAATTCTAGCCGGTAATTTTCCTTCTTCAGGATTTAAAACAAAAACTTTATTATTTTCTACCTTTATAACACCTAACCCATTTGTTTTTACTTCCACCATAAATCCCCCCAAATTAAAGTTAACCTAGAGGTTTTTGACTATTTTTTAGACTATAATAATTTATTATTTTTTCACATGCCTAAATTATCGTCAAAATCCCCTATTACTTTATATATTCCCCTAAAAAATTACTAACTTATATCTTTTTTTATTAATTCATCAAATTTATTTTTTATATCATTTATTATTTTATTCTTTTGTGAATTTATTTTTAATTCATCTATACTTTTTATTGGCAATACCTTTGGAGATGTACCTGATATAAATGCTCCTTCTATTTTATCTAATTGTTTATAACTTAATTCCTTCTCTTCTATTTCAAGACCCAATTCATTACAACATTGAATTATCTTCATCCTTGTTATGCCTGGTAACACCTTATTACCTGGTGATGTTACAATTTTGCCATCTATAACCATAAATATGTTAGACCTACTACCTTCCGTAATATATCCATTCCTATCTACTAATATAGCTTCATAAGAGTTACTTTCCTCTAGTTTTCTATTAACCCTTTCTCTAAAAGTATCATTTATTACCTTTGCGTTAGGGTTTTCTCTTTCACCAAAATATAATATTGTTTTTACACCATTACTGTATAAATCTTGTGAAGGGTAGCTATGAGGTATAAAAAACATATACCTGTTACTATTATCTAATATAATTTTAATATTCCCTTCTATTACATCATTTACCTTTACTAATTTTTCTATTTCATTTTTTATAATTTCCGTAGTTATAACAAACTTACTATTTGTAATTTTTACAGAATTAATTAACCTTTCTATATGTTCTTTTAAAAATAAAGGCTTCTTATTTATAATTCTTATAACTTCATAAATTTGTTTTGATGATACTGGTTTTATTTTTTCAAATTCATCTGCAGTTTTCACATCACCATTATATATAATATATTTATTAGAAATTTTAATCATTACTGTAACACTCCCTATTTCCATTTTAGTATCTGTAATTTATCATGTTTCCTTTTGTAATTTATTAAATAGCCATTTCCAACTAAATTTAATAAAGGCAAATCCGATAAGGAATCAGAGAACATATATGAGTTTTTAAAATCCACCTCTATGCCTTCTTTTTTTATTTCCTCCATTAATCTTTTAACCTTTTCTTCACCTTTGCAATTTGTACCATCTATTATTGGTCTATGAATATTATTTTCCACTTTAAACCTAGTACCTATAACTTTATCTACTTCCTTTATCTTATAAAATTCATTTATATAAAATTCAGCTGAAGCGGATATTAAATAAATTTTACAACCTTCTTTTTTTAATTTTTTCATCATATCGATAGCATCTTGATAAAGTATATTACAAAGTCTTTTTTCATAAAACTCTTTAACAAGCTCTTGCATTTCATCTTCTTTAATTCCATCTATAAATCTTATAAATGTTTCTTTTGATTTTCCAGCATCCTTTAATCTTAATGCAAATAATAAAGTGGATATTATATTTCTTGGCGCATATTTTATAAACTTAGGACTTTTCTTTATCATAAACATGTAAAGTTCCAAAAGTGTTTCTCTTTTTGTTATAGTATAATCAATATCAAAAATAGCTAATTTTTCCATATTTTTCTCCTGACAAACAATATTTTATTAATATAACTTTCACTAAATATTTTTAAAATGAATTTTCAAAATAGTCTATCTATAAATATTATAAAAGTTAATAAGTACTATCTAATTATTATTTTCCTTTATATTATTATAAAATAAAAAAGTCGTTTTGATAACGACTTTTTACTTTTTTAATTAATTTTGTGCTGCAATTGATTTTTCATAATATTTTCTAGCTGCCTCGTACTCTTCATCATCTGGAACTACTAATTCTCCAACTTCGTCGTCTCCAACAACTTTAAATAAATATACTGAACCATCATTTGGATTTTGAACTAATGCAAATTCATTTTCATTAAAAACGAATCCATCTACTATCTCACATATTATAGTGTTTCCTTCTTCATCCTCTAATGCAACTGTTAAAACTTCGTGATCTTCACATCCGCATCCACAACCTTCACTTTCATGGTTATGTCCACATCCGCAACCTTCGTTTTCATGACTATGTCCGCTACATCCACAGCTTTCGTGTTTTACTTCATTCTCTTTGTTATCGCATCCACAGCCGCATCCGCAATCTTTATTATCATTCATATTTAACACCTCCTATATGGTTATATTCTAATTGTACCCTTAATTTAACTTTTTTAAAAGCTTTTTTAATAAAAATATATATATTATAAAATATACATAATTTTCATAACAAGCATTACTTTATTTATAATAAAAATATATAAGTTTTATATAAAAAAAGGATTACTCAAACTTTGAGTAACCCTTTTTTATTCAAATTATATTAGATTTGTTGTTCTGCAAGTCTTTTATAATTTTCTCTTCTCTCTTTAGCATCTTGCTCTGTTTTAGCAAATAATGCTTCAGCATCTTCTGGGAATGCTTTTGCTAATGAAGCATATCTAACTTCTCCCATTAGATAATCTTTAAATGATAATGTTGGTTCTTTAGAATCTAAGCTAAATGGATTTTTACCTTCTTCTTTTAGTACTGGGTTATATCTATATAATGTCCAGTATCCAGATTGAACAGCTAATTTAGATTCTAATTGAGTAGATCCCATACCTTTTTTAATTCCATGGTTTATACATGGTGCATAACCAATTATTAATGATGGGCCATCATATGCTTCTGCTTCTCTTATAGCTTTAAGAGTTTGATTTTGATCAGCTCCCATAGCTACTTGAGCTACATAAACATATCCATAACTCATAGCCATCATTCCTAAATCTTTTTTCTTAGTTCTCTTACCTGCAGCTGCGAATTTAGCTATAGCAGCAGTTGGAGTAGATTTAGAAGATTGACCACCTGTATTTGAGTAAACTTCTGTGTCAAATACAAATACATTTACATTTTCTCCACTTGCTAATACGTGGTCTACTCCACCATATCCGATGTCGTATGCCCAACCGTCTCCACCGAAGATCCATTGTGATCTCTTAACGAAGAAATCTTTTTTATTATAAACTTCAGCTAAAGCTTCATTTGATTTTTCATTTTCTAACATTGGTAATATTTTAGCTGCTAAAGCTTTTGTAGCTTCTGCATCATTTACATTTTCTAACCATTCTTTTAATAAACCTTTTAATTCTTCACAAATATTAGCTTCAACAGCTTCTTTAACTGCTAAAACAAGTTTATCTCTTAATTGGTTAGCTCCTAAGAACATACCTAATCCAAACTCAGCATTATCTTCGAATAATGAGTTTGCCCAAGCTGGACCTTGACCTTTATGGTTAGTTGTGTATGGAGTTGAAGGTGCACTACCGCCCCAGATTGATGAACATCCAGTAGCATTAGCTATCATCATTCTATCTCCAAATAATTGTGTTATAAGTTTTGCATATGGAGTTTCTCCACATCCTGCACAAGCACCACTGAACTCTAAAAGTGGAGTTTCAAATTGGCTACCTTTAACACTGTTTACTCCCATTGGATTTTCAGCTTTTGCTGGTAAGTTTTTAACTGCAAAATCCCAAACTTCTTTTTCTTTTTCTTGAGTTTCGAAAGGTTTCATAACTAAAGCTTTTTCTTTTGCTGGACAAACTTGCGCACAGTTTCCACAACCAGTACAATCTTCAAGTGCTACTGTCATTGCAAATTTTAATCCTTCAAATGCTTTTCCACCTTTAGCATCTACAATTTTCATGTTTGCTGGAGCACCTTCAAATGCTTCTTCTTTTGCAACGTATGGTCTTATAGTCGCATGTGGACATACATAAGCACATTGGTTACATTGAATACAATTTTCTGGTATCCATTCTGGAATATTTATTCCTATTGCTCTTTTCTCATATGCAGCTGTTCCTGGTTCAAATGTACCATCTTCGATACCTGCAAAGGCACTAACTGGTAAATTATCTCCTTCTTGTCTGTTCATAACATCTACGATATTTTTAACGAAATCAGGTTTTTCTTGAATTGGAAGTGCTTCATCTTGAGCATCTTTCCAAGAAGCCGGAACTTCTACTTTAACAATAGATTCTATTCCTTTATCTATAGCATCATGGTTCATTTTTACAACTTTTTCACCTTTTTTGCCATATGATTTAATAACAGCATCTTTTAAGTGTTTAACTGCTTCTTCAGTTGGAATAATTTTTGATAATTCAAAGAATGCAGCTTGCATTATCATGTTTATTCTTCCACCTAAACCTAAATCTTGAGCTATTTTAACAGCATTGATTGTATAGAAGTTTATGTTATGTGCTGCAATATATCTCTTCATTGATGCTGGTAAATGTTTTTCTAAATCTTCTTGATTCCAAATGCAGTTTAATAAGAATGTTCCATTATCTTTTATTCCTGCTAGAACATCATATTTATTAACATATGATTGGTTATGACATCCAACATAGTCTGCAGCATTTATTAAGTATGGTGATTTAATTGGTTTCTTACCAAATCTTAAGTGAGAAACTGTTATACCACCAGATTTTTTAGAGTCATATGCAAAGTATGCTTGAGCATACATATCTGTATTGTCTCCAATTATTTTTATAGCACTTTTGTTAGCTCCAACTGTACCATCTGATCCAAGACCCCAGAATTTACAAGCTGTAGTTCCTTTATCTGCAACTTGTATACTTCTAGATACTTCTAATGAAGTAAATGTTACATCATCATTTATTCCTATTGTGAATCCATTTTTTAATTCATCATTTTTTAAATGATCAAATACAGTTACTATATGATCTGGAGTAGTGTCCTTTGAACCTAGTCCATATCTTCCACCTATTATAGCTGGTTTATTTTCACAATCATAATATGCATTTCTTATATCTTGATATAATGGTTCTCCAGCTGATCCTGGTTCTTTAGTTCTGTCAAGAACTGCTACTTTTTTAACAGTTTTTGGCATATGTTTAAAGAAATGATCTAATGAGAATGGTCTAAATAAACGTACTTTTAATAATCCAACTTTTTCACCTTGAGTTGCTAAGTAATCTATTGTTTCTTCTACAACATCACAAACTGAACCCATTGCAACTATTACTCTATCAGCATCTTGTGCACCATAGTAGTTAAATACATGGTAATCTGTTCCGATTTCTTTGTTTACTTTTTCCATATATTTTTCAACTAATTCTGGAACAGCTTGATAGAATTTATTTGAAGCTTCTCTAGTTTGGAAGTACACATCAGGGTTTTGAGCTGTACCTCTTGTTACTGGATTATTTGGATTTAATCCTCTATTTCTAAATGCTTCTACAGCATCTTTATCTACAAATTTTTCTAATGTTTCGTAATCCCAAGCTTCTATTTTTTGAATTTCATGTGAAGTTCTAAATCCATCAAAGAAGTTTAAGAATGGAACTCTTCCTTCGATTGCTACTAAGTGAGCAACTGGAGCTAAGTCCATAACTTCTTGAACGCTATTGTTTGCAAGTAAAGCAAATCCTGTTTGTCTTGCAGCCATTACGTCTTGGTGATCTCCAAATATTGATAATGCTTGTGCTGCTAATGCTCTAGCAGTTACATGGAATACTCCTGGTAATAATTCCCCTGCTATTTTATACATATTAGGAACCATAAGTAGTAATCCTTGAGAAGCTGTAAATGTAGTTGTTAATGCTCCTCCTTGTAATGATCCGTGAACCGCACCTGCTGCACCTGCCTCAGATTGCATTTCCATCATTCTTACAGTTTGCCCAAAAATATTTTTTCTACCTTGTGCAGCCCACTCATCGCAGTGCTCTGCCATTGGTGATGATGGTGTTATTGGATATATAGCAGCTACATCAGTGTAAGCATAAGCTACGTGAGCAGCAGCAGTATTTCCATCCATAGTTTTCATTTGTCTCATTGTCCAAACCTTCTTTCTTAATATCTATTATTATAATAATTTTTTTGCTATTTGGTTAATACCTATCTTTTTTTTTAATTATCTAAAATAATAACATAGTAATTATTTGATAATTATTATCCATGTTATCAAAAAAATTTTTAGGATAATACCTCGAAATAACTCAATTTTTATAATATTTTTACTAAAAATAGCATTTTATACAGCTTTCATAATCTATGATAATGCTATACCACTTAAATTTCAAGTGCTTAAAGGTCATTTTCATTGTTATATTTTTAACTATTTGTATTTTCTATACACCCAATTGCAGGTATCGATATACTGAACTTCTTTTTTTCTAAATTGTCTTTCAATTCACAAAGTGCTTTTTCACTTCCATGGACTAAGAATATTTTCTTAGGTTTACTTTTAAAATTGCATACCCACTTTTCCAAACTATTTTTATCAGCATGACCAGATAGCCCCTGTAAATTGTATATATTGCAATTAATTTCTAACTCTTCTTTTAATATACAAATATTTCTTTTTCCACCTAAAATATGCCCACCGATTGTATCATACCCCTGAGCACAAACAAAAACTAAAGAGCTATTTTTATCCTCTATGTTATTTTTTATATGATGCACAATTCTTCCCCCTTCACAATCACCACTAGAAGATATTATAACTATACCCTTCCTATTTTTTAGTTTTTTTGATTCCTCTAATTCTTCTATGAAGTGAAGGTTTTTGAACTGAAAAGGATTATCTCCTTCATTTAAAAATTTTTTTGCCTCCTTATCAAAATATTTTTTATTATTTTCAAAAATTTTAGTAATCTTAGTAGACATAGGACTATCTACATATATATCTACATTATAATCCTCTTCTGATTCCATAAATTTGTTTAAAGTATATATTATTTCTTGAGTTCTCCCTAATGAAAATGCAGGTATAACTACATTCCCATTTTTAGAAACAGTTTTTTTTATAATTTCCACTAAAAAATCAAATTCATCTCTTTTAACATTGTGAATTTTATCACCATATGTACCCTCTAATATTAAATAATCACTACTATATATTTTTTTTGGGTCATCCACTATTAATAAATTATCATTTCCTACATCGCCACTATATACTATTTTTGTATTGTTTTCATCATTTATTACAATTTCACATATAGCAGAACCTAGAATATGTCCTGCATCTCTAAAAACCAATGATATATCTTCATTAATAATAATATTTTCATCATAGTCATATCCTATGAATTTTTCAAAATATATTTCACTTCTATTCTTCTCATTTTTATCCAATGAGTTTTCTATATCTGATAGTAATACCTTGCAAAGTTCCACTGTTGGTTTTGTACATATAACATTCCCCTTAAATCCTTGCTCATATAGCTTTAAAATTCTTCCACTATGATCTAAATGAGCATGAGATAATATTACTGCTGATATTTCTTTAGGATTGAACATAAACTCATCATTATTAAATTTTTTTAAATCTTTACCTTGAAATAAACCACAATCTAGTAATATTTTAGTGTTACCAACCTCCAATAGATGGCATGAACCTGTTATGCATTTAGCAGCTCCACAAAATTTGATCTTCATACTAACCCCTCTTTATATAATTATTTTTATAGTAAATTCATATGCATTTTTTATTTAAATGCAACTTTAAAATTATTCAAAAATATATTTTCCAATTACCATTTTCTTTATACAAAATAAGATAGTACTTTAAAATATAAAGTACTATCTTATTTTGTATTTTAACTTTTATATACTACATTGTTGTATCAACTCTATTATATTATCAACACTGTTTTTAACTTCACTCTTATTCATATTTTCAATATATTTATCTTTATTTCTATTTAATTCTTTTATTTTTTCTAATAATATTTTTGAATTTGATTCCTCTTCTTCTAAAACCATACTATAACCATCTTTTTCAAAAGACCTAGCATTTAAAATTTGGTCACCTCTACTAGCTCTAGCTGAAAGTGGTATAAGTAAATTTGGCTTTTTTAGTGCCAGGATTTCAAATATAACATTGGCACCAGCACGTGAAATTACTAATGAAGAAATCTTCATCAAATGTGGTAATTCTTCTTTTACATATTCAAATTGAACATACCCTTCTTTTTTTATTGTATTATCTACATTTCCTTTTCCACAGACATGCACTAAATTAAAGTCTTTTAATAACTCATCTAAATTTTCTCTTATAGAATCATTTATAAACTTTGAGCCTAAACTTCCACCGATAATTAAAATTATAGGTTTTTCATCTTTAAACCCACATATTCTTTTTCCTTCTATTTTACTTCCATTTAAAATTTCTTCTCTTATAGGAAGTCCTGTTAATACACCTTTAGATTTATCTATATGATTTAAGGCTTCTTTAAATGTTACACAAATTTTAGAACAATATGGCATAGATATTTTATTGGCAAGTCCTGGTGTCATATCAGCTTCATGAATTATAACTGGTATTTTCCTCATTTTTGCAGCTAAAACAACTGGAACTGATACAAATCCACCCTTTGAAAAAATTATATTTGGTTTTTCTTGCTTTAGTATTTTCTTTGCGTCAAAAATTCCTTTTATAACTTTAAAAGGATCTGAAAAATTTTTTAAATCAAAATACCTTCTTAGCTTTCCACTAGATATTATGTGATATTTTATGTTCTCAGCCTCAATAAGCCTTCTTTCAATTCCTTCTTTAGTTCCTATGTATCCTATATCATAACCTAATTCTTTTAACTTTGGGATAAGAGCTATATTAGGTGTAACATGACCTGCAGTTCCACCACCAGTTAAAATTATTTTTTTATTACTCAAAATATTTCCTCCTACCTTTTCTATTAATTATTTTTCAATTCATGTTTTAGTCTTTACTATACTTAAAATCTATTTTTTCTTAATGTATTATTTTTTAAAATTACCCTACATTATATATAATATATTTTTCAAAAGATTTATTCATTATATTCTCTATAATTTTAAAATAATTTCAAACTGATTTATACATTGTTTATTTAAGCATTATAATTCAATAAATTAAAATTATTTTTCAAAACTACATTATATAATATTTTTTTTAATTTTCATAGTTAATTTATTACCTAATATATTACAAAACAAGAATTTTATTCAGAAGTTTCCTTTAAACTAATAAAATAAAACTTTTATATTCGGTTAAAATAAGACTACAAACAACAAAAGGAGGTGAAAACAATGGGATACAATAGAGTATTAGTTCCAGAAGCTAAAGAAGGATTAAACAACTTTAAAATGGAAGCTGCTAAAGAAGTTGGAGTTAATCTTAAAAATGGTTACAACGGAGACTTAACTTCTAAAGAAGCTGGTTCTGTTGGTGGTCAAATGGTTAAAAAAATGGTAGAATCTTATGAAAAAAATTTATAATTAATTTTATAAGATAATAGAATTACTCATACTAATTCTATACCATATACCTAAAAATTATTTAATTATTCAATTTGATTAGGAGGTGCTCTACTATGAGTAGAAACAGAGTATTAGTTCCAGAAGCTAAAGAAGGATTAAATAACTTTAAAATGGAAGCTGCTAAAGAAGTTGGAGTTAATCTTAAAAATGGTTACAATGGAGACCTAACTTCTAGAGAAGCTGGTTCAATTGGTGGCCAAATGGTTAAAAAAATGGTAGAGACTTACGAAAGAAATCTGTAGTAGGCTAATTTACCTAGGGTTTATTAAATCTAATCTTTAATTTAATAAATATATAAATTAGAGATACATTAATAAGGAGGTGCTCATAATGAGCAGAAATAGAGTATTAGTTCCAGAAGCTAAAGAAGGATTAAATAATTTCAAAATGGAAGCTGCTAAAGAAGTTGGAGTTAATCTTAAAAATGGTTACAACGGAGATTTAACTTCTAGAGAAGCTGGTTCTGTTGGTGGTCAAATGGTTAAAAAGATGGTAGAATCTTACGAAAAATCATTATAATAAACTTTTGACACTTTATCAAATATCAAACAAGCTACAAAATTTTATATTAAAACCATTTAAAGTATTTAAATATACTTATATTAAAGGAGGCAATTTAAATGAGCAGAAATAGAGTATTAGTTCCAGAAGCTAAAGAAGGATTAAACAATTTCAAAATGGAGGCTGCTAAAGAAGTTGGAGTTAACCTAAAAAATGGTTATAATGGAGACTTAACTTCTAGAGAAGCCGGCTCAATTGGTGGCCAAATGGTTAAAAAAATGGTAGAAGCTTACGAAAGAAATTTATAATA
Organism: Clostridium senegalense; assembly: GCF_018916625.1. NCBI lineage: Bacteria > Bacillati > Bacillota > Clostridia > Eubacteriales > Clostridiaceae > Clostridium > Clostridium senegalense. The sequence continues at coordinate 372,757 of NZ_JAHLNC010000001.1, forward strand.
AATACTTTTCAAAATTTATTATAAACTTTTAACCTGATGTTTGATATATAGTTTAGATTTATAGTATATTACTATATATTAATATCCCATAAAAGAGTTATTTAAAATATTTAAAATATTTTAAATAACTCTTTTCTTTATTTTTATAAAAATCACTTTTTCAAAGGCAATTCTTATTAAATTTTCACATAAAAAAGATTGTATCAGATTTATAGATACAATCTCTTTTTATAATTAATTATTGAAAAGAGTTTGATTTGTTTTTTTTAGCATCATCTGCTTCGATTTTATTTTCTATAGATTTTGCATTACTTAAACTATTTTGAACTGAATTCAATTCATTTTTCAATTGTGCTTTAGTACTATTACTTTCAACAGTATTTGTTGCACTATCAATTGAATTTTTAACATTCTCTAATTGGTTTATTGAATCTTTAACATTTTGTTTAGCATTTTTTTTAGTCATTTGCTGTTCCTCCTAAAATATTCTTTTTACAAGAATATTATGTGCAACTATATTTTAAATATACTTACGATTTTTAAGTTTACACATATATATTTTTAATATAAAACTTAAATTTATCATTATAATTATTTCCATTATTCCCTTATAATTTTAACATTTATAAAATCAATACTTAACTTTTTTAATTAGAAAGTAGTTTTAATTTCCAACTTATTTACTTATCTCTCTCTTGATTTTGGTCTGTTATAAATATATAATGATAGATGGTATTGACTAAGACAGTTCGTAACCATCCTGTCTAAAAACAAAACTATGGAGGTATATATAAATGAATAAACAAAACAATACTAAAAAAATTGCATTTGCAGCTCTTTTAGCAGCAATATATGCAACACTTACTGTAACTCTTAACTTTATGAGTTATGGACCTATTCAAATTAGAATTGCAGAAGGATTAACAGTTTTACCTTATTTCTCACCTTATGCAATTTGGGGACTTTTTTTAGGTTGCTTAATGTCTAACATCATTAGTCCTATGGGTATTCCTGATTTAATAGTAGGTTCTTTAGCTACTTTATTAGCTTCTTATTTAACCTACAAAATTGGAAAAAGTAATTTGAAACATAAAAGATTATTAGCTCCACTTCCAGCGGTATTAGTTAATGCTATTGTAGTTGGAAGTATGTTAAAAGTTCTTTATGCTCCAAATGTACCTTTAATTTTCAATATGTTTTATGTTGGAATAGGTCAATTTATTTGTTGTTATGGATTGGGACTTCCATTAATATCAGCTTTAGAGAAAAATTCAAAGATAAGTAATATACTTAAACTAAATTAAGATTTAAAATAAGGAAAAAGCAGTAATTATATATTACTGCTTTTATATTTTTATTGTATCTTAAAATTATTTATTTTTAGTTGCACTGATACATTTCCATTATACTCATTAATTGATGGTGAAAAAATTAAATCCATTTTCATACCATAAGGATTTTCTAGCATATATTCATAACTCTCACCATATGCTTCTTTTAAATTTTCTATAAATTCCTCTACTTTATTAAAACATATTCCATCTATATATCTATTTGTATCATTAATTCTACATCTTAATTTTAATGTATTTCTATGTTCTCCCAATATACTTATTTTTTCTATAGATACATTTTTTTCAGCAAGTATTGGAGATGAATTTCCTTTTCCAAAGGGCTCTAAGGCTTTCAACTCATCTATAACTTTAAAATTTACATTTTTCAATGATAATCTTTCATCTATCCTTATTTTGTATATTAAATCATTCTCTGTTAATGTACATAATTCATTTATTTTTAATCTAAAATCATTAATATTTTCTTTTTTTATTGAAAGTCCTGCCGCCATAGGATGTCCACCAAACTTTTCTAAAAGACTTTTACATTTTATTAATTCTTCAAACATGTTATATTCCGAAATAGATCTTGCTGAACCTTTAGGCATTTCTTTTCCTTTAGTCAAAACTATAGTTGGACGATTATAACTATCTTTAATCCTTCCAGCAACTATACCTGCTATACTCTCATGTATTTTTTCATTATAAATTACTAAAATTTTATCATTTTTCAAATTAGAATTTTCTATAATTTCCTTTACTTCTTCCACTGCCTCATTTGTTAATTCTTGTCTTGTCTTATTTAATTCTACTAAAGTTTTTGCTAATTCTTTAGCTTTTTCTTCAGTGTCTGCCAATAATAAATCTACAGATAAAAATGCTGTCTCCAATCTTCCAGTAGCATTTATGCATGGTCCTATCAAAAAACCTATATGATATGAAGATACTTCTCCTTTTATGTTTAATTCCTCTTTTAAAGCAGCAATGCCTAAGTTTTTAGTATTAGCTAAAATTTTCAATCCCTCTTTTGCTATTATTCTATTTTCATCAATTAAATCTACAACATCACAAATAGTTCCAATAGCTGCTATATCTATAAGTTCATAGGCTTTTTCTTTAGGTATTTCCATTTCATTATAAATACCTTGCGCAAACTTAAAAGCTATTCCTGCACCACATAAATTTTTAAATGGATAATCGCAATCTAATCTTTTAGGATTTATGACTGCATCTGCATTAGGAAGTGTATATACTCTTTCTCCTTTTTCTTTCTCTTCAAAAGGAAGTTCATGATGATCTGTAACTACAATAGTCATTCCTAACTCTTTTGCTTTTTCAACTTGTTCTAATGCTGATATTCCATTATCACAAGTAATTACTACGTTATAACCATCTTTTTTAATTTTTTCAAGCCTTTCACTTGACATACCATATCCTTCTGTTTCTCTATTTGGTATATAATAATTTACCTTTGCACCACATAAAGTTAATGCCTTATATAATATTACTGTACTTGTAACGCCATCAGCATCATAATCTCCATAAATCATAATTTTTTCTTTATTTAAAATAGCACATTTAATTATATTTATACCATTTTCCATATCTTTCATTAAAGATGGATTATGCAAGTTTTCTAAACGCGGATTTAAAAAATTTTTCATATCTTCTATAGTATTAAGTCCTCTATTTATCATAATTTTTACTATGAGAGGACTTACACCTAAAATTCTTCCAACTTTATCTAAGTTAGTTTTTGTAGTTCTCAACATCCATTTAGTCTTCATTTCTTCACCCCTAAAATATAATAATCAAATAAAATCTTGAATTTTATTTGATATAAAACATAATACATAAACAATATTTTATATATTTACTTACTTAAATACAATAATTTAATTTTATCACATTCTCTATTCAAATAAAGTTTATATAGATTTTAATTAATAATTATTCTTTTAAAGTTATTATTACTATTGATTTTAAGTAATTATTTGATAGAATTAATTATTATATATTATATATTTTCAAAATAATTTAGGAGGATTTATTATGGATAATTTACTTTTTGGAATATCAGGGTTACCTTTAGGTGAACTTAACTCTAAATTTACCTATAAAACAGGCATACCTTATTTAAAAAACTTAGGATTAGATGCTATGGAATTACCCTTTGTTAGATCTGTTAATATTACTGATAAAAATAAAGATGATGTTTTAAAGGCTAAAAATGATAATAACTTTTACCTTTCAGCTCATGGATCATATTATATAAATCTAAATGCAGATGAAATTGAAAAACAGGAAAAATCTATAGAAAGAATTATTAAAGGTGCTGAAGGATTAAAAAAAGTTAATGGCCGTAGTTTAATTTTCCATCCTGGTTTTTATCTTAAAGATTCAAAGGAAGAAACTTTTGAAACAATAAAAGAAAATTTACTTAAGCTTCCCAATATAGGTGTAGATTATAGACTTGAAACTACAGGTAAAGGCACTCAATTTGGTGATTTAGAAGAATTAGTATCCCTTTGTAGGCATGTACCTACATGTAAACTTTGCGTTGATTTTTCTCATATTCATGCAAGATATAATGGTGCATTAAAAAGTTATGATGATTTTGCCAAAATATTAACTTATATAGGGGACAATTTAGGAGAAGATGCCTTAAATGATATGCATATACATATCTCTGGAATAAACTATGGCGAAAAAGGTGAAAAGAATCACTTACCTTTTGAAAAAAGTGATTTCAATTATAAAGCTTGCATGAAAGCATTTAAAGATTTTAATATAAAAGGTTGTATAATTTGTGAAAGTCCTATACTTGAAAATGATTCTTTACTACTTAAAAACATTTATCAATCTCTTTAATAAAAAACTATGAAATTATTTATTAAAATTAATTTCATAGTTTTACATGTTTTAACTAACCTGTTATCACTTGTATTGTAGGGTTTTTCAATACTTTATTTATAACTTCTAGAATTTCATTTTCCGTTATATTTTCAATTTCAAATTCATCAAATAATAAATTACAATTTCCATACATAAGTTCATATATAGCAGTATTAAAGCTTAATGTTATTGACTTTTCAAGACCTAACATTCTTTTTAATTTACAATTTTTAAGTATAGATTGTATTTTTTCCTCTGTAAATATATTTTTTAAATTTACAGTTTTTTTAATGTTATCATCTATTAATTTCATTGCTAATTCTATATTTTCCTTAGATGTTCCTAAACTTATTGAATATAATTTTATTCCTGATTCATTTTTTAAAAAACCTTTTATATCATATACTAACCCTCTTTTAGTTCTTATTTCATCATATAAAACTGAGCTAGTTCCCTCTCCAAAATAACTATTAAAAATTCTCAAAATGGTTATTTCTCTATCACTTAATTCATCAATAGAAAAGATATACTGTATTTTACTAGAATTTATTCCTTCTTTATATTCATAAAAAATATTATTTATGTTTTTTTCAAAAATGATGCTTTCTTTTTCTTTTTCTTTAATATATCCATTTTTAAAATAGTTTTCAACTATCTTTATCACTTCTTGAAAGGATATAGATGAAACTACTGATATAACCATATTATTAATATGATAATGCTTATTATAATATTTTTTCACATCTTCTATAGTATATTTTTTTATTAAACTTTCATTTCCTATAATTAAATCTTTAATTCTTCTTTTAGAAAATCCATTATATAAAACTTTATCTTCACAATGTTGTGATACATCATCACTCCATTCTTTAAGTTCTTCACATATAACTGAAATTTCTTCTTTAAAATATTTTTCTTCAAATGTTGGATTTAAAATTATATCACTATAAAGTTCTAATCCACGTTCAAAATCTTCCGATAAAGATGTTCCATAATATACTACATAAGGATAGTTTGTCATAGCGTTATGAAAGCCAAAAATTTTATCACATTCTTTATTTATATCTATTTCACTTCTTTTTTTTGTTCCTTTAAATACCATATGCTCTACTATATGACTAAGTCCTATTTCATCTTCACTTTCCTTTATAGCTCCACCATCTATTGCTATAGTGAAGGATGTAATATCTGTTTTGGTATTAGTATAAATCAATTTTAATCCATTATCTAAAACTATTTTTTTCATATTTTATTTTACCCCTATTTTATAAATTTAAAAAATAACTAGCCAAATAGACTTTTAAGCTCTATATTAGCTAGTTATTGTTTTTTTATTCTATATTTATTTCTGCAATTTCATCATCTAATAACTGCATTATACTTCTACCTCTTCCAGCTCTATTTTGAGGTACTATCTCATTTATAGATATCTTTTTACTGTTTCCACTTACAGTAGTAAGAATTAAACTACTATTTAATTTATCTACACAAACTTCATCATTAATAATCTCTTCATTTGCATCTACTATTTTAGCATAACTAACTATATCATCATCTTTTAAACTAATAGCAGTTACACCGCTAGCATTTCTTCCCATAGGATTTATACTTTCTAATGCAAATCTTATAGCCATTGCATTCTTAGTAATAATTATAATATCATTTTCACCTTTATCTTCTACAACTTTTATAACCTTATCTACACCTCTTAATTTACATGCTATTGTATCTATATAGCTTCCACTAAACTCTGTAATATTCGTTCTTTTTATTAATCCATTTTGCGTTATAAAGTAGAAACTTAAGTCATCATTATATTTATTAAAAGAGTAGATTGATATTATAGTATCTTTAGGATTATACTCCTCTACAAATTCTTTCAATGAAGTTCCTTTTTTATTACCTACATTATGAAGCATGTATCCTTTTAATTTATATACAATTCCACCTTCAGTGAAAACTAATATTTCTTCCATACTGTTTGTTAAAATACATACATCTTCTTGTGTAGCTCTTTGAGATACTCTTAGTAAATTTTTAGAATTAATACTTAGATAAAATTCTTTAAAATAAAACTCGCCAGTATATTCAGCATTTATTCCCTCATCATTGTTAGGCAAAGTAAATATCTCACTTCCTAATACATTTTTATCTGTACATTCTAAACTAGGCTCCTCTACAGTAAATAATAATCCATTTTTACTTTCTATTTTTATAAACTGCTCTTCTCTATCTTTTTTTACTATTGACACGTTTATTAACTTTTCATTCTGCCTAAGTCTTATAGCTAAAAGCTTAGAGTAATTAGTATTAAATTTACTAAGCTCTGTCTTTTTCAAGATTCCTTTAGATGTTATAAACATTACATCTAAAGTTTTTTCAAAATCATCTATTACAAAAGCATTAATTATTTGTTCATTATCTAAATTTAATGTTTTTATAATGCTTTCAACTTTTTCGCCTTTTTCTTTCCATTTAAATTCTGGTATATTATTTATCTTTATTTGATACATATTTCCTAAATTAGTAAACATCACAAGAGTATCTTTTGTATTACCATGTATCAGAAATTTATTAAAATCTCCTTCTCTATGCTCTATATCATTTATATCCTGTGAAGTTCTAATAAATGATTTTTGAGCAATTCTTTTTACAAATCCTTCATTAGAAAGTGTTATTACAACATCTTCTTCAATTATTAACTCTTCTACTTCGATTTTAGCTTCTTCATCATTTTCAACAATAATAGTTCTTCTATCATCATTATACTTATCTTTTATTTCTAAAAGTTCTTTTTTTATAACCTTTATAAGTTCTTTTTCATCATTTAATATCTTTCTTAACTTTCTCATAAAACTTTCAAGCTCTTTATATTCTTTTTCAAAAGTTTTAATCTCAAGCCCTGTAAGTCTATATAGCATAAGCTCTAAAATAGCTTCTGATTGTATTTGCGTAAAGGCAAAGTTATTTATTAAATTTATAGATGCATCTTTTTTAGATTTAGATCCTCTTATTACCTTAATAACATCATCCATAATACCTATAGCTTTTATAAAACCTTCTACTATATGAAATCTCTTTTCTGCTCTTTCAAGATCCTTTTTTGTCCTTCTTATTACAACATCTTTTTGATGATTTATATAATGAGATATTATAGATTTCAATCCTAATGTTTCAGGCTTTCCATTTGCAATAGCTACCATATTAAATGATATATTACATTGAAGCTCTGTTTTTTTAAACAAATACTTTTGAACTTTATTTACAAGCTCTTTTGTTGCACTTTTTTTAAATTCTATAACAGCTCTAATTCCATTTCTATCTGATTCATCTCTTATATCTGAAATTATATCTAATGCTTTTGAATGTTTTTTATCTCCGGTCATATCTGATATGTTTTGAAGTATTTTAGCTTTATTTTTTCTATATGGAAATTCAGTTATAACTATGGCTAATCTATTATTTTCTAGTTCTTCTATATGTGTTTTCGCCCTTAATGTAACCTTTCCTTCTCCAGTTTCATATGCAGCCAATATAGCATTTTTTCCTATAAGCGTTCCACCTGTTGGAAGGTCTGGTCCTTTTATATAATTCATTAGTTCTTTTGTAGTTATTTCACTATTTTCAGCATAAGCAAGTGCCCCATCTATTACCTCACCTAAATTATGTGGTGGTATATTGGTAGCAAGTCCTACAGCTATACCAAAAACTCCATTTACTAATAAATTAGGGTATCTAGCAGGCAATACTGTGGGTTCCTTTTCTGTATCAGAATAGTTTAAATCCATGTCTACTACATCTTTTTCTATATCTCTTAACATTTCCATTGCAATATTAGAAAGTCTTGCTTCAGTATAACGCATAGCTGCTGCACTATCTCCATCTATACTTCCCCAGTTTCCATGACCATCTATAAGTGGCATTCTTGTTGAAAAGTCCTGAGCTAATATTACCATTGCATCATATACAGAAGTATCTCCATGTGGATGATATTTACCTAATATATCTCCAACAATTCTAGCTGACTTATAATAAGGCTTATCAGGATAAGCCTTTAACATATATGCACCATAAAGAATCCTTCTATGAACTGGCTTTAATCCATCTCTAACATCTGGAAGTGCTCTATCTTTTGCAACCTCAACTGCATAAGGAAGATAATTCTCTGGCATAGCTTCATCTATTGGTGTATTTAAAATATTATTATCTTTTGGTATTTCTTTATTTATTTTTTTCGCCATAAATTCTCCCTCCTAAAACTCTGCATACTTATACATATAATTTTTTCTTGGTTCAACAACATCACCCATTAAAAGTGAAATCATTTTTTCAGCTTTTGCTGCATCTTCTATTGTAACCCTTTGAAGTGTTCTTGTTTCTGGATTTAGTGTTGTATTCCATAATTGATCTGGATTCATCTCTCCAAGACCTTTATATCTTTGAATTAATGCACCTTTGCCAATTTTTTTCTTAGCTTCTTCTAATTTTTCATCATTATAAACATAAATGCTTTGTTCTTTATTTTTAACACTTTTATAAACCTTATATAAAGGTGGAAGTGCTATATAAAGATGTCCATTTTGAATTAATTGTCTCATATACCTATAAATATATGTCATCCATAGTGTTCTAATATGATAACCATCCACATCAGCATCACTTAATATTATTATTTTATCATACTTAAGATTTTCTTCTTTATAGCTATCTAAAATTCCAGTTCCAATAGCTGTATTGAATATTTTTAGTTCTTCACTAGCAATAACATTTTCTAATTTTTGTTTTTCTGTGTTCATTATTTTACCTTTTGAAGGCATTATACTTTGAAATCTTCTATCTCTTGCTTGTTTTGCACTTCCTCCTGCTGAATCACCTTCAACAACTATAAACTCAGTAAAACTATTATCTTTTAATGTGCATACTGCTACTTTTCCTGCTAAAGGAGAAGTTCCATTTCCTATTTTTTTCTTTTCTGCATCATTTATTTTTTTTATTTTTTCTCTACGTTGTGATGCAAGTATAGCATTATTCATTATGCTTGTAGCAACTTCTTTATTATCTTCAATCCACTCTCCAATTTTATTATAACAAAGTTCGTTCATCATAGAATAAGCTTCAGCATTACCAAGCTTAGTTTTAGTCTGACCTTCAAATATAGGGTTGCTAACTTTTATTTTAACAATTGCAGTCATACCCTCCCTTAAATCATCACCTTCAAACTCTTTATCTTTTTCCTTGAGAAGATTAAGTTTTTTACACCATTCTTTAAATATTCTCGTCATACCAGTTTTAAATCCTGTTTCATGGGTTCCAGCTTCAGTAGTTGGAATATTATTTACATAACTTGCTATGTACTCTGTTGTTGAATCTGTAAACTGTATACAAACTTCACCTTCTAAATTCAATCCATTTATTTGTTTTTCTCCGCTAAAAATTATAGGATCTTTATGCAATGGTGTTTTACTTTCATTTAAATACTCTATAAAATCTAAAAGTCCTCTTTCCGAATGATAAACTTTTTCTACTGCCTCTTCTTTTCGTTCATCCCTTAAAACTAAAGTTATTCCTTTGTTTTGAAAAGCTAACTCTTGTAACCTTTCATCTATAATATCAAACTTATAGTCTACATTCCCAAATATTTCTTTGTCTACTAAAAAGGTTATTTTCGTTCCTGTTTGTTTTGTATTACCTATTGCCTCTAAAGAAGTAACAGGTGTACCTGGCATTTTTCTTTTTAATTGCTTATCATATGCATACTCAAATCTTTGTCTAAAAATCTTACCTTTTTGCATTACCTCTACTTGAAGCCATGAAGATAATGCATTAACAACAGCTGCACCAACTCCATGTAACCCACCAGATGTTTTATAATTAGAATTATTAAACTTTCCTCCAGTATGAAGCTCAGTATAAACCATTTCTACTCCTGATTTTTTCTTTAAAGGATGTATACCAGTAGGAATACCTCTACCATTATCTATAATTGTTACACTTTTATCCTTATTTAATATAACTTCTGCTCTATCACCGTATCCATTAGCAACTTCATCTATAGCATTATCTAAGATTTCCCAAATACAATGGTGTAATCCTTTAGTTCCTGTAGAACCAATATACATACCTGGTCTTACTCTTACAGGCTCTAATTTTTCCAAAGAGGTCAAATCCGTAACTTCATAACTATTAACTTCCTTCATTTTAAGCCTCCTATGTTAATTATTTTATTTATTTTCAAAATTAAAGAGTTCTAAATTTATATTTAAACTCTTATATATCTTTAATTCTTATTATCTTATAAATGTAAATAAACCTTTGTATAAATAAATTTCACTTGAATAAGCATCTAAATATTTACCTTCTCATTATCATAAATATTAAATAAAAAACTTTAATATTTATAGAAAAAAATTTGTATTTTTTATAAAATCTATTTTAAATACATCAAGGAATATATTATAACCTATTTTTATTAAAATACAAAATTTTATATATTGTGTAATTTAAATTAATTTAAAATAGACAACTAGTAATCTCTTAATATTTATCTTAACTTTACAAAAACAATATAAAAATCAATAGTTACATTCTGTTTTTACATTGCTTTTAAATTAAGTATAATATTAATTTTAATAATTACCAATTGCCATTTTTCATAATTGTTATTTGAATCAAATTGTAAATTTTGTGAATCTCTTAATACTCTAAATATGTATCTAAAGACAAGCTGCTTACTTTTTTAAATGATTATCTACAAAACACTCCAATTCTTCAGCCGCTTTTTCTATGTTAGAAACGAAAATTTTTAAATCATAATCATATTGATTAGCACTATGCATATACATTGGATCATAGTACTTAACCATAAGTTCTTTTACTACTTCCTCATAATCATTTTCCATAACTTTCTCACAAAATTCTTCTAAGCATTCTTTACTTAAAATCTTTTTTATTTTAATTATTGAATCACAGATTTCTTCATTTGATGTTTTACATTTAGTATATTCTTTAACTATTAAATTACACCTAAAATCTAAATCTGCATCTACAAATATATGTATTCCTTTTTTCATTGATTCATGTATGTACTCTGGAATAATTACTCTACCTATTCTTTTGCTTTCAGCTTCTATAAAAACAAAGTCACTATTCCTATGTTTAAGTTCATCTAAAATTAAACTTTCAAATTTTTTCTGTGAATTAACATCACCAAGCCCTACAGATCCTAAAATAGAACCACGATGGTTAGCAAATCCTTCTAAATCTAATATATCATATCCATCAGATTTTAGTTTTTTTAATATTTCCGTTTTCCCTACCCCTGTATTACCATGAAGAACTATATACTTAACTTGTTCATTTAACTTTGGTAATTCTTCTAAAACGTAACCTCTATAACTTTTATATCCACCTTTAATCTTTTCAACTCTCATCCCAAGTGATGATAATAATGCAACTAAAGATCCACTTCTCATTCCACCTCTAGCACAAAAAAGTACTATTTTTTTATGTTTTTTTTCTAATTTTAAAAATTCATCATATATTGATGGTAATTTTTTTGATACTATTTCCATACCAATTTTTTTGGCTTTTTCTGTAGATTCCTGTTTGTATATAGTTCCTACTAAAGCTCTTTCCTCATCATTAAAAAGTGGTATGTTTACAGCACCTGGAATAGTGTTTTCTTTATATTCTAGTGGACTCCTAACATCTACTAAAACATAATCTCCTTTTAGTTCTTTATACTCTGTGGTCTGAAACATAATAAACCTCCAAATCTTCAATTCACAATTCACAGTCCACAAATAATAAATATTTATTTTAAAATATATATTTTTTTATGCCTTGTGAATTATAAATTGTTAACATTTCTACTCAAAGTTATATTTTAATAGTTTCAATGTACCAATGTCAACATAAGCTTAATTTAAATTTTAAATAATTATTATTGTTTTTTTAAATTTATTAAACAAAATAAAAAAAGGTGTCTTTTTAAAATTATCATATTAACTTCTAAAACACCTTACTTTATTAATTTATTTTGTTCTTTAAAATATAATTTTATTATAATATAGGTTGTTGATTGTTCATTGACCAGCCATCACTTCTTACATCCATCATATCTATAGTATCTTCCTTACTTTTCACATCTTTTAGTTTTTTTATTACTCCAAATTTATTTCTAAGTGATACTTCATTGGCTTTTCCTGATATAATCCAAAGTGTTTTGTATTTTCCTGGCTTAACTTCTAATTCCACTTCTCCTTTTCCATCAGTAAAATATATTAATACATTTGTATCTGTATTATTTACATATTTAAATACTGGTGAAAAACTAGTGCCACCTCTAGTGTTTAATCTAGCCTTTATATCTTTTGAATTTTTAACTTTATATATCCTTCTAATTTTAGTGTCACATTCTATTATTTTAATTTCATATTTATAGTTTTTAACAATATTTATCACTTCATTTATTGCTACATTAAATTCCTCATCACTTATACTTCCGCTTATATCTATAGCTACTACAATTTTAGCAATATGATTAGAAATTTCTCCTCTTAAATCTAATCTATTAGGTTGTCTTCTATTTCTTCTCGTTATTGTCTTTTTTCGCCCCTTTTCTAAGGTTCCCATAAGTTTTTTTAAATATAAATTCCATGAAATTTTATTACTATTAGAGTCCAAATTTGATAGTATATTTTCCACATAAAAATCAACATTATTCTTTTTAGAGTCATTAACAATCTTTTTTGTGATGCTTTTTATAATATCTTCATCATAAAAATCACTTTTTTCCCAACTTTCATGTGTTTTAGCAACATCATACTTTTTTTCTATTTCATTATTTATTTTTGTATCATCTTCATCACCATCTTTATTATCATCTAATAAATCTAATTTTCTTTGAATTTCTAAAATATATTCTTCCATACTACTATAAGGTTTTAAATCTAAATTATACTTTAAATTTACCCAATCAATAGTTGTTGCATACGGTGGTAAATAGTCTAGATACTGATTCACAACTATATCCATAGCCATATTTATAGCCAATGTACTAAAATTCTTTTTTAATTCTTTACCTCTTATTAAATGTAGCGATATTATATGTATAATTTCATGTTTAATGGAAGTTTTCATCTGATTTAAATCTAATACTAAAAATAATATTGGATTAAAGTATATAGTATATCCAGAAACATTTAAGGTTATAGCCGTAGGTGATGTAATATCATATTTTATTTTTCTATTCATTTTCAATAAAAAATATCCATAAAAATTTTCACTATCATCTATTAACAAAAAATTAATTTTATCTATTAATTTAAAGAATCTACCTTCAAAATCATCATTTATGTCCTTTATATATTGAATGTTAGATATTTCATTGTATAATTCTTCCTTTATTTTGCAAAAACTTTTCATAACCCTCACCTATCCATTTATACTACTATACGTCTTAAAATATCCTTCTACAAAATTATCATTTTTTAAACATTCTTTATAAATACGTTTATATTGTCCCTTTATCTCCTTCATAATTCCAATTTTTAAATCAACGGGATAATATCCTATAAATTCTACTAAACGCTCTATTTCTTTTAAAGATATTTCATTGCTTTCCATAAAAATTAATATGTTTTTTATAGTTAAATACAATCTTGTATGACTTTCATTTTTTATTCTTAAAATTACATCTTCTGATAAACTTTCCTCATCAAATACTTCTTTATGAGTAATTAATGGTAATGTGCTACTTTCTATAAAAGACATAAACTCTTGAGCAATTTCACTTCCGACATTGCCTTTCAATATATTAAAAAATACTTTTCTAGATATTTTATCACTTTTTTCTTTATATAACTTATAACTTTTAGATACCCTTTCAAAACTTCTTGGTGTTGCTTTTATTCTTTCATCATTTTTACTACTATGCAAATATTCAGGAAATGTAGATATAAATTCTATAACTTTTTCATCTAACTTATTACTTATTGCCCATTTAATCCAACTTTCAACATTGCTTTCCATTTCAAGCCATACAAATCTATTTTCTTGAGCCGGATCCATATCTATAACCTGATAATCAAAATCATCTTCATACTTACTTGAAGGATTCATGGCTGCTAATAATTTCACCGATTCATGTAAATTATATCCGTTTATTTCTTTATTCAAAATTAGGTTCATAAGTTCTTGTTGAACAGTATGTTCACAACGATTAATTTCATCTATAAAAAGCAATACTTCCTTTCCATTATTTATAGCTTCTTGAATTTGCTGCAACTTAGTATGAACTGCATAAACTGTTCTTTTTTCAGTATGTTCTAATTTATTCTCATCTAAGTATTTGTATTCATCAACTGTAGGTAGTCCCCCAATTTCTCCTTCTTTTAACAAATTACCATCAATAACAAATATATTCCAATCATTTTTTTTAGCTAACTCTTTTGCTAAAGCAGTTTTTCCTATACCACTTTCTCCAACTATTAATGGAACTTCACTAGTTTCAATAATTAATTCCGCTGCTAATAATGTATCTTCAAAATTCATCTTTCAACTCTTCCTTATCTTTAATATTTTAATTTTTCATCTACTGCAATTCTTTTACACTTTGCACTACCGAATCTGTATATAAACATAATTTTATCCATCGATATGTTATTTTGATTTATACCAATTGACTTACAATTCAAAAAATCTCTAACATATTTATCATCTACATCTTCATTGGAAAAAACCTCTTTTAATATCTCCTCCATTTTTTCAATCTCAATATGATCTTTAAAATATTTTATAGCTAATATATTTTCCTTTAAAAAAGATACTTTTTTTTCATAATTCAATTCTTTAACTAATGGCACTGATGCTTCATTAATTTTAACTGCCAATCTTTCAATACTTTCCTTTGCATTTTCAATATATCTTAATGCATGATAATCTTTTTCAATTGCTAACTTTTGAATTTTTTCACTTGGATTTTTTATATATTTTATAGAATCATAATCTTTTTCTATAGCTAAAATTTGTAGTTCTTCACTTGGATTTTCACAATATTGTATAGCCCATCCTTTTTGCAAGATTCCCAATTTTACTATTTTTTCACTTGGATTCTTTATAAATTTTAATGTATTCCACGAATTTTCAACTACAACTTTTTGTATCTCTTCATTAGGATTATCAATAAATTCAATTGCCCATACATTATTTGTTACTGCATTTCTTTTCATTTCTTCACTTGGATTTTTTATATATTTTATCATTAATCCATTTTTATTTATTGCTGTATTTTTCATATTATCTGTAGGATTACTTATATTTTTTATTATTATAGGATTTTCTTCTATTAATCTTAAAATTTTTTCTTCATTCATACAAATACCTCTATATTTTTTCTTAACCATTACTTATTAATAATAATTATCCGTTATGTTATAATTATATATTTTTTTTCCTATTTGTTCAAATTATATTTTCACACAAAAATAAAAGTCAAAACTTTAAAAGTGTATATCACAAGTACACTTTTTAAATTTTGACTAATGTTATTATATTCTTATATATAATAAATAAAGTACATTAATAGAATATATTTATGCTAACCTTTACATTTCTAAATTATTTATTTTCTTTTTAGATATATTAAAGTTATCCTAAATTATAAAATAATTTTAATATATTATCTTTATCTGGAACATTCTCATTAAAAAATCCCATTATAGTTTTGTCTATATTATATTTTATACTTTTAAAAGAAATGTCTACAGTTCCATCATCACTAAATTCCATAACTGCAAAGCTTACATGACCACCATCTCTAGAGCATCCTATAGATCCTGGATTTATTATAGGTTTTCCTGTCCAATATTTAATAAGTGTTTGGCAATGACTATGCCCAATTAAAACATAATCACAAACATCTCCATAATCTTCCGTAAATTTATCCAAAGTTACTTCCTGATAAAGAAGCGGTAATTCATTCATACTATCTATCCTTGAATGAACCATAAGAATTTTTTTTCCCTTTATTTCTATTATTCTTTCTGTAGGAACAGTTTTTAATTTGTTAATCCTTTCTTCACCTAAAAGCTTAACATTCCACTTTTGATGTTCCTTTTCACCGTCAGTAAACTCTTCACAACAATTAGTAACTATTGAATAATCAGTATTTCCTAAAATATTTATAAATCTCTTATCATTCATAACAATATCAAAAACTTCTAAAGGATTAGGTCCTTCCTGTATAAAGTCACCTAAATTCAAAATTTTATCTACATTTTCTTTTTCTGCATACTGTAAAAAAACATTGAAAGCTTCCATATTACTATGAATATCAGCAATAACTAATACTTTTTCCTTCCCCATAGACTACTCTCCTTTGCTGTTTCATTGAAATAATACTTAATTTTCTAAATTTTCCAAATAGTTATTTGTATATATTATATCACTTAAAATTTTTTAAACAATTATTTTTACTATTTTTAACAATTTTTATATGCAATTAACATTTTATTCATTATACTATTTTATCCATATATATTTAAAAATATACCATATAATTTCTCTAATATTAAACTTTAATCTTCAAACTAATCTAAGGTTCCAAGTTAAATTTTAAACTTATTTATCAAACTAGAAAATTTCAAATTAATATTTTACTGATAGTTATTATTTTTCTTAACTGATAAAAAAATTTGATGTATAAATTTTAGATTGTATCCCTATATTAATTAAATTTCTTTTAACATTTAACATGATAGTTTCAATATTTTGAATTTAATGCTAAAATGTTCCTATGGAATTAAATAGATATGATTTTATCTATTTGTATTTAAAATTTAATATATTTTTGAGACTTATGACTTATACGCTGTGGACTAAATTATTAATTTACTCATATTAATTGCTATACATTGGAGGGCTAAATTTATGTATATGTTTTGTGAAAATGATAAATTGTATTTAAGACCATTAATACTTAAGGACTCAGATTTTATTTATGCACTTAGAGAAAAAAATAAGAATTTTATTTTAAATTATGCTGAAGTATCAAGAAATGCTCAAAAAGAAAAGATAAAAAATAGTATTTCTAAAGATGATGAGATATATTTACTTATAACATTAAAAGCAACAAGTAGCCATATAGGTTATATACACAGTAAATTTTTTAATAATGGGAAAATTGCTGATATAGATTTTGTAATAACTGATAATAATTCTAAACTTATAAAAGAAGCTTTAATTTTGTTTAGAACAGAACTTTTTAAACAAGGTTGTATTAGATTAGAATGTAATATTTGTAGTTCTAATCTATTAGCAAAAGAAATATTAGAAGATTTAAATTTCAACTTAGAAGGGATAAAGAAAATGTCCTATTTTAACAATGATAATTTCTTCGATATTTTAGTATTTGCTTCATTAAATTGTTAATTTTGCAAGTGTGTATTATTTTATATAAAAAACAGTGTATGATTAAAATTATTTTAACATACACTGTTTTATTTATTTTACATTTTCTAATTCTAAAAATTCATTTAAATACAAAACATCTATTTTTCCAGACCAGTTTAACACCGATCCAACTAAATCTTTTATATCTAAATCTTCCATATCATAGGTTTCAGAACTATTAACAGTTCCTGTAGCATCTTCTATAAAAGTAACTGTATACCCTCTATCAAAAGCTGCTATTGCCGTAAACATACAACAGAATTCTGTATTAAAACCTACAATTATAACTTCATTTATATTATTTTTCTTTAATATTTCTTCTAAATTTGTTTTAAAAAATGCACTTGGTGTAGTTTTAATTACTAATTCATCATAGTAGTCTACAAATTCTTCATGTATATTTCCTCTGTCGCAATTTTTATTAAATGGACTTTCATCATCTTGGTCTTCATGTTTTGTAAATATTATTTTATCACCTTTAGCCTTACATATATTGATAATTTCCTTTATTTTTTCTTTTTCTTCCTTAAAATTTTTTTGACTTAAAATATGTTTTTGCATATCTACTACTATTAATGCTCTCATATTATATTCACCTCATAATTTCCTTTAAACATTTAACTAAATAAATTGATGAAAACAATCAACCTACTTTTCATATGATTATTTATTATTTTCTATCTCTTTAATATTATAAGTTAAAATAAAATCATTACAAGAACTTATTTTGTGTTTTTATATAATATTGCCTTTATTTTTTAATTTAATTATACTTTTTTTAATTTTTTTCTAGTTTTTATTATTATAAATAAAATTATTATAGCAACTATTACTAAATATTCTTCTAAGAATATTATATTCTCTATAGCATTAACTTGATATAATGCAACTGGAAAATTTATAACTGCATGACATATTATAGCTAAGAATAAATACTTTATCTTTTCTTCTTTTACTGCATACAAAACTAAAAGCGATAATCCTAATTGAATTATAAGTGAGCTAGACCTTTCTATTCCTGCTATAATCCACGTATAGGATGGCATTTGAATCATTTGTTCTTTTATATACATTAATGTTTGTGCTGTATTAGTATCCACCTTATCTAATAAATTTTCAAAATTACCTGTATTTATCTGAACTGCTGTTATGAGATTATTTATATACATACCTCCAGTTATTAAAAATGCCTCTATTCCTCCATGTCCCAATCCATAGGCTAGCCCATTTTCAAAACTTCTATCTTTTTTTAAAATCCACTTAAAGCATATAAACCTCGCACTTTCTTCAAATATTCCAGCCATAAGACCACCGTAAAGCATATATGCCATTGGTTGTCTTAAAAATGTAGCAGTTTTTTCATTATTATATAAAACATATTGATGTATAGATCCTTCTAATAATTTAACTGCCAATAAAAAAGCAATTGCCCCTACTATTACATATTTTAATGATATATTATATTTCTTTTTTAAAAATACTATAAGTGCTATTGGCACAATAGTACTTAATACAATTGTAATTATCATAAAAAATATAGAACTTCCACTTACCACTGAATCATCTCCTTAAGTTATTATAATTAAAGCATTTAATATTGTGATACAATTATATTTTAAAAATTTAATGAAGTTATTTTCTTTTCTAAAATTTTATTTAGTTTTTTGTTTATTATACATAGTATCATAGATTTGTTACAATTTAATTATAAAGTAACTTATTGATAAAAAAACAACATTTTTTTGTATATAATTAGTGTAGTTCTATATTTTTAATAATTAATTATATCTATTTATTAATTTTTTTTCTATAAGAATTTCACGTTCTTTTTCATCTATCATATCTAAAGATTTAAATTCATACCCTTGCTCTTTTAAAGATTTAATAATTGTTCCTAATGCTTTTGGAGTGGTTTTATTTGAAGCACCATCGTGCATCAGAATTATTATTCTTGATTTGTCAATATTTTTGCTATTCATAGCTTTAAAATAGTTTGATATTAATTGATCTACCGGAATGTTTATTCCCATTGCGTCTTCAATAGACACATTCCAATCTACATAATCTAATTTTCTATTAACCAAACCATCTCTAATTTGTTTTAATGTTAATTTTTGTGGTATTCCTGTACTTGACCCACCAGGCATTCTCATGAACTCAAAATTTTTTTTATCCAAATTTTTATTTAAAACATTTTTTACTTTTTCATAATCATTAAAATAAACATCAGCACTGTTATAATTATTATTGTTATGAGTATATGTATGAGCACATATACTATGATTTTTTTCTTTGATTTCTTTTAAGATATTAGGATTTTCCTCCACTAATTTCCCTATAACAAAAAATGTAGCCTTAATATTTTCCTCATCTAAAATTTTTAAAACTTCTAATGTTGTTTCTGTTGGTCCATCATCAAAAGTTAAATATGCTATTTTTTTATTATCTTTACATTCACTATCATCTGAAATCGCAAAAACACTTATAGATGTAAAAATAACAACGCTAATAATACTTACAAATAAAAAAAAACTCTTTTTCTTCATATTTTTTATTCTTCCTTTCTATGTTTTTCAAATTCTTCAATTTCATATATTATTATTAGTATTATTATTTTTTATATGCTAAAGAATGTTCAATTATATGTATTAATGTAAAAATAATGTTGACATTTTAATTGTTTTCTATATAATATAAAATATAGTTAAAATTTAATAGGTTTCTTATTATGAGTGATTGAGGGATCTGGCCCTATGACGTCCGGCAACCAGCTTTTTAAAGCATGGTGCTAATTCCAGCGGTGTTATGCCGAAAGATAAGATTTATATTTATCCTCTTATCTTTAAAGAGGTTTTTTTGTTTTTAAAATTAAATATATAAATTTAAATACTCTTATCCAGAGTGGCGGAGGGACTGGCCCTATGATGCCCAGCAACCAGCTTTCATTAGGCAAGGTGCTAATTCCAGCGGTTTTTACCGAAAGATAAGAAAAATCCCCTTCTTATCTTTTGGAGGGGATTTTTTTATTGCTAAATTTTAGCACATATATACAGTATGCTATTTTTATAGTTTTGAAACTAATTACATTGAGGATGTGAAAATAAATATGATAAAAATTAATAATTTAACTAAAATATATAAATCTAAAAATTTAAAAGAGATTATTGGATTTGAAAATTTAAATTTAACTATTAACGAAGGCGACATATTTGGAATTATTGGTCCTAGTGGTGCAGGTAAATCTTCAGTTCTAAGATGTATCAATTTACTTGAAAAACCTACTAAAGGAGAAATCCTTTTTAAAAATATATTAGATTCTAAAAATACAAATGATTTTATAAATATATTAGATTTATCTGATAAAGAGCTTATTTCTATAAGGAAAAAAATAGGTGTTATTTTTCAAAATTTTAATTTACTTATGAATTCTACTGTTTTTGAAAATATTGCTTTTCCTTTAAGAATAAATAAGATGTCTGATAGTGATATAACTAAAAAAGTTAATGAACTTTTAAAATTAGTTGACCTTTATGATAAGAAAGATTCTTATCCTTCTCAGCTATCTGGTGGACAAAAACAAAGGGTAGGTATTGCAAGAGCATTAGCTAATGATCCTAAAGTTCTTTTATGTGATGAAGCCACTTCTGCTTTAGACCCTAGTACTACAGATTCAATATTATCTCTTTTAAAATCTATAAATGAAAAATTTAATATAACTATAATTTTAATAACACATGAAATGGATGTTATTAAAACTATTTGTAATAAAGTTGCTGTATTAGATAAAGGAAAAATAGTAGAACAAGGTTATGTAACTGATATTTTTGCAAACCCAACTTCTAATATAACTAAAAATTTTTTAAATCAAAATATTAATATTCCTAGTTCTATAAAAGATAGCTGTACGAATTCACATTCTATAGTTAAACTTACATTTTTAGGATCTAATACAACAACATCTACAATATCTCATATTTCAAGGAAATTTAATGTGGATATAAATATTATCTCTGGGAACATAGATATTGTTCAAAATATTCAAATTGGTCATCTTATTGTAAACATTGCTTCTAATGAAAATTTAGATGATATACGTAATTATTTAATTAATAATGATATAGGATGGGAGGTTCTTAATTAATGATTTATGCTTTACTACAAACACTATACATGGTATTTTTCTCAACTATTTTTTCTTTAATTATAGGTTTTCCGATTGGTATTATTTTAGTAATAACAAGTAAGAACCATTTATGCGAAAACTTAAAGTTAAACTCTTTTTTAGATACTATAATAAATATATTTAGGTCAATTCCTTTTATAATTTTAATAGTTGCATTATTTCCTATTTCTAAATTTATAGTTGGAACAACCATTGGAACTACTGCGGCAATTCTTCCTCTTTCTATAGCAGCTGCTCCATTTGCGGCAAGAATTATAGAGAGTTCTCTTAAAGAAATTCCTTTTGGTGTTATAGAAGCTGCATTATCTTGCGGAGCAACAAATATGCAAATTATCTTTAAAGTAATGCTCCGTGAAGCAATTCCATCACTTATATCTGGCATAACTCTTACAATAATAAATATTATAGGATATTCCGCTATGGCTGGTGCAGTTGGTGGCGAAGGTATTGGTGATTATGCTATACGAGAAGGTTATATGAGATATAACAACAATATTGTCTTATTAACAATCTTAATTTTAATTATAGTAGTTCAACTTATTCAAAGTATTGGGAATTACTTATGTAAAAAATCAAACAAAAAAGTTTTTTAATTTAGGAGGTATTTATTTATGAAAAAATCTTATTTTACAATAATCTTATTAACTTTATCTTTAATAATTTTTACAGCTTGTTCACCTAATAGTGATTCTAAAAATTCTTCAAAAGAAACTAATTCTAATGAAAACACTATAGTTATAGGAGCTTCTCCAGTGCCCCATACTGAAATTTTAGAATTTGCAAAAACAAAATTAAAAGATAAAGGAATAAATTTAGAAATTAAAACATTTACAGACTATGTTGTACCAAATAAAGCTCTAGATTCTGGTGAATTAGATGCTAATTTCTTTCAACATAAACCTTATTTAGATGATTTTAATAAAAATAATGGTACTGATTTAATTTCAATTGGTGAAATACATGGTGAACCTTTATCTGCATATTCAAAAAAAATAACTAATTTAAACGACTTAAAAGAAGGTTCTACTATAGCTATACCTAATGATGGTTCAAACGGTACAAGAGCATTAAAACTTTTAGAAAAAGAAAAACTTATAACACTAAAAGATTCTAATAAAACTATACAAACAGAAAAAGATATAAAAGATAACTTGAAAAATTTTAAAATTAAATCTATAGAAGCTTCTCAACTTCCAAGAATACTAGAAGATGTTGATATTGCAATTATAAATGGAAACTATGCATTAGATGCTGGACTTGATACTAAGTCTACATTATTTTCAGAAGATATATCTGATATAAATGAATACGTTAATATTATAGCTACCACTTCTGAAAACAAGAGCAATAATGCACTTAAAGAGCTTGTTGATTTTCTTAAAAGTGATGAAACAAAACATTTTATAGACGATAAATATGGCAATGCTATTCTTCCTGCTAATTAATAATTTTTCTTATATATTTTAAAAGGGTATGAATTTTATTCATACCCTTTTAAAATATATTCAGCTATTTAAGTGATTTTCCTAATTTTTTAGATTCCTTAGAAACACCTACTTCATTTGATGTTTCCATATTCATTTTTTCTAATTCTTTTTTAGTCTTTTGACCTGCTTTTTTATTATCCTTACTGTTCTTATTATTCTTATGTGACATATTATTCACTCCTTTCATGTGTTAAATCTTAAATATATCTCATAAATAGTATCAGTATTGGAGAAAAAATTATACATATATTCTGATTATTCGTTTTAGTTAATCTTTTTATTTTTAAAATATTTTATATTATAATTAATTGAAAACATAAATTTCATTAAATATAGGTTTTCAATTTGACTTTTAAAATTATCCATTCCAAAACTTAGATACCTAAAATAGTGAGACATGCTCCGAATTACTTAAAATTTAACACTACATTTTGTATAAAAACTTTCTAAAGTTATTGAATAAATTTTTGTTATCAGTTGAGAAAAATAAGTGCAAATATATTTACTTAAGAATTATGAGTTTAGGATGAAAGTGGTAACCACTTTCTGAAAATGATTTTAAAAAATATATCAATATAATTTGCTTTACAAATTTATAAAAAGATACGTTGGAAATTACTAGGAACGAAGTGAGTAGTAATAACCACAACTGTTCACTATTCACTCTTAACTTTTAACTAAAATAATCTGTTAGTTATTGAAAAAATATTAATTTGAGTTTTCTCATTTGATAAATGAATAAATTTGGAACCCTATAACTTCAATGAAACAAGCAAGTAGGAATTAAATTTAATATATAACTTATATATTAATCTTAAATTCTCACATTTAGATAAATTAATAAACAAACTTAAGAAAAGGTGATCAATATGATAAAATTAATTGCAAGCGATATGGATGGAACTTTACTAGACTCTAACGGTATTTTACCTTTAGAATTTTATTCTGTGCTTTCTGAACTAAATTCTAAAGGCATAATTTTTGTAGCTGCATCTGGAAGACAATATCATAATTTAGTTAAAACTTTTGATAAAGTAAAAAATAACATTATTTTCGCTGCTGAAAATGGAACTTACATTGTTCAAAATGGTAAAGAATTATATTCAAATTGTATTTCTAAAGACATAATACCTGAATTATGTTCATTAGCTGCTACTTTTGACAACTGTTATATTCTTCTATGTGGAAAAAAGGCAGCTTATTTACAAACCAATAAATCATCTGTAGTAAATGAAATTAAAAAATACTTTGAAAATGTAGAAATTGTAGATGATATAGCTACAATAGATGATGAAATTTTAAAATTTACTTTATGTGACTTTAATGGGGCTAATGAAAACTCTTATGAAATTTTTAATGAAAAATATAAAGACAAGCTCAAAGTTGTAACTTCAGGTAATATTTGGCTTGATATTATGAATAAAGATGCTAATAAAGGTGTTGCTATTAAGTTTTTACAAAATAAACTTAACATCTCTTTTAGTGAAAGTATGGCATTTGGAGACTACTATAACGATTTAGAAATGCTTAAAGCATGTAAATATAGTTATGCAATGGGAAACGCTGTGGATGCTGTAAAAAAAGTTAGTAACTATCTAACAGATACAAATGAAGAATGTGGTGTACTTAAAGCAATAAAAGAAGCAGTTATATAACTGTTTCTTTTTAATTTTACGTAGTTTTAAGATAATATTTACTATATACTAATTTATAAAAAAACTTATTAAAATTATAATGTTACATAAATGAATAAGTAAAACAATTATTTTATTGATTTATCAATATAGTAGTTGTATAATTTCAATTAATATTTAAATAAATTTTAGGAGTGATATTATAATGTTGAATTTTTCATATAAAAACCCTACAAAATTGGTTTTTGGTAAAGATACAATATCATCAATTGGTTCTAACATAAAAGCTGAATCAATTGATAAAGTTCTTTTATTATATGGTAAAGGATCTATTTTCAAAAATGGAGTTTATGATTTAGTTACTGAATCTCTTAAAAATAATAATATAGAGTTTATAGAACTTTCTGGTGTTAAACCAAACCCAGTACTTTCTAAAGTTAAAGAAGGTATAGATATAGTTAAAAATAATAACTTGAAAGCAATCATAGCTGTAGGTGGTGGAAGTGTTATTGATTCTGCTAAAGCTATATCTGCTGGTTCTTGTTATGATGGCAATGTTTGGGATTTATTTGAAGGTAATGGTAAACTTACAAAAGCACTACCTATATTTACTGTTCTTACCCTTTCTGCAACTGGTTCTGAAATGAACTGTGGTGGTGTAATAACAAACGAAGATGAAGGTAAAAAATGGTCATTTGGTTCTCCATTGCTTTATCCTAAAGTATCTATTCTTGACCCATCAATACAATCTACACTCCCTACAAAACAAACTGTTAATGGTGCTGTAGATACTATAACTCATGTGTTTGAAGCATATTTTGGTGGAACTAAAAATACAGATATGGTAGATGAATTATCCGAAGGCATTATAAGAACAGTAATAAAACATTCTAAAATTCTTATTAATGATAATAACAACTATAATTCTAGATGTGAGCTTTCTTTTGCTGCAACTTTAGCTTTAAATGGTCTTAATGGCTTAGGAAGACTTGGAGATTGGTCATCTCATTCCATAGAACATTCATTAAGTGTTTTAAATGATATATCTCATGGTACTGGTCTTGCTATAATTATGCCTGCATGGATGAAATATGTTTATAAAGAAGATGTCTGTAAATTTGCTAAAATGGGTAGAAATATTTTTAATATAAATGAGTGTGATGATGAAAAAGCTGCATTAAGTGCAATTGAGGCTCTTAAAAATTACTATAAAGAAATAGGAGCACCAACCACTCTTAAGGAAGTAGGGGTTTCATTTAAAGAATTAGACTTCATAGCAGATAATGCAGCAATGTCTGCACCTTTAGGTACTTTTAAAAAGTTAAACAGAGAAGATATTTATAAAATACTTCAAATAGCTTTTGAATAAATATTAAGCTAAAATCTAAAATTTTTATTCTTATAATAAAACAAGTACTATTTAATTAATTTTAAATAGTACTTGTTTTTATAGCTAATTATTATATAATCCTGTACACATATTATCTAATTTCTCTAAAATACTTGAAGCTTTATCTTCATCAACTAATGCAACTATATAATCTCCACTAAGTATCCTTGTAAATCCTCTAGGTATTATTTCTTTGCCTCCTCGCTTTATCGCCACAATTAAACAATCCTTTGGCCAATTTATATCTTTCATTAATTGTCCCTCTGTAATACATCCCATATGGACAGCATATTCTATCAATGTTTTACTTGTACTATTTCCTTCAAAATTTGACCCATTCTTTTTTAAAATATTTTCTAATAAACTTTCGTAAATTGGTTCTGATTTTAATAAATCAGAAGTTATATACGCAAATATACACACTATTGCTAAAGGTAACATATGATCAAAAGAACCTGTCATTTCTGTAATTAATATTATACCTGTTATAGGTGCTTTAACTATTGCTGTAAAGTGTCCTGCCATTGCTAATATTATAAAAGTTAATATATAAATACTAGGTACTCCTAAACTATAACATACTATAATACCAAAAATATTTCCTACTAATGCTCCAAGTACTAATAATGGAAAAAATATTCCCCCAGGTATACCTGAGCCAAAGCATATAAGAACCAATAGAAATTTTATAACTAAAAAAAGTAATAACGTTACCAATACATAATTATTTTCTGATAAACTCATTATAAGATTATGACCACCACCAATTAATATTGGTGATATTACACCTACAATTCCTGTTACTATAAAAGGTATTATTGTTTTTACTTCAATAGGCATTCTCTTAAAGCTACCATAAATTTTTTGACTTTTTAATATTCCTTTGTTAAAAATTGTACCACTTATACCAACTAAAACTCCTAACAATATTAAAGCCCAATAAAACTTCAAAGGCAATGAAGCTATTCCTTTAAAATTTAATGCTGGATCTAAACCTAAAAATCTCTTTGCTACAAAATCTGCTGTAAGTGCTGATGACATGGCAGAAAGTAAAACTAATGGAGAAAAATTTTTATGAGTTTCCTCTAATGCAAACATTACACCTGATAATGGTGCATTAAATGCAGCTGCTAATCCTGCACTCGCTCCACTTGTAGTTAAAAACTTTTCTTCAATATTTACTCTTTTAAAAATCCTAGAGAACCCTTGTCCAACTGCTGCTCCCATTTGAACAGATGGACCTTCTCTTCCTGCTGAAAGACCTACCCCTAAACAAATCACTCCACCTATAAACTTGTTTATAAGAACTCTTAACCAATTAATGTTCAATTTTCTAACTAAAAATCCTTCTACTTGAGGTATTCCACTACCTGATATCATCGGCTCTTTCTTTACTAACACACCAACTAAATATCCTAAAAATGATAAAATTATAATTATAACTGCTATTTTTATAGGGTTGCCCTTTGAACTACTATAAATATCATTAGAAATTTTAAATAATTTATCTATAGCTAACCTATTCAAAACAATAATTATACCTGTAATCAAGCCAACTACAGCACCTTCAATTATAAGCTTAAATCTTAAATTCTTTCTATGTGATAAAATATTAGTAGTTTTATCTTTAGATATCTCCATTTTAATCCTCCTTTACTTAATATGAACAGCAAAAAACTAAGCATTTAAAATTTAAATACTTTTTCATATACTTAAAATTATTTATACTTTATATAAATTTGCCCTTTTTTATTATATAACTCATATTAAATTATTTCAAATTTATAAATTAAAATTTAAAATACATTAAAGCAACTATCTTTTTACACGAAATATATATTAACTTTTTCTATACTAAAATTTTCATTATAATATTATTCATAGAAAAGTTAATTTGCAAATTCATACTAAAAACTGTATATTCAAAATATATATAATATATTAATATTTTTAAAAAGTAGGTGTTAATTTTATGAAAACAGATATACTACTAGAGTCTGGTACTGGTGAAGTAGAAATACTAGAGTTTATAGTAAATAATAAGCATTATGCAATAAATGTTATAAAGGTTAGAGAAGTTGTAGATATAGATAATCTAACAGAACTACCTAACAATCATCCTTCTATAGATGGTGTAGTTCTTTGTAGAAATGAGATACTTACCTTAATCAATTTAAGTCAAGTTCTTGATTCTCATAAAAATAATAATCTAAAACCTTTTAAAGCTATTCTATGTGAATTTAATAAGGTTAAAGTAGCTTTTAAAATAGATGATATTGTTGCAATCCATCGTATTAAGTGGGAACAAATCAGAAAACCTGATGAAATTTCAACTAATCCTTTAGTAATTGGAAATATATTATTTAAAGATAACATTATATTACTTTTAGACTTTGAAAAAATTATTACTGATATAAATCCTAAAATAGGTATAAGTGAAGATAAAATTAAAGATATACATTGTAAAGATAGACATGGAATAAAAATTGTTTTAGCTGATGATTCAGCATTAATAAGAACACTTTTAAAAAATACATTAAATAAAGCTGGATTTGAGAATTTAACATTTTTCAATGATGGAACTGAAGTATTGACATACCTTAACAGCCTAGTTGAAATTAAAAAAGAAAACTTTGTAGATGATGTTCAAATACTTATAACTGACATTGAAATGCCTCAAATGGATGGTCATAGTCTTGTAAGAAAAATTAAAGAACATACAATTTTAAGAAAATTACCTTGTATAATTTTTTCATCTTTAATTACTGATGATTTAAAACATAAAGGCATTGATGTAGGTGCAAATGCCCAAATTAGCAAACCTGAAATTGGAGAGCTTGTTGACATAATAGATGAATTTGTAATTAACAAATAAATATAAGAAACACCAACAATAACTTGTAGAACTATTGTTGGTGCTTTTTATATTTATTAAATAATATAAAATTCAATATTCCATTTCATATTTTTTAAATAAATTTAACTTTTGATTTATTTTTCTAAATAACTCTTATTATATAATTGCTCTAATTTTTTTATATATTCTTCCTGCATATTTATTATACTACTTAGAACTTTATATTCAGAAGTTTCCCAATCATCTTCATCTTTTGTTATCCTACCTCTCACATCTATAAATAGTGCCCTAACATCTTTATTTATTTCTATTGCACATTCAGTTAATTCTTTTGTATTAATTCCACATTTATGATTACTAATTTTATTGTTAAATTGAGTGATAAGTGATGAAATTTTATCATATAAAAAAAAATTTATTTCTTTTGTATCCTCATGAATTATAGATTCCTTTAATACTTTATAGTAATTAATTTTTTCCTTCTCATGCTTTTCTAATATATTTACAAAAACATTAAAAGAAATTATGTTGTTATTGTTTTTTTTAATATTTTCGTAGAAATTTAAAATTTTATTAGATGTGTCTATTGCCCTATCTACTAAATCAATTGAATTATATCCCATTTTATTTCCTCCTGTGTTGTAACAACATAAAATCTTTTTTATATTAATTTTTTAATTTCACGTTGCACTCATAATATACTTACGTATATTTTTATACTTTAGTTAAATTGTCATCATATTTATTTTATTAAATAAATCGTTATTCTGATACAGTTTCTATATAAGTTGTTTTTAAACATTTACATTTTTTATATTTATATATTACTATATTTTTTATTTTAATTAAACTTTTATTAGATAGGTACTTATATATACTGTTAAAAACTTTCTACTAAAAGAAGAAAATTATTAAATTCAACGAACAAATTTTATATATTTCATTATATATGTTACAAATAAAAAATACCCTATAAATATTTTTTAAATATTTATAGGGTATTTTTTTATAATATTGTTTTACATAACTCTTCCTGGAAATATAGCGTCTATTATTCCAATGATTATAGCTGCTATCAAAGCTCCTATTATAGATACTCTCATATTAGGAACTACGAATTGTGCTAAATATATTATTACAGCTGCAATAGCAAAACCTTTAAAACCTTTTCCAAAAGGCGATGCATCAACGCCCATAAGAGCTTCTACAAAATAGTCTAATACAGTTATAACAACTGCTGCTATAATCATAGACCATAATCCATTAACAGTAAAACCTGGTGTCAAAAATGATGTCACACCTAGGACAATTGCAAATAATACTAATCTTACTATCCATCCTAAGAAACTGCTTTTATTTTCATATTTGTTTTTATGTTCGTTATCTGACATTTTTATATACCTCCGTTTTAAATATATTTTATTAATTCGTATATATTATACCCATATAAGTAAAAAATATAATGCTTGTTTTTAATATTAATTTCAAATATAAGTAAAATGTTAGAAATTCTCAGTTAATTTTCAAACTTTTTTTACCATATAATTCCTTATTTTATGCTAATGACTCACATTATTAAATTTTTTATTCAACATTTTATTTTATTATACACATAAAGAAAAACACTAGGCGTTAACCTAATGTTTTTCATATACGAGATAAATCTATAAGCCGAGTTCTGTATTTGACAATCATCTATCTAGGCCTATTGTTACCAATAAACTCAAGCGATACACCCGGGGACGGGACGGGCAGCCCCATATATCCCCCTATTCGATCTTGCTCCAGATGGGGTTTACATAGCCGTACAGTCGCCAGTACGCTGGTGAGCCCTTACCTCACCTTTCCACCCTTACCAGTTAGATAAAATCTAAACTCACAAGTAAACTTGTTCTGGCGGTATATCTCTGTTGCACTTTCCTTAGAGTCACCTCCACTGGGAGTTACCCAGCACCCTGCCCTACGGAGCTCGGACTTTCCTCTCCTGAAAAAATCAGCAGCGATTGTCTGACTTACTCGCAAGATTTATGTTACCATACTTTTAATATAAATGCAAATTTTTTTATCTTTTTTTAATTAATTATAAAAATTATTATAATTTTTTCTTATAAAAACATTTTTTATTATTATAGATATATTTAACCTTATAATAAAGAAAATGCAATGACATTTATCATTGCATTTTCTTTATTATTTAAATTTTAAAATCAGTTGGATTGTATTCTTTAGCCTTTGGTTCACCAAAAACAGCCTTAGCACTTTCAGTTCTTGGGTCATGATCAACATGTTTGTGTCCATTATTCTTTTTCTTTTTCATTTTATTTCCCATCGGTAATCAACCTCTCTTAAAATTTAATTATAGGAGTATTAAAATTAAATATTTTAATACTCCTAACATCAGAAATATTTTATAAAATATTTTAACCCTATATTCAATAATCAATCTATTCTATATAGTATACATGTTTATCTTAGGAAAAGTTATTTAGTTTTTAATTAAGTAGTATTTATATTACTTTTTCTTTAGGTGAAAACTAATACTACACAAATTATGATTATAGGTTTAAATATTAAATAATATATTTCTATAGTTAGCTATAAAATTATAACTAACTAATTTTATATTAATCTTTAACATAAACATAAAACAGAAGTTGTTTGGTAATAGTATAAATAATAATAGTCTTAAATTAAATTTAATTTTCTTACCTTTATAAAAATTACTTTCTCTTCTTAAACTAATATGTTTATGTTAATTTAAAAGATTAATATAATAATTCTATTTATCGGGTATCCTACAACTTTAAATTTATGTTTAAAATGTAGGTTAAAACCCTATATCAACTCAGTTAAAACTATATACTTTAATAATTATATTTAAATAACTATTTTATTAATTAGTTTGTGAGTTGATTATATTCTTATTATGTGCTTCATAAAACTTTATATTCAATAATTTTAAATGCAAAATGAACCAAAGTTATATAAATATAATAACTTATACAAATATTTTCTTAAATTGAAAATATAAAGCTCTAAGCTAATGCTAGCTTAGAGCTTTATATTTAAACATATTTATATGGATCAACTGTTTTTTCTGATACAATTATTTCATTATTAAATCCATTATTTCTTAAAATTTCTTCAAATTTTTTACTAAATGCCACCATTGGTAGCCATTCTGTAACAAAGTGTCCTGCATCTATTACTGCTATACCTTCTTCTTTTATATCACTTATGTAATGATACGTTGTATCTCCTGTTATTATACAATCTGCACCTTTTGCTTTACTTAGATTTAAGTAATCTTGTCCACTACCATTTATTATAGCTATAGTTTTTATTAGTTTTTCTTCATCACCAGTATATCTTATATTAGATGCATTGAAACTTTTTTTAACTTTTATACAAAGTTCTTTCAATGAAATACCTTGTTCTAATTTTACTAATCTACCTATGCCATGTTTTCCATCATTATAACCTAAAGCTTTACTAGAATCTAGAACCTTAAATTTATCATAGCCTAAAATCCTAGTTGCCATTTCATTAATTCCATTTTCCACTGAATCCAAATTTGTATGACTTGCATAAACATTTATATCATTTTTTATAAGATTTATTATTTTTTTTCCTAATAATGTATCTGTAGTTATACTTTTAGGTTTTAAAAATAATATTGGATGATGATTCAATATAAAATTACATTGTTTTTCTTTTGCTTCTTCAATTACATCTAAAGTAGTATCTAAAGCTACTAATATTTTTGTTATTTGTTTTTCTTTATCTCCAATCATTAAACCTACATTATCATAGTCTTCTTTTAATTTTGTTGGAGCATATTGTTCCATTATTTTTATTATATCCTTAACTTTTAAAGACATTCTAAAAACTCCTTTATTTTACTTACTTTAAATTCTAATTCTTTTTTTCTACTTATAGATCCTTCACTATTTAATTTTAACCCATCACATATTTTTATATATTTTTCAAGTTTAAAACTTAAATATTCTTTCATAACTGGATGTTTTTTTTCTAATAAAATTGCACTTATTTCATAATATATATTTTCTATTTCTTTTATATTATTATTATATCTAACTTTAAATATTTCATAAAATTTACCGTCTTCTTTCACCAATTCTTCATCTAAAATATCATAGCCTTTACTATATATATATTCTTTTAAAACTTCCGGATTTTGAACTGGTTGTAAAATAACATACTCTAATTTTCTGAATATATCCAAACTATCTTCTATTATATCCCTAATTAAATTTCCACCCATACCAGCTATTATGGCTACTTCAACTTCATTTTTTTTTACTGTTGTAAGTCCACCACCTAATCTACAATTAATCATATTTTCTAAATTATGATTTTTTATATTTAATTTTGCCTTTTCTACAGGTCCTTTATTTATATCTGATGCTATTGCATAATTTATTTTTTTATTTTTTGCAAGATATATAGGAATATAACCATGATCTGTTCCTACATCTACTATAGTTTTTGTATTATTATCTATCATTTCGCTTATAGTTTTTAATCTATCACTTAAATTCATTTGTATCATCCTTTACTAACCTATCAATATTTTAATTTGTATAAATAAAAATAACAAAGCTATAACTAGAGGAACATATAAATATCTATACGCTACTTTTTTATCATACTTAGCATAAAAATATGCAGCATAATACATACAGAAAAACAACGCCATATTAAGAACTCCATAAGTCATTTGTGCTGAAGCAAACTCCTTAGAAGTGCCGACTTTAACCACATTAAATTTAGCATCAAAAGTAATAGGCATAATATCTGGTAATCTTTCCATTAAATATAAAATCAATGGATTTAAAATTAAAATTACTATTACTATTCCTGTTAATATTATTGGTACTTTAAATCTCCATTCTTTGTATATCTTATGAATTTTATTAAATTTACCTTCCCATTCTATTAAATGAATATTTTTTCCTTCAATATTTTTTTCAAAGCCTTCTATGTTTTCAGGGGATATCGCATAATTTATTTCTTTAGTTTTTAAATATATAACTTGGTTATTATTAGTAACAAACATTCTTGTAGTACCTATTTTTTTAATAACACTTCTTCCTAATGCAAAATTATGTGTTGCTATTCCTGAAAGCTTTACTCCTTTTATATTGCCTTTTGCTTTAGTATAACCCTCTATTTCATCTATTGAAATTCTAATCTTTTTTAATCCGTTAAAACCAATAATTAAAATTTCTTTTTCATTAATTTCATACTTTAACGTTATCCATAAACCTATATAATAAAAATAATATATATTATATGAAATTAATAATAATTTTAATAAACTTATTATTATATAAGAATTCATATATTTCATAAGAAAAATTACTGCTATATTAAATAATATTACAAATAAAAAAACCAATCCTATTTCTTTTTCTTTTCTTGAATTAAATAGCACATTATCACCTCTTTTCAATAAAATTTATATATTATAAACTATATTTAATTTAAAATCATTTATTCTAAATTTATTTTTCATTTTTAATATGTTTTACCTTTACATAAAGTCATATTAAAGAAAATAATAGACCAGAATTACAACATACATTTCATAAAATTTAAGAAAAACAAACCCTAATAATAGATTTATTAAAGTTCTATCAACATAAAATTTCACAAAATAAATTAGTAATTTGAACTATTACTTAAACTGAATATGGACTAATTATATCATAAAATAAAATTACCGTAAAATTAAATTAAAACTATATTTTTTATTGTTTTTTATAATAAAATAATATTCTATTTAAACTTATTCCATAACTTCAAAATCTTTTTATATAAAACCTTTCCTTGAATTTTAAATGTTTTCTATACTGCATTATTATTTAGAGTATAGAAATTTTAAAATAAATTGTTTTTAAAGTCAAGTTAAATCCCTATAATTTA
Organism: Clostridium senegalense; assembly: GCF_018916625.1. Taxonomy (NCBI): domain Bacteria; kingdom Bacillati; phylum Bacillota; class Clostridia; order Eubacteriales; family Clostridiaceae; genus Clostridium; species Clostridium senegalense. The sequence goes on from NZ_JAHLNC010000001.1 coordinate 407,938, forward strand.
AAATAAGCTAAAGGTAGACGTACCTTTAGCTTTATATTTGTATATTTTAAATCCAGCTTATAAAATTATTAAACTTCATTTTAATCTAAATAATCTTTTAACTTTTTACTTCTACTTGGGTGTCTTAGCTTTCTTAATGCTTTTGCTTCAATCTGTCTAATTCTTTCTCTAGTAACATTAAATTCCTTACCTACTTCTTCTAATGTTCTAGCTCTACCATCATCTAATCCAAACCTTAATCTTAATACCTTTTCCTCTCTTGGTGTTAAAGTTTGAAGTTGATTAATTAATTGTTCTTTAAGCATAGTAAATGCAGCTGCTTCTGCTGGTGCTGGAGCTTCATCATCTGGTATAAAATCACCTAAATGACTATCTTCTTCTTCACCTATAGGAGTTTCTAATGATACTGGCTCTTGAGCTATTTTCATTATTTCTCTAACTTTATCTACAGACATATCCATTTGTTTTGCAATTTCTTCTGGTAGCGGCTCTCTTCCTAACTCTTGAAGTAACTGTCTTGAAACCCTTATTAGCTTATTTATAGTTTCAACCATATGAACTGGTATTCTGATAGTTCTAGCCTGATCTGCTATAGCCCTTGTAATTGCCTGTCTTATCCACCAAGTTGCATATGTTGAGAATTTATATCCTTTTCTATAATCAAACTTTTCAACAGCCTTTATAAGTCCTAAATTTCCCTCTTGTATTAAATCTAAAAATAACATACCTCTTCCAACATATCTCTTAGCTATACTTACAACAAGTCTAAGGTTTGCTTCTGCTAATTTTTTCTTAGCATACTCTTCACCTTCTTCTATTCTTTGTGCTAAATCTATCTCTTCTTCTGAAGATAATAAAGGCACCTTTCCTATTTCCTTTAAGTACATTCTTACTGGATCATCTATTGAAATACCTTCCGGTATAGATATATCTATCTCTTCCTCTTCTTCTTCTTCTTCCTGAATTTCCCCAACTACATCAATTTCCATTGCTTCTAATGCTTCGTATATCTTTTCTATTTGCTCTGGATTTAGTTCTACATCATCTAATTCTTCTACAATTTCTTTATAAGTTAAAGATCCTTGCTTTTTTCCTTTTTCTATAAGTTTCTTTACTACTGCAACCTTTGAGTTCTTGTCTTTCATTGTGTTACCTCCTTTCATGCTATTGTAAGTTTTTTAAAGTCTTTTGTATTTCTATAAACTGCTGAGTATATTTTAATGTTTCTTCCACATTTCCTTGTGCTTCATAATGTTTAATTTTATTCATAATTTCTTTTTCTGACTCCTCTAACTTATATTTTTTTATATTTTTTATACAATCTTCTATCATTTTATCTATATTACAATTTTCCTTATCAATAGAGCATTGCAATAAGTTAATAAATTGTTTAGTTGTTTCACTATCATTACAATTATTTTCAATAGATTGTATTTTATTGTTATAATCTAAATTGGAAAATTTAATTATCAACTCATAAATTCTCTTATGTGCTTCAGATGAAAACCCTATATTTTCCAACAATTCTTTTGTTTTATTAAAATATTCTTTTTCTTCTAACATATACTTTAATAAAATTCTTTCTGCTTTAACAATTGCTGGTTCAATATATGAGGTCTTATTAAATTTGTCAAAATCAATTACATTGTTAGATTGTATTTTTTTATTTATTCTATTAAATTCATCATTTAATATTTCATCTTTTACATTTAATTTCTCAGCAATTTGTTTTATATAGATGTTTCTTTCAAATTCACCTACATCTTGTAGTATTTTCATTGCTAAATTCTTATACTTTATTATCATTTCATTATCTGAGAAATTTATTCCTTCTTCTGCCTTTTTTAATCTATACTCTATAAGTGGTAATGCATCATCCATAAGTTTTTCAAAAGCGCTTTTACCATATCTTTTTATAAAATCATCTGGATCTTTACCTTTAGGTATTGAAAGTACTCTAACCTCTAGTCCAACTTTCTTCAATATTTCTAATCCTCTTGCAGTTGCCTTTTGCCCTGCATTGTCTGCATCATAAGCAATTATAACCCTATCCGCATATCTTTTTAAAAGTTTAGCTTGATCTTCTGTTAAAGCAGTTCCTAAAGTAGCTACGACCCCTTTTATTCCCTCTTGATATAAAGCTATACAATCCATATATCCTTCTACCATAACTATCGTCTTTTTAAAGTCTTCTTTTATTGCAAAATTTAACCCATATAAATTAGTGCCTTTATAAAATAACGGTGTTTCAGGAGAGTTTAAATATTTAGGTTTGCTATCATCTAAAACTCTTCCTCCAAAACCTATAACTGTACCTCTATGATTAAACACTGGAAATATTATTCTATTTCTAAATCTATTATAATAATTATTTTTAGGACTTTTTATTATTAATCCTAACTGTTCCATTTCTTTATCGGAATATCCTTTATTTTTAAGATAATTTCTTAAATCTTGCCAATTGTCCAATGCAAAACCTAGTCCGAACCTATTCATTGTCTTATCTGTAATTTTTCTATTTCTTAGGTAATTCATGGATTTTTCACTTTTTCTTAAGTTAGCAAAAAAGAATTTAGCTGCATCTACATTCAACTTTTTCATTCTTTCAAGTTTATCTTTTTTTTCTTTATTTATAACCCCTTTTTCTTCTACTTCTATCCCTAACTTTTCTCCTAATTTTTTTATTACTTCTGGGAAAGTCAGATTCTCTGTTTTCATGACAAAACTAAAAACATTACCAGCTTCTCCACAACCAAAGCACTTATAAATTTGCTTATCTGGAGATACAGTAAAGGATGGAGTATTCTCATTATGAAATGGGCATCTTCCAATAAAGTTTCTTCCTGCTCTTTTCAAGGAAATTTTTTCAGATATAATATCTACTATATCTGCTTCATCTTTAATTCTTTGAATGACTTCTTCTGAAATCACTAACTAAATCCCACCTTTTTTATTTATCTTCTTGAAATTCGACAAAAATTTTAAAATTCCTTCTTTATTTTTAATTTTTTTATCGAAATTTATATTTCACTTTTTATATATTCTTTATAAAGTAGAAATCTCCTTCAAAAAGTTAAATTTTTATAACATTTTATAGCTAAACAAGTTCATATTTTAATTTATTCATAGATTATAGAAAATTTTCATCCTAAATATCTCCTTGAATTTAATCTATTTTAAAAATTAATTTCATTTTTTAGGTAATATAATTTAAAATGTAATTTTAAATTTTTATATATCAAATTCTTCTAAATACATTATTGACATATTTTATATAATATATGTACTGCATTTAGGCACATATATGTCATTAAACACTCTTAAACAATATTCATCACTCATGCCTGCTATATAATCCGCTACCCCCTGATGTAATCCTTCTTTTAAAACAATATTTTTATAGAAATCTGGTAGCTGCTCTGGTTTATTATAAAAATATTCATAAACATGTCGTAAAATAAATTTTGCCTTATCTCTCTCTAGTTTTAAAATATTTCCTTTATAGATTTTTTTAAACATAAATCTCCTTAAATTACTTAAAGCTTCTTCAATTTCTAATGATAACTCCACTTTAACTATATTTTTACTTATATTTTCAAGAGTTTTATTAATGCAATCTATTATTAAATTATTTATTCGTTTATTATGATTTTCTCCTAAAATCTTTATAATATCCATAGGAAGGTCTTTTTCTTTTAATAAACCTGCTCTTATAGAATCATCAATGTCATGATTTACATAGGCTATCTTATCGCTATATTTAACAACTTGTCCCTCTAAGGTCATTGGATTACTCACATTTAATCCAAAACCGCTATGATAAAGTATGCCATTTAACACTTCAGTCGTCAAATTCAGTCCTTTTCCATCATTTTCTATTTTAGTTAAAACCCTTATACTATTTTTATTGTGCATAAAACCACCAGGCAAAAGTTCATTTAATACTTCTTCACCAGTATGAGCAAATGGTCCATGTCCGATATCATGACCTAATGCTATTGCTTCTATTAAATCCTCATTTAATCCTATAGCTTTTCCTATAGTTCTAGCTACTTGGCAAACCTCTAAAGTATGTGTGAGTCTTGTTCTATAATGATCATTTAATGTTTTAATATATACTTGACTTTTAACTTTTAATCGTCTAAAAGATTTAGAATGAATTATTCTATCTCTATCAATCATGTAACAAGTTCTAAAGTCATCATCTTTCTCTAATATTTTTCTACCCTTTGTATTTATTGAATAAGTTGCAAAAGGATTTAATATAAGTTTTTCATTTTTTTCTATTTTTTCTCTTATATTCATCAAAAATCCTCCTAACCTTTATATGTTACTTACTTATTCTATCAATATTATTGAAATTCCTTTATTAAAATTAAATTATACTATATATTTTCTTTAGAAACACTAAAGTATTATAAAAATTTAGTTATATTTTTATAATACTTTAGCAATTATAAATCATATAACTAAAATAACTTAAAGTCAAATCTATTATTTGTAAATTTCTAATTTTAAATTTAAATATAACTTTTACATTAATAAAATATTTAAATATGTTTAGTACTTCGGGAATTAAAAATTATTCCCTTAAACATAGTTTTATTTCCAACTCTGATTATATCTAATATCTTCATTTAAAATATAATTTTGAATATGCAATAAATTTTCTACAACTTATCAATAAATTAAGATTTAAGTTCATTTTTCATATGAATCCATTTAAGTTTATTCTAATATTTTTATTATTATTCTAATTTTAATAAAGTATTTTTATCATTCATGTATATTCGCGTTTTTTTATTAATATGTTTATAATGTAATCTTTTTAAAGGAGTATTATTAATGAGTACATTAGATGTTTCTAAAAATAATTCTAACTTTTTAACTATAAATAACGTAAAAACTTATGTTATTCCACATTATGATTTAAATGATTTTACTATAGAGCAAATTAAGTTTAAAAATACTGATAAACAAAGAGCTGTTTATAAGATTGTTACACCGGATAATACATATTGTCTTAAGAAAGTTTATTATCCTGCAGAAGAACTTATGTTTGTATATTCTGCTATAGAGTGGATTTATAGACATAATATACATGTTCCTAGAATTTTACCTACAAAAAATCATGGTAGATTTGTAAACTATAATGATATGCTATTTATTTTAACTCCTTGGATTGATGGACTTAAATGCAATTTTAATTCTCAATATGAAATACTACTAGCTGCAGAAACCCTAGGCAAAATTCATAGTTATTCTAAATTATTTCAACCTATAAGCGAAAGTAAAATTAAGGTTGGTTGTAGTAATCTTTATAAATCCATAAACAAACACTTTAATAATTTATTGGTTTACTTTAACTTAGCTTGTAGATTTAATGATAATTATTCTAAAATATATTTGAAAAATTTTGAAATCAATATAAAGTCAGCTCAATTATCTAATTATATAGCTTCTCTAATAGATGAATCATATTTATCTAAGTCCATTTGCCATAATGATTACGTTAGTAAAAACTTAATTTTAGACATAGATGATAATGTATGGGTAATAGATTTTGATAAATGTAAAATTGATTATTGTGCCCTTGATATTGGTTATTGTTTAAGAAGAGTTTTGCGTAAGGAAAAAATAAATTGGAATTTTACTGTCGCCATGAGTTTTTTTGAAGAGTATGAACTAAGTTCACAACTTACTTTAGATGATTATAAGTATCTTTTATCATATTTGTCATTTCCTCAAAAATATTGGAAATTATCAAGAGATTATTTTGGTAATATAAATAAATGTAATAAAAAAGTCTTTTGTAAAATGCTAAAAAAAGCAACAAAAGACTGCTATTATCAATATGATTTCTCTTTAAAATTTAAAGGTTATATAGAACAAAAATTTAACACAAGACTTTAGTTTTTAAATATTAAAACCGCTACACATATGTGTAGCGGTTTATATTTGAAAATATTATTTTCGTGGATTCTTAACTTGCGCTTGAGCTGCTGCCAACCTAGCTACTGGAACTCTAAATGGTGAACATGAAACATAGTTTAATCCTACACTATGGAAAAATTCAACTGAAGATGGATCTCCACCATGTTCTCCACAAATTCCAACTTTTAAGTTTGGTCTAGATTCTCTACCTAACTTAGCAGCCATTTCAACTAACTTTCCAACACCATCTTGATCTAATTTTTGGAAAGGATCAAATTCATAAACTCTTTTATCATAATAATGTTTTAAGAAGTTTCCTGCATCATCTCTTGAGAAACCAAAGGTCATTTGTGTTAAATCATTGGTTCCAAATGAGAAGAATTCAGCTTCCTCCGCTATTTTATCTGCAGTAAGCGCTGCTCTAGGAACTTCTATCATAGTTCCTACAAGATATTCAAGCTTAACATCACTTTGTGATATAATTTCTTTTGCAACTTTATCCACAACATCTTTTATACATTTTAACTCTTTTACTTCTCCAACTAATGGAATCATTATTTCTGGAACTATATCATATCCTTTTCTTCTTTTTACATCTATAGCGGCTTCTATTACAGCTCTTGCTTGCATTTCTGCTATTTCTGGATAAGATACTGCAAGCCTACAACCTCTGTGTCCCATCATTGGATTAAATTCATGCAATGATTGAATTGTAGATTTTAAATCTGCTACAGTTATATCTAAATCTTCTGCCAATTCCTTTATATCTTCTTCATCTGATGGTAAAAATTCATGTAGCGGTGGATCTAAAAATCTTATAGTTGCAGGTTTTCCTTTTAACTCTTCATAGATTTCTATAAAATCTTGTCTTTGAATTGGGAGTATTTTGTTTAAAGCTTTTTTTCTTTCTTCTTCATTTTTTGCAACTATCATTTCTCTAACAGCCATTATTCTATCTGCTGCAAAAAACATATGCTCTGTTCTACAAAGACCAATACCTTCAGCACCAAATCTAATACCTTGCGCAGTATCTTTTGGTGTATCTGCATTAGTTCTTATTTTTAGAGCTCTTATATTATCTGCCCAACCCATAAGTGTTTCAAAATATCCACTTATAGCTGGTTCAACAGTTTTAATTTCACCTGCATATACATTACCAGTACTTCCATCTAGTGATATATAATCTCCTTCTTTGTATATTACGTTGTTAGCTATTAAAGTTTTTTCTTCTTCATTAACCCTTATTTCACCGCATCCAGCTACACAACAAGTCCCCATACCTCTTGCAACAACTGCAGCATGGGATGTCATACCACCTCTTACTGTAAGTATTCCTTCTGCGGCTACCATTCCCTCTATATCCTCTGGTGATGTTTCAAGCCTAACTAAAACAACTTTCTCTCCTCTACCTTCATGAGCTTGTTTTGCAGCTTCTGCTGTAAAATATATTTTACCACAAGCTGCACCTGGTGAAGCTGGAAGTCCACTTGCTATAGGAGTACTTTTTTCTATTTCTTTGTTATCAAAATTTGGATGTAATAAAGTATCCAATTGTTTTGGGTCAACCTTCAACACTGCTTCTTCTTTAGAAATCATACCTTCTTCTACTAAATCTACTGCAACCTTTAATGCAGCTTGAGCTGTTCTTTTTCCATTTCTTGTTTGAAGAAAATATAATTTGCCTTCTTCTATAGTAAACTCCATATCTTGCATATCTTTATAATGTTTTTCTAAAGTATCTGCTATGGATATAAATTCTTCATATATTTTAGGCATATCCTCTTTTAATTTTGAAATTGGTTGTGGTGTTCTTATTCCTGCAACAACATCTTCGCCTTGAGCATTCATTAAGTATTCTGCAAATATTTTATTTTCTCCTGTTGCCGGATTTCTTGTAAAACCAACACCTGTTCCTGATGTATTACCTTTATTTCCAAATACCATTTCTTGAACATTAACAGCAGTACCCCAACTAGATGGAATATCATTCAGCCTTCTATATACTATAGCTCTTGGATTATTCCAAGACCTAAATACTGCTGTTATAGACTGTATTAATTGCCTTTTAGGTTCTATAGGAAATTCTTCATTTATTTCCTTTTTATAAAGTTCTTTGAATTTTATTACTAATTCTTTTAAGTCATCCGCATTTAATTCTGTGTCTAATTTAACTGATTTTTCATTTTTCTTTTCATCCATTATGTTCTCAAAAAGTTTTTTATCTATTCCCATTACTACATCTGAAAACATTTGAATAAATCTTCTATAAGAGTCATATGCAAACCTTGGATTTGATGTTTTTTTAGCCATTACTTCTACAGTATCATCATTTAATCCTAAATTTAATATTGTATCCATCATGCCTGGCATAGAAGCTCTTGCTCCTGACCTTACTGAAACTAGCAATGGATTTTCAAGCCCCCCAAATTGTTTACCTGTTTCTTTTTCTAGTTGTTCCAATTTATTATAAATTTGATTCACAATTTCATCACATATAATTTCATCATCTTCATAATATTTATTACATGCCTCTGTTGTTACCGTAAATCCCATAGGTACAGGTATTCCTATGTTGGTCATCTCTGCTAGATTTGCACCTTTGCCCCCAAGCAAATCACGCATATCACCATTTCCTTCTCTAAATAGGTACACATATTTTTTCTCTTCCATGTTAAACAACCCCTTAATTACAAAATAATATTAGAAATATATAGCTAAATAGATAAATTTTTCAATTTATCTATCTTCACCCAGTTTAACAAATATATTAGTTATGCTAGTTTTTGAAACTTTCCCCTTTATCTTAAAAACCTCTCTGCCATCTTCAATTTCTTTACTTATGACCGGTAAGCAATCAACTTCATGTTCAATTATTTTTTTTGCAGCATCATATACTGAATCTTCTTCTTCTACTAAAACTATATTTGGCATTCTTGACATAATTATGCCTACTGGAACTTTGTGTATATCTGCAGTACCCATAGCAGTTTTAATAAAATCTTTTCTAGAAACAATACCAACTAAATTATCATTATTTACTACAAACAAAGTACCTACATCACTTAAAAACAAATCTAAAATAGCATTATATACAGTAGTTTCTTCTTGCACTACTATAGGCTTTGACATTACATCTTTTACTTTAATACTTCTTATATAATCACTACTAAAGCCTATTGATGAATTTTTTGAGTAAATATATCCGACTTTAGGTCTTGCTTCTAATATACCAATCATAGTTAAAATTGATAAATCTGCTCTTAAAGCTGAACGGGTCAACCCTAATTTTGCAGCTAATGCTTCACTAGTAATTGGTGCATTTTCTTTTACAAGTTTTATAATTTCTTCTTGCCTTGGTGAGAATTCTATTGTCTTCGCCCTCTTTCAGTTTAAATTTTTTAATGCTATCCTCTTTTCTTATAAAACAAAATTTTACAATTTTGATGTGTAAAATACCTATCAATCAAAAATAAACTAAATATTACTTTAATTTAGCTTTTATTATGATTTTATTTATTTTAACAAATATTAATCTTTTTTATAATATCTTACTTTATAAAATATTATAAACTAGTATATTTTCCTCTATATTTTACCATACAGGGATATATCATGCAAATTATGAAGGATAACATTTAAATTTCAAATTATTTTAAATATTTACATGATTTAATGTTTAATACATTCAATTTTAAATAAAATTTAATTTTTTAAAAAAACAATGGAAAATGTATTTTATTTAGGTTTTTCGCATTATATCTGTTATACTTTAAATTTGATATTGTATATTTTTTATGCTACTTTACTTTTTATTATACACCTTTTTATTAAATATTTCAAAATACATATATGATTAACAAGTTTTTATTATATCTATTTTAACCTAAATATACAAGTTTTCATTTTATTTCTTGCTTGTTATAAATGTAACATTGATAAAGTATATTTTTTTCTTATATTTCCTTATATTTCTCCATTTTTTTAATTTAATATTTTAAAATTATTTTTATAAAATTTTATAGTTTTAATTTAAAAAGTTATTTAATTAATTAAAATAAGCCCCTAAATACATATTATATTTAGGGGCTATAGGGTTACAAATTAAATTTCAAACTTATTCATCTATCAAATGAGAAAACTCAAATTAATATTTTAAAGTTATTGAATAAATTTAAATTAGAGCTTGTTTCCCTATATCTTTTACAAATTAACTTTATAAGAAAATGAATTTTCCTTTAAATTGTCCTCTTTATCTGATAAATTATTTAATTTTAATTTTATTGTAGATGTTACATCTGATACTTTCTCCATTACATCTGAAGTTGTAGCTTTTACAACCTTTTTACCATTTTCTATATATTTATTAATTACTTCTACTGTTCCATCTTCCTTACTTACTTCTATAGTGATCTTAGTAACAACAGCAGTTGCTGTTAATGTTGCAGTAAGTAATACTAGAAATTTAGGGTATAATGCAGATATCGCTCCTGTTACTATAACACCATTTAAGGGTACGTCAATTATTATCTCATCATCTTTTTTTATTCTTATTCTAGTTACATTCCCTTTTTCAATTAATCTTTTTATATAACTAATTATTTCATCTTTGTAAAAAAGTTCATTTTTCTTTTTATATGATTCGCTTGATTCTAAATAAACCAATGCTTCTACTAAATCACCATCACATTTTTCCAAAACTTTTTTTGCTTCACTATAACTAATATTAAATCTGTTTCTTAATATATCTATTTTTTCTAAAGTTATTTCACCCATTTTTACACCCCCACACTTTAAAACTTTATTTTAAAAGTTCTACAAATAAAAATCTATTCTACATTGAAATATTTTAACATATCAAGACTCTTAGGTCTTTTAGTATAATTTGCACTTATAATATTACTTAATATCTGTTCTATTTCTTTTTTTGCATTTTGTGGTACCTTTATCCTTGGAACTTTTTCCAATTCAGATTTATTAAGGAATTTTAATATATTATAAGCTATTGTTGATATTTGTGTTACATATCTTTTCTCACAATCATTACAAATCATACCGTAATATTGCATAGATAAATAATTTGAAGTATTTATTTTATTTCCACATATACAACACTCTTCTAAATTTATACCATAACCAGTATGAGATAAAATTTTCAATTCAAAGGCTCTTGCTAAAATATCTAAATCTACAACTTTATTCTTCATCAAATAAAAAGCTGTAATCAAATCTTTGAATATAAAGAATTCTTTTTGTTCATCTTCACAACATATGTCAACTAATTCATTTAAATACGAACCATATATTAAGTATTCAAAATCCTCTAGTAAATCTTGAAATGATTCTATTATTTTTCCTTCATTTAATATATACATACTTCTACCTTTATAAAGTACAAATTCGCCATAACAAAATGGAAGTGTAGTTGACATAAGTTTACTTTTTCCTTTTCTAGAACCTTTAGCTATTAATGAAACTTTTCCTAATTTTTCTGTAAAAAGCCATACTAGTTTATCATTCTCTTTGTAATCTTGAGTTTTTAAAACTATCCCCCTAGTTTTTATTAGATTCAAATCTTAAACTCCTATTTTTTATATCCAAGTTCTTTAAGCATTGTAGGACTATCTCTCCAGTCCTTTTTCACTTTAACCCAAAGTTTAAGATTTACTTTGCTTCCAAAAAACTTTTCTAAATCTTGTCTTGCATATGTAGATATCTTTTTAAGCATACTTCCATTTTTGCCTATTATTATACCTTTATGAGAATCTTTTTCGCATAATAAATTAGCCTCTATTTTATATACACCTTTTTCATTTTTTTTCATTAATATTATCTCTACCGCTATTCCATGAGGAACTTCTTTAGATAATAACCTTAAGGCTTTTTCTCTAATACTTTCTGTAACTATAAATCTTTCTTGTTTATCTATAATCATATCCTCTGGATAATACTTTGGTCCTTCTGGTAAATTTTCAACTATAAGTTTCATTAATGTTTCTACATTTTTTCCGTTAATTGCAGATAAAGGAACAACTTCTTCAAAGTTCATAGTTTTAGAATATGTATCTATAGCTTTAGCAACTCTTTCTGCAGGATTTTCATCAATTTTATTTACTAATAAAAATGTTGGAACTCCAGCTTCTTTAAGCTGATTTAATATATGTTCATCGCCTCTATGCATTTCATCTTCTGGTGTTGTTATAAATAACACTAAATCTACTTCTTTTAATGAATCCTTTGCTACATTAACCATATATTCTCCCAGTTTGTGTCTTGGCTTATGCATTCCTGGAGTATCTACAAATATCATCTGATAATCTTCAGATGTTTTTATAGTCTGTATATTATCTCTTGTAGTCTGTGGTCTACTAGAAACTATAGATACCTTTTCTCCCATGATATAATTTAATAATGTAGATTTTCCTACATTAGGTCTTCCTATTATTGTTATAAATCCTGATTTAAACATTTTATCCTCCAATACTTACTTTATTAAGTCTTTCTTTGTAAATGCTTCTGGCAAAATTTCTTCTAAAGTTTTTATTTTGTAATCATCTTCATTTTTAACCAATATTATTTTTCCATATTCTTCCAAAAACTCTGATATTACTTGCCTGCATATTCCACAAGGAGCTGTGTATGTAGATTGGTCTCCTACAACAGCTATAGCCTTTATAGCATTATGTCCTTCAGAAATTGCTTTAAATATAGCTGTTCTTTCAGCACAATTAGCAGCACCATAAGATGCATTTTCTATATTACATCCTCCATATATACTTCCATCTTCTGTGATTACTGCCGCTCCAACCTTAAAATTGGAATATGGAACATATGCATTCTTTCTTGCTTCTATAGCTTCTTTTACTAATTTTTTATAATCCATATCTATTCCTCCTAAATACAAACTTTTAACAAATAATAAACTAATAATGCATCTTATAAATCATACTATTTTTTATAAACATTTCTTATATATATATTCATTAAAATTTTATTTGGTTCTTTACTATTTTTATACATATAAAGTGTACGTAAATTATACCACTAAATAATTTTAATTCAATGTTTTTTAATTATTTAAGAGAAAAAATTATACAAAAGTAAAGTTATCAATATTCCAAACATTGCACCAACAGCAACCTCTAATACAGAATGTATTTTAGCATCAACTCTACTTTGTGCTACAATTAATGCCAAAAAATAAGCTAACACCATTATTACAGAATCATTACTAATTAAAGTTATAGTTGTTGCAATAGAAAAAGATATTACACTATGTCCACTTGGCATACCACCTCTTAATGGTGTTCCCTCTCCAAATATTGCTTTTACAACTAAAGTAAGTATGCTAACTATAACTAATATAAGAAATATCATATGTGGATCACAATTTCTAATTTTACTAAGTACATTAATGGAAAAAGGTCTTATTCTATCCCAAAATATTACATATGCTACTATTACTGCATTAACTGCAGTTATTAGTACAGCCCCAGCAGCAACATTTTTTGATATTTTAGCAAGAGGATGATAATAATTGGTAGTTGCATCAATTGCAGCCTCTACAGCCGTATTTATCATTTCAGCAACAATTACCATAGTTATCGTTATAGTGGTAATAAGTAACTCAACTTTACTTAAATCATAAAAAAAGCATAAAGTTAAAACCATTATTGCTGCTAAAACATGTATTCTCATATTTCTTTGAGTCCTTATAGAATATATTATTCCCTCTATAGCATAGTTAAAACTATCTAAAATTTTCTTAACTTTCATAAATACTAGCCCCTTATTTGTAGTAAAAAATTCACAATCTAACTTTTATATAGTCACTGATATTTTGCTCATATTTTTTATATTTATCTTATGTGTTCAAAATATTTTATAACTAATTTAATTTAGATTGTGAATTCTATTATCTTGTTATATTAAATTTTTGCATTATGTCTTCTTCTCTTTTTCTCATTATTTTCTTATCATCATCTTCCATATGATCATAACCTAGAAGATGTAATATAGAATGTACTACTAGATACATAACTTCCCTTATAAAAGAGTGTCCATATTCTATAGATTGTTCTTTTGCCCTTTCAAGAGATAAAGCCATATCACCTAAAACTAATCGCCCTTCATTTAGTTCATAAGGCATAAATTCATAATTTACATATATATCTTTAAAATACTTATCCTTTTCAAATTCTAACATAGGAAAAGATAATACATCCGTAGCATTATCTATTCCTCTCATATCATTGTTAATTTCTTTTATTTCTTCATTATCAACAAATATTATGCTAATCTCATAAGGTACATTTACACATTCTTCTTTTAAACTATATTCTATTATTTCTTTCATTTTATCTTCTAATTCTTCTGTTACTTCAATTTTACTTTGCCTGTTGTCTATTAGTATCATTATTCTTCTCCTTATTCTTCAATCTATCCATAGGGTACTCTATTCTTTCATGATATATCCCCTTTAATACTTTCAGAAAAGAATCTTTTATAATCTTAAGATCCCTAAAAGTTAATTCACAATTATCCAATTGATTTTCTGATAACTTTCCTTTAAAGATGTTATCTACCATATTTTCTATTTTTTCTTTAGTTGGGTTTTGTATAGACCTAACTGCCGCTTCAACACTATCTGCTAGCATTATAATACCTGCTTCTTTCGTGAAAGGCGCTGGTCCTTTGTATTTATAATCTTCTTCATTTATATCATCGGGATTTTCCGAATTATTTTTCATCGTAATATAAAAGTATTTTACCAAAGAATCACCATGGTGTTGGCCTATTATATCCTGTATAACAGTTGGTATACCATATTTTTTAGCAAGTTCAATACCATCAGTAACATGAGAAGTTATTATTAACGAACTCAACTTAGGTGATATTTTATCATGAGGATTCTCTCCACTAAATTGATTTTCTTTAAAATAATAAGATCTCTCTATTTTTCCTACATCATGATAATAAGATGCCACCCTAGCTAAGACAGCATTAGCGCCTACAGCCTCAGCGGCTATTTCAGCTAAATTTGCAACTAACACACTATGATTATATGTTCCTGGTGCCTCCATGGATAACCTTTTTAAAAGCGGGCTATTAGGATTTGCCATTTCTAACAATTTTATGTTTGTAACTATATCAAAAATATTTTCTAAAAAAGGTAACATACCTATAGCTAAAATTCCTGATATTAAACTTGCAGTGGCTGCAAATGCAGCTTGAGTTATTATACCTACAACATGGTTACTAAGAACATAACCTATTGCAAATGTAAAAACAAAATTTAATACTGCTAAGTATAAACAAGATTGCAATATATCATTTCTTTGCTGTATTTTTTTCAATACAATTGGTGCATATACTGCATTTAAAAGAGCTATAAGCATAACGCTTGGATTGAAATTTATAATTATGCTTATAATTAATACATTCAATATATTTATAGTCATAGAAACTTTTTCGTCAACAAGGATACTCATTAATATAGGTACACATGCAAATGGTATTAAATATGGCGAAATCATATTTAGAGTTGCACTTAATATAACAGCTATTACAGTTAAAATATTTATAACTACAGTTTTATTATACTGTTTATATATCTCCCATCTAATAGTTTTTAGGTAGTACCACTGCATCAGCATTACACCTAACACTAATATTAAAAGTGTTGCATACACATTTATTCTAAGAGACTTATCTTTATTTAAAAGACCTAACTCCTTTAAAATTTCTATTTCGATTTGACTTACAGGTTCCCCTTCTTTAACAATTATTTGATCCTTTTTTATAACTACAGGTTTTACAGCCTTTTGAGCTTCATCTTTCTGCTTTTGAGTTTTTTCATAATCAACAAAAAAGCTTGGTTTTACTTGTGAATATCCTACTGCCATACCAACATCTTTTAAGTTCTTAGAGAATCTAGAATTATTAAATAATGTTGTTATTATTCCTTGAGCCAAAACTATTTCCTCAGGTTTGTCTTCATGAATTTTAACTTCATCAAATAGCTTCTCCATAGAATTTAACATAAACGTCTTTAATTCTTCTAAATCTTTTACATCTGATACTGCCAATGTATTATAAGCTTCATCCGATAAATTAGCAATTTTAGATGACTTTTTTAATTCTTCTATCTTTTTTTGTTTTTCATCTTCTTGAGACGTTGAATTCTCATACTTTTTATTTATTGCTATTACTGTATCAAAAAACTCTTCTATTGTCTTAATTGCAGTAACACTAACCTCACTATTATAACTATATACATCTGCTATATGTTTTATAGCATCATCCTTTGCCTGTTCTGTAGCAAACTGATTTTCAATATCCTTAGGAGCTTTAATATCAACCTTAGCTATATCCCCAACCTCTAAATCATAAGTTTCTGTAATTATAGAAGTTGAAGTTAAAAAGTATATAATAGCAGTAGTAATAATAAATATTAATCTTGCTGATAATTTAGGCATTTTCTTTTTTTTACCTATTTTAAACCCTTTCATAAACATCCCAACTTTCTTTTCTCTAGTTTATATCTAACCTACTCTAAGATTGTTTATTCATTTTTTTCAGCTTTTCCCTCTATATTCTCCTCTACAATGTCGCTCTTTGCTTCTTCTAAAGATATGTCTTCTTCAGCTATTACAAGTACTGTAATTAAAAAATTATCACCTTTATCTTTTATTTCAGGCTTTACTTCTAGTACTTTAACAAATTTGTCTAAGTTAAGTAAGATATTATTACTAAGTTCTTTAACAACCAAATCAGTATTTGCGTCAACATTTTCTTCTAGCACTTCCTCATAAATTTCCTCACCTATAAACCATTTGTTATTCTCTATTTTATCATAATTCTCAAATGCATTTAAGGCATTTTTAATATAAACTTTTTTTTCCCCTATTTTTATATAATAGCTTCTAGCTTTTTCCCCTGTCTTTTTTCTCACTACTTTATTTTTAGGAATTTCTTTTTTTTCTTCATAAAATGTTTTTGCAAACACATTTCCTTCTGCCTTAACATCATATTCCTTACCTTCTTTTCCTTGTTCTCCCTTTATTAACAAGTCGCCTTTTTTAACAATCTTTCCTCTTTCTACCATAACAGTCCCACTCTGCGAAAAAATCCTTTGTATTTCTCCATCTCTTTTCGCAACAATATTTCCTGTCAATTTTTCCTCTTTTATTTTTGGTGGTGCTTGCCTTTCTATTACCTCAACTTTCAATTTTGATCCATCTATTCTGGCTTTCACCCACATAACTTCATCATTATCATCTATTATTCTCTCTTCTATTCTATGAACATCAAAACTATTTTTATAAGTTCCTTTTTCTATGCCATATGATCTTAATAATTCCCTTATTTCAAAAGGTGCTATATAATTTTCAGTAACCACTTCTATCTTCCAAATAAAACTACTTAAATAATATAATACTCCCACAAAAATAAGTACTGTAACAAGCAAAGTTCTTCTTCTTTTCAATTTTAAAATTTTAAACATAATACCTTTTCTATTAAGAACTTTTAATTTACTATTGGTTTTCTTCACTCCTTCTAATAAAATTTCATAATCAATGAATTCAATTTCCATAGTGCAATTGGTTAGGCTATTTCTTTTTAAATTCCTTACTTTTACATCTCTTCTCCACAAGAAATTTATAAGCTTTTCTAAATTTACTGTTTCAATTTCTACTACTAATAATCCTTTTTTATAATTTAAATCTTTACTCATTTTTCTTATATCCAATAGCATTAAAACTTCCATTTAAAACTATTGTTGTTCCTCCTACAAAAGATATTTCAAAATTTTCACCTAATATTTCCAACACACCAATAGAAGTTTTTACTTTTATCTCATTACTTTCGAATGTAGTTATTCCTTTATGGTTTTCTATTGTAATTTCCGAATTAGATATTACCGTTATTTTAGGTAAATCTAATACAGTATCTCTAGGTATGTCCAATTTTTCAACAATTAGCTCTGCTTTCTTTTTTATCGTATTTTTCAAAGTACCCACCTCTTTAACCTGTATTTTAAATTACTATAATTAAATAGTATTTTTATAGGAATTTAAAATTACTCTTTATTCACACCATGAGTATTTACATTCCTAAAAGAGTGATTACATGCTCGGAAATCACTCAAATACATAATTACAGTTAGACTAAAATATTTTTGTAAGTTATGAATAAGTTAAAACTCGAGCTTGTTTCACTATATTACTTATATATAGCTTTGTTATTTACTATATAATTACATGTTTTATTTTATGATTGTCTAACAAAATAAATTACTTGTTTTAAGGTTAAAGAGATTTTTTTATATATAAACGAAAAAAGAACTCAGTAAACTGAGTTCTTATTTATTCAAATATTCTTTAACTATTTGACTTACTATTTTTCCGTCCGCTCTACCATTTGTTTTAGGTCGAACAATAGACATTAATTTGCCCATATCTTTTATGCTATTTGCGCCAATTTCTTCCGCAGACTTTACAACAATTTTTCGAATTTCATCTTCAGTTAACTGCTGAGGAAGGTAATTCAACAAGATTTCTATTTCAGCATTAGTGCTATCAACTAAATCTTGTCTATTTCCATTTTTAAATTCTTCTAAAGAATCTCTTCTTTGTTTAACTTCCTTAGCTAAAACCTCAATGACTTGATCATCATTAAGACTTCCACTGCCATTTTTCTCTATAAGTAAAATTGCAGCCTTTGCCATACTTATAACACTAGCTTTAAATTTATTTCTTTCCTTTAAAGCATTTTTCCAGTCTTGCTGTAATCTATCTTTAAGGGACATAGCTTTACCTTCTTTCAAAAATTCTATTTGAATTTTCTCTTTCTTGCAGCTTCTGATTTTTTCTTTCTTTTAACGCTTGGCTTTTCGTAATGCTCTCTCTTTCTTACTTCTGAAAGAACACCAGCTCTAGCACATTTCTTCTTAAATCTTCTTAAAGCATTTTCTAATGATTCGTTTTCTCCAACTTTAATTTCTGACATTATTATCCCTCCCTCCGCTAGCTCAATTCAAATTTTTAATTTCAAATAGCCATGCGGGACATAAATAGCACATTGTTAATTATACAATACATTTTCATATTCTGTCAACAATTTCATTTTTTTTTATTTAGCCTGGTGGCCATGCTAAATTTCTACCACCTAAGACATGAAAATGCATGTGTCCAACAGTTTGGCCACCGTTTTTTCCTATGTTATTAACAATTCTAAATCCATCTTCTGCTATTTTCAATTCTTTTGCAATTTTATTAATTACCACAAATATATGAGATATTATGTCAGAATTTTCTTCAGTTATTTCATTAGCACTTACTATATGTTCTTTAGGAATAACAAGAACATGCACTGGAGCTTCTGGATTTATATCATTAAAAACTAGAACTTTATCGTCTTCATAAACTTTTTGACTAGGTATTTCACCTTTAGCTATTTTACAAAAAATACAATCACTCATAATGTTCCGTTTAGATTAACCATACAATGTTAAAATAAACTCTACCCTCCTTAATATAAATTTTATTTATATTAAAATATATAAATAATCAAAATACAAAATTAATTATAATATCTTATTGTGCACTATTCTAGTTTTTTTATTAAAATTTACTATTTTTCTACTATACCTACCATATTTTCTTTTTCTACTTCTAAAAGTTTAACTTCTAATATTTTACCATCTAATTTTTCTGCACTTTCTACTATAACTTTCATATAATTAGGCGTATATCCTATATAATGATTTTTTTTATTTTTCATTTCTTCCTCGAATAAGACTTTCATACTCTTGCCTTTAAACTTTTCCATAAACTCTTTTTCAAGATTTAAATTTAATTCTATAAGTTTTTCACTTCTTTGTTCTTTGATATTACCATCTACTTGAAGCATCATCTTTGCAGCCTTAGTTCCACTTCTTGGACTATACTTAAATACATGTATTTTAGATAATTTTATATCTTGCAAGAATTTATAAGTCTCTTCAAATTCTTTTTCACTTTCTCCTGGGAAACCAACAATTACATCAGTAGTTATAGAAACATTTTCTATGTACTTTCTTAGATTATTTACAACATGCTTATAATCTTCAGCATTATAATGTCTATTCATTCTTTTTAATGTAGCATTTGATCCACTTTGAAGTGATAAATGAAAATGAGGACAAAGTTTTTCTAAAGAAGTTATTTTTTCAATAACTCCATCTGTAAAAAATGTTGGATCAATAGAACCTATCCTTATTCTTTCTATACCTTCTATTTTATTTATCTCTTCTAAAACTTTAACTAAAGACCAATCATTGTCTAAATCCACACCATATGATGCAATATGAATTCCTGATAAAATAATTTCTTTAAATCCATTTGAAGCCAGTTGTCTTACTTCTTCTAAAATCAAATCTGGATTTTTACTACATACAGCTCCCCTAGCAAAAGGAATTAAACAGTATGAACAAAACTGATTACACCCATCTTGAATTTTTAAAAATGCACGAGTTTTATCCTGATATTCTTCTATTTTTAATTCTTCAAATTTTTTATTTTTTAATACATCATTTACTTCTACAAATTGTTTTTTTTCAGCTCTAGCTCTATTTACATAATAAACAATGTCCCCTTTATTTTTTGTGCCTAAAACTACATCTACACCTTCTATTTTAGAAATTTCCTCTGAAGCAATTTGAGAATAACAACCAACAACTGCTATTACTGCCTTTGGATTTTTTCTTCTTGCTCGAGAAATCATTTGACGAGATTTTTTATCTCCCATATTAGTAACTGTACATGTATTTATTACATAAACATCTGCTTCTTCATCAAAATTTGCAGTTTCATATCCCTCTTTTATAAATTTTTCCGTCATAGCTTCTGACTCATAAACATTAACTCTACACCCTAAAGTAGCAAAAGCAACTTTCATTATAAAACTCCTCCTAAATCAGCTAATTCGTACATTATAAGACTTAAAGCTGTAAATCCTGCTGTTTCTGTTCTTAATATTCTTGGCCCTAATGTAACTATATTAGCACCATTAGCTTTTAATTTTTCAATTTCTTCTTCTTCAAAACCACCTTCTGGTCCAATTACAATAGCTACATTTTTTATAGAATTTTTATCTAAATTATTTGTAAGCCTTTTGATTCCATATCCCTTTTGATTTTCATAGGGAACTACAATTAAATCCATATCATCTATCTTTTCTATAAGTTTCTCAAATTCTATTGGTTTATTTATACTTGGAATTAAACTTCTTTTACTTTGTTTGCAGGCTTCCAATGCTATTCTATTCCATCTATCAACTTTTTTAAATTCTGAGTCATTTTTAACAACTACTCTTTCCATTATTACTGGTGTTATAGATGCTATTCCTAATTCTGTATTTTTTTGAACTATTAAGTCCATTTTAGTTGACTTTGGCAACCCTTGAAACAAGTGCACTCTTACATCACTCTCATTATTTAGCTCACACTGTTCAAGTATTTTTGCTGTAACTTCTTTTTTATTAATATCTTCAATTACAGCCAAATATTCTTCACCTTCACAATTATTTATATTTATTTTATCTCCAATTTTTAATCTTAAAACTTTATATATATGTTTTACATCTTCACCATCTATTTTACATAAATCACAACATATATTTTCTTTATCTACAAAAAACTTATGCATTTTTTCACCACCGTTGATTAACTTTCAATAATATGTTTTTCACTTATATATAAATAATACTTTCATATAATTCCAATGATACAAATAAAAATACAAAGTATAGTTAAACTTTAAAGAATTATACAGAGAAACAAGCTTCCATCTAAATTAATTGAAAAATTTAAAAATGTTTCATATAAAATATAATTTTCAATTTAAAACATTTATCATTAAAGATTATTATTTTAAATATCTAACTTTTAAACTAATAATCTTTAAATTTAACTTATAACCCTATAACACTATTAAATTATCATTGATAATTATCTATATAAAAAATATAATATCTAATTAAGTGTTAAAATGCAACTTATATATTTTTAGCTATTACACAAGCCCATTCTCCATCATTAATAACTTCTACAACTTCAAATCCACATTCTTTCATTTTATTTTGAACTTCTTGTTGTTTGTCTAATATTATTCCTGAAGTTATAAAATACCCATTCTTATTTATAAATTTTTTGATTCCTTCTGTTAAAAATATTATTACATCTGCTATTATATTAGCTACAATAATATCAGCTTTTCCTTCCACAACTTCCATTAAATCTCCGTGTAAGACTTTTACATTTTCAATATCATTAAATCCAACATTATTTTTTGCTGAATCCACTGCTACTGGATCTAAATCTACTGCTATAACCTCTTTCGCTCCAAGTTTTGCAGCAGCTATAGCAAGTATTCCTGATCCTGTTCCTATATCAAATACTCTGCTATTACTTTCAACATACTTTTCTAAAGATTTTATACACATTCTAGTTGTTTCATGTGTTCCTGTACCAAATGCCATACCAGGATCTAACTCTACAATTAACTCATCATCTTTTGCATTATAATCTTCCCATATTGGCTTTACAACAATTTTATTTCCTATTTTAGTAGGCTTATAATATTTTTTCCAATTATTTTCCCAATCCTCTTCATTTACTTTTACCACATCAACAGTTCCTTCACCTTTATCAAAACCATATTCAGATAATTTTTCTACATTTTCTTTTATGTATTTTATATATTTTTCAAGGTTTTCATCTTGTTTATAGTATCCTTTTACTACAGCACCTTTTTTTATGTTTAATATTTTTTCATCAAAATAATCCCAATCACCAGGATTTTTTTTCTTAAACTCTACATCTTCAGAATCTATTATGGACACACCTTCAACCTCTGTACCATAAAATATTCCTGTTACTGCTTCTACAGCTTCACAGCTTGTTACAACTGTTATTTCAATCCATTCTTTACTCATAAAACTTTTCCTCCAATATTAATTATATTACATTTAAACCTGTATAAATTAATGTTATTTATATATTATTTAAATTATATTTTTGATTAAATATCTTTATCTATATATACTATCATAAATTTTAACCTTTTTTAAATAAATTAACCCTAAAATCATCCATTATATTTATATCTTCAATATCAATTAACCTATTATCAATTTAATTATTTATTTAAAAACAAAAAGAAACTTCTTACTTGAAGTTTCTCTTTCAATCTATTTTCCAAACCATTTTCTTTTAGTATGATGTTGTATTCCTTCACTAGACTCTTCACTAGCTTCCATAAACATATTAAGAGCTTCTCTTTGTTTTTCATTTAACTCTTTTGGAACATCTACTATAACTTTAACATACTGATCTCCACGTCCTGCTGAATTAACTCTTGGAACTCCCTTACCTTTTAATCTAAATGTTGTTCCCGGTTGTGTACCAGCTGGCACAACGTATTTAACATCTCCGTCAACTGTAGGAACTTTTATTTCTGCTCCTAATGCAGCTTGAGCAAAACTTACATGTGTTTCTATATAAATATCAAACCCTTTTCTTACAAATGTTTTGTGAGATTGAACCCTAATATTTATATATAAATCTCCTGCTGGACCACCATTTTCCCCAGCTTCGCCTTGCCCTCTTAATGGCATAACATTTCCATTATCTACACCTGCTGGTATATTTATAGTTATGTTTCTTCTTTTAGTTTCTTTACCTGTACCTCTGCAAGTTGAGCAAGGACTATCTATTACTTGACCCTTTCCTCCACAAACATCACAAGTTGAAGATGTAGCTATAACCCCTATTGGTGTCTGTCTTTGTACTCTTACTTGTCCAGTACCATTACATTTAGAACATGTTTTTGGAGCTGATCCATTACTAGCCCCTGATCCATTACAACTTTCACACTTTTCTTTTCTGCTTATTTTCACTTCTTTTTCTACGCCAAATACAGCTTCTTCAAAAGTAAGATTTATATTGTACTCAAGATCTGCACCTTTTCTCGGTCCATTTCTTCTTGATGAACTTCCGCCAAATCCACCAAAACCTCCGAATATATCGCCAAATATGTCTCCAAAGTCGAATCCACCAAATCCGCCTTCAAATCCACCAAATCCTTGACCATTAAAATCAGCTGTTCCAAATTGATCATATCTTTGTCTTTTTTCGCTATCTGAAAGCACTTGATATGCTTCGTTTAACTCTTTAAATTTTTCTTCTGCCTCTTTATCACCTGGATTCCTGTCTGGGTGATATTTTAATGCAGATTTTTTAAAAGCCCTTTTTATTTCTTCTTCAGTTGCACTTTTATCTACACCTAAAATTTCATAGTAATCTTTATTTGCCATTATATTAATTTCACCACCTATTATACTCTAACCTTTATAATATAAATTATATTACCTATTATTTCAACACTAATATAATAAAATTCCACTTTAACCGCATTAGTATGTAGTGCTTTTTATCAATTTTAAATTATTATATATATCTATTTTATTAAAACTTAATCAAAGCTGTTACCAATTTAAGTATATTTTATTAAATAAAAAATCAAATTAATGTTTATATTAATACACATTACTCAAATTGAGGGAAGAGCTCTTATGCTCATCCCCCTTTTTTGAGTAGTATTAAGCTAATTTTTTTAATAAATTTTAAAAAAGTTGATAGTTATGGTATTTATAATTAAATACTATTTAATTATTTGACTATACACACTCATAACTATCAACCTTTACTTTTTTAATCTTTTAAAATAAATTTGTTAATTAGTCTACTTTAAAATCTGTATCAACTACATTTTCATCTGCATTACCAGTATTTTGTTGTGGTTCAGCTTGAGCTTCTCCTTGTGCTCCTGCTTCTCCTTGATACATTTTAGAAGATACTGCATAGAATGCTTGTGTTAGCTCTTCTGTAGCTTTTTTAATTGCTTCTATATCTTCTCCATCTTTAACAGCTTTTAATGCATCTATCTTAGTAGTTATCTCTGATTTATCTTCTGCTGAAACTTTGTCTCCTAACTCACCTAATGTTTTTTCTGTTTGATAAACCATTTGGTCAGCATTATTTTTAACCTCTATAGCTTCTTTTCTTTCTTTATCTTGAGCTGCGAATTGTTCTGCTTCATCTACAGCTTTTTTAATTTCATCTTCATTTAAGTTTGTAGATGCTGTTATTGTAATATTAGCTTCTTTTCCTGTTCCTTTATCTTTAGCTGTTACATTTACAATACCATTAGCATCTATATCAAATGTAACTTCTATTTGTGGAATTCCTCTTGGTGCTGGTGCTATTCCTGATAAAGTAAATCTACCTAATGTTTTATTATCTGCAGCCATTTGTCTTTCACCTTGAACAACATGAATTTCAACAGATGTTTGACCATCTTGAGCTGTAGAGAATACTTGGCTCTTCTTAGTTGGTATTGTTGTATTTCTTTCTATTAATGGAGTTGCAACTCCACCTAATGTTTCTATTCCTAATGTTAATGGAGTAACATCTAATAATAGTAATCCTTCAACATCTCCTGTTAATACTCCTGCTTGAATTGCTGCTCCAACTGCAACACATTCATCTGGGTTAACTCCTTTTGATGGTTCTTTTCCTGTAAAGTTTTTAACAGCTTCTTGAACTGCTGGTATTCTTGTAGAACCTCCAACTAAAAGTATTTTGTCTATATCATTTATTGATAATTTAGCATCTGCAAGTGATTTTTTCATTGGCTCAATTGTTCTTTGAACTAAGTCATGAGTCAATTCATTGAATTTAGCTCTTGTTAAGTTTAGGTCTATATGTTTTGGACCTGTAGCATCTGCTGTTATAAATGGTAAGTTAATATTTGTTTGCATTGAAGATGATAATTCTATTTTAGCTTTTTCTGCAGCTTCTTTTAATCTTTGAAGTGCCATTTTATCATTTCTTAAATCAATACCATTTTCAGCTTTAAAACTTTCAGCTATATAGTTCATTATTTTTTCGTCGAAGTCATCTCCACCTAATTTAGTATCACCTGTTGTTGATAAAACTTCAAATACTCCGTCTCCAAGTTCTAATATTGATACGTCGAAAGTACCGCCACCTAAGTCATATACAAATATTTTTTGATTTGTATCCATTTTATCTAGACCATATGCAAGTGATGCAGCTGTTGGCTCATTGATTATTCTTTTAACATCTAAACCAGCTATTCTTCCTGCGTCTTTTGTTGCTTGTCTTTCACTATCATTAAAGTATGCTGGAACTGTTATAACTGCTTCAGTTACTTTTTCACCTAGATATGCTTCTGCATCAGCTTTTAATTTTTGAAGTACCATTGCAGATATTTCTTGTGGTGTTAAATCTTTTCCATCTATATTAACTTTATGACCTGTTCCCATATGTCTTTTTATTGATATTATAGTTTTATCTGGATTAGTTATCGCTTGTCTTTTAGCAACCTGACCTACTAATCTTTCTCCATCTTTCATAAAAGATACAACTGATGGTGTAGTTCTAGCTCCCTCAGCATTTGCTATAACAACTGGTTCTCCACCTTCCATAACTGCTACACATGAATTTGTTGTTCCTAAATCAATACCAATTACTTTTCCCATTATAAATTACCTCCTAATTGTTAGTTTGCTACT
Source organism: Clostridium senegalense (assembly GCF_018916625.1). Classification (NCBI taxonomy): domain Bacteria; kingdom Bacillati; phylum Bacillota; class Clostridia; order Eubacteriales; family Clostridiaceae; genus Clostridium; species Clostridium senegalense. Next base: position 434,509 of record NZ_JAHLNC010000001.1, read on the forward strand.
TTTACCATACTATATCTTAGTACTTTTTCACCTTTTTTGTATCCTTTTAAGAATACTTCTACTATTTGATTTGCTCCAACACTATCATTTTCTTCATGCATTACTGCATTATGATAGTTAGGATCAAATTCTCCATTTGTATCTATTTCTTCAACTTCTAATTTTTCTAAAGAAGTATTAAACTGTTTAACTGTCATTTCGATTCCTTTTCTTAAATCCTCTAAGTTAGAATCACATGATAAAGCACGTTCTAAATTATCTAAGACTTCAAACATTTCCTTTAAAACATCTTCATATGCATTTAAATATACATCTTGCTTTTCTTTTATTGTTCTTTTTCTATAATTATCGTATTCAGCAGAAATTCTTAATTGTCTTTCTTTTAACTCTTCTACTTCTTTCTTTAACTTTTCATTTTCTTCTTTTATTTTTTTTACATCTACTGGTTCAAAAGTAGTTTCTTTTTCTTTTGTATCACATTCACATTGATTTTCTGAACATTCATTTGTTTCATTCGTATGTTCATCTTTAATTTCATCTAGATTTTCATCTATATTATTCTTATTCAACTTTGCACTCCTCCATTCCATAGCTTTTTAAAACTTCTTATATATTTCTTCTATATTAAAGTTAAGCTCATCTACTAATGTATTTAAAATTCCTACTACTTTGCCATAGGGAATTCTTGTTGGACCTATAACTCCTATAGTCCCAAGTGGTATCCCATTGTAATTATAAGTAGCTGTTATAATACTACATTGCTTGGTATATTCATTAAAATTTTCTTTTCCTATACTTATCGCTAATCCATTTTCCTTATTTTGATCTAATAAATTCTTTACAAACTCATTATTATTTAAAAAATTCAAAAAATCTCTAGCTTTTTCTATATCATTATATTCTTGATAATTAAATATATTTGTTGAGCCTTTTATATATATTTTACTATTTTCTTCATTTATTAAAGTCCCATATAGTATAGGAATAATAGCATCTAAAATTTCTTCATTTCCTTTTAATTCTCTTTTAATATTTAAAAGAAACTCTAAAGAAATATCTTCAATGTTTATATCTCTTAGTTTTTCATTTAAAATATTATTTAACTTTAAAAGAGCACTGCTATCTATTGATTTTGTAATTTTAATAATATTATTTCTAATTACACCACTATTAGTTATCATAGTAGCTAAGACATTATTATTATCAACTAAAGACAGTTGAACATGTCTTAATGTACTTTTTCTAAGAGACGGAGCCTTTACTATAGATGTAAGTTTTGTAAGGTCTGATAAAATTTCAGTAGCGTTCATTATAATTCTATCTATTTCACCACAAGCCATATCAATTATAGATTCTTTAATTATAGCTTTTTCTTGTGATGTTAAATTAGATATTTTCATTAAATTATCTACATAAAGTCTATAACCTTTATCAGAGGGCTTTCTTCCTGAAGACGTGTGAAGTTGTTCTAAATATCCCATATCTTCTAAATCTGCCATCTCATTTCTAATAGTTGCAGAACTAATTCCTAAATCATATTTTTTAGCAATAGTTCTAGATCCTACAGGCTCACCACAAGTAATGTAATCATGGATAATAGCTTGTAGTATATAAATTTTTCTATCATCCATTTTCATATTATCACCTCTTTATTAGCACTCATTAACAAGGAGTGCTAATTACTACATTCTTAACATATCATTTTAATATTAATTTGTCAATACCTTTTTTACTTTTCTAATATAAATTCACACATTATACTATTTGACACTTCTATTCCTTTTTCTGTGAGGTATATTTTATTTCCATCATCATTTATCATTTTTAAATCTTTAAATCTATTAATAATTTCCCCATAAATTTCATATATATCCTTAGAAAATTTACACTGAAACTGCTTTTTGTTAATACCATCTATTTTTCTCAATCCTAAAAACATATATTCTTCAATGTCATCTTCTATTTTATTTTTTTTACTTTCTATTATTGCACTTCCATTTTCATTAATTTTTTTAATATATTTTTCTATATCACTTTCATTATAATATCTTCTTCCATCTACATAAGAATGCGAAGAACTTCCACAACCAATATAAGGTTTTAATTCCCAATACACTAAATTATGTCTACATTCTTTATTAGGTTTACAGAAATTTGAAATTTCATAATGATTATAACCGTTTTCTTTTAGTATCTCTAAAGTTTTTAAATACATTTCCCTTTCATCTTCTTCACATGGAAGTCTCAATTTATCATCTTCAAATAAACTATAAAATTTAGTATCTTCTTCTATTATTAAGCTATAGCAAGACAAATGTTCTGGGTTAAGTTTTATAACTTTTTTCAGTGTATATTCCCAATTTTCAATATCTTGATTGGGAAGTCCAAAAATTAAATCTATATTTATATTTTTATATCCACATTCTCGTGCTAATTTATAACTTTTTTCAAAATCTTCTACCGAATGTATTCTTCCTATACTTTTTAAAAGATTATCTTGATAAGCCTGAAGACCTATACTTAATCTATTAACACCCATACTTTTAAATAATTCTAATTTTTCTTTTGTGAATGTACCCGGATTTCCTTCTACTGTAAACTCAACATCAGGAGCTAAATTTAATTTCTCTATACTTTTTTTTATATATTTTAATCCATCTAAAGATAAATAGGTGGGAGTTCCCCCACCTATAAATACTGTTTTTATAATGTAATCTTTATCTATTTTATCTATTTCCATTCCTAATGCCTTAGAATACTCTAGCATTTTCCCGTCACATCCACTAAAAGAAGGAAAATCACAATAAAAGCACTTATTTTTACAAAATGGTATATGAATATATAATGATACATCTTTCATTTTGCATTCCTCCTTATAGCTTTTATTAAAATTAATCTATTTTAAGCACTGCCATGAATGCTTCTTGTGGAACTTCTACACTTCCAACTTGTCTCATTCTTTTCTTTCCTTGTTTTTGTTTCTCTAATAATTTTTTCTTTCTTGATATGTCTCCACCATAACATTTGGCAAGAACATCTTTTCTCATAGCTTTTACAGTTTCTCTTGCTATAATTTTTGAACCTACAGCTGCTTGAATTGGAATTTCAAATAACTGTCTTGGAATAATCTCTTTTAATTTTTCTGCCATATTTCTGCCTCTATGATAAGCTCTTTCTTCTGGAACTATCATTGATAAAGCATCTACAACATCTCCATTTAACATTATATCAAGTTTCACTAGTTTAGTTTCTTTATATCCTTTTAATTCATAGTCAAAAGATGCATATCCTTTAGTTCTTGATTTTAGTGCATCAAAGAAATCATATACTATCTCATTTAAAGGCATATCATAATTTATCACAACCCTTGTTTGATCAAGGTATTGCATATCTATAAATACTCCTCTTTTTTCTTGACATAATTCCATAATAGCTCCTACATAATCTGAAGGTGCTATTATAGACGCTTTCACCATAGGCTCTTCCATATAACTTATTTCTGATGCCTCTGGTAAATTTGTAGGATTAGTAATCTCTAAAAGTTCACCATTTGTTTTTGTAACTTTATAAATAACTGATGGAGCCGTTGTAATTATATCTAAATTAAATTCTCTTTCTATTCTTTCTTGAATTATTTCCATATGTAATAATCCTAAGAAACCACATCTAAATCCAAAACCTAATGCAATAGATGTTTCCGGTTCAAACGATAGTGCAGCATCATTTAACTGTAATTTTTCTAAAGCTTCTTTTAATGCTTCATATTTTGAACCATCTGCTGGATATATTCCACTAAACACCATTGGTATTGCTGGTCTATAGCCCTTCATTGGTTCTTTAGTAGGTCTATTTGCTTCTGTTATCGTATCTCCTGCTCTTGCATCTCCTACATTTTTTATAGCAGCACTTAAATACCCAACTTCTCCAGCTCTTAATTCTTTAACTGGCATTGGTGCTGGAGTAAATACTCCAACTTCTGTAACTTCACAAGTTTTATTAGTATTCATTAATTTTATTTTTGTACCTACTTTAACACTTCCATCAAAAACTCTTATATATGTAACAACACCTTTATAACTGTCATAATAAGAATCAAAAATTAATGCTTTTAATGGCGCTTCCTCATCACCAGTTGGTGCAGGTATTTTTTCTACAACTGATTCTAATACATCTTCTATATTTAATCCTGTTTTAGCTGATATTAAAGGTGCATCTTGTGCTTCTATACCTATAACATCTTCTATCTCTTGCTTTACTTCTTCCGGTCTTGCACTTGCTAAATCTATTTTATTTATTACCGGATCTATTTCTAAATCATTATCTAGTGCTAGATAACAGTTTGCAAGAGTTTGAGCTTGAATGCCTTGTGTTGCATCTACTATTAAAATCGCTCCTTCACAAGCTGCTAAACTTCTAGAAACCTCATAATTAAAGTCTACATGTCCTGGAGTATCAATTAGATTTAATATGTATTCTTTTCCATCTGCTTCTCTTTTATATACAAGTCTAGCTGCTTGAGCTTTGATTGTTATTCCTCTTTCTTTTTCTAACTCCATATTATCAAGTACTTGTGATTCCATTTCTCTTTGTGTTAATGTACCTGTTTTCTCTAGTAATCTATCTGCTAATGTAGATTTACCATGGTCTATATGGGCAACTATAGAAAAATTTCTTATATACTTTTGTCTGTCACTTTGCATGAATTTTACCCCCGTTTGTAATGGATATATAAATTTACTTTATATTATCAATTTTTTTACTACATTTAATTTTAAACATACTTTTATAAATAAATTATAATTATTCAGTTTAAATTATACCATACAACTTATTTAACTTGTCAATGCTATGTGTTAAACAACCTTAACTTTAGTTTTTTATAAATTTTATAAATTTTCTTTCTACTATCATTTTATATAATTAATTTATATTTTCTTTTATATTATTAAATATTAATTCAAAGCCATTTTGTAAATCATAAAAAAAATCGCTTTTAAACACTAATTGTTTTTCATTTAATTTTAATATTATTTTAGGCCTATCCTCATTACAAATTTCTATATTACTATTTTTTTTCACTATATCACTTGAATTTTTATTTATCATAACTGTTCCAATAATAATAGCTAACATACATAAAATTAGTATATTTTTTTCTTTTCTTCCCAAAATAGCACCTCCAATATTATAATAATTCACATTATGTATGTTTTTTATTCAAACATCAAAATGTAAAATTATATTTTAAAATTAAAATTTAAAATGCTCTATCAAAATAAATTTAACTTTTATTTTGATAGAGCATTTTATATTATTTTTATTTTGATAATCCTGCACTAATGGAATGAGCCAAATATTTCATACTAGCTTTTGCCTCATCAAGAGTATTAGTTGTAGATCCGACTTCAATTAATACTGCATTACTACTTAAATCTTGACTGTAATAAGTTATTCCTGTTGTATAAACATCATATATAGCTCTTCCTCTAAATAAGTCTGGGTATAATGTTTTAGATTCTCCTACGATGTTGTTCATTATTTCTAATTGGCTTGCATAATTTGGATTAGCCATTGCTGGCACAAACATTACCTTTGCTGTTGCTTCACCATTAATGTTTCCTGTAACATATTTTTTATCTACACCTGAATCTCTATGCAAATCTATAATCAAATCAAAGTTTCCATACTCGTTTAAATATTTTTTCATAGTTTCACGTGACTTATAATAAGCAGCATTATAATCCGGTAGGTCATGTGCAGTTGTATCATGTATAACAGTAAATCCTTGTGCTTGTAAATTTTTTGTAAGTTCTTCACCTACAGCAATTATATTTTGACTAGCATCCTTCTTACTTTGTTCTCCTGGTGAATAGGCTTCAGAAGAATGGCTATGATATATTAGTATTTTTTTATTTGCATTTTGGGCAGCGTTATTTTTTGGAACGGCACTTACTTCATTTTTATTTATATCACCTTCACCTAAATTAAAAGCGCTTATTTTATAGTCTTCTGCTTTTACCTGTTTTACTTGATTTTTATCAAAAAAGCCTAATTCTCCTTTAATAAGTTCTAAAATACTAAAAGATGATATACCTTTATCCTCTTCTCTTAGCATATTATTAGATGAAACACTTACGGTTGCCATACTATTATTTATAGCCTTTAAATATAAAGTTGTCTTTATACCATCACTACCATGACCCTCATATATAATAAAACTTTTAGGTAAAATTATCAGTAATGTAGCTACTAAAATTATAATTATAAATTTCATATATTTAAAATTCAATTTAACATTTTTCACATTTCCATATGATTTGCTACTAACATATCTTGAACTATATCTTGGGTTATACCTTGGATTATATCTTTTATATTTCTCCCTATTGTATCTCATTTCACCCTCCTGTTATTTGTATAAAATTTATATATAAAGATTATCTTTTATAATATTTAAATTTGTTTTCAAATTATTTAATTGAAAAAACTACTTCAACTCCGTAAAAATCTAAAATAATTATTATATTTTGTATTAAATTATTTTATTTAGATAACCTTTATAATCGCATAACTTGTCCTAAGTAACATTCCTTCTTTGTTTCAATCACTATAATATATGTTTAAGTTCTTTAAAATATAACAGCATAAAAAATCTGCCTTGAATAAAATTTACTTTTTATTTCAAAGCAGATTTTTAATATTTTTAATTTAAATATCTATCAATATCCTCTAATGTTAAAGCTGGCTGTAATGCTATATTTATACCATTGGCTATAATTTTTGATAGACAGTCCACTACCATATCTATATCTTTAGGTGTAACAACCATAGTCGCCATTTTTTCACCTAAAACTTGACCTATTAACACTTCTTTTTCATCTCTATCTAATGAATTCAAACTATTATAAAATTCACTACCACTTTTAGCTTCTTTCATTAAATCTTCTATTACTAATTCTATAGTATCATTAGCTAATGTTGCTGCATCTACAACTGTAGGAACACCTATAGCTATTACAGGAACACCTAATTCTTTTTCATTTAATGCCATTCTATTATTTCCTATTCCCGCACCTGGTGATATACCTGTATTTCCAATTTGTATTGTCCTATTAACTCTTTGAGTTTTTCTTGACGCTAAAGCATCTATACATATTACTACATTAGGTTTAACCCTATCTACAACACCTTTTACTATTTCACTAGTTTCTACACCTGTAATTCCAAGAACGCCTGGCGCTATAGCAGAAACTGGTATTATACCTTCATCTATACTATCAGGTACATATTCTTTTAAATGTCTTGTCACCATTAACTTTGATGTAACTTTAGGACCTAACGCATCTGGTGTAATATTCCAATTCCCTAAACCGACTACTAATGCAGTAGTTTTATCATTTATTTTTACTAATTTTGAAAGTTCTTTTGCTAAACTTTGACTTAAATCTTCTTTTGCTTCTACATCATAATAAACAAAGTCAGCAAATTCTAAAGTTACATAACTTCCTTTAGGTTTTCCAATTATTTTTTCTCCATTCTCATTTATAACTTTAACATGAGAAACCATAACTTGTTTATCAATATATTCTTCAACTTCCACACCATCTATTTCACGTTCTTCACTATTCTGTTCAGTATAATACTCCCTAGCTTCTAATGCTAAATCCGTTCTAATATTATTCACTGATATTCCTCCCTTAACCTTTTAACTTTTAATTGTAAAGCTAGTATTTATAATCTATTATTCTAAAATCATATGTTATTTTATTTTTTCCAAATAAAATATTAATATTCTTTAATTAATGTTTCTTAATTACAATTAAATAATTTAAATTTACAATGTATTTTTTTAACAATTAATATAAAGTTTAAAAATTTTATGTATTTTTATTATCAATGCTGTTATAATAAGATTTAGGGGTATTTATACATAAAATCAGTAATTTTTTCTAATTAACTTATAAAATTTACTTGAAGTGTAAAAAAATTAGTGATATAATATCACTTGTTGAATAAAAAGAACTCATACGCAGACTTCCCCAAAGCTGCTGAGACGTGATAAAAATACAAGGGGGTGAAGTGAAATGGCAAACATTAAGTCAGCAAAAAAGAGAATAAAAGTTACTAAAGCTAAAACTCTTAAAAATACAATGATAAAATCTGCACTTAAAACTAGAATTAAAAAGTTTGAAGTTGCAGTTGCTAACAAAAATGTAGAAGAAGCTCAAGCTAACTATACTGTAGTTGCTAAAGCTTTAGATATGGCTGCATCAAAAGGAATACTACATAAAAATAAAGCAGCTAGAAAGAAATCTAGATTAGCTACTAAATTAAACAATTTATCAGCTTAATAAACAAACCGGTTTTTACCGGTTTTTTTATTTTACTTCATATAAAAAATAACTAATCCTTAAAGATTAGTTATTTTTTATATCATAGAATTTATAATAAAGAATTCTAACTGTATTCTATTATTAGTTGTTAAACTTTTTATATTACCTTCAACTTCTAATGCCAACTCTAAATTTTTCTTAAGTTTTTCCAAAGTAAACTTCTTGCTTTGACCTATCATTTTTTCAGCTATATATGGATGCAATCTAAATTTTCTAGATATATTTTCAATAGATTCTCCTTTTTCACTGCTTACCCTTACAGACAACAGTAATCTAAATTGCCTTTGTATCATATATAATATAGACGTTACCTCTTGTCCTTTATAAATCAATTCATTTAATACATCTATGGATTTTTTTATATTCTTTTGAGAAATATAATCCACTAAATTAAAGATGTCATTTTCATTTTTTTGAGACATTAATAATAAAATGTCTTCTTTAGTTATGTTTCTTCCTTCACAATAACAACAAAGTTTTTCTACTTCATTATTTATAATATTCATATTACCTTCTACTAAACTACAAAAAAAACTCAACTCAGATTTATCTATTTTTTTACCTTTACTCTCAAAAACTTCCTTTGCCTTAAAATATAAGTTATTTCCCTTTACTTTATCCACCTTAATTAATACACCATTTTTTTCAAGTTTTTTAACTTTACTACTAGGTTTATCTCTATCACTTTTGAATATATAATACATTATTAATGTTGTATATGGTGGTAAACTTTGTGTATATTTTAAAAGCTTATTAAAATCTATTGTCTTTTCATCATCTACAGATTTAGCATCATCTAAAAAATTTGCTCTAAAAACTTCAACAACTTTTTGCTCACCCATAAAAGGCATAGTTTCACAGGCATTTACTATAATATCATTATCTACTTTTCTTCCATCTAATCTTATAAAATTGAATTCTTTAAAATCTTCTCCAACTAAACTTTTTGATATTTTTTCTATAGACTGTTTTATTAAATTTTCGTCAGAACCACAAAATACATATAAATTTTTCAACACACCTTTTTTTATATTTGTTTCAAATTGAACTAAATTAATCACCGTTTTTCCCTTACCTTTCATAGAAAGAATGTATAAATTAAAGCTTAGATACCTAAAATAGTGAAACATGCTTCAACTCACTTCAAATTCAATACTATATTTTACATAAAACAAATTTAAATAGAGACCTGTTTCCTATTATAACTATATATTATAATTTATTTTTTTATTTTACAATAACTCTTTACTTTAATAATATATTTTTACTATATCATCATTTATAATCTTATACTTTCCATATATAGTTCCCTTTGGTTTATATTTATCATCTTCAACTAATTCTACAATATTATATTTATCTATATTATCTTTACTATAATTTTCTTTCTCAGTTATAAATATATTTTTATTTTTATAAGATATTATTAAGTCTAAATACCCATAATTATTTATAGCTTTTATTTTATATTTCTCATCTAATTTTAAACTTTCCTCACAATCTATTTCATCATAAATTCTATATACATCTATTGGTTCTTTTATTTTTGAAAGTTTTACTAACTTGTTGCTTAAAATAACATTTTTCATTTTATAATTAATATTTATAGTAGTTCCATTTTTAGTCTTTATATAGTGTATATTAGGATAAAAGGAATATTGGCTTATAATTGTTATCATAAGCATTATAGCAGGTATATACTTACTATTTTTATAACCACTTTTATAGAATATATAAGAGCAGTACATAGATAAAATAGTTAAAGATGCAATATATCCTACATTATATATTTGATTAAAATCTTTTATTAAAAATCCTTCAAATGTATTTATACATAATAATAATCCTTTTAAAAAACTTAAAAATAAAATATTTACTTTAGGAATATAAATAGCAAATAAAAACATATTGCTTACTATTATTAAAATTGTATAAAACGGAATTAGCAAACAATTCCCTACTATACCATTTAAATTTAATGTACCAAAATTAAAAGCAATATATAACATTGTAAAAGTAGAGGCTGATAATGTAACAACTATTGATTGTCTTAATAGCTTAGGCAAAAAGTATAATGTTTCATCAAATTTTTTATTCATTACAAAGATACCTAATACTGATAAAAATGATAAATTAAATGCTGGACTTAAAATATAGTATGGATTCATTGTTATAACTATTATAAACGCTAATGCTAAACTATTTATCCCATCATAATTTCTATAAACCTTTTTTGATAATACAAAAATACAAATCATTATAAAAGCTCTAAGTGTAGAAGCTGTATAACCTATAACTGTTATATACATAAATGTAATTACTATAGAGATTTTATATCCTAATAGTTTTTCCATACATTTATATATTAACGCAATATGAAATCCTGAAACTGTAAGTATATGTACAACTCCTAAAGTATTCATACTATTTTTCTTTTCATATTCTAAATAGGATTTATCACCTAAAGATATAGCCATAACAATTGATGCTAAATCTTTATCATACTCTGCAACTTTATTATAACAATTAGTTTTTATATTATAAATTTTTGTTACAATATCCTGTTCTTTTTCTACTTTTCTTACTTTATAAACTCCTAAAATACCATTTTTATAATCTAAATCTTTTATATAATATCCTTTTGCATTAAATAGTTGTCCTAATTTTAAATTATCCAAGTTATTACCTTCTAAGGATATTTTTCTTCTTTCTACCTTAGCTATAACTTTGCCATTATTATTTTCAATAATTCTACCTTGAACAGATTGTCCTAGTTCTGCAGTAAAATACATATTATATGAAACAAATCCTATAAAAATAAAAGCTAGTACAAAGAAAAAATACTGCTTTTCTAATTCAATATAAGATATTATTAAAAAAATTAATAATATACAAAATATAAAATAATTATTTTGCAACAAAAGTAATGCTGAAAAATTACCTATAAATATACATATAGCATAAAATATTAATGGTCTTTCCATATAATCACCTATTATTATTTTTATAGAAATTATAGCCATATAATTGATATTTTATCCATTCTATTGAATATATAAGAAAGCATAATGGAATTTTAAATTAGTTTAGAGTAAATAAATACTTTTTAAACATATAATAAGCTTAAAAGATATAAATTTTCATAAATCCATATCTTTTAAGCTTGTTTTTTACTCTGGTTCTTTCTCTAGTGCTATATCTAATATTAAATACACAATAATTCCAGATCCCCCTAATAAAATAGTTAATGTAAATAAAATTCGAATCCAACTAGCATCTATTTCTAATGAATTTGCTATACCTGCACATACCCCATCTATCTTTTTATTTTCCCTAGATTTATATATAGGTTTTTTGAAAAACTCCATCATCTTCACCTCCAGTTATACATAATTCTAGATTTCTCCTTATTTATGTAGTGTTATATACTCTATACTTACTTTTATTATACTATTTTATTCTTCTATTGTACCCTAAATATTCTCTACATTATTTTTTATAAAAATAAACCTTATATAATAAACATAAGGTTTTAGATTATCTTTTATATAAAATTTTATACATTAACTTAAATATTACTATTTATATATTTTTACTCAATTTATAAGTCAAATCTTCTGTTGTTTTCCTACATTCTTACTAAATTTTAAATCTAAAAGTATAACAAATAAATTCTGTATCTGTGAATACTCTGTTCAAAATTGTTTTAATTTCTACAGCCATATCTTTAAATAATCTTTTCATAAATTTCAACTCCTAATACTTGTTTTAGAAATCATACTTTTTAATATTTTTAGCAAAATTTTAGTAACTAGTTTATTAATTACTTTATACTTTTTTAATGATACTAAAAATACTTTTCATTTGATTTTAAACTTAAGTACATTAAATTAAATTTTAATTTACAAAAAATAATATGTTACCTTAGTATATATTTCAAAGTTAATGATTCAGTTCCTTTTTTATATTAAAATTTTAATAAATAGGTTACATTTTAAATATATACTAATATGATACATAATAGATTTTTTAAATTATTTATACATTATATGACATAACTGTTTTATTATATTATAATTCATCTTTGTACATATTTTCAGGTTTTAAAACAATTCACTCTAAATCTTCTATCTCATAAGAAACTAATACTTCTAAAATTTAAATAAATATAAAAAGACTTATATAACCTTAAGATTATATAAGTCTGTATATACTTATTTGGCGGGAATATGTGGGAATCGAACCCACCCGTCGTGGTCTTAGCACGGCAACACGGTTTTGAAGACCGGCAGGCACACCAGCACCTATCTACTCCCAGAATATTTGTTTTTCAAATAATTATTGACACATCTATTATTATATCAAATTTTTCACATAATTCAACACTTTTTTTATGTTTCTAATAATTTATGTGTCTTTTTATAATTTTAATATAGAATTCTGTCGTCTTCTATCCTTTTAGTGAATTTTATGCCATCAAAATGTTCTAACATAGCAACTGCATATTTTCTATTAGTTTCAAATAAATCTCTTGTTGATGATGCACTTATAGATCCATTTTTTTCAATATATTCTTTTAGCATAATTTTGGCTTTATCATAATTTCCCTTTTCTATTATACACTCTTCATTGAGTTTTACCAACAACTCTTGATCAAGTAAAGATTCAAATACCATTTTAAAGTTATTTTTATCTTTTTCATTTAAAGCCAAATCACTATACTTGGGACAATTATATTTTGTTTCTTTATATGACTTTATCAATGTTTCCTTAATTCTTTGTTGTTCTTTATTATATTCAACTTTAAAATTAAACAAAGATATAAATTTAGAATTTACTTTTATTATATTTCTATCTTGTAAAAGATTTAAAATTTCATCATAATTTTTTTGTTTTAAAGCTTTACCAAAAACCTTATTTTTTATTTCCTCTTTTGACATTCCAAATTTTAAAGGGTTAATCTTATGAAACTCTACTAATTTTTCTTCTATTATATTTATCTTATTTTTTAAAAACTCTTTATGAACATATATATTATTTTCTGATGCTTTAAGTTCTATTATAATTTTATTTTCAACTAGTTCTTCTATTTTTTCATCAATATTTTCTAAATTTTTTCCAAGTGATTTTAATATATTAGCTTTATTAGGATATGTGCTACTTAATTGACTTATGACATTTTCTAATATGCTTTCTGATTTTCCACTCTCTTTAATTTTTAATTCTTCTATATACTTTTCATCAAATCTTTTAGCTTTTTTAGCTACTGGCTCTATTATTGATCCACCTGCTATTGTAAACATAGGAGAATAGCTTCTAAGTACGTATCTATCATTACGTTGTGCTGTTATTTGTTTTTCTAACCTCAATTGAACGTATCCACTTTCACCTGGTTTAAGCTCATCTTTGTCTAATATAATTACTCTACAAAGTACTTCTTCTGTACCATGGTAAAGTCTAACTCTTTGTCTATTTACCAATGGTTTTTCTGCACTTTTTAAATAATATAAATTACAATCTATATTGTAAGAAGGTTCCATTATATTTTCTTTTGCTATAACATTTCCTCTTGACACTTCTTCTAATTTTATATTAGAAAGGTTTATTGCACATCTTTGTCCCGCTTCTCCTATTTCACATGGTTCATCGTGAATCCTTATACCTCGTACTTTAGTTATTATTTTAGATGGATATATTTCTATACTATCCCCAACTTTAACACGTCCACTTATTACTGTTCCTGTAACAACAGTACCAAATCCTTTTATGGTAAATACTCTATCTACTGGCAATCTAAAATGTCCTTCTGTATCTTTTGGATTTACTTCACTAGTAAGATTTTCTATATCTTCAATAAGAGCTTCAAACCCTAATTTTGTTTTAGATGATACTTCATGGATTGGAGCATTTTCAAGGAATGTACCCTCAAATTCTTTTTTTATATCTCCTTTTATCATCTCTATCCATTCATCATCAACTAAATCAGCTTTAGTAAGTACAATTATTCCTTTCTTTACATTTAAAAGTTGTAGTATTTCTAAATGTTCTCTAGTTTGTGGCATAATTCCTTCGTCTGCTGCTATAACCAATAAAACAACATCTATGCTACTTATTCCTGCTAACATATTTTTTATAAATTTTTCATGGCCCGGAACATCAATTATTCCTGCTCTTTTTCCTGATGGTAAGTCAAAATATGTAAAACCTAAATTAATAGAAATCCCTCTATCCTTTTCTTCTTTTAAAGTGTCAGTTTCTCTTCCTGTTAACGCTTTAATCAGTGTTGTTTTTCCATGGTCTATATGACCTGCAGTTCCTATAATAACATGTTTCATAACTAACATCCTTTCAAATTAAATTTTAAAAAGACATTGGCCTACCTTATTTAATAAAATAGACCAATAAACCCTAAACTATTATTTTTGTAAACTTAGTTTTCCATATCTTTTAAAGCCTTTATAATTTCTTTTATATCCTCTTCAAAAACAGTTCTTATATCTATTATAAATTCATTATCAAAAACTCTACCTATGATAGGAACCTCATTTAATCTTAATTTTTTTTCTATTTCCCCTACCGATATACTTTCATTTTTAACCTTTATAACATATGTAGGTATTTTTTCTGTTGGCATAGATCCTCCACCAACCATAGAATAATCTTCTTCTATATCAAATTTAAAATCTTTAACTGCATTTCTAAGTTTTTTTCTAAATCTTATAGCTTTTTTCTTCATTTCATCTTTAGATGCTAATATCATATTTAAAGTTGGAATGTTTTTTATAGCATCTTTTTCATCTAAATAATGCCTTAATGTTCCTTCTAATCCTGCTAAAGTCATTTTATCTATTCTGAGTGCACGAGTTAATTGATTTTTTTTCATCGCCTGTATATATTTTTTCTTTCCAACTATTATTCCAGCTTGAGGTCCTCCTAGCATTTTATCTCCACTAAAAGTAACTATATCTACCCCTTTTTTTATACTATCCTGAACAGTAGGTTCATGAGTAAATCCATACTTTGTAAAATCAACCAAAACTCCACTTCCGATATCCTCTACTACAGGTATTTCTTTTTTTTCTCCCAATTTTACCAATTCATCAAGTTCTACTTCTTCAGTAAATCCACAAATTTTAAAATTAGATGTATGAACCTTTAATAATATACCTGTATTTTCATTTATATTGTCTTCATAATCATATAAATGAGTTCTATTAGTTGTACCTACCTCTATTAATTTAGCTCCACTAAATTTCATAACTTCTGGAACTCTAAAAGATCCACCAATTTCAACAAGCTGACCTCTTGATACTATAACTTCCTTATTTTTAGATAAAGTATCTAAAACTAACATTATGGCTGCTGCATTATTATTAACTACTATAGCCGCCTCTGCACCGGTTATTTTTATTATTAACTCTTCAATATGACTATATCTAGAACCTCTTTTTCCTTCTTTTATATCATATTCTAAATTATTATATCTACTTGCCACTTCCATAGCATTTTTAACTGCATCGCTACTTAATAGAGAACGTCCTAAATTTGTATGTATAACTGTTCCAGTAGCATTTATAACTCTTCTTAAATTATGCTGTTTTTTTCTAGTTAAAATTCCTAGTGCATAATTTAAAACATCTTCACTTTCAAAATCATTAATTTTATTTTCTAATATATTTCTTCTAAACTTATCTATAGCTTCTCTTAAAGAATCTACTACTAATACTCTATATGTAATATCTATTTCTTTCTGAATTAATGGCTCCTTTAATAACTCATCAATTTTCGGAAGTTTCCTTAATAATTCTTTGTTCATAAGCACTCTCCTAAACCCTAATAAATTATTTTCATTTTTAAAATAGCAATTAAACATTTTAAAATTTCAACATAAATCAGATGCATCTTTTACAAATAATTATTCTACAATTATATGCTTATCATTAAATTCTACAACTTCTCCTATTATAGAAGTTTTCAACTCTAATCTTTTTAATTCCTCAAAAAGTATAATTCCTTCTTCTTTAGGTATTGATATCAATAAACCACCTGAAGTCTGTGGATCAAATAATATGTCACAAATAAAATCATCAACATTATTTAATTCATATTTTCCGTTCAGATAATTTCTGTTATTATAGGTCCCTGCTGGAACTAAACCCATTTTTGCATATTCTTCTACAGAGTTTATTATAGGTAATTTATCTTTAAATATTTTAAATGTTACCTCTGATGCACTTGCCATTTCATAGCCATGTCCCATCAAGCTAAATCCTGTAACATCTGTACATGCAGTTATATTATATTTGGTTATAATTTCCCCTGCATATTTATTTAAAGTGCTCATAACTTTTACACCTTCATTATAAGCATCTTTAGATGCCATCTCTGCCTTTATAGCAGTTGTAAGTATTCCAGTTCCTAATGGCTTTGTTAAAATCAAAATATCTCCAACCTTAGATCCATAATTTTTCAATATTTTCTCTGGGTGAACTAGTCCCATAACAGAAAGTCCATATTTAGGCTCATCATCAGCAACACTGTGTCCACCTATAATAACTGCCCCTGCTTCTATAACTTTATCTGCTCCACCTTTTAATATTTCTCCTAAAACATCTATATTAAGACAATTAGGGAAACATACTATATTCATAGCTACAGTTGGTTTTCCTCCCATAGCGTATACATCACTTAATGAATTTGCTGCCGCTATTTGACCAAAAATGTATGGGTCATCTACTACCGGCGTAAAGAAATCTAAAGTTTGTATTGTTGCTATATCATCATTTATTTTATAAACAGCTGCATCATCTGAAGTCTCTATTCCAACTATCAAGTTTTCATTTTCCATTTTAGGTAATTTACCTAATATTTTTGAAAGGGTCTCCGGCCCTATTTTTGCTGCTCAACCTGACGTTTTTGAAAGCTCTGTAAGTCTCTTATCCATGTTAAGCCTCCTTAAATTTTATTATTCTACAACAATATTGAATATTATTACATGTATTCTTTTAGTAATATCTAGTTAATTCATAAAAACTCAATATTGTTTTACCCTAATAATTTTATAATATTAACTATCTAATGTCCACCTTATCTCTTAATTTCTCTAAAGTCTTACTTCCTATACCATCTATATTAGAAAGTTCATCTATGCTTTTAAATCCACCATTACTTTCTCGATAATCTAATATGGCTTCTGCTTTACTATCACCTATTCCTGACAATGTTTTTAGTTCTTCTATAGATGCTTTATTTATATTTATTTTATTATTTTCTTTTCCTGTATTTTTTACACCTTTTTCTGTCTCAACTAAATCCTTAACTTCATCATTTTCTTCTAATTTTTCTCCTATTTTAGGAATGACTATACAATCCTCATCATTTAGTTTTTTAGAAAAATGTATTAAATTTTCATTGGCCTCTTTAGTTAATCCTCCTGCTTCATTTATTATATCCCTTACTCTACTACCTTCTAACAAAACATACTCTCTAGGATTTTTTACCGGACCTTTTATATCAACAACAATATATTTTTTTTCTGCTACATTTTCAATTTTATCGTCATTTTCTATTTCATTAAAAACATCTTTTTCAGTTATTTTATCTTTATTTTGAGACTTTTCTTTTAAAAAAATTTCATCACATTCAATTGATTTGTTATCCTTTGAAATAAAATAACCGCCTAAAACAAAAATTATTGACATTATTACCATACAAATTGAACCTATTATTTTTTCTTTTTCTTTCATAAAATTATCAACTCCCTATATAATTGAAATAATTTACATTTTAGGACTAAATCTTTAATTATATCCATATTATTGCCAAATATAATTTATTAATTTTCTTTTTCTGTATTTTTCTGATATAATTTAAGACATATACTGCTTTAAATAAAATATTTTTAACTTTATAAGGGAAAAGTTGCTTTTTATTATATATTAATAAAAAACAAAAATATTTATTTTTAGTTTTAATAATCTAATTTTAAAACATTTGTAATCCTATAAAAGAATATCAATATGAAACTTGATTATAAAGCAAGTTTATTGGTTAAAATCATTAATATTAAATTGAAATTACTAGGAGATGATTATGAATACATTAAAGAAACTTTTAATTTGTGCATTTACGCTTATAACGCTTAATACAAATCTAGTAATGGCAGCAACAACAGCTCCAAATGCTAGTGCAGAGGGGGTTGCTGTTATAAATGCTTCAACTGGTGAAGTTATTTATGGTAAAAATGAAAATATTCAATATGCTCCAGCATCGCCTACTAAGCTTATGACTGCTTTGCTAACACTAGAAAACTGTGATTTAAACGAACAAGTAAAAATTAGCACCTTACCACCTACTATAGAAGGCTCTAAAATATATCTGGATACCGATGAAGTTCTTACAGTTAGAGAACTTTTATACTCTTTAATAATGGTATCTGCAAATGATTCTGCTACTGCTTTAGCTGAACATATTGGTGGCAATATAGATAATTTTGCTACAATGATGAATCAACGCGCCAAAAAATTAGGTTGTAAAAATACTAATTTTACTAATCCTCATGGATTATATGAAAAACAGCATAAAACTACAGCTTATGATTTAGCTTTAATGGAAAAAGAGTTATTAAAAAACTCTACATATTTAGAAATATCTCAAACTAAAAATACATTTTTAGAACCAACAAACAAATTCAAAGAACAAAGACCTCTTTGGAATGACAATCGACTTATACAACCTTCTTCTGAATATTATTATGAGCCTTGTTTAGCCGCTAAAACAGGATTTACAGATGAGGCATTACATTCTTTTGTTGCTTCAGCTAAAAAGGGAAATGAAACTTTTATAGTCTCACTTTTAAGAGACCAAAATAAAACATATTTCAAAGATAGTAAGGATATTTTCGAATGGGCCTTTAATAACTTTGAAACTGTAAAATTATATGAAAAAAATAGTAAAGTAACTGATTATAAATGTACTACAACTGGTGTAGAAATACCTTTAGTTGCTGGTGAAAGTTTTTATTATACTAAAGACAAAATGGTTACAGATGAGCCTAAGATTACTTACGATATAACGCCCTTAGATACTAGCGCTATTTTAGCTGGTCAAAAGGTAGGGGTTGCTCATTTTAAATATAATAATATAGAAAAAGACATTCCTCTTATAAGCGGCAGAGACTATTATCCAATAAAAACTGTAAGTACTTACGAATATATAAATAATACAATAACTGACTCCACAAATAACTTCACTTTAATTTTAACAGGTATTTGCGCACTATTTTTAGGGCTTATAATTGTTTTTATTCTTTTAACAATAAAAAAAAGGAATCAAAAAAATATGTTTTTCTTAAAAAATAAAAGACATTAGATGTACTAATGTCTTTTACTTTTCATCTTCTTTTAAAATATGTACAAGTCTTTTCATATCTTCTGGCATTTCCTTCTCAACTTCAATAATTTCACCAGTTCGTGGATGAGGAAGTATTAATTTATATGCATGCAATGCTTGCCTTTTTATATATTCTTTTTCTTCTTTACCATATAAGGAATCACCATATATAGGACAATTTAAGTAACTAAGATGAACTCTTATTTGATGAGTTCTCCCAGTCTCTAACTTTAATTCTATTAAACTACCTTTTTTGAATCTTTCTAATACTTTAAAATGTGTTATACTTCGTTGTCCACTGTCCATTACAGATCTTTTTATACTGTCTTCTTTCATTATTCCTATATTAGCATTTATAGTACCACTATCTTCTAATATATCGTTATGACATATAGCAAGATACTTTTTAGTTATAAGGTTATTTTCCATACTTTTAGCTAAACTCATATGGGCAAATTGGTTTTTAGCAATCATTATTAACCCTGAGGTATCCATATCTAATCTACTAACTAATCTTACTATGCAATTCTCACCATTCTCTCTAAAATAATTTAGAACTCCATTTGAAAGAGTTCCTGTAGGATAACTTTTAGTTGGATGAACCACCATATTCACTGGTTTATTTACTATTATTAAATCCATATCCTCATACACAACATCAATATCCATTTTTTCTGGTATTATATTTTGACTCTCATTTTTTTTCTCTACTTGAATTATTAATATATCTCCTTCTGTTAACTTATGGTTTAGCCTTACAACATTACCATTTATTTTTATTCTATCGCTTAACCCAACCTTTTTTATGAATCTACCTGAAAGCTCTAAAACATCTTTCATGTAGTCTCTAACCTTCATACCTTCACCTTTTGATTCAACTTTATATATTAAATTGCTATCCAAGATTTCACCACCTATTATTATTTTTCATATAAAATTCTATATATGGTTTCTTATAACCAGAAATTGATTTGTGAACTATTATAAAAATTTTTATTCATTTTTCTACCTAATATATGTAGGATTAACTGGCACACAAGATAAATATGTGTCCTCTTACAGTATTCATAAAATCACATAAAAACATATTAAAATTCCTCTTAATATTTCAATTATACCAAAAAACTTTTTTTCACACAAAAAAAACTCCAGAATATATTCCGGAGTTTCAATTTATTATTCAGCTATTGCTACTACTTCTATTTCAACTAAAGCATCTTTTGGTAATGCTCCAACTTGGAAACAAGATCTTGCTGGTGGATTTGATGTAAAGAATGTTCCATATACTTCATTCATAGCAGCAAAATCATTTATATCTTTTAATAAAACTAATGTTTTAACTACTTTATCCATTGAAGTTCCAGCTTCTTCTAATATAGCTTTAACGTTATTTAAAGATTGCTCTGTAGCTTTTCTTATATCATCATTTACTAATTCTCCAGTTGCAGAGTTTATTGCTAATTGTCCTGAAGTGTAAACCATGTTTCCTGCTTTAACAGCTTGAGAGTATGGTCCTAAAGCTGCAGGTGCTTTTTCTGTGTGTATTATTTTCTTTTCCATTTTAAATTCCTCCTTGAAATTGTGTGTATATTTATAAATTCAATTTATAATGAATCTATTAGCTAATTAAATTACTGTGTCTTATCTTCTCCTAAAATTACTTCTATCTCACAATCAGGATTTACTTCTTTCATTATTTTAATATTACTTATACCAAAATCTTTTTCTATACTAGCTTTATCTTTTTCTTCTAGACCATATAATCTAATTTCAGATACGCTAACTGGTTTTAAAGATTGATCATAATTTCCATATATACAATTTTCATATCCTTTTGCAAGTATTCCATTTGCGAAAGTTTCTGCTAATCCACCTTGATTAGTACCATTTAAAATACTAACTCTAAGTTTTGATTTATTAATAGTACTTGGATCTTCGTTCTTTAATATGGATATAATATCACTATTCATTTCTTCTTTATATATATAATACGATGTTTCATCAATCCATGCATCTTCTCCACTTAATGTATGGAATGCTATATTATTTTTAGGTGTTGAAATAACATTTAATCCATAATCCATAATTTCCATAGCATTTAAATTAGTCTCTAAATATTTAGGAAAAACACCTAATATTTTTGGAGCTTTAGTTATTATTGACGGACTCTGAACTTTAGATAACAAGGCATTATAAAATTTTTGTTGCTGTTTTATTCTTCCTATATCACCTTCTACAAGTCCTGTACCATCATTGTTTTTTCTCCATCTAAAGAACTCTTCTGCTTTCTTTCCATCTAAATGCTGAGGCTTTGTACTAGCAGTAAAATTTATATGCAAGTCTTGAACTGGGTCATCATAGTACATGTCTTGATCTATAACTATATCCACACCACCAATAGCATCTATTATTTCTCTAAACGCTATTGTATCCAATTTTACATAGTAATCTATGTTTACATTTAACAAATCTTCCACTGTATCAACTAAGTATTGAACTCCACCAATAGCATGTGCTGCATTTATTTTCTGAGTTCCTTCTTCCAACTCTACTAAAGTGTCTCTTGGAATTGAAATTACATCATACTTTTTATCAACTTTATTATAATGAACCAACATTATAGTATCTGTTCTTTTAGGATCATTTTTATCATTCTCATCTCCTGACCCTAAATCTACACCCATAACTAAAAAATTTGCTGATTCTACATCTTTAGTTTGATTCCTGTCTTTGTCATTACCAGTAATATCTACAGAGTTATTACTAAATGTGGATAAATACATATATCCACCGCCAACCACCATAAATATTAAAAAGGAAAATATTATTAATATTTTTTTTAGTGATGATGACTTTTTATTCCTTTTTTTCTTTGTTTTTTTATTATTTTCTCCCATATTAATACCTCAATTATTTTATTAGTAGGTAATTTCTAGCCTCTATCGTTTTCGGATAAAGTAATTGATTTTTAGATATTATATACTTTATAGTTTGATTATACATCATAAGTAAAGCTTTATCTAAATCTTTTATTGCTACTTCTCTAATATCGTCTACTCCTTCAAATTTTCTTGAAGGCTCTATTCCATCTGATATATATATTATTTTTTCTAAAATACTCATATTAGGTCTTCCAGTTGTATGATATTTAATTGAATTAATAATATCTACATCAGTTATATTAAATTTTTCACCTGCTATATATGCCCCTACAAATCCATGCAATAACATAGGCGAATGCTCTATAACCTCATCTATTTCTATTAAATTATTTTCTTTAGTTATTTTAATTAATTCATCGTTACTCATATTTTTAGCACAATCATGTAAAAGTGCAGCTATTCGTATTTTATATTTATCACAACCATGAATTTCACATAAATTTTCAGCAGTTTCTAAAACACCTAAAGTATGAGTATATCTTTTAGGCTTTAAAACTCCTCTAATGTACTGATATATTTCAGTCTCATTAACCATTTCTCCACATCCCCTTGAATATAACTTTAGTTCAAGTATTTTATGAAAAACTTCATTAGGAATAAGGTACTTAATATTTTCACCTTTTAAAATTTTCTTTTTTATATTAGTTGATGAAATATCTACTAACGGAACGTTTAAAAACATTATTTTCGTTTTATATTTTTTTTCTATATATTTTTTTTGTTGTTTAACATCTTGAATATCATAACCAGGCCTATTAAAAACTATGAGATCACATAGTTTTAATAGTCCTTTTACATTTTTCCATTTTTCTATTTCAAGTAAACTGTCTGCACCAACAATAAAATACCAATCTGTATTAGATTCTATTCTTTTAAAATGCTCTAAGGTTTTATATGTGTAACTAGCTTCATCTCTTACTATTTCATAATCATCTATTTCAAAATACTTTTCACCATTTATAGCAGCATTAACAATGTCATACCTTATTCTTCCATCAGTCACATTCCTTTTATCTTTATGTGGTGGATTTCCACTTGGTACAAAAATTATTTTATCCAACTTTAACTTATATAATGCTTCATATGCAATATTCATATGACCATTATGTATTGGGTCAAAAGTTCCTCCAAATATAGCTTTTTTCATAGTAAAACCTTCTCTTTTTAATCTATTATATATAATATCACATAAAATAATATTTACCAAATTTAAAATTTCATTTACCCTTTTAGTTATTTTGATTTAACTAAAAGATACTTTTATTTGCTTTATATTACTTTGGTAATTCTATTTTAGGTTTTTTCTTTGACTTTCTATATAATACAAGCTTACTACCTATAGCTTGAATTCCTTCACAGTTTAATTTCTCGCATATATAATCAGATGCTTCTCTTGAAGTAATTCCACTATTGTTAAGAGTTTTTATTTTTATTAACTCTCGTGCTTCTAAAGCAGTATCTACTTGTGCTAAGAAATTTTCTTCTATTCCACCTTTACCCACTTGAAATATAGGGTTCATATCATTTGCTAATTTTCTTAAGTATCCTCTTTGTTTAGTTGTTATCATATTTTCCTCCTATAGTAAAAACTCAAATTCAAAATCATTAAGCCTTATAATATCTCCGTCTTGTACTCCCATTTCTTTTAAATCATCAAATACTCCCTTATTTTTTAATACTTTATGGAAATATCTTAATGAATCTGGATCATTAACATTTACACTGTTAAGTAGTCTATCAACAAAAGATCCTTCTACTACAAATATCCCTTCTTCTTCTTCTTTTATAGTGTAAGTAAATCTTTTTTCTTCTGGTATATATTTTTCATCATCACTTATTTGAAGATCTTCTACTGGTATGTGTGTTAACATTTCAGCTGCTTCTTTCATCAGTTCATCTACACCCTGATTAGTAGCTGCAGAGATTTTAAACACTTTGTCATATCCCATTTTATTTAATTCTTTTTTAAAGTTTTCAAAAACTTCTTCATCAAATAACATATCAGATTTATTTGCAGCAATTATTTGTGGTCTATCCCATAATTTAATACTATATTTTTTTAATTCTTCATTTATTCTTTTGAAATCATCAATAGGATCTCTACCTTCTAGTCCTGAAATGTCTATTACATGTATAAGAAGTCTTGTTCTTTCTATATGTCTTAAGAAATCAAGTCCTAATCCTACACCTTCAGATGCTCCTTCTATTATTCCTGGTATATCAGCAATAACAAAGTTTTGTATTCCTTTTAAACTTACAACACCTAAATTAGGCTTTAATGTTGTAAAATGGTAGTTTGCTATTTTAGGTCTTGCCTTTGATACAACAGAAAGTAATGTTGATTTACCTACATTAGGGAATCCTAAAAGACCAACATCAGCAAGTAATTTTAGTTCTAATTTAATAAATCTTTCTTCTCCTGGCATCCCTGGTTCTGCAAAAGTTGGAGCCTGTCTTGTTGGTGTACAGAACTTACAGTTTCCTTTTCCGCCTTTTCCACCTTTACAAACTACATATGTATCGTCAGCATGTGATAAGTCACACATTATTTTATTTGTTTCAGCATCTCTTATAACTGTACCCATTGGAACATTTATTATAAGGTCTTCACCATCTCTTCCATAACATTTGGAACCTTCACCTTTTCCTCCATCATTTGCTATAAATTTTCTATTATATGAAAAATCTAATAGCGTTGTCATATTACGGTCAGCTTTTAATATTATACTTCCACCGTTTCCACCGTCTCCACCATCTGGTCCTCCAAGTGGAACATATTTTTCTCTTCTAAATGAAATACATCCATTACCACCAGTTCCTGATTTAACAAATATCTTCGCTGTATCTATAAACATATATCTTCACCTTACTTTCTAAAATTATATTTAGTCATACTTAATTAAATTACAAATGAAATTCAACGTGTCTTTCTAAGTAACACACATATATTTTCTTCTGTTATTTACTTTCATATGCCTTAAGAATTAGGAATTAAGAATCATTTTTTATTAATTCTTTCTCTCCACTTTATATTATAAAGTTTTTCCCATATATAATTAATAATACGCATTTATATCCTTATACACAATAAGTTTTTATAAGTTTAGAATTTAAATTATAATAACTAAATGACGATTATATTTTTTTAATTCTTAATTCCTAATTCTTAATTAAAAAAGCACCCCTATAAAGGGTGCCTTTAAACTATTCAGCTATTGCAACTTCTACATCAACTGGATAAATACTAGCTTTTTTCTTGTCTTTACCCATTCTCTCGTATCTTACAACACCATCTATTTTAGCGAAAAGAGTATCATCTCCACCTATTCCAACGTTGTTTCCTGGATGGATTTTTGTTCCTCTTTGTCTAACTAAGATGTTTCCAGCAAGTACAAATTGTCCATCTGCACGCTTAACACCAAGTCTCTTAGATTCACTATCTCTTCCGTTTTTTGAGCTACCTACTCCTTTTTTGTGAGCACATAACTGAAGGTTTATTAGTAACATATCACTGCACCTCCTCTACTAATACTTTAAGGTATTTTCCATAACTTATTTCTAAATTTTGCAACCCTAGTAACATCGTTTCAAGCAGAACCTGTGCACTCTCTATTTCACTATGTAATAAGTTTGATATATCTAATTGTATATCACCTTCATCTGCAACATAAGTTACATTTAACTTTAACACTTCTATTAATCCTAAGATTGTTACCTGTGCTAAATTTGATACACATCCACAAACTACATCATCATAAACAGTTACTTTTTCTTGTCGATCATAATATTCAGCATGACCATTTACACGAAACGATACTAACTCACTAGATTTCTTTGTAAAATTTATATTAATCACAATTAAGCCTCTATTTTCTCAATTACGATTTTAGTGAAAGGTTGTCTGTGTCCTTGTTTCTTTCTGTAGTCTTTTTTAGGCTTATATTTGAATACTATAACCTTTTTAGCTTTTCCTTGTGCTACAACTTTAGCAACAACTTTAGCTCCATCAACTACAGGCTTACCAATTACTAAACCTTCCTCTTTTCCAACTGCTAATACTTGATCGAATTCTACAGTTGAATCAACTTCAGCTTCAAGTTTTTCAACGAATAAAACGTCTCCCTCTTGAACTCTATATTGTTTTCCTCCAGTAAGTAATACTGCGTACATGTAAATACACCTCCTCAATCCAGTCTCGCCTTTTAAGGTACTTAATTAAATAAGTTTTAACACCTTTTCCGTGCGGTCTACAAAAGCCATTTTAGCACATAAAAATATCTTTGTAAAGATTTTTATTGTTAAAATTTATTTTTAATTACTCATGTAAAATAAAATAATCTACCGTAATTATACAGTATATTTTAATCTATTATTTAATTAAATATACTTTAATCAATATACTCTTCAGGATAAACCTTATATATATGTAGATTTTTTATTTGACTATTAAAAATAAGTGGCTCTATTTTAAATGTATCTATACCATGCACATAATTAATATATATATTTTTATCTAGACCATGAATGTTTTTCACAAAAGATAATATATCACTTTTTATTTCATTTTTATAGATATCATTTATTTCTATATATATATTCTTTACATCTTGTTCTACTTTTAAACGTTCTATATTATTTTGAATCATTGTTTCTATATACGAAAGTTTCACTTTAACTCCCTTACCATTGCAAGAAGTACAGTTTTCAAATATGTATTCAAAAATAGACTTTCCACTTCTTCGTCTTGCTATTTGCACAAGGTTTAATTCAGTAAAGTCATATATACTTACTTTGTTTTTGTCATTTTTAAAATGTTTTTTTAATTCTTCTATTATTGTTTTTTTCTCTTCTAGTTCCTTCATATCTATAAAGTCTACAACTACTATTCCACTTATGTTTCTAAGTTTTATCTGATCTGCAATAATTTCAGCCGCTTCTAAATTAGTTTCAAACACAGTTTTTTTCATAGAGGAATTTTTAGTATTTTTAGCAGAATTTACATCTATAACATGCATTGCTTCTGTTTTTTCTATAACTATATTCCCTCCACTTGGTAAATTTACTTTATTATTTCTCAAACTTAAAATTTCTTTTTCTATACCGAAATAATTAAATAGACTTATAGCATCTTCATATATTTCTAAATTAACTCTTTCAAATTTATATTCTAAAATTTCTTTACAAAAATTGAAGTCTTTCAAATTATTTACTATCACTTTATAATTCTCATGTTTTAATCCTTTTAATATATTTCCTATTATTCCATCGTTATCATATAATAGACCTATATTTTTAGAATAAGTAAACTTTTTAGCAACATTTTCATAAATAGAATAAATAGTTTGAATTTCTCTGTTTATTTCATCAATTTGAATCCCATACGCACTGGTTCTTATGACAACCCCTATATTTTCAGGTTTATGTATATTTATCATAGCATTTTCTTTAAACTTGTCATCTCTTATTTTTGGTGAAAATCTTATTTCTTTATGACCATTTGATAAAACAACATAATTTCCTGGGAAATTTACATTTTCTGTTACCTTCGCACCCTTTTTACCACTTTGTTCTTTTATAACCTCTACTAGAACCTCTTGGCCCTTTTTTAAAGTATTTAAATCTCCCTTTAAATACATATAAGCATTCTTTTTTGTGCCTATATCTATAAATGCAGATTTTATGGATGGCACTATATTTTGCACCACTCCCTTATATATATTAGAAACCTTAGGTTCATTATTCTCTTCTTCTATATAACACTCTGATAATTGTCCATTAGTTTTTACCGCTATTCTAACAATTTTCTCATGTCTTTCAATAAATATTTCTTTCAATTAGAAACACTCCAAACTACTTTAAAAATATTCATTAAGTGGAAGCATCTTTTTCCCTTTTAATGCATACATATCTATTCTCTCTATATCTACAAAAGCATCTTTTTCTATAGCATCTACATTTTCTTTTATAAAATCAGCTAATAAACTTGCAGAAAGATTCGCTCTACTACCACATGCCAATGTAGAATTTAATACTATATAATTATCTTCTTTAGAAAAAGATATCTTTTTTATTAAAGGTTTAATATTAACATCTTTTTCACCTTTTTTACTTTTTTTAATAGTATTCCATTCTTTTATATTATTTAATTTTTTTATTCCTTCTAAAGCTTCTTCTAAATTATTAGTTTTTAATTTTATTTTATATTTAGCTTCATCTATTATAGCCATTGCTTGTGGAGATTTAGTGTTTTCTTCTTTTTCAACTTTTTTAGCATCTAAAAATTTAATGCCAATAGGGGCATTTGTATTTAATAATTTTACTATTTCCTGTGAAGGCATCTCCTCTTTAAATACAACATCCATATATTCCCCACTAGAATATACCCCTACCGAAAGCGGTTGGGCTATAGATATGGTCATATGAGGATTAAATCCTTTTGAATATTCAATTGGTAAATCTGCTCTTCTTATTGTTCTTTGTATTGTTCTCATTAAGTCTAAATGTGATATAAATTTTATTTCACTTTCTTTAGTGTATTTTATTAAATAACGCACCTTCAAAGCACTTCCCCTCCTTAAAGTTTACATTTACTCCACATCCAGTACATCTTTCTCTACAATCTGGAGTTAAGCTTGCTTTTTTTGCATTTTCATTTTCTTCTATCAAGTATTCTTTTGTAACACCTATATTGATAAAATCCCATGGAAGTATCTCATCATAACTTCTTTCTCTATATGTATAGAAATCTCCATCTACTCCACATTCATGCAACGCTTCCTGCCAAGTTTCAAAGCTAAAGTATTCACCCCAACCATCAAATCTTGCTCCTTTTTCAAAAGCTTTAATTAAGACATCACATAATCTTCTATCACCTCTTGCAAATACTGCTTCCATATAACTTACTGGTGATTCATGCCAATTATAAACTATAGCTTTACTTTTTATAGAATCTCTTAAACTTCCAATCTTCCCTTTAACACTTTCCATTGTATCCATTGGTGCCCATTGGAATGGAGTGAATGCCTTAGGAACAAAAATAGATGTGCTTAAAGTCACTCTAAGCCCTCTTTTTCTTACATTTTTAGGAACCTTAAAATATTCTTCTACAACTTTTTCTCCAAGAGTTCCAATTCCTATAACATCATCCATAGTTTCATAAGGAAGACCTATCATAAAGTATAACTTTAATGTTGACCATCCAGCTTCAAAAGCACTTCTACTAGAGTTTAATAAATTTTCTTCATTTACACCTTTATTTATTATATCTCTCATCCTTTGACTGCCTGCTTCTGGCGCAAATGTAAGTCCTGTTTTTCTAACTTTTTGTATCTCATTAATTAAATCTACTGAGAATGAATCTATTCTAATAGATGGCAATGAAACACCTATTTTTTTATCCTTATATTTTTCTATTAAAGAAAAAACTAGATTTTGTATATCTGAATAGTCACATATACTAAGTGATGTTAATGAAACTTCCTCATATCCTGTCTTCTTTATAATATCATCTACTTGATTAACTAAAGTAGATGTCTTTTTTTCTCTAACTGGTCTATAAATCATACCTGCTTGACAAAATCTACACCCTCTTGTACATCCTCTAAAAGTTTCAAGAGTTATTCTATCATGCACTATCTCTGTATAAGGAACTATAAGTTTATCTGGATATGTATTTTCATCAAAATTTGTAATTATTCTTTTCTTAACTATTTTTGGTACATCTTCATACTTAGGCTCAAAGCTTTTTATCGTATTATCATCGTTATATTCTACATTGTAAAGACTTGGAACATATATTCCTTCAATTTTTGAAGCAGCTCTTAAGTACTCTTCTCTAGATTTACCTTTATATTCTTTATATAGGTCTAAAAGTTCGTTTAAAACTTCTTCCCCTTCTCCTAAACTAAATAAATCTGCAATATCATAAAGGGGTTCTGGATTGTAGGCACACGGTCCTCCCATCATAACTATTGGATGATCCTTTGTTCTTTCAGATGACCTAAGTGGTATATTAGACATATCTAACATATTTAATATGTTTGTATAACTCATTTCATATTGAAGAGTAAAACCTAAAAAATCAAACTCACTTAAAGAATCTTTACTTTCTAACGCAAATAATGGAATATTATTATCCCTTAAAGCTTTTTCCATATCTGGCCAAGGTGCATAAGCTCTTTCACAAAATGTATCTTCCCTTTGGTTTAAAACATGATATAGTATTTTACTTCCTAAATGAGACATTCCTACCTCATAAACATCTGGAAAACAAAATGCATACCTTATATCTACTTTGTTTATATCTTTATTATAAGAATTAAATTCTCCACCTATATATCTAGCTGGTTTTTCAACTTTATATAGTATATCATCGGAAATTTTCTTCATTTAAATTCCTCCTTAAGTTAATTACAATACTTTATTTTATCATAAGCTAATAATAATTCAAAATATATATTAATATTTTTTTATTAATTCTTCTAAGGTTACATTTCCCTCATTTTTTAAGAACTCTATTATTTCTTCCTCATATATAGTTTTTAATACTTCCATATTATCATCTAATACAGTAAATATATGATAATGATTTTTGTCTATAAAATCTAATAACTGTATAAGATTTAATTTGTAATAAACAGATATACTTTTATTTTCTATATAACCTCTCTTTAAGAGTTTCTCCCTTTTCTTTATTGTATAACCCATAATTACATAAACTATCCTTTCTTTCTCTTTCTTTGTGATTATTAATATAAAAATAGATATTAAAACTATATTTATATTTGACACATCATAAGGTAAAGAAATTATACCTAATATCAAAATTATATAGGCACAAAACATACTTATGTTTAAAGCTATTTCATTAGCTTTTTTATATAAAAATTTAGTTCTTAATATATCTTTTAAAACTCGTCCTCCATCTAACGGGAATAATGGCAACAAATTAAACATACCTAAAGCTAAATTATAATCTAAAAATCTTTTAACTACTATATTTCCATATAATCTATATAACACTAAACTTATTAAGGCTAAAATAAAATTTCCTATTGGCCCACTAATAGATATTAATATATCTTCCTTTATTGAAGCTTCATCTAAATCTTTAAGTTTTATAGCTGCCCCAACAGGAAGCAATTCTATACAAAAACCTTTAAACCCTAAAATTCTTGCCATAAAATAATGGCAAAACTCGTGAATAATAACTATAGAAAATCCCATAAATAAATTTTTATTTAATCCTAAAACTATTAAAAATATTAGATAAGGTATTAAATATTTATTAAACTTTATCAAAATTTCACCTATATTTTTAAATTACCATACTATTATATATATCTTGTGCTTTTCCCATATAAAGTATCTCAAAATAAAAATTTGTGATACCTTCAGATGATACATCTATTTCACCAATAACTGTATCTTTGTCTACCTTATCTCCAACTTTAACAAATATTTTTGATATATTGTAATACTTACTTTCTATCCCTTTACCATGATCTATTATTATATATTTACCTAAATTCTTATCCATATCTATTTCTTTTATTTTTCCTGAATTACAACTCTTTATAGGTGTCTTTTCTTTTATTGAAAATGTTATAATATTATCTTTATTTTTTTTATAAACATCATCTTCAGAAGATTTATTTGCCATAACCGGTATTGAATACTCTGTTTCTAACTCTTCAATTATTGTTTTTCCGCCTATAAACCCTGCCTTTATTTTATCAATCATTTGTACACTAATATTTTCTACATCGTCCAAAGTCATATTTTCCACTTTATTTACAACATATTTATAATCATAAGTTTTATTTATAACTACATTTGCACATTTTAGTAATTTATTACCATACTCATTATTTACAGTTTTACACCCCAAAAAAAATACCATCATAAATATAGCTATAGATAATTGAATTATAAATTTATTAGCTAAACTTAATTTTTTTTCACTATGAAAATTAGGTTGTACATAACCATGCCTTCGATTTACACTATTATTTCTTTTTCCTTTTGTAAGATTATTATAATATCTTTCATAAAGTTCTTTATAATGATTCATAACCCTCTCTCCCCATTTAATATTTTAGATTTTCTAATATCATATTGCTTAAAATATCTATTAATATAGGATTCTAAATTGAATCTTAAGCTTATTTTTCTATATATAGTTTTTTAAGTTCCTTTTGTACAAAATATGATATTAGTTTTTAAACTCCTACTTTTTTATTTATATTTAATTGATTGAACTTTTATGAGTATTGTTTTTTATTATAAAAACTTATTTTTACTATTTGAAATTAATTTTCACATAATAAAAAGCTATTCTAGATAAATTTTTACACTATCTAGAATAGCTTAATTTTTTTTATTTATTTTTCATTGCAGCAATAATTGTTTCTGCTGTACCTATATTTGTTGCCAATGGTACTGAATGTACATCACAAAGTCTTATAAGAGCATTTACATCGGGTTCGTGTGGTTGAGCAGTTAATGGATCTCTAAAGAAAAATACTACGTCTATTTCTCCTTGAGCTATCTTTGCTCCTATTTGTTGTCCCCCACCCATGGTTCCTGTTAAAAAAGTGTGTATATCAAGGTCTGCAAGTTTTCCAACAAATTTACCAGTAGTGCCTGTTGCATACAATTCATGTCTACATAATATTTTTCTATATCTCCTTGCAAAATCTATCATTTCATCTTTTTTCTTATCATGAGCAATCAATGCAATTCTCATATAATTCCTCCTAGAAATTAATCTTCTTTCTTCTCATTCCTACATTTAGCATTAATCCTAAAGAAATAAAGTTAGTAAGCATAGAACTACCTCCGTAACTTACAAAGGGAAGAGTTATTCCTGTTACTGGCATAATTCCTATTGCCATACCCATATTTTGAATTATAGAAAACATAATAAATCCAATCATACCAGCACACAATATGCTTCCAGCCATATCCTTGGATGTTTTTGCTATATTTATAAGCTTATATAAAAGTATTCCATATAATATTAGTAATATTATTGCACCTAACATTCCCCATTCCTCACCTATAACTGCAAATATAAAATCAGTATGGTTTTCCGGAACAAATTTATATTGTTTACCATTTAAGAATCCAAGTCCAAATAATCCACCAGATCCTATAGCTATTTTAGATTGTATAATTTGATGTCCATATGTCAACTCAAATTGTTCTGGATTTAAAAATGAAATTAATCTATTTTTCCAGTAATCATGCATTAATGGAGAATTCCACAATGCAACTATAGTTACAATTAAAAAAGACAAACCACCAGTTATTATTTTCCAATCTACATTTGCTACAACCACTATTGGAAGTATAATAAAAAAGGAAACCATAGTCATACCCATATCTGGTTGTATAACTATTAAAATCATAGGAATAGCTGCATAAAACATCATAGTCAAGATGCTTTTTAAGTTATTCACATTTCCTTCCATATCTTGAATGATCCTTGCTAACATAAATATCATACCTATTTTAGCAAACTCGGCTGGTTGAATAGCTCTATTACCAATACTAATCCAACCTGTAGCTCCATTTACATTACTTCCTATAAGGAAGTCATTTAAAATAAGCAAGATTACTCCACCCCAATAAATTATAGAAGCATAATTTAGAATTAAATTATAATCCCAAATAAGCATTATGTACATAGCTATTAATCCAACTATAAGCCACATAAACTGTAACTTAGCATAATATATTCCAGCAGTACTGTTAGTTGCACTATATATATTTAATATAGAAAATGCGACAATTAAAACAACTACAATTATGATGCTATAATCTAATCTTTTTACAAGTTTACTATTTAATTTAAGCTTATTTATCATATTCATCAGCATAATTATCCCTCCAACATAAATATGATTATAGCACATTTAAAATAATAACAAAAGTTTTTATAATTTATATATATACTGTTTTTATAAATTCTTAAATTAAATTATATATTATAAAATAAGTGTTGAAATAAAATATTATTTTTATTTCAACACTATTTTCATTTATCTTTGTTTTATATTTTTTATAGGTATACTAGCTATTAATGCTGGTGAAGATCCTTGTATTTCTTCTGTTTTTGTTATTTTTACATCTACTTCACTATCATCTATTTCAACATACTTAGATATAACCTCAAGCAAATCTCCTTTTATCATATTTAATAAATCTGGAGAAAAATTTGCCCTATCATGTATTAGTATTAACTTTAATCTATCTGTAGCTATACCTTTTGATGATGCTTTGTTTGAAAATAATTTAAAGAATTCCATAACTTCCTCCTATTTATTCCCCCCAAATATTTTCTTTATTGTTGCAAAAAAACCTCCTTGTTGAACCGTTACGCTTAAATCTAAAAATGGAACTTCATATCCCATTATTCTTTTAGCAATATTATTAAATGCTTGCCCTGCATCAGCAGAATTATCTAATACTATAGGTTCACCTTTATTAGTAGACACTGTTACCTTTTTATCATCAGGCACAACTCCTATTAATTTTATAGCAAGACATTCTTTTATATCTTCAATATCCAACATATCTCCATTTTGTGTCATCTCAAAATTTATTCTATTAACTATTAATTGAGTATCTTCTAATCCTTTTGCACATAATTTTCCTATAACTCTATCAGCATCCCTTACCGATGTTATTTCTGGGTTAACTACAACCACAGCTCTGTCAGCACCTACTATAGCATTTTCAAACCCTTGTTCAATACCAGCTGGACAATCAATTATAACATAATCAAAATTATCTTTTAAATCATTAACAACCTTTAACATAGCCTCTATATTAACATCATTTTTATCCCTAGTCTGAGCTGTAGGCAATAAAAATAAATTGGTAAATCTTTTATCCTTTATTAATGCTTGTTTTAATCTACATTTTTCATCTATTACATCAAGTAGTGTAAATACTACTCTATTTTCAAGACCCATAAGAACATCTAAATTTCTAAGTCCTGTATCACCATCTATTACTACCACTTTTTTTCCTGCAGAAGCTAAAGCAGTACCTATATTTGCTGTTGTTGTTGTTTTGCCAACTCCACCTTTTCCTGAAGTTATAACAATTGATTCTCCCATACTATCTCCTCCATTAAATGTATTTATTAACTAAATACGGTTCAACTATTATGTTTCCATTTTTTATTTTTGCAATTTCTGGATATGTAGGTTTAATTCCATCATCTGGAGATATTGTCATCAAATTTGCAATCTTTAATATTTGAGGATTTAAATAAAAAGCCCCTATTATAGCTTTTTCATTTCCTGTACATCCAGCATGAACACAACCTTTTATACTTCCTAAAACTATAATGTTACCAGCAGCACATACTTCTGCTCCTGGATTTATATCTCCTATTATAACTAAATTTCCTAAATACTCATAAGTTTGTCCACTTCTAATACTCTTTCTAAGATATTTAGTTCTTCCTTCATAAACTCCATTAAACATTTTTGTATTTGTTTCTTCTATGTCTATAAATATACAATCTTTTATATAAATTTTTTCAAACAATATATCTTTTATATAATTTAATTCTCGCTTTGTAAATTCCTTTATCTGAGTAGTTATTTTTATAGTACAACCTTTATAAAAATTTTTCCCTTTCGAAAGTTTTTCTATTAAACAACTAATCATATCTTCAAAGCTTCTAAACTTATTAATATCTATAATAACATTAAGTCCATCTCTATTTCCTTTTAGTATAATATTATCTCCTTGCATACATATCCTCCACACTATGCTATTTGATATATTTCAACATGTTTAATTAAAATCCTTCTTTTTGATTAAAAAATTTCTATTTTTTAGCAAATCTAGAAAGAATCCATGTTTTAAACTTTTAATTACAAAAAAAATATATCACAATTTCACATTAAAATCTATTGATATGATTAAAAGTTGGAAATTTAATAAAATATAAGTTGTTATATACAAAAGACACCATAAATTTATGGTGTCTTTCTATTTTATTCTTCGTTATTATCATTACCATCCGTATTCTCTTTGTTAATGTTATCATTAGTATTTTCATTTGTTTGATTTTTAGAGCTATTCTCTCTAGAATCTGGATACTTAAATTCATACCCTGGATTTGCTGATAATATTTCATCTCTAAAATATTGCTCATAAACTGCTCTTGCAACCGAACCTACATTTCCACCATGTCCACCATCAAAAACAACAATACAAGATACTATTTGTGGGTCATCTAGTGGAGCAAATCCTAAGAATGTTGCATATGAAGTTCTTCCTAGAGAATCCTGTTTATTTTGGTTAAATGTTGATGAACCAGACTTAGCTCCAGTTGATATTGGAAAACCATGAAATGCAGTTGCAGCAGTACCCTCATCATTAAAAACAGCACGTTGCAACCCTTCTTTTATAGCATTAACATGTTCCTCAGTTAAATCTATATGTTCTAGTAGTTTTGGCTCTATTTCAGTTTTTTCTCCTGTTACTGGATCTATTATACTATCTACTAAATGCATTTCATATCTATTTCCACCATTAACTAAAGTTGCCATATAATTTGCTAATTGAAGTGGAGTAAAATAATTCATACCTTGACCAATAGATGCATCATAAGCATTTGCCCCTGATATTCTATTGGATATAGCATCTCCTATAGAATAGTTTATTGCTATAGCCATATTTTCTATATCCTTATCAGAATATTTTTTAGCTTTTAGCTCATCACTTGATTCTATTAATTTCTTTAATAAATTTTGCATATTTGGTAATATATCTTCTTCTTTTGCCTTTTTCTCTTTTTTCATCTCTTCTTTTATAGCATCTACCAAAATAGTTTTCTTTTCATTTATTTTTTTAATTGCTTCTTTTTCTTTATCAGTACCTGTTTCATTCTTTCTAGTAATGTCAATATCCTTATAATGAGGTTGAGTATTTATTGAATTGGTACCTGTTTGTAGATAATTGACTACGTGATTAATATACTCATCTGCAAATTTATTTTTGCTTGATTCATAATTATATACTTGACCAAAATTTTCTGCTATTTCTATACCAGTTGAAAGTTTTGTATTTGAGCCTGGCTCAACACCTAGTCCAAACTTCCAAGCATATTTTGCTAAATAATTAAGTCCACTTGAATTTTCCCCACCTTTTGCAAAAAGCCTATCTGCAACATCATAGAAAAAGTAGTTACAAGACACTTCTAATGCCTTCCTTACATCTGTATCCCCATGTGAACCATGTTGGGTATTATAAATCCAACAAGCACCAGGATAATCAGAATATCTTTTATTATATTTACCATCATCATATACAGATGTGTACGGAGTTATTACATCTTCCTCTAAGCCTGCAATAGCTGTAAGTGGTTTAAATATAGAACCTGGTGGTATTAATGTAAATGTTGCATAATTATAAAATGGTTTTGGGAATATATCATAACTATCTTCTCTTATTTTAGTGTTACCTTCAATAGAATCATTTAATGGAAACATTTTATTTAACATAGTATTAACTTTATCTTCATAACTCATTGTAGCAACTTGTTCTTCAGTTAATACTCCTGGTATTGATGTAAGACCTCTACTTTCAATATACTCTTTTCCCATTTTTTCTAAATTAGGATTAAAGTATTTTTCTGAATCCTCTGCACTAAGCGATCCTCCTATAAACATATTAGGATCATATCCAGGTCTACTAGCTAATGCTAATATTTTCCCTGTTTTAACATCCATAAAAACAGCTGCGCCTCTAGTAGCATTAGTACTATCAACATCATTTACTCTACCTTTACTCTGTAAATCTGCCATAGTATCATCTAAAGCCTTTTCTGCTATTTTTTGTAAACCTTTATCAATAGTAAGTTGAATATTTTTACCTGGGTAAGCTTCTACTTCCCCCAATGTCTTTACTTTTCTACCTTGTTTATTAACTTCAATACTTTCCTGACCTTTAGTTCCTTTTAATATATCTTCAAAGCTTGACTCAATTCCTGCTTTACCAACGCTATCGCTACTTACATCACAACCTTTTTCTTCATATTTCTCTTGTTGCCATGAATCTATCTTAGATGTGTACCCTAAAAATGCTGAACCTAAATCACCATTTGGATAATATCTCATCGGTTGAGTTTCTACACTTACTCCAGGTAAATCTGATTGCAGTTGTTCAAAAATAAATGCAACTTCCTTTGATAAGTTGTTTGCAATAGCCACAGGTTTATATCCTGAATAACTTTGCATTTTAACAGCATCTAAAACAACTAATAATCTTCTTTTTTCCTCTAATGTATACTCATCTTTATCTAATAAATCATATTCTTTTAACAATTCATTTAAACACTCTTCTGCAGACACATTTAATAATTCTTCATCTACATTTTTAAGCTGCTCTTCAGTAAGATCTTTTTCATCTTTTCCTGGGTAAAGTTTTTTTATTGCTATACTTTGAATTCCCCTATCTTTTTTAAATCTTAATTCCATCCAACTTCTATTTGCATCATCTGTAGCTTTAAAATTAAATCGCACTTTCGGCTCTTTAGATGAATCTATAGCTATTGCAAATTCATCTACCATAGCAACACCTTTTTTATCTAATTTTTTAAAGACTTTATCCATAGTAGTTAAAAAACTTTCCTTACTTTCCGTTGTTTCTGTAAACATCAGTGTATAGCTTTGAATGCTAGTTGCAAATACTTCTCCATTTTTATCTAAAATTTTACCTCTAGGTGCTGCTTTAGATACATTTTTATAGTTTTTTTGTGTTGATTTTTTTTTAAATTCTTCACTCATTATAACTTGCAGGTAAAAAAGCCTGGAAATTATAGCTGAAAATATTATTCCCATTGCAATAAAAAACACCGTATATCTTGAAAATTTTTTATCTGTTTTTCTGTTTTTAATCATAATATTCCTTTCTCAAAGTCATCTTCTTTTTATAAATTTTTCTTCAAATATTTTTTTATTAAATAAGTTAATTACAACTTCAAAATTTCTTATCGTAACAATATCTATTTATTTTTATATAATATTACATTCCCACACCACTATTTTCCACATTATCCTATTTGATATATTTCAACACATTTAGTTAAATTCCTTTTTTTATCCAAAAAAAATTTCTATATTTTAGTAAATACAAAATTTTTTCGATTAAAAATTTAATTTTAAAAAATATTTTTATAAAATATAAATAAAAACAAAACAAAAAACACCATGAAATCATGATGTTTTTTGTTTTATTTATTAATACTACGTTCTATTTGTTAAGATTTTCGGTAGTTTTTTCATTTGTTGCATCTTCAGAATTTTTTTCTCTAGGATCTGGGTACTTAAATTCATATCCTGGATTTTTGGCTAATATTTCATCTCTAAAATATTGCTCATAAACGGCTCTTGCAACTGGACCTGCATATCCTCCATGTCCACCATCAAAAATAACAATACAAGATATTATTTGTGGGTCATCTACTGGAGCAAATCCTAGGAATGTTGCATATGAAGTTCTACCTAGAGAATCCTGTTTTTCCTGATTGAATGTTGATGAACCAGACTTAGCGCCATGTTCTATTGGGAATCCACTAAATGCAGTTGAAGCAGTACCTTCATCATTAGAAGCACCACGTCGTAAACCCTCTTTTATGGCATTAACATATTCTTCATCTAAATCTATATGTTCTAAAAGTTTTGGTTCTATTTCAGTTTTATCTCCTGTTACAGGATCTATTATACTATCTACTAAATGCATTTCATATCTATTTCCACCATTAACTAAAGTTGCCATATAATTTGCTAATTGAAGTGGAGTAAAATAATTCATACCTTGACCTATAGATGCATCATAAGCGTTGGCAGCAGATATTCTATTTGATATAGCATCTGCTATAGAGTAATTTATTGCTATAGCCATATTCTCTATATCTTTATCTGAATATTTTTTAGCCTTTAACTCATCACTTGATTCAATTAAATCCTTTAATAGATTTTGCATCTTTGGTAATATTTCTTCTTCCTTAGCTTTTGCCTCTTTTTTCATCTCTTCTTTTATAGCATCTATCAAAGCAGTTTTCTTTTCATTTACTTTTTTAATTGCCTCTTTTTCTTTATTACTACCTTTTTCATCTTTTTTAGTAATATCAATTTCCTTATAATGAGGTGTAGTATTTATTGAATCAGTACCTGTCTGCATAAAATTAACTAACTGATTTACATAATCATTTGCAAACTTACTTTTACTTGATTCATAATTATATACTTGACCAAAATTTTCTGCTATTTCTATACCTGTTGAAGGTTTTGTATTTGAGCCTGGTTCAACACCTAGCCCAAATTTCCAAGCATATTTTGCTAAGTAATCAAGCCCACTTGAACTTTCTCCACCTTTTGCAAAAAGTCTATCTGCAACATCATAGAAAAAATAGTTACAAGATACTTCTAATGCTTTTCTTATATCTATAGCTCCATGTGATCCACCTGCTGTATTATAAATCCAACAAGCTCCATGATAATCAGAGTATCTTTTATTATATTCACCATCATCATATATAAGTGTATCTGGTGTTATTACACCTTCCTCTAAACCTGCAATAGATGTAAGTGGCTTAAATATAGAACCTGGTGGTATTAATGTAAATGTTGCATAGTTATAAAATGGTTTTGGGAATATATCATAAATATCCTCTCTTACTGTTGTATTACCTTCAATAGAATTATTTAACGGAAACATTCTATTTAACATAATATTAACCTTATCTTCATAACTTTTTGTAGCAACTTCTTCTTCAGTTAATACTCCTGGTATTGATGTAAGACCTCTACTTTCAATGTACTGTTTTCCCATTTTTTCTAAGTTAGGATTAAAGTATTTTTCTGAATCCTCTGCGCTAAGTGATCCTTGTGTAAATATATTAGGATCATATCCTGGTCTACTAGCTAGTGCTAATATTTTTCCTGTTTTAGCATCCATGAAAACAGCTGCACCTCTAGTAGCATTAGTACTATCAACGTCAGCTACTCTACCTTGTTTTTGTAAATTAGCCATAGTATCATCTAAAGCTTTTTCTGCTATTTCTTGTAAATTTTTATCAATGGTAAGTTGAAGAGTTTTACCTGGGTAAGCTTCAACTTCACCTAACGTCTTTACTTTTCTACCTTGTTTATTAACTTCAATACTTTCCTGACCTTTAGTTCCTTTTAATATATCCTCAAAGCTTGACTCAAGCCCTGCTTTACCAACACTATCGCTGCTTACATCGTAACCTTTTTCTTCATATTTCTCCTGTTGCCATGAATCTATCTTAGATGTATATCCTAAAAACGCTGAACCTAAATCACCATTTGGATAATATCTCATCGGTTGAGTTTCTACACTTATTCCTGGTAAATCTGGTTGTAGCTGTTCAAATAAAAAAGCAACTTCTTTTGATAAGTTGTTTGCAATAACTACAGGTTTATAACCAGAGTAACTTTGCATTTTTACAGCATCTAAAACAACTAATAATCTTCTTTTTTCCTCTAATGTATATTCATCTTTATCTAATAAATCATATTCTTTTAATAATTCATTTAGACAATCCTCTGCAGATATTTTTAATAATTCTTCATCTACTTTTTTAAGTTGTTCTTCATTAAGGTCTTTTTCA
This sequence comes from Clostridium senegalense, assembly GCF_018916625.1. NCBI lineage: Bacteria > Bacillati > Bacillota > Clostridia > Eubacteriales > Clostridiaceae > Clostridium > Clostridium senegalense. The sequence continues at coordinate 476,898 of NZ_JAHLNC010000001.1, forward strand.
TCTTTTCCTGGGTAAAGCTTTTTTATTGCTATACTTTGAATTCCTCTATCTTTTTTAAATCTTAACTCCATCCAACGCCTATTTGCATCATCTGTAGCTTTAAAATTAAATCGCACTTTCGGTTCTTTAGATGAATCTATAGCTATTGCAAATTCATCTACCATCGCAACACCTTTTTCATCTAATTTTTTAAAGACTTTATCCATAGTAGTTAAAAAACTTTCCTTACTTTCTGTTGTTTCTGTAAACATCAGCGTATAGCTTTGAATACTAGTTGCAAACACTTCTCCATTTTTATCTAAGATCTCACCTCTAGGTGCTACTTTAGATACATTTTTATAGTTTTTTTCTGTTGATTGCTTTTTAAATTCTTCACCCATTACAACTTGTAAATACAAAAGTCTGGAAATTATACCTGAAAATATTATTCCCATTGCAATAAAAAACACCGTATATCTTGAAAATTTCTTATCTGTTTTTTTGTTTTTTACCATAATATCACGTTCCTAAAATCTCCATTCTTTCTTTATAAATTTTGTTTCTGAAAGTTTGTAAACATATCTATATAATATAATCGATAAAACCATATTATATAAACTAGTATATAATATATTTTCCGTATTTATTTTTATGTTCATTAAATATAATACTATTAGTATTATTATACCTTTCAAAATACTAAGGAACAATGTAGAAACTATCGGTACAAATGATTTTTCTTTAAAAATACTTTTTCCTACTACTGCTGCTATATAACAAATTACCATATTCGTTAGCATATTCACACCTAGTCCATTAAAAAAGTATAAATCTTGAATTGCACCTGAGAATATTCCTAATAGTATAGCTTCCTTTTCCCCATTTATAATTGAATAGGATATAATAAAGATTAATACTAAACTTGGATACACAGACTTTATAGCAAAAAATGTTACTAATGTATTATCTAGTATGGTTAGTAATAATGTTATTCCTATTAGTGTTAATATTTTCTTCATATTATCACCTACTACTTGTTTTTATCACTATTTTCTTTGTCAACCACTATAAGAACTTGTTCTAATGTATTAAAATCAACGCTTGGCTTTATTACTGCACTTTTCATAACAGCTGCCTTATCTTCTTTTACATCTAAAACTTTTCCTATTTCTATGCCTTTAGGATAAATAGCACCTAATCCAGATGTTACTATTGTATCGCCTACTTTTATTCCTGAATCAATAGATAACCCTGTTATTTCAGCTAAAAACTTATCCTCATTTCCTTTATATCCCTTTACTATACCATCACTCTCTTTTGTTGATAATACACATCCTGCTACTGCTATGTTTTCATTACATAATGTTTGAATTGTAGCTCGATTATTTCCAACACTTGTAACTTGACCTACCAATCCAACAGAAGTAACTGCAATCATTCCTTTTTCTATTCCATCTTTGCTACCTCTATTAATAGTAAATCCATCTAAAAAATTTTGTCCACTTAGCCCTACTATATCAGCACCTATATATTCATAGTCTGATTTTGTATCTTTAAATTTTAAATTTTCTCTCAATCTAGCATTTTCTTCTGTTAGCATTGTATTTTCATTTTTTAACTTATCTAAATTTTTATTGTCTTCTTTTAACTTTTCATTTTCAGATTTTAAATCTTTTATATGAAATATAAAAGAAAATGAACTTTTAACTTTATTACCAATATTATAAACAACACCTTGAACACTATTTAAAGTTGTTCCTACACCATTTTCCACGAAAGACACATGTTTTCTTTGCACAGTATAACCTATAAGAAATAAAAAGCATACTGACAGTATTATTACTAGTACTGCCAGTTTATTTTTTAGTTTATCCAATTTTTAGCCTCTTTTATCCATTATGTCAAGATTATCTAGTGCTTTACCTGCTCCTATAGCAACACAATCTAATGGTATCTCTGCAGCTTTTACAGGCATATGAGTTTCGTGGTTTATTAGTGCATCTAATCCTTTTAGCATCGCACCACCACCAGTTAACATTATACCTTTATCCATTATATCTGCAGCAAGTTCTGGTGGTGTTTTTTCTAGTGTAGTTTTTATTGAATCTATAATTGATGCTACTGGCTCTTTTAAAGCTTCTCTTACTTCACTTTCACTTATTTCTATAACTTTAGGAAGTCCTGAAACCAAATCCCTTCCTTTAATTTCCATATGTTTTTCTTCTTCTCCTAGATCAAAAGCTGAACCTAGTTCTATTTTTACTGCTTCTGCAGTACGTTCACCAATCATTAAATTATACTCTTTTTTTATGTAAGCAATTATGGCTTTATCAAGCTCATCACCAGCAACTCTTAAAGATTTACTAGTTACTATTCCACCTAATGAAATTATTGCAACTTCTGTTGTTCCTCCACCAATATCTACAACCATACTTCCTGTTGGTTCATTTACTGGAAGTCCTGCACCGATTGCGGCTGCCATTGGTTCTTCTAAAAGACATGCAAATCTAGCACCTGCACTTTTAGTTGCTTCTTCTATAGCTCTTTTTTCGACTTCTGTTACTCCTGATGGAAAACATACCACGATTCTAGGGCTTTTAAACCCATTTTTCGCACCAGCTTTTTCTATAAAACTTCTTAACATTTTTTCAGTTACATCAAAGTCTGCAATAACACCATCTCTCATTGGTCTTATAGCTACTATATTTCCTGGAGTTCTACCTATCATTTGTTTTGCTTCTTCACCAACTGCTAAAACCTTATTAGTTTTTTTATTTATAGCTACAACTGATGGCTCTCTTAATACTATTCCTTTTCCTTTTACATACACTAGAGTATTAGCCGTTCCTAGGTCTATACCCATATCTCTTGATTTTGAAAAAAATCTCATCATCTTTTTTCTCCTTTCGTTTCTATAAAAATGCTCTTTCTTTTAAGCTAACATATATACCATTTCCTATAATAATATGATCTAAAACTTCAATACCAATTATCTTTCCACATTCTCTTAATCGCATTGTAATGTTTATATCTTCTTTACTTGGATTAGGATCACCTGAAGGATGATTGTGGCATACTATAACTGAAGCACTATTATTCTTTATGGCCTCAACAAACACTTCTCTTGGATGTACAATTGAACTATTTAAACTTCCTATAGATATATCTTTTACAGACAAAACTATATTTTTAGTATTCAACATTATAAGCCTTAAATATTCCTTTTTTAAATGTTTCATATCTTCCATAACATAATTAGCAGCACTTAGTGGACTTAAAATTCTATACTCTTCACCTGACTTAAATGATTTAAACCTTTTAGAAAGTTCACATAATGCTACAAGTTGTGTAGCTTTAGCTTCACCTATACCTGGTAATTTTATAAAATCATTTATACTAGAATTTAAAAGTCCATTTAACCCCTTACAACTTACAAGTATCCTATTACACAATCTAAGAACATCTTCTTTTTTACTTCCTGTCCTTAATATTATTGCTAAAAGCTCAGCATTGGATAAACATTCACTGCCATATCTTAATAATTTTTCTCTAGGTCTCTCACCTTTTGGCAAATCCATAATACTTAAATTCTTCAAAAAATCACTTCCCTGAAATAATTATAATTAAAGATTTACCCCCATCTCATTAATCATTGAATTTAACCTGTTTAAAGGCAATCCAACAACATTATAATAACAACCATTAATTTTTTCAATAAAAACAGCTGCTTTTCCTTGTATACCGTAAGCCCCTGATTTATCCATAGGTTCTTTAGTTTGTATATACTCTAATATTTGATCATCAGTCAACTTTGAAAATTTAACTTCTGTACAAACTGCATCTGATAGCATTTCATTTGTTTTCAAATTCAAAATTACTATTCCAGAATAAACCTTATGGGTATTATCACTAAGACTTTTTAGCATATTAAATGCTTCTTTTTCATCTTTAGGCTTAAGCATCAAATTTTCATTATTAAAAACAATGGTATCACTAGCAATTATTAGTTTCTCACCTTTAACTCTATCTGCAACTTCCAAAGCTTTTCCTTTGGAAAGTTTAATAACATACTCCCTGCACTTTCCTTCAAAAGGCACAGTGCTTTCATCAAAATTACTTGGAATTATTTCAAATTTATCAGTAATTAAATTTAAAAGTTCTCGCCTTCTTTGTGATGAGGATGCTAAAATTATATCCATACAAATTCACTCCTAATATTTCCTAAATAATATCATTGCTACTATTATACAAATAATAGACATTAAATTAAGCTTAAATTGTAATCCAAACGTTATACTTATAACCTTAAGATCTAGTAATATAGGTTGTTTCAGCCCTATAAAATAGGATAACCCTAAAATGTCTAAAAAGCTAACACTTTTTGACAAAACTTCCCCAATAAAGCTTCCAGAAATGCAGGCTAATAAAATAACAAAAATATACTCTTTTGCCTTTTTATCTGAACTCTTCAAATTTTAATCCCCCATTTTATTTCTTTATCTTATATAGTTTATCACTTAATAAAATTATTAACAAGTATATAAAACACATAATAATAAAAAATATATTTATTTTTTTATTTGAATTCTTTTTAATTTTTCTAAATAAACTATTAATTTTATGTAAATGATGTAATATTATTCAAATGTACTTTATTATAAGAATTTTTTAGTTGGTTTAATATATAAATAAGCCTTAAATCAAAATTTTCTGTATTTCCATTTTGACCTCAATACCAATGTGTTTTAAATAATATTATATATTTTTTTACACAGAAAAATAAGCAAAGACTTAATATCTCTGCTTACTTATACTTTATAAATATATTTAATTTTTATTTATTTTGTTTCTTTTCTTTAAATTTTGATATCTGATTATAAATAAAAGAATTCATCTCTGATGCCTTATTTTTATCTACTTCCTCAGGAAGTTTACTTATATGTTCTTTTAATTCATTCACTTCTTTATATGCACTATGACTTTCATTTACAGGATCTAATTCTGCAACCCATTTTTTAAGTTCTGTAGTTTTTACAGATTTTATTTTCGGATCTATTGCATTGTTTATAATATCTAATTCTGCCTCTATTATTTTTGCTACTTCAACCATAGATAAATCTTTATAATATATCTTTATTATATTTTTACTTGTATTTATTCCACTTTTCTCTAAATCATTTATAATTTTTTCACTTTCATTTATGTTTTTATACATACCATAATATATTTTATATAAACCATTATCTTCTATAACAAATGGACTTCCTTTTCCTGAAAGCTGTTTTAAAATTTTATCAGCATTATCTTTTACTTTAAATACCCCACATTGCAAAAGTACTATTTCGCTTTTTTCTAATTCATTTCCTTTTATATTGCTTTTTTCTTTAGCTTCTATATTACTTTTGTTGTTCCTAATATTAATTCCTTTTATTCCACCTAAAATTAAATAACCAAATACTGCACAAAAGAAAATAATAACTATTAATGGAAGCAACTTAATTTTTTTTCTTTTTGGTCTCACATCATATCTTGTGTATTTCACTTTTATCACCTTCCCTAACTTCTTGTTTATAAATTTATATTTAAAAAGTTAAGAGAATATGACTTTAAAATAAAAAAGGTAGAATACTCTACCTTAATAACCACTACTCAAATATTCTTCTTGCACCTACATATGCATCAGAATAATATTTATTTATTAAACTACCCTTTATAACTCTTCCTGTAGTTTTGTCTGCATAAACAAAATTATTGTTTCCAGCATATACTCCCACAATAGATAGATTTTGATTATCTGTTTTTAAAAATACCAAATCTCCATTAACTAATTCATTTTTAGAAACTGCTTTACCAAATTGAATTTGTTTAGAAACACAATGTGGTAAATCCACATTATATTTACCATAAATATATTTTGTAAATCCTGCTGCATCAAAAGCTTCAGTTCCTTCTGCACCTTCTACATAAGGTCTACCTATTTTCGATAATGAAATATTTACCACTTCATTAGATTCTATAGGTATATCTTTTTCTTCCCCTCTTGATACACGCTCACTGTTTTCATTACTACTAGAAACCGTTATAACTTTATCTGTAGATATAGTTGTGGCTCTTAGTTTCATGTTTATTTTTTCATTAAATATAGTATATGCATAAGTTATCTTATTACCAAAGGCTACTGCAATTAAAAACACTAGAAAAATGCTAATTAAACTTTTTCTAATCATTGTTTTTTTAATCATTAAATTTCCTCCTAAATTTTAAATCATCTAAGCAATTCTATTATTTTATATAAGTTATCATATATTTTTCAATCAATTACTTAAATCAACATTTGTTAGTTTTTAATTTTAATTTGCAAATTACTAAAATAATTTCTTGCAACAAAATTATTTTATATGCAAAACACACTAACTAATTATCTAATTCTTATAGCTATTATAAATTATTAAAATACCATAAGTCAAATTTTAACCCATAATTTTAAAATAGAATTTTCAGAAAAATAATTAGCAACACTTTACATCATATATTTTTCGTAATATTCATTATATTTTTTGAAATAATTTTGTACTATATGTTAACCATAGACTTTAAGCTCTTCTCAACACTTGAGAAGAGCTTACTTAATTTTATTTATTTATATAATGCTGCCAATTTTAGTATTTTTTCAATTACATTTTTACTTTGTTTGTAAGATATACCTGTAGATAATAAAAACCTAATTATTTCTGGATTGTTTTTCTCTATTCTATTTACAGTCTTATTAATTTTAAAATCATCATACTTTTTATTTATACAACCAAATTTATGTTCATTTTCAGATTCTATTAAATTATGTTTCACAAACTCATTTTCTTCAATCACAGCAGGCATTGGTGTTAAAAAACCTATAAATTTACTTCTTTCAAAATTGATAAGCCCTCTCATGCTATATAGAGCCATGAATTCTTCCATTTCTTCTGACAATTTTATGTTATTTATACTTTGTAATGGAATTAAGTCATATTCATCATAATTCATAATTTCACTGTTACCAACATTTTAAACTCCACATATCCTTTTGGCAACTTTACCCCCTTTTTACATTTTATATTACAATAAAATATTTTTTTAAATTTTCACTTGAAAATATATACAATATAACGTATGCTCTACACATTTATTTTATGATAATATTGCTTTTGCATAGCATAAAATTATAAACTAAATTCTAAAATTATTCATTTATTAAATAAGGTTAAAATTTATTATTATTTGTTATGCTCCTAGTAGCTCTAAACATGCTTTTTTTCTATATAAATTTACAAAAAAATTATATTAATAGATTTTTAGAAATAATTTCTTAGAAGTTGATTATAACTTTTATGATAAACTTTTCATTAATAATAATTAATTGTACTTATTTCTATTGAATAATAACAACCCTTTAATATATTTATTAAGTATATTATTTAATTTAAATAAGTTACAATTTAATATATTTTTCACTTTACAAATTAACTTAAATACTGTTTTTAATAAAAAAAGATTGAAAACGAAGGATTAACTTCTTTTTCAATCTTTTTATTTATAATTTAAAATTCTTTACTTAACCTCCAAATTATATATAATTTATACCTTTTCAAAAGATTTTTTTAAAAAATATCTATTGCATCTCCTGCATTATTTTTAAGTTTATCTATTGAATGTATATATCTATTAGTTGTAGCTATATTCCTATGTCCTGCAAACTCTCTTACCTTTTCTATTGTTACACCTTTAGTTATTGCCAAAGTTATAGCTGTATGTCTCATAGAATGGACCTTTATTTCTTTTTTTATATTTGCCTTTTTACATATGTTTTTTATTATATAATTTAAACTACTAGGATCTAATTTGCTATACTTTTTACTGTTTCTTGAATGACCTAAAAACAAGTAATCTTCTTTATTATTAATTTTATCTCTTGATGTAGCAAGTAGATATTCGTAAATAAAATCTAAAACTTGCTTTTGAAGTTTTACCATATCTTGTTTATTCCCTTTCCTTTTCACTATAATTACATCATAATCTCCATAAGCACAAATATCTTTTATTTTTATATTTATTATTTCTGATTTTCTTAAAGCTGTGGTAAGAGCTAATGCAATAATAGCTCTATTCCTTAAACCAATAACATTATCTGTTTTTATACTATTTATTATCTTTTTACATTCTTCTTCAGTCAAAAATTCTGTCTCTTTATTATTAACTACAGGTTTTTCTTCCTTTAATCCAGAAAAAGGATTATATTTTATAATTTCTATTTCATTATAATTATCCTTATATTTTAATAACCATTTATAAAGTGCACTTAATGAAGAAATTTTTCTATTTATTGTAGCTGAAGAAAATCCTTTTTCAGTAAGATATAATATATAATTTTGAACATGAAATATATTTACTTCTTTTATATTATTTAATGTTATTTCTTCAACATTACTCACATTAAAAAAATCTTTTATATCTCTTTCATAGCTTTTTGCCGTATTAACACTTCTATTGCCCTTTATATTTAAAAAATTTTTTATGAAATGATTATTATTAACTCCTATATGTTTTAGCATTTCATTTTTTTTGTTTGATAATATAATTTCATTCATATTCATTCATCACCTATTTTAATTATAATAGAATATAAGAAAAACTGCTAATAAACTATTAGCAGTTTTTCTTATATTATTCTAAGTTGTTTATCAATTCACAAATATTTTCTAGTGCTTTTTCTTCATCACTGCCTTTTATCACTATATTAACAGTACTATCCTTATTAATTCCTAAAGATAAAATTCCTATTAAACTTTTAGCATTAGCAGCTTTATCATTATATTCAATACTTATTGATGATTTAAACGATGATGCTACTCTAACTAATAAAGTAGCTGGTCTAGCATGTAATCCTTGTGAATTTTTAATTTTTAATTCCTTTGATACCACTGGCATCACCTCTTAATTATTGTATGTTTTTTATAAATTTTTCTATTCTGTTTAGTCCTTCTTTTATATTTTCTACAGATGTAGCATAAGATAATCTTACAAATTCATCAACTCCAAATGCTATACCTGGAACTAACGCAACTTTTTCTTCCTCTAATAATAATTGTGAGAAAGTTAATGAATCTTTTATTGTTACACCATTAAATTTTTTACCTAAAACTTTACTTATATTAACCATAACATAAAATGCACCTTCTGGTTTTACACAAGATAAATTATCTATTGAATTAATTCTATCAACCATAAAATCTCTTCTATTTTTAAATTCCTTTATCATTGCTTCAACTTCGCCTTGTTCCCCATTTAAAGCTTCAACTGATGCATATTGAGATATTGAACAAGGATTTGATGTTGTATGACTTTGAATGTTTGACATTAGTTTTGCAATTTCTTCCGGAGCTGCAACATAACCAATTCTCCAACCAGTCATAGCATATGCTTTGGATACACCGTTAATAACTATTGTTCTATTATAAGCATCTTCTGAAAGACTTGCTATTGATATATGACCTTCTGAACCATATAATAATTTTTCATAAATTTCATCTGAAATAATCATTATATCTTTTTCTTTAGCAAAGTCTGCTATAGCTAATAACTCCTCTTTTGTATATGCTGTTCCTGTTGGATTATTAGGACTATTTAATATTAAAGCTTTTGTTTTTTCTGTTGTAGCTTTTTTTAATGCATCTACTGTTAACTTAAAGGCATTTGATTCTGAAGTTTCTACAAAAACTGGCTTTCCATCTGCTAGTTGTACTAGTTCAGGATAACTTACCCAATAAGGAACTCCAATTAGTACTTCATCATTAGGATTTAAAATAGCTTGAAATGCATTTGCTAAACATTGTTTAGCGCCTGTTGAAATTACTATTTGAGATGTTTTATAAGTTAAATTATTATCATTTTTAAACTTATTAACTATTGCTTCTTTTAATTCAACTATTCCTGAAGCAGCAGTATATCTAGTTAATCCCTTTTGAATTGCATCAATAGCAGCATTTTGAATATTTTTTGGAGTATTAAAATCTGGCTCACCTGCTCCAAATCCAATCACATCTATTCCATCTGCTTTCATTTGTTTTGCTTTAGCTGTTATTGCTAAAGTTAAAGATGGTGAAATTTGCAAAGCTTTATTTGATAATTTCATAAATTAAACCCCCATTGCTCAGTATATTTTATGTAAACTTGAATTGATACCTTCATTTTTCCCTCTTATGAAGGATATACTTCATACAATTTATACTATATCATTTATTGTATAAAGTGTAAACAAGTTTATAGCGTATTTTGAACATTTACTAAACAAAGTGACACATTATATATCTATTTGTATATCACTTTTATTTTAAATCATAACTCATTATATATTATGGTTTATTTTTTATAATTCATTCTATATTTTTTATTTTTTTATAATAAAGTAAATTTAACACTTAACTTTTCACTATATTTTTCTCTATAGCATTAAAAAACAATCCCAAAATAGAATTTAAATACTATTTTGGGATTGTGCCTATATAATTTATTTTCTAATAATTATCTAGGTTGTACAATTAATCTTATAGCAGTTCGTTCTTCCCCATCGATTTCTATATCTGTAAATGCTGGAACACAAACTAAATCTATTCCACTCGGTGCTACAAACCCCCTAGCTATGGCAACCGATTTCACAGCTTGATTAAGAGCACCAGCACCTATAGCCTGTATTTCTGCTGCTCCTTTTTCTCTTAATACCCCTGCTAAAGCTCCTGCTACTGAATTTGGGCTTGATTTTGCTGAAACTTTTAATACTTCCATGATTAACCCTCCTAGTAAATTTAAATTCTGTATAATTAGATATTCTACAAAAGTTAAAAAAATCCTCTTAAATTTTTGATAAAAATAAATTTTTTCAAAATTTAAGAAGATTATTTTTGTCTATTTTATAAAAATTTACTATTTTGCATACTCTATAGCGCGAGTTTCTCTGATTACATTTACCTTTATTTGACCTGGGTACTCTAATTCTCCCTCTATTCTCTTCACAATATCCCTTGCCACCTCAATAGCACCTGTATCATCAATCTCTTCTGGTTTAATCATAATTCTAACTTCTCTTCCAGCCTGAATGGCATATGACTTTTCTACACCTTCATATGAATTCGCAATTTCTTCAAGCTTTTCTAAACGCTTAATGTAAGCTTCTAAAGTTTCTCTTCTAGCTCCTGGCCTTGCCGCTGAAATAGCATCAGCTGCTTGAACCAAAACAGCTTCAAGTGATTGTTGTTCAACATCTCCATGGTGAGCAGCTATAGCATTTACAACTATTGCTGATTCATGATATTTTTTTGCAAGTTCTGATCCTATTAATGCATGTGGACCTTGAACTTCATGATCTACCGCTTTACCAATGTCATGTAACAACCCACATCTTTTTGCAACTGTTGGATCTATACCTAACTCTGAAGCCATTAGCCCTGCTAAATAAGAAACCTCAATTGAATGTTTTAACACATTCTGACCATAACTTGTTCTGTACTTAAGTCTTCCTAATAGTTTTAATACCTCTATATGTAGACCATGTACACCTGTTTCAAAAGTAGCCTGTTCGCCTTCTTCTCTGATATCATTTTCTACATCCTTCTTAGCTTTTTCAACCATTTCTTCTATTCTAGCAGGATGTATTCGTCCATCAACTATTAATTTTTCTAAAGCTATTTTAGCAACTTCTCTTCTAATCGGATCAAATCCTGAAAGAATCACGGCTTCTGGAGTATCATCTATAATTAAATCTACACCTGTAAGAGTTTCAAGTGCTCGAATATTTCTACCCTCTCTACCAATTATCCTTCCTTTCATTTCATCATTTGGAAGTGAAACAACATGAACAGTAGATTCTGCAACATGGTCTGCTGCACATCTTTGTATAGCATAAGTTATAATTTCTCTAGCTTTTTTATCAGCTTCTTCTTTCGCCTTTTGTTCAACATCTTTAATCATGATTGCTGTTTCATGTCTAATTTCTTTTCTTACTTCCTCAAGCAAAACTTGCTTAGCTTCTTCTGAAGTAAGATTTGATAATCTTTCTAATTCTTCTCTTTCTTTAGTATACAAGTCTTGTATACTCGTTTCTAATGCCTCTACCTCTTGTTGCTTCTTATTAAGGGTATCCTCTTTTTTTTCTAATATTGCATTTTTCTTATCTAGAGACTCTTCCCTTTGAATTACTCTTCTTTCAAGTCTTTGTACTTCATTTCTTCTTTCTCTAGACTCTCTTTCAAAATCCGTTCTTAATCTATGGACTTCTTCTTTAGCCTCTAGTATAGATTCTTTCTTTGCAGATTCGGCCTCTTTTTTAGCCTCCTCTATAATTTTTTTAGCATCTTCCTCAGACTTAGCAATATTAGTTTGTGATATATTTTTTCTAGTATAAATAACAACAAAAGTTCCAATTAAAATAACAATTAATAATCCTATTATAAACAATGCATTCAATTCAGTCATTGTATATAAACACCTCCTTCTTCATTTTTAGTGCAATCTATTTTACTCCAAAATAAAAGTTAGAAAAGGTGTCATACTTTATTCAATTGGTAGCAATTATATTATGCTAAACCAGTATTTGTATTTATTTTATATTACTTTCTATATAATGTCAAGATGATTAACATTTGCTAAAGAGTGCATAACACTAGCCTTTACAAGGTTTTCATAGTGCTATTTTTTTAATTCATTTTATTTTTTTATATTTAAAAATAATCAGGATATTATCTAAATTATAACCAAAATTCAATAGGTATATTCAAAGTCTTATTTTAAATATAATAATATTATTTCTTTAACTTTACATTTTATAAAATACTTAACTGATACCAATTTACACCTTTTTCTATGAATATTAACTTTCATTTAGAGACCTTGTATAGTTTTTTTATTGTTACAGCTGTTTTATATAAATAACCCTTCGAAAAACTATTCCTCATTAAGTATATATTATTAATATTAATATAAACAAGTATTTTAAATAAACTCTTTAATTTTTTTTAAAATTAACTACCTTATATCTTTTTGACATAAAAAAAGGAGGGTTTTCCCTCCTTAATTTCAAAAACTTATTTTGTAACTTCTTTTTCCTCTTTTGAAACTTTTTTTGATGAGTTTGTTGATTCTTTGTATAATGGTAAATCATATTTAGCTCTTATTTTATTTTCTATTTCTAATCTTATTTGAGGATTCTCTTTAAAATAGTTTTTAGCATTTTCTCTACCTTGTCCTAATCTTACATCACCATAAGAGAACCATGCACCACTCTTTTGAACTATTTCTTCTTTAACACCTATATCTAAAACATCACCTTCTTTAGATATACCTTCTCCATACATTATATCAAATTCAGCTTGTTTAAATGGAGGCGCCACTTTATTTTTAGTTATTTTCACTCTTGTTCTATTACCTAAAAATTCATCACCTTGTTTTATACTATCTATTCTTCTAACATCTAATCTTACAGATGCATAGAATTTTAATGCTCTTCCTCCAGGAGTCGTCTCTGGGTTACCAAACATTATTCCAACTTTTTCTCTTAACTGATTTATAAATACTGCTACACATTTAGATTTGTTTATAGAACCTGCTAGTTTTCTTAATGCTTGTGACATAAGTCTTGCTTGAAGTCCTACATGTGAATCACCCATTTCACCTTCTATTTCAGCCTTAGGCACTAATGCAGCAACAGAATCTACTACTACTATATCTACTGCACCTGAACGCACTAATGCTTCTGTTATTTCTAATCCTTGTTCTCCAGTATCTGGCTGAGATACAATTAAATTATCAATATCTACTCCTAATGCTTTTGCATAAACAGGATCCAAAGCATGTTCTGCATCTATAAATGCAGCAACTCCACCAGCTTTTTGAGCTTCTGCAACAATATGTAAAGCTACTGTTGTTTTACCTGATGACTCTGGCCCAAATATTTCCATGATTCTTCCTCTTGGAACACCACCTATTCCAAGTCCTATATCAAGTCCTAAACAACCAGTTGAAATAGCATCTATCTCTAATACACTATTTTCTCCTAATTTCATAACAGAACCTTTTCCAAATTGCTTCTCTATTTGAGTCATAGCCGACTCTAAAGCCTTAAGCTTTTCACTATTCATATCGCGCCACCCTTTCTAATAAAAATCTTATATATAAGCTTAATATATAAACTTAATGTATCATACTAACAATATTTTTTGCTTAGTTAGACAAGTATACATTTTAAAATAAATGTTGTCAATTTATTTTATCATATTATTATTATACTTAACATTATATAATTTTTTAATCATTTTTTCTAACTATATTGAACATAGTATTAAGTAAAAAAACTAGTTAAAAACTAGTTTTTTTACTTTCAATAAAATCATTTTTAAACTAATTAAATTTTACTTTTCTGTATTTATGATATTTTTATTTTTCACAAAATAATCAATTCCTGAGATTAAAGTTATAATCACAGACAAAATCATAAATACTTTAGTTAATATAATCAATATATTATTTGGAACATTTAATGTTACTAGAGCTAATATTATAAACGTCATTTGTACAACGGTTTTCCATTTTCCCCACTGACTAGCAGCAATAACTACACCTTCTGAAGCAGCAACCGTTCTTAATCCAGAAACGGCAAATTCCCTAGCAACTATTACCATAACCATCCAAGCCGGCATAATCCCTAGCTCTACTAAAACTACAAGGGCAGATGTAACTAAAAGTTTATCTGCTAACGGGTCCATAAATTTTCCAAAATTAGTTATTTGGTTCCTACTTCTTGCTATATATCCATCTAATTTATCTGTTATTGATGCAACTATAAATATTACAGTTGCAATAAATATGCCTATTTTAGTATCAAAAGCCATGAAAAATAAAAAAAATGGCACTAAAATCATTCTTATTATTGTAAGCTTGTTTGCAAGATTCATAAAACACAACTCCCACTAAATATTTTTAAAACTTAACTTTAAGGTTATTTTTCCAATACAGCTATTAAATCATACTCTAACGCTCTAATAATTTTCACTTTAACAAATTGACCAATTTTCAACTCTTCTTTAGATTCTATAAATATTTCTCCATCTACCTCTGGACACATAACTGAATTTCTACCTATATAAACTTCTCCATCTTTACTTTCTACTAAAACATCATATGTTTTTCCTACTTTATTTTTATTAACTTCTTTAGATATTTTTTGCTGTATTTGCATAATTTGATGATATCTTTCTTCTTTTATTCCTTCATCAATCTGATTATCCATCTCTGCTGCTACAGTATCTTCTTCTTGCGAGTAAGTAAATACGCCTAATTTGTCAAATTTTATTTCTTTTACAAACTCTTTTAGTTCATTAAAATCTTCTTCAGTTTCTCCAGGGAACCCTACTATAAGAGTTGTTCTTAAAACTACATCTGGTATTTGTTTTCTTAATTTTAGTATATTTTCAGTTATATTCCTTTTTCTTCCTTTTCTGCGCATTGATTTTAATATATTATCACTTATGTGTTGTATTGGAATATCTACATATTTACAAACTTTATCATTAGTTGCAAATTCACTTATTATATCATCTGTAAGTTCTTCTGCATAACAATATAAAACACGTATCCATTTAATACTATTTATTTTAGATAACTCTTTTAATAAGATATGTAGACTTTTTTCTTTATATATATCTATCCCATAACTTGTTGTATCTTGAGCTACTAATATTATTTCCTTATAACCATTTATAGCTAATTCTTTTACTTCTAAAATTATATCTTCCATTTTTCTACTTCTGTATTTACCTCTTATTTTAGGTATCGCACAATATGCACAGGTATTATTGCAACCTTCAGCTATTCTTACATAAGCAGTTGTACTTCCAGTTGTAATTATTCTTTTTCCTACATTTATATTAGAATCACTATAATTTGTATACGCTATCTGTTTATTAGTTTTTAATACTTTTTCAACACTTTCAATTAATTTATCATAATCATTAACTCCTAATATAATATCTAGCTCAGGAATTAAATTTAAAAGTTCACTTCCATATCTTTGAGTTAAACATCCAGTTGCTATTAAGACCTTACATTTACCCTCTTTAAATCTTGACATTTCCAATATAGTATTTATAGATTCTTCTTTAGAGCTTTCTATAAATCCACAGGTATTTATAATTATTATGTCTGCATTTTCTGGTTCATTAACTACTTCATATCTTTCTTTCACTTTACCAACTATTATTTCAGAATCTATTCTATTTTTATCACAACCTAAATTTACTATTCCAACTTTTAACTTGTTCATTCATTTCCTCCTATTTATTGTATATAATTGGAAGTTTTTCATTAGTTTTATAATGTAACACTTATATTTCAAAAAATATTATATATACCTTAAAGCTTAATGTACAATCACATTTATACTAAAAATAATATAGGTTATTTAAAGTAAATTTAATATTACAATTACATTATAACCTTATATTACAATTTTTAAAACATCTTATATTTCTTCTTTACTTAATAAAACTTGTCTTGGTTTACTTCCATTTCTCCCAGATATAATTCCGCGTTCTTCCATCTGATCAATAATTCTTGCCGCTCTATTATATCCTATTTTTAATCTTCTCTGCAACAGTGATGTAGATGCTTGTTCTTCCTCAACTACTATTTTTATGGCTTCATTTAAAAGCTCATCACATTCACTATCTTGAGATGGTTTTATCCCTTCTTCTATTTGCTCAATTATTTGTTCTGAATACACATGCTCTTCAATTTGATTTTTTATAAAACTAACAACTCTTTCTACCTCTTCTTCTGATACAAAAGCTCCTTGTATTCTTAGAGGTTTAGATTCCCCAACCGGATAAAATAACATGTCTCCTTTTCCCAGTAATTTTTCTGCACCAGATGAATCTAATATAGTTCTAGAGTCAATTTGACTCGAAACTGCAAAAGATATTCTTGAAGGTATATTAGCTTTTATAACTCCTGTAATTACATCTACAGAAGGTCTTTGTGTAGCTATAACTAAATGCATACCTGCCGCTCTAGCCATTTGCGCTAATCTTCCAATATAATCTTCAACATCGTGCGGACAAACCATCATAAGATCTGCAAGTTCATCTATAATGATTATTATCCATGGAAGTTTCTCTTCCACGATTCCTTTAGATGCCATTTCATTATATCCTTCTACATTTCTTACTCCACTATCTGCAAAAATTTTATATCTTCTTGTCATTTCATTTACCGCCCAATTCAGTGCACCTGCTGCTTTTTTAGGGTCAGTTACTACTGGAATTAAAAGATGTGGAATTCCATTATATACATTTAATTCTACAACTTTAGGATCTATCAACACTAATTTCACTTCATCAGGTGAATATTTATACAAAATGCTCATAAGTAATGTGTTTATACATACACTTTTACCAGATCCTGTAGCTCCTGCAACAAGTAAATGAGGCATTTTAGTAAGATCTGATATAATAGAATTTCCTGCTATATCCTTTCCTAAACAAAAGGCTAAATTTTTATTAAAATTATTAAATTCCTCAGATTCTATTACTTCTCTTAAGTATACCGCTGAAAGTTCTTTATTAGGCACTTCTATGCCAACAGCTGCTTTTCCTGGTATAGGTGCCTCTATTCTTACTCCTGAAGCCGCTAAGTTTAGAGCAATATCATCTGCTAAATTCACTATTTTACTTACTTTTACCCCTGCACTAGGTTGAAGTTCAAATCTAGTTACTGATGGACCTTTTGTGACTTGTGTAACCTTTGCTTCTACTCCAAAACTTTGCAGAGTATCTTGAAGTTTACTTGCACTATTTAAAAGTTCTTTTTTATCACCTTTTTTTAATTGACTTTGATCATTTTTATAAAGCAAACTAATATCTGGATTTTTATAATCTAAAATCTTATTATTATTAAAGTCATTTATATTTAATTCTTCTACTTTTTCCTCTTGACTTAAATTATATTTTTTTATTCCATGAAAGCTATTTTTTGCTTTTTCATCTGAATTTTCAAAAGCAAAATCTGTATTATCACAATTTTTATCTTCTTCTTTTAAAAATTCTATAATTTTTATTTTATTATCATCATTATTCTCTTTTTTATTTGTAAGGTCAAAAAATGGGTTATCTAATGATATGTCTTCTGTTACTGCAACAGTATCATTTATTGGTATATCACTTTTTACAATTGTATTTTCAATGCTTTTATCTGAATTTTTAATTGTTGAACCTAAACTGGTAAACATATTTTTTGTAGTATGAATCATTTCTTTAATAGTACTATCTTTAATTAAAATTATTGCTAATAAATATACTGTTACAAATATAATATAGCTTCCTATACTTCCTAAAAGCTTATATATTGGAAGAGTTATGAGATATCCTAGAACCCCTCCATGAACTATAGTATATGAGTTATAAACTAAATTAAGGCTTTCCATCAAGTTTCCATCTACATAATATTTAGGTAATGTAACCATTTGTACTATAAGAATAGTATTTATAATAAATAAAATTATTCCACAAACTTTTTTAGAAAACTCCATTTTCCCTTTAGTTATATAATTAAATCCTACAAAAATTAATATCAGTGGTAAGACATACGCTCCTATACCTACAATTCCAACTAATAAATTATAAAGGAATACTCCTAAAACACCTGTAAAAGATTCTTTTTGATTAAAAAGAGTAGAACAAAGACTTAACAATATTATTAGTGCTAATACTATTAATAATATTCCCTTCATTTCCTTGCTCATAGGTTTTGCTTGTTGTTTTTGTACCTTAGCTTTTGTCTTTTCCGACTTTTTTTTACCTTTTGTACTACTTCTTGCCACTGTATCACCTCCGACATAATATATTTTAATTCTTTAACATAAAATAGAAATACATTAATTATATTTTCAAATAAATATGTAAAAAATTTCTGTTTAACTTAAAAATTATATTGACTACCATATACCTCTATAATATCCATTATAACCTTTTACAATATTTAAATCCATTTCATGAAATATTTTCATCTTATTCTTAAATAACATTATATATTATACTATATATTTTTTGTCTTTTTATATATATTTTTTAAATAGTACTATGTTTTTATATAAAATAATGCTTGTACATTTTTATACTAAAATATACTATCAATATGATTTACAAATATATTTGAATTTAATCCACCTAATTTTAATTATAATAATGATCTATTTTAATTTCAAATTAAAAAATAGGTCCAAAGACCTATTTTAAATTTGTTTTTATAAGTTCATTTAACTTATTTAAAGCTTGGGATATTCCACCAACCTCGTCAATCAATCCACATTCTACAGCTTGTTTTCCTATAAGTATAGTTCCCATATCATTTAAAAGTTCATCCGTCTGAGCCATCAGTTTTCTTAATTCTTCTTCGGAAATTTTAGATGTCCTAACTATAAACTCTACTATTCTGTCTTGCATTTTTCTAAAATATTCAAAAGTTTGTGGTGCTCCTATAACTAAACCATTCATTCTTACTGGATGAACTATCATCGTTGCTGTAGGTGATATAAAAGAATAATGTGATGATGTTGCTAGTGGCACACCTATTGAATGCCCTCCACCTATAACTAAAGATACTGTAGGCTTTGTCAAACTATTAATCATTTCAGCTATAGCCAGACCTGCTTCCACATCTCCACCTACTGTATTTAACACAACTAATATTCCTTTTACATTTTTATCTCTTTCCATTGCAATTAATTGTGGAATTACATGTTCATATTTTGTAGCTTTTGTTTGCGGAGATCCTACGTTATGCCCTTCAATCTGCCCAATTATAGGTAATACTTGTATACTTTCATCTACTTCTGGAACACTTTGAACGCCTAATTCTTTAATGTTTTCAATATTTTCACTAGCTCTTATTTCATCTTCATTTTTTTCCACTTCACTTACAATATTCTTTGTTACTTCCTTTTCTTCTTTTTCTAAATTCATAAAACAACCTCCCTAAATGACATATTTATATTCTGTGCATTTAGGGATATGGTTATACTTATTGTTCTAAATTAAATTCTTTATGAAGAAGGTTTATAGCTGACTGTGTATTTATTTCCTCTACCAAACACCAAATTGTCATATGTGAATCTGCTGTTTGTAAAACCTCTATATTTCCTTTAGTTAATGCCTTTAATATTCGTGCCATTACCCCTGGAACACCCTTCATTTTAGAACCTATTACAGCTATTTTACTGCAGTTTTCTATATAAGAATATTCTAAGTTAATTTCTTTTAATATAGATTTAAATTTATCTAAATCTTTACTTTCTATAGTAAATATTTTTTGCTTTGGAAATACACTAATAAGATCTATACTTATATTCTCATTTGCCAAAATTTCAAATAAATTTATATATTCTTCAGTACCATTATGACTTACTGTTATTTGGACTCTATCTTTAATATGTGTTATCCCAGTAATAATACTGCTAGATAAATCACAAATTTCATTTGAAATTGTAGTTCCTTCACAATCACTTAATGTATTTTTAATAACTAATGGGATACCATATTTTTTTGATATTTCCACAGCTCTTGGATGTATAACTTTTGCCCCTTGATCTGCAAATTGAAACACTTCATCATATCCTATTTGTTTTATAAGTGCAGCTTCAGAAACTATTCTAGGATCTGCAGTCATTATTCCATCTACATCTGTATATATATGAACTTCCTTAGCATTTAACCCTGCTCCTAAAATTGCACCAGTAACATCACTTCCACCTCTACCTAGAGTTGTTAAGTATCCATCCTCGCCAATTCCTTGAAATCCTGCAACAACTGGAACAATTCCTTTTTCTAATAACTCAAGTATTCTCTTAGAATCAACATTTAATATAGTTGCATTTCCATAAGTATTATCTGTTTGTATACCTGCAAGGCCTCCTGTTAATGGAACAGCATTAATATCTTCATTATATAATTCATTACACATTACCACTGTGCTTATTATTTCTCCACATCCCAAAATGGCATCTGTGGCTAATAAGTTATTTCTTTTAAATTCATCATCTAATAATTGAAGCAACGTATCCGTTGCATAATTATCTCCTTTTCTTCCCATAGCAGAAACTACAACAACTGGACTATATCCATTTTCTATAGCAGATTTAACCTTTTTTACAACTAAATTTCTATTATTTTTACTTGAAACAGAAGTTCCTCCAAATTTTTGCACTAGTATCTTCATTAATACACCCCCGTTATATATGAGACCTTTTTAAAACTTCATCCTCTACATCAATTATTATAGTTCTTGATCCAATCTTCTTTACATGTTCCCATGGTACTTCCATAAGTCCATTACTTTTTAAAAAGCTAAATCCAGATTTGTTTTCATTTAACAATAATAATTTTAATACACCTTGTTCATCTATAACAATATCGTTATTAGCTAAAAAATTGTATTTATCTCCGTCATTGATATTTATAATCTCATATCTCTCCATTTCACTTAAATATTTAATATTTTCCTCCATAGTTACCCCCCATTTCTTTTATGTATATAAAGATAACTATGACTCTGTTTTTATATTTATGATATAAATTATCTATTATTTTTCTATATTAATTATATTTTCTTTATAATATTCATTTAATATATTTATGTCTTTACCTACAAATGCTGAATTAACAACACCTTGTTTGAATGTCTTATCTAGTACCCTCTCTACACTGTCCATATCTATTTTATCAATTTTATTTATTACATCCATAGGTGTATTTATTTTATTTTGAAACATAACAGATTTTCCATTACTAAACATTCTGCTGCTAGTACTTTCTAATCCTAGTATATAATTTCCCTTTAATTGTTCCTTAGTTTTAGCTAATTTATTATTATCTATTTTCTTATTAGCAAACTTATACACTTCATCACTTATTGCTTCTAAAGCATATTTAGCATATTTAGGATTTAATCCAGCATAAACATTAATTAACCCATTATTAACATGTGAAGTCATATACATGTATATTGAATAACACACCCCTAATTCTTCTCTTATTTTTTGAAATAATAAAGATGAGGCGCCTCCTCCTAAAATATTGGATAATAATATAGATGTATATAAATCGTTATCTCCTACTTTAAATCCATTCAATCCTAAATTTATGTGAAGTTGTTCTATATCTTTCTTTCTAAAACAATTATTTTTTAATATTTTTGGTGTTGAGTATAAAGTTATGTTTTTATTTACTGATTGCCATTTCCCAAAATAATTCTCTACTAACTTTTCTATTTTGTTCATATCTAATTTTCCACATATAGATATGACACAATTTTCTGGTATGTAGTGAGCTTTAACATAATCTACTAATAAAGTTTTATTAAATGATTTTACAGTAGATTCACTTCCTAAAATAGGAAGTGATAATCCATCATCACCCCAAGCAGCTTTTGCATGTAAATCAGCAAGTACATCTTCAGGATTATCTTCACTCATATTTATTTCCTCTATTACAACACCTTTTTCTTTCTCTATATCATCTTCATTAAATAAACTATTAAATAACATATCAGATAAAATTTCTAATCCAAGTTCTAGATGTGTATCCAAAGTTTTTATATAGTAGCATGTAGCCTCTTTACCTGTAAAGGCATTTATTTGACCACCTACATCTTCAATTTCTTCTGCAATCTCTTTAGATGTTCTATTTTCTGTACCTTTAAATAACATGTGTTCTATAAAATGAGATATCCCATTATTGCTTAGATTTTCTTTTCTTGACCCATTCTCTACCCATAATCCTATAGAAACTGAATTAAAGTGCTCAATATTCTCAACAACTACCCGTAATCCATTATTAAGTCTAAATAAATTATACATTTTCTTCTCCTTGTTGAAGGTATTTTTAAAATTTATTATAAATATAATCTATATTTTGGTAAAAATCAATATAAACAATTTTATTTCTATATTAATTTAAAATCTTTTATTATAAGTTCTTATATTATTATTTAAGATTATCGAATTATATATACCTGTTAAATAAACATTATATATTTTCTTTCCATCCTTTAAAGTTTAAAATTAATTACATATTAACAAGAGTACATTTATAATAAATTTTAACTAAAATCTATTTTACTATATAATTGCATAAAAAAATAAAAAGGCAATAAGCCCTTCTATTTATAAATTACTTTTCTTCGTTATTACCTTGAGTATCTTTAATTGCATCTTTTCTTGAAAGATTAATTCTTCCTTGATTATCTATTTCAGTAACTTTTACTAAAATTTCGTCACCAACTGATACAATATCTTCTACTTTATTTACTCTTTCTGCATCTAGTTTAGATATGTGAACTAAACCTTCTTTTTTAGGCATAATTTCTACAAATGCTCCAAATGCAGCTATTTTAGTTACTTTACCTAAATAAATTTCACCAACTTCGACTTCTTTAGTTATATCTTTTATCATTTTTAATGCTGCATTAGCACTTTCACTGTCATTAGACATTATAACTACTTTACCATCATCATTAGTATCTATTTTTACCCCTGTGTCAGCAATAATTTGTTTTATTGTCTTTCCACCAGGTCCTATTATATCTCTTATCTTATCTGGGTGAACAGTAATACTATACATTCTTGGAGCGTACTGAGATAATTCTTCTCTTGGCGCTGGTATACAATCTTTTATCTTATCTAAAATATAAAGTCTAGCAACTTTAGCTTTTTCTATAGATTGTCTTATACAATTTTTAGATAAGCCTTTTATTTTTGTATCTACTTGTATAGATGTTATTCCTTCTTCAGTACCAGCTACTTTAAAGTCCATATCTCCAAAGAAATCTTCTATTCCTTGAATATCAGTTAAAACTTCTTCTTCAGTTAAATCTTCACTAGTAATCAATCCCATCGCTATACCAGCTGCTGGTCTTTTTATTGGAACACCTGCATCTAATAGCGCTAATGTACTACCACACACACTTGCTTGAGATGTTGAACCGTTTGAGCTTAAAACTTCAGAAACTAATCTTATAGTATACGGGAACTCTTCTATTGAAGGTATAAGTGGTTCTAAAGCTCTTTCTGCTAAAGCTCCATGACCTATTTCTCTTCTTCCTGGTCCTCTTAATGGTCTAACTTCTCCTACGCTATAAGCTGGGAAATTATAATGGTGCATATATCTTTTAAATTCTTCTTCACCTAAACCATCTATTATTTGGACATCTCCTAAAGCTCCTAATGTAGCAACAGTCATAACTTGAGTTAATCCTCTTGTAAATAGTCCTGTACCATGAGTTCTAGGTAATATTCCTGTTTCACAGCTGATTTTTCTTATTTCTTCAAAACCTCTTCCATCTGGTCTTCTTTTTTCTTTTAGTAACATATTTCTTACTACTTCTTTTTGAATACCATATATTACTTCAGCTATATCACTCATTTTATCTTCATATTTTTCGCCAAAGGCTTCATTAATTTTTTCTTTAATTTCAGAAATTTTTATATTTCTTTCATCTTTATCAGTGATATACATAGCTTCTTTTAACATTTCGAAAGAAAATTCTCTTATATCTTTTTCTAAACTTTCTTCTACTTTATGAAGTTCTGGTGTAATTTTTTCTTTTCCAAACTTAGCTCTAGCTTCTTCTTGGAATTTAACCATTTGTTGACATTGATCAAATCCATAATTTATAGCTTCAATCATAGTTTCCTCAGGTATTTCATCTCCACCAGCCTCTATCATCATAACTCTGTCTTTTGTAGCACAAACTGTTAATGATAATGAACTTTTTTCTCTTTCAGCTGCTGTAGGATTTGTTATAAATTCTCCATCTATAAGTCCTACTGAAACTGTTCCTACTGGATCTACAAATGGAATACTTGATAAATATAATGCAGTTGATGCTGCATTCATTGCTAATATGTCTGGAACATTGTCTTGCTCTACAGACACTACAGTACAAACAACTTGAACATCATTTCTATATCCCTTTGGAAATAAAGGTCTTATAGGTCTATCTATAGCTCTACCATTTAATACTGCTTTTTCCGAAGGCTTACCTTCCCTTTTTATAAATCCTCCTGGAATTTTTCCTACTGAATATAATCTTTCTTCATATTCAACACTTAGAGGGAAAAAGTCTATTCCTGCTCTAGGCTGTTCTGATGCATTTACATTAACAAGTACAACTGTGTCTCCATAATTCATGAAGAGCGCACAATCAGAAAGCATTCCTACTTTACCATATTCAACTTTCATTTGTCTTCCTGCCACAGTGGTTTCTAATGTGTGAATCATTTGTTTGCCTCCTTTCAATTATTATAATTACTTTATTATTTGTAACTATATTATTTATAATTTTTTTCATTTACCTAAAATAATAGAGCGGCACAGCCGCTCTAATTATTTTCTTATTCCTAACTCAGCTATTAAAGCACGATATCTTTCTATATCTTGCTTCTTTAAATAGTTTAAAAGACCTTTTCTTTGTCCAACCATCATTAGTAGACCTCTTCTTGAATGGTGGTCTTTTTTGTGAACTTTTAAGTGCTCAGTTAATTCTTTTATTCTTGCGCTTAATAAAGCCACTTGAACTTCTGGTGATCCTGTGTCTCCTTCTGTTCTTGCGAATTTAGCTATTATTTCTTGTTTTCTTGCCTTATCCATGTGTAAAACACCTCCGATTGTAATATCCCCTTATTCCAAGTAGTCCGTTGGCAATTCAGTAAACTTAGCATAAGGTTCAAAGAAATTATATCAAATAAAATTATCTTTGTAAATTATTTATTGCTAATTTATATTTATATTTAGTTTTATACTTATATTTTTGACAAATTCTTTATCTTTATTCAATTGATTTACTAAATCTTCTATTATATTAAATTTTTTTTCTTCTCTAATTTTATGTACAAAATATAACTCTACAGATTCACCATAAATCTCTTTATTAAAATCAAAAATATTTGTCTCCACGCTAAGACTTTTTCCGTTAACTGTAGGATTAAATCCTATATTAGTCATAGCATTATACACATCACCTTTATATTTTACTAATGTATAATATACACCTCTACTAGGTAATACTAATTTATTATCATACTTTAAGTTTATAGTAGGAAATCCCATTATTTTACT
This sequence comes from Clostridium senegalense, assembly GCF_018916625.1. Classification (NCBI taxonomy): domain Bacteria; kingdom Bacillati; phylum Bacillota; class Clostridia; order Eubacteriales; family Clostridiaceae; genus Clostridium; species Clostridium senegalense. The sequence continues at coordinate 503,066 of NZ_JAHLNC010000001.1, forward strand.
GCCTATTTGTTTTCCTTTTATAACATTACCTGAAAGAGAGTATGTTCTTCCTAGCATTTCATTTGCTTTTTCTAGATTTCCTTCTTTTATATACTTTCGTATTTTAGAACTACTGATTACCTCATCTTCTATTTTTACTGGCTCAACTATACAAAGAGAAAAATTTAGTAATTTACTATATTTCTTTAATAAATTAACATCTCCTAAGTTTTTATATCCAAATTTATAATTAAATCCTACAACTATACCTTTTACATTATAAGTTTCAACTAATTTTATTATAAATTCTTCTGGAGATATTTGCATAAGTTTTTTGTCAAAGGTCATAAAATTTAAAATATCTAATCCCAAATTTTCTAGCACCTTAATTTTATTTTTATTATCCATAATAAGTTTAGGTGCTATAACACTATTTATAGTTACTAATGGATGAGGATAAAATGTACAGACCATTGACTTTGCATTTTTACTTTTATTGCTTAAATTAAATTTTCTAGTCATTTCAATTGTTTGCTCTATTAGTTTTTGATGTCCCAAGTGAATTCCATCAAAACTCCCCAATGCAACAAAAGTATCTGTGTTTATTTTTTCAGAAAAATTATCCCTCAATACTTTCATACATAATACCTCTAAACTAAAATTTTTATTAATTTAAATCCTATCTCCGTTTTTCTACCTATTGCTATTAAATCATTATTTTCATTATAAATCCTATATATTTTAAACTCTTCAATATTATCAATGAAACTTCTATCTTTTACAGCAACACCATTTAAAAGTAATTTTTCAAATTTATTATTTACTATTAATTTAGGGTAATCTAAAAACGCACTTTCAACTGAAAGAATATACTGTTCTACATTGTCTTTATGTAAATCTTTTATATTTATACTATTTTCTTTAGTAAATCTACCTGTTGACGTCCTTTCTAAATCTGTCATAACTGCACCACATTGCAATTTTTCGCCTATATCATAGCATAAACTTCTTATATATGTCCCTTTAGAACATCTTACTTTAAATTTCACATAAGGTATATCTATATTTTCTATGGTAATATCATGTATTTTTACATCTCTTGCTGCTCTTTCTATTTCTATACCTTGTCGTGCTAATTCATAAAGTTTCTTTCCATTAACCTTTAAAGCAGAATACATAGGAGGTACCTGTTTTATATCCCCTTTAAACGAGTTTATAACAGCTTTTACTTCATCTTCTGTAACTTTCACTTCAAATGTTTTTATTACTTTACCTTCAACATCATAAGTGTCTGTTACTTCTCCAAGTTTTAGTGTAGCAACATACTCTTTTGTACCTTCCATTATATAATCTATTATTTTAGTTGATCTTCCAAAACATACTGGTAAAACGCCACAAGCCTGTGGATCTAAAGTCCCACAATGACCAACTTTTTTTTCTCCCAATATTTTTCTTAAATCTCTTACAACATCGAAAGAAGTCATATTTTTAGGTTTATAAATATTTAATATACCACTTTTTTTATTACCAAAACTCATTTACATCAACTCTTTTTCTAATATAGATATTAATTTTTCTTTAATTTCTTCCATAGTAGATTCATAGTAAAAACCTGCTGCTCTAACATGTCCACCACCATTAAATCCTTCTGCAATTTTTCTTACATCCACTTTTTCTTTTGAACGCAAACTTACTTTTACACCATTATCTGCCTCTTTTATAAGAGCAGTAACATCTGCACCCTTTATTTTAGTTCCAAAAACCAACAAATCTGATGTATCACTTTGTTCTATTCCAAGAGATTCTAAATCTGTTTTGTTTAAGTACATAAATACTGCATTATTTTCACATTGCATTTCCATTTTTTCTATAACTTTTCCATATAATTTTACTCTATTAAATTCTTTGTTGTCAAAAATTTTTCTATGAATTTCACTAAAGTTCAAACCATTTTCTATAAGATAACCTGCAATTTCATGAGTAACTTTTGTTGTGTTACTATGTCTAAAAGACCCTGTATCAGTAAGTAATGATGTGTATATCCCTGATCCCATATCTTCTGTTATATGTATTTTAAGCATTCTTATAATGTTAAATACTATTTCTCCTACTGCAGCTGACTCAACACTTACATAATTAATATCTCCATACATTTCATTAGACATATGATGATCTATATTAATTATTGAATATTTTCTATTTTCAAAATCTAATTCTGCATTGATTCTTTTTTTGTCTCCACAATCTAAAACTATAACTAAATCAATGTTTTCTTGTGGTTTATATTCCTCTATATTAATTTCTTCAGCTATCTTTAAATAAGAGAAGGTAGTTGGTATTTCTTCTTTACAAAGCACTTGCACATTTTTATTTAAACTTTTAAGCGCTAACATCAATGCTGTTGCGCTTCCTAGGGAATCTCCATCTGGTGATACATGGAAAGTAATAGCTATGCTATTACTTTCCATAATTTTTTCTACAACTTTTTTTAAATTCATACTAACTATTTCTTTATTTTATCAAATAAAGATTCTAGATGCATTGCTTTATCTAGTGTTGTATCTAATTCTATAATCACCTGTGGTACTTGTCTTAATTTAACATTTTTCCCTATTTCTTTTCTTATAAATCCAACTGAACTTTTTAATGCTGCAAGTGAATCTTGTTTTTCTTTTTCATTTCCGAAAATACTAACATATATTTTAGCATAGCTTAAATCTTTACTTACGTCTACATCAGTTACGCTTACCATTGCAGTTAATCTAGGATCTTTTATCTTATTTTGTATGGTATTACTTACGTCTTTTTTTATTTCTTCGTTTATTCTACCGCCTCTATAATTTGCCACGTAACTCACTCCTTAAACTATATTTGTTTTGGTTTAATTTCTTCCATGATGTATGCTTCTACTATATCTTCTTCTTTAATGTCATTGAATTTTTCTACACTTAAACCGCATTCAAATCCTGACGCTGCTTCTTTAACATCATCTTTAAATCTTTTTAATGAAGCTAAAGTAGATTCAAATATAACTACACCATTTCTTATAACTCTAACACTAGAGTTTCTTGTAATTTTACCATTTAATACATAACATCCTGCTATAGTACCAATATTAGATATTTTGTATACCTGTCTTACTTCTGCTCTACCTTGGATAACTTCTTTATATTCTGGATCAAGCATTCCAAGCATAGCTGATTTTATGTCTTCAATAGCATCATATATTATTCTATATGTTTTTATTTCAACACTTTCTTTTTCCCCAGCAGCTATAGCATTGTTATCTGGTCTTACATTAAATCCTATTATTATGGCATTTGAAGCTGTTGCTAATGTAACATCTGTTTCTGTTATAGCTCCAACTCCACCATGTATTACTCTTACTTTTACATTGTCTGTTGAAAGTTTTTCTAAAGATTGTCTTATAGCTTCTACTGAACCTTGAACATCAGCTTTAACTATAACGCTTAATTCTTTAACTTTACCTTCTTGTATTTGACTATATAAGTTTTCCATTGAAACCTTATTAGAAGCTGTAAAACTTTCTTGTCTAATTTTTTCTTTTCTATTATCAGCCATATTTCTTGCAGTTTTTTCATCTTTAACTACATTAAATCTATCTCCAGCTGCCGGAACTTCAGATAATCCTAAAATCTCTACTGGTATAGATGGTCCTGCTGATTTTATTTTCTTTCCTTTGTCATCTATCATAGCTCTTATTCTACCATAAGTAGTTCCAACTATTATAGAATCACCAACATTTAATGTTCCATTTTGAACAAGTAATGATGCTACTGGACCTCTACCTTTGTCAAGTTTAGCTTCAATTACTGTACCTTTTGCTCTTCTGTCTGGATTTGCTTCTAACTCTAACATTTCAGAAGTTAAAACTATCATTTCTAATAATGTGTCCAAACCTTCTCTAGTGTGCGCAGATACAGGTACACAAATAGTATCTCCACCCCAGTCTTCTGCTACTAATCCATGTTCTGTTAATTCTTGTTTAACTCTATCTGGGTTTGCTGCTGGTCTATCCATTTTATTTATAGCAATAATTAGAGGTACTTCTGCTGCTTTACAATGATTTATAGCTTCAATTGTTTGAGGCATTATTCCATCATCTGCTGCTACTACTAATACAACAACATCTGTTATTTGCGCTCCTCTTGCTCTCATAGCAGTAAAGGCTTCATGTCCTGGAGTATCTAAGAATGTTATCTTTTGTCCATTTACATCTACAGTATAAGCTCCTATGTGTTGAGTAATTCCTCCAGCTTCTGTAGCTGTAACTTTAGAATGTTTTATAGCATCTAGAAGTGATGTTTTACCATGGTCAACGTGACCCATTATTGTAACAACTGGTGGTCTTTTTTTCATATCTTCATCTTCTGATTGAATATCTTCAACTTCTATTTCTTCACCTAATTTACCAGCTTCTTCTTCTTTTAATACAGCAAATGCACCAAACTTTTCTATTACCTTTTCAGCTATGTTAAAATCTATTTCTTGGTTCATATTTGCCATTACGCCTAAAAACATTAGTTCTTTAATTACTTCAACAGAAGATTTATTTAATTTTTCAGCTAAATCCTTAACAACTATAGTGCCTTCAATTTCAATAACTTCATCTACTGAATCATTCTCTGTTGAATCATCATCTCTACCATCTCTATTTTTACCTTTGTTCTTGTTTTTCTTCTTATTTAATTTATTAACACTTTCATTTTCTATATGTTCATAAATTTCAACTATGTCGTTTTCTTTTGACTTATTTTCAGCAAAAAGTTCCTTAATTAATTCAGCATCTTCCTCATCTATGACACTCATATGATTTTTTGCTTCAACACCAAATTCTTCAAAAAGAACCGTTATTAATTCTTTACTTGAAACACCTAATTCTTTAGCTAATTCGTATATTCTTGTTTTCGCCAAAGCTTTCACCTCCAAATTTATATGCTTTCGTGATTATTCCATAACTCTATAAGCTTTTTGCTCATATTATTATCTTTTACACACAGTACATTTATCTCTTCTCTACCTAGTGGCTTGCCTAATTCATTCTTAGGGACATCCTCTATTAGTTGTACTGATTTTTCTTCTGAAATTTTTCTAAATTTCTTTTTAGTATTCTCTGAGCATTCTTTTGACAATATTATAAGATAAATCTTTTCTTTTTTTATTGCTTCTTCACACTTATTGTAGCCTTCTATTAAGTTTCTTGATTTTTTAGTTAAACCTAAAAATTGATAAAACTTATTGTTCATTATTTATCTCTTCCTTTAGCTTTATAAAAACCTCTTCATCTATATTTACTTCTAAATTTCTCTCTAATCTCTTGGCTTTTATAGCTTTTTCAAGGCAATCAATATTTTTGCAAATATAAGCTCCTCTGCCTGGTTTTTTACCTGTCATATCTATAGAGATTTCTCCCTCTTTATTTCTTACAACTCTTATAAGTTGTTTTTTATCTTTCATTTCCATACAACCAGTGCACATTCTTTGAGGTACTTTTTTTACCTTCATAATTATCACCTACTCTTGAATTTCTTCAACTATTAAAAGTTCTTCGTCATTTTCTTCAATAATTTCTAAAGCTTGTGATTTGCTTTTTATGTCTATTTTCCAACCTGTAAGTCTCGCTGCTAATCTTACGTTTTGACCTTCTTTACCTATAGCCAATGATAATTGATTATCATCAACTACAACTTTTGCACTCTTAGTTTCTTCATCGACCTTAACTTCTAATATCTTAGCTGGACTTAAAGCATTAGCTATATTTTCTTCAGGTAATTTGCTATATTTTATTATATCAATTTTTTCATTTCTAAGCTCATTTACAATATTTTGTACTCTTATTCCTTTTGGTCCAACACAAGCACCCATTGCTTCTACATTGTCGTCATTTGAATAAACTGCTATTTTAGTTCTTGAGCCTGCTTCTCTTGCTATGCTTTTTATTTCTACAATACCATTGTATATCTCTGGAACTTCTCTTTCAAATAATCTTTTAACTAAACCTGGATGAGTTCTAGAAACTATTATTTGAGGTCCCTTTGTACCATTTTTAACTTCTACTATATATAAACTTAATTTTTCATTAAAGTTATATTCTTCACCTGGCATTTGTTCGTTAGGTCCAAGTATAGCTTCTATTTTTCCTAAGTTTATAAATACATTTCCTCTGTCTTTTCTTATTATTGTTCCTGTAATTATATCAAATTCTTTTTCTTTGAATTCGTTATATATAATAGTTCTTTCTGCTTCTTTAATTCTTTGAATAACAACTTGTTTAGCTGATTGAGCTGCGATTCTACCAAAGCTTCTAGGAGTAACCTCCATCTCAGCTATATCTCCAATAGCATATCTTGGACTTAGCTCTCTTGCTTCTTCTAAAGATATTTCACAAGTCTCATCATATACTTCTTCTACAACTTCTTTTTGAGCATATACGTGAGTTTCTCCTGACTCTCTATCCATTGTAACTTTTACATTTTGTCCGTTTACAGAAGAGTTTGCATAATTTTTCTTATATGCTGCAACTAACGCATCCTCTATTGTCGTAAATAATAAATCCTCACTTATTCCCTTTTCATTTACAATTTCTCTAAGTGCATCTATAAATTCTTCATTCATTTTTAGTTATCCTCCTTATAGCGATGGGTTTAAAGTAACTTGTGATACTTTTTCTCTTGGAATAACTATTTCTTCACCTGAAATTTCTATTACTAAATTTAAAGTATCAAATTTCTTTAATACACCTTCATATTTTTTCTTACCATTTAATAATTTTTTCAAGTTAACTTTAACATCGTGCCCTATGTATTTTTCAATATGTTTATCTGTAAATAATGTTCTAAATATTCCTGGTGATTGAACTTCTAAAGTATACTCATCTGCTATAGGGTCCTCTATATCTAAAACATCACTTAACTCTCTACTAACCTTTTCACATTCTGAAAGCGATATTCCTTTTTCGCTATCTATATAAACTCTAAATATATATTCGCCTGCTTCTTTTACATATTCTAGATGATACATTTCACATCCATTTTTCTCAACTATTGGCTGTGCTAATCCGTTAAGCTTTTCAACTAAAATACTGTTTTCCATACATTAACCTCCTTTTAACTCTTATGGAATTATACTGTCTAACTCCACTTTTTATTATAGAATGCATAAATATATGATATGTTCTATTGTCTAATGAATTCCTTTAAATTTACTTTTTATTATATGACAAAACGCAACCTTAAAGTGTTGCGTTTCAATAAATAGAGAGTAGGCATAACCTACTCTCCCAAAAGTACAATTATCTCAAATCACTAAACCTTAGTGTTAGTATATCATAAAAAACAATCTATTTCAAGGGAATTTAAATAGGTATACTCTTACACATATTTTGCTCTATTTTTCTAAAATTAATAACAAATAATCAAAATTTCTTTTAAAATAAACTTAATTGATTGGTTTCTGGTAAATTTTCTAATGAACCATGGTTATCTAAAGATTCTATAACAGTTTTAGAAACAGCACTTCTTTCTTTTAAATCTTGTTTAGAAAGAAATTCTCCTTGTTCTCTAGCTTCCATAATACTTTTAGCAGCATTGACACCAACACCTTGCAGTCCACTAAGTGGTATTCTTATATACTCACCTTCTATTAAAAATTTTGTTGCATGAGATACATATATATCTACTGGCAAAAATTTTATACCTCTCTTGTACATTTCATAGGACAATTCTAATATTGTCATCAAACCTTTTTCTTTTGGTCCTACCTTATTACCAAGTTCAGCTATTTCATCCATTTTTGCCTTTATAGCTTCCTCTCCTTTTATAACAACATCTCCATCAAAATCATCTGCCCTTACAGTAAAATACGTTGCATAATATGCTTTAGGATAATAAACTTTATAATACGCAATTCTAACTGCCATCATAACATATGCTGCAGCATGACCTTTAGGAAACATATATTTTATTTTTTTACAAGATCCGATATACCAATCTGGGACATTATTATCTCTCATTATTTGTTCATGTTCTTCTGAAAGGCCCTTTCCTTTTCTTACTTTTTCCATAATATTAAAAGCTATTTTAGGTGGCAACCCTTTATATATTAAATAAACCATAATATCATCCCTTGTTGATATACAGTCTTTTAATGTAGTGAAACCTTCTTTAATATAATATTGAGCGTTGTTAAGCCAAACATCTGTTCCGTGTGATAATCCAGATATTCTTACAAGATCTGAAAAAGTTTTAGGTTTAGTATCTAATAGCATTTGTCTTACAAATTTAGTACCAAACTCTGGAATTCCATAACTTCCAACTTCACATCCCAATTCTTCTACTGTTACCCCTAAAGCTTCTGGTGATGTAAATATACTCAAAACCTTAGGATCTGAAAGTGGTATTGTTTTTGGATCAAGCCCTGTTATATCCTGAAGCATTCTTAATACAGTAGGATCATCGTGACCTAGTATATCTAATTTCAACAATCTACCACTTATAGAATGATAATCAAAATGAGTTGTTATTATGTCAGAGTTAGGATCATCTGCTGGATGTTGTATAGGACAAAAATTATATATTTCATTATCACTTGGAACTACCATTATCCCCCCTGGATGTTGTCCACTTGTCCTTTTAACTCCAGTACACCCAATTGTCAATCTATCTATCTCTGCTGATGGAACATTAATCTCTTTTTCATCTAAATATTTTTTTACAAAGCCATATGCAGTTTTTTCTGCAATTGTTCCTATAGTTCCTGCTTTAAAAGTATGCCCTTCTCCGAAAAGTACTTCAGTATATTTATGTATGTCTCCTTGGTTGTCACCGGAAAAATTAAGATCTATATCTGGCTCCTTATCTCCTTCAAAACCTAAGAAAGTTTCAAAAGGAATGTCATGTCCATCTCTAATATACGGAGTTCCACATTTCTCACAATTTTTTTCTGGCAAGTCAACCCCAGAAGCTACTGAACCATCCATAAAAAACTCACTATTTTTACACTTTGGACAAACATAATGTGGTGGTAATCCATTAACTTCTGTTATATCTGTCATGGTTGCAACAAAAGAAGATCCTACTGATCCTCTAGAACCTACCAAATATCCATCTGATATTGACTTTGCAACTAATTTATGAGCTATAAGATAAAGTACTGCATACCCATTATTAATTATAGAATTTAACTCTTTGTCTAATCTTTGTTGTATTACTTCTGGTAAGTCATCTCCATAGATTCTCTTTACATTTTCCATCGTCATATTTCTAATATCTTCATCTGCACCTTCAATTTTAGGTGGAAATGTTTCATCTGGAATTGGTTTTACCACCTCAACCATATCTGCTATTTTATTTGGATTTTCTATTACTACTTCTCTAGCTTTATCTTCACCTAAATATGAGAATTCCTTTAACATTTCCGTAGTAGTTTTAAAATATAGCGGCGGTTGGTTATCTGCATCTGAGAATCCTTGTCCTGCCATAAGTATTCTTCTAAAAACTTCATCATCAGGATGTAAAAAATGCACATCACCTGTAGCCACAATTAATTTATTATATTTTTCTGCAAGTTTATAAATTTTACTATTTATTTCTCTTAGCTGATTATCATCTTTAACTGTTCCATTTGCAATCAAAAATTTATTATTACCAATTGGTTGTATCTCTAAATAATCATAAAAATTCACTAATTGTTCCATCTCTTCAAAAGATTTTCCTTGTAATACCTCTTTGTATATTTGACCTGCCTCACAAGCAGAACCAATTATAAGTCCTTCCCTAAATTGTTCCAAAAGACTTTTAGGTACTCTTGGTCTTCTATGAAAATATTCTAAATTAGACTTTGATATAACTTTATATAAATTTTTTATACCTACTTGATTTTTTGCAAGTATTATTATGTGATAAGTAACAGCCTTTTTTATATCAAAATTTCCTAAAAACTCTTTATTTAATTTATATACATCAAATATTTCCTTTTCTTTTAACATATCTAAACAATGTAATACTATTTCTGCTGTTGCTTTTGCATCATCAACAGCTCTGTGATGATTTTCTAAAGATATACCTATATGTTTACATATTGTGTTTAACTTATATCTTTTTAAATCTGGAAATAAAAATTTTGCTAAAGGAATAGTATCCATTATTGAATTTTTAAATTCTATATTAATTTTTTTACAATTAGATTTTATAAAAGATGTATCAAAAGGAGCATTATGAGCTGCAACCATAGAATCTCCAACAAACTCTAAAAACTTAGGTAATATACTTTCTATAGGATCTGCATCTTTAACCATATCATTTGTTATTCCTGTAAGCTCTGTTATTTTATATGGAATAGACTTATTAGGATTTACAAATTCATTAAATTTATCCACAATTTGATTATCTCTAACTTTAACTGCCCCAATTTCAATAATAGAATCATTTTCACTGGAAAATCCTGTAGTTTCTAAATCAAATACTACAATATCGTCATTAAGATTTCTATTTTCATCTGCTATCACTATTGGTATTCCATCATCAACTAGGTAACCTTCCATACCATATATAACTTTTATATCTTTACCTTTAGATGCATTCATAGCTTCTGGAAATGCTTGTGCCACACCATGATCAGTTATTGCAATAGCTTTATGTCCCCATTTTACAGCAGTATTTATAAGTTTTGATGCTGATACTAATCCATCCATAGAACTCATATTAGTGTGTGCGTGAAGCTCTACTCTTTTCTCTTCACTTATATCATTTCTTTCAGTTTTAGCCATTTTATACATATGTTTACCCATAAGTACTATTTCTCTTGCATAAGTATCATATATAACTTCTCCACTAACTTTACAGTGCAATCCTACCTTCAAATTTTCCTGAAGTTTTTCTAGTTCTTGATTTTTGAGAAAACATTTTACCATTATAGAACTAGTATAATCTGTAATACAAAATGTAGGTATAATTCTCCCCGTTTTTGTTTCTATTATTTCAACTTTGAATATGTCACCAATTATGGAAACAAATCCAGAAGTTTGATCTAATTCACAAATTTGTGTTGGCTCTGTTGTAACATGACGCCCAATAATTAAATTTTCATCATTAGCATCTTTAGAGTTATCAAATCGTGGTTTTCTGTAAGAATTTGCACTTCCATTATTATTTTTATTATTTTGCATTGAAGATTTTGGTTTACTATTTTCTATAGAGTTATTTTTATTTTCTACATTGGTGTTTTTCATTACTTCTTGTATTATATTTACATTTTCTTTCTCTTTTTCTTTAAAGTAATCCACCTTCACAATATTGTCATTAATTATTTTTATACTTCCATCTATACCATATACTCTTTTTAATGTGGACTTAATAGTTTGTTCCATATGTTTATTTTTTAATATATCACATATGAATTTATTAGAAATTTTTATTTTTACAGTATTGTCCTCAATTTCTTTTTTGCAATTTAATAAAGCAGTTCTCACTGTTGGATTTTTTACTGTAACATCATTTATAAGATCTGTCCAATACATTGTACATACTTCTTGTAAATTTGCAGCCTTTATGTCCACATACCATATATACTCTATATTTTTAAATACTTTTAACGCCTTATATAGTATTAATTCTACCTTATCTTTTATATCTTCATTTAGACCACTGTCACCGCTTAAGTATATTATTAGTTTTTCCGTTTTTTTAAGGTACTGAATCCTCAGTACCTTAATATCATAATCAGAAATATCCTTATGTTCATCTAAATGATCTTTTAAAAGTTCAACTAGGCTTTTATTCATATTTTATCCTCCTAGTCCTATAGTTTTTCTATCTCCTTCATTAGCTCTGGAACAAGATCTTTTTCATCTACTTTTTTTATAATTTCACCTTTTTTAAATATTATTCCACAACCTTTTCCACCAGCTATACCAATATCTGCTTCTCTTGCTTCTCCTGGTCCATTTACTACGCATCCCATAACTGCTACCTTTATGTTCTTATTAATTCCTGCAAGTAATCCTTCTACTTCATTAGCAATTTTTATAAGATCAATTTCTGTTCTTCCACAAGTAGGACAGGATACAAATTTTATTCCTTCTTTAATATATCCCAAAGATTTCAAAATTTCTTTTCCAACTTTAACTTCTTCTTCAACATCTCCAGTAATAGATACCCTTAAAGTATCACCTATACCTTGAGATAACAATGCACCTATGCCAACACTTGATTTAACAGTAGCTTTAAAAGGAGTCCCTGCCTCTGTTACACCTAAATGTAGTGGATAGTTAACCTTTTCTGACATCAATTTATAACTTTGTATCATTTCACTTACATCTGATGATTTAATCGATATAACTATATCATGAAAATCCATATCTTCTAATATCTTTACATGTCCTAATGCACTTTCCACCAAAGCTTCTGCACAAGGTCTTTTATATTTTTCAAGAATACCTTTTTCTAAAGATCCTGAATTAACGCCAATTCTTATTGGTATTTTCTTTTCTTTAGCAACTTTTACAACTTCTCTAACCCTTTCTTCGCTTCCTATATTTCCTGGGTTAATTCTAAGTTTGGACACACCATTTTCCATAGCTTTAATTGCTAGTTTATAATCAAAATGAATGTCTGCTACAAGAGGTATATTAATATGTTTTACAATCTCTTTAATAGCTTCTGCTGCTTTTATATCCGGAACTGCACATCTAACTATATCGCATCCTGCTTTTTCAAGTCTTAATATTTGTTCTACAGTTGCTTTAACATCTCTTGTATCTGTATTAGTCATAGATTGGACTGCTATTTTAGCATCTCCACCAATCTCTATATTTCCTATTTGTATCTTTCTAGTTTCTCTTCTTATCATCTTAATCACTCCTAAAATTGAATAGGATTAACAATATCCTTTACAAGCATAAATATCATAAGCCCCATAAGTGCCATATATCCATAATAATTTATTCTTGCAATAACTTCTTTATTAAACTCTCTTCGAGTTATTATTTGCAATATTAATATTAAAGTCCAACCACCATCTAATGCTGGAAATGGTATTATGTTAAATATAGCTAATTGAATACTTAAGTATGCTCCTAACAACATAAGGTTTACAACCCCTTGCCTTGCTACTGCAGTTGAAATTCTAATTATCGAAATAGGACCACCAAAATCATCACTTGATACTTTTCCTTTAAATAATCTTCCGAAGAATTGAAAAGTTTGTTTTGTAAGACTTATTGTTTGATCAACACCATATTTAAAAGCTTCACCAATTGTTGGAGTTTTCAATTCTGGATAAATACCTATTAAAAACTGATTTTCTTCTTTTGAAAATGCTGGCGTTAAGTTTATATCTTTATAATCACCATTTCTTTCAATAGTGACTTTTAGTTCCTTACCATCACTTAAAATAACTTCTGTTGCAAAATCATTCCAAGTAGTTATTTTTTTGTCATCTACAAATTTTATAGTATCTCCTTTTTCTACACCTGCAGTATATGCTGGACTATCTTTTATTGTATCACTTACAGTTGGAACATGAATTCCTTCTATATTTCCAACAAGTCCAAATAAGAATATAGCTAAAAATATATTCATTACTGGTCCTGCTAAAACTATTGAAAGTTTTTGCCATGAATTTTTATTTGCATATGCTCTTGGGTCTACACTAGTTACTTCATCATCTTCTCCATACATTTTTACATAACCACCTATAGGTAGAAGACATATTTTATATTCTGTTTCTTTTCCTTTTATGCCAAAAAGTTTAGGTCCCATACCTATTGAAAATTCATCTACACGTACATCATTTATTTTTGCAAGTATAAAATGTCCAAATTCATGCACTACAACCAAAATTCCAAAGGCTATTATAGCCATAAGTATATGTCCTATATTTTCAAATAACACTCCCATACTAATTTATCTCCCTACATACCAAATTTATTTTCAACATATTTTCTAACCTCTTTATCTGTAAGTATGACTTCTTCTAAAGTAGGATTTTTTATAAATTTTAATGTTCCCATACATTCTTTTAAAATTTCTTCTATTTGTAAATAACCAATTTTTCCATTTAGAAATAATTCTACTGCAACTTCATTAGCTCCATTCATTATTGCAGGCATGTTACCGCCTTTTTTTCCTGCTTCATAAGCAAGTTTTAAACACCCAAAAGTATCCATATCTGGTTTTTCAAAAGTTAATTGTCCTAATGTATAAAAATTTAATTTTTCAGTAACAGATGGCTTCCTTGCTGGATAGTTCATTGCATATTGTATTGGTAATTTCATGTCTGTACTTCCAAGCTGAGCTATAATACTTCCATCTATATATTCTACCATTGAATGAACTATACTTTGTGGATGAACTACCACCTCTATATCTTCATAATCAACACCAAATAAATAATGAGCTTCTATAACCTCTAATCCTTTATTCACCAACGTAGATGAATCTATAGATATTTTTTTCCCCATATTCCATTTAGGATGTTTTAATGCCTGTTCTGCTTTTATCGTAGTAAGTTCTTCTCTACTTTTCCCTCTAAAAGGCCCTCCTGATGCTGTTAATAATATCTTGTTTATTTTTTGAGTTTCATTCCCTTGTAAACATTGAAATATAGCTCCATGTTCTGAGTCTACTGGTAATATTTTAACATTATTTTCTTTAGCTTCTCTTATTACAATTTCACCTGCTACTACAAGGGTTTCTTTATTTGCAAGCGCAATATCTTTTTTAGCTCTTATAGCTTTTATAGTAGGTATAAGCCCTATCATACCAACAACTGATGTAACTACCATTTCTATCTCTTCTAATGTTGATATTTTTATTAACCCCTCTAATCCTTCATAAACTAATATGTCTAATTCATGTTCTTCACAATATGCTTTTACTTTAATATAACTATCTTTATCCATCATGGCTACATATTTAGGTTTAAATTCATCTATTATATCTATAACCTTTTTATAACTGGTATTTGCAGATATACCTATTACATTAAACTCTTCATTTTCTTGCCTAACAACGTCTAACGTCTGAGTTCCTATAGAGCCCGTAACCCCTAATATACTTATGTTTTTCAAAAAAATCGCTCCTTCTTCTAGCTATACTATATAATTTAAATTTATAGCCCTTTGTTATAACTTACCTTTTTA
This sequence comes from Clostridium senegalense, assembly GCF_018916625.1. Taxonomy (NCBI): domain Bacteria; kingdom Bacillati; phylum Bacillota; class Clostridia; order Eubacteriales; family Clostridiaceae; genus Clostridium; species Clostridium senegalense. Next base: position 518,205 of record NZ_JAHLNC010000001.1, read on the forward strand.
AAATTATACTATTATGCCATAATTTCTTCAAATATAAATCTATTTTGCATTATAAATTTTATCAAAATCATATGACTTTTCAAAGACAAACTCATTACAAGTTATTACATATAATACTCCTGTAATCATTCCAATTATACCAAAATTTTTAGTACCAATATATATTGCAAGAATTAGTGGTATTGGAGGAATATTTAGTTTACAACTCATAAATTTTCCTTGAATTATTTGTGTAGTTAAAAATAATATAACATATAATGTTAATAACCCTATAACTATAAAATGATTTTTCATATAAAAATAATATAATGTTAATGGAACAAACACTATAAAAGTTCCTATATAAGGAATTATATCTAATATTGCACAAATAATACCTAAAGATATACAATTTTTTATAGATAGTATTTTAAACCCTATTATTACAATAATCATATTTATAAAAGCTGAATAAATTATTATCTTTATCAATTTACTCATTTCATAAAACTTCTTCCTAACTCTCATATAATTTTCTTTGCCTATTAATTCAATTATAAATAGTGCTACTGATTTTATATCAGCTAAAACAAAATATGCTATTATATTTCCAACAAAATAAGTTAACAATCCATCCGTTGTGTGAATAGCACCTTTTTTTAATACTCCACTTTTCAAAAATTTCTCCATAGCATTTAAAATTCTATTTTTAGCATCCATATCATTTAAACTTTGAAAAGGTGTTATTTTTTTATAAATTTCACTAATATATAATAACAATCCATTTAACTCATCATTTACAAAAGAAACACCTTTATCAAATAAAAATGTACCTATAAACAATAAAATAAGAAAGAAAAGGCAGTTTATAAAAACTATGCTAATAATAGCACTTGCCTTTTCTCCAAAAGTATCCCTTTTCCTTAACATTTTGTATAACGGTAGCGATACTAAGATTAAAGCAGTTGTCACCATAATAGGTCTTATATAATTTGTTATTATTATAGTTCCAATTATGAATAGTATAAGTAAAACAATAGAATAAAATAATTTTTTATATTTCAAACTCTACATCCCCATAAAAATTGTTATATAATAATATACTACAACTGATACAAAAAGTATGCTATCAAATCTATCTAATATTCCACCATGTCCAGGTATAAGATTACTATAATCTTTAATTTTCGCATGTCTTTTTATAGATGACGCTACAAAATCGCCTAACTGACCTACTATTCCTCCTAAAATTCCTATTATCGCATAATTATAAAGTGATATATTCACTCCAAATTTTTTTATTACATAACCATATATAACACAACCTAAAACACTACCAAATAGTCCACCGATTGCACCTTCAACCGTTTTTTTAGGACTAACCTTAGGTATCAATTTATGTTTACCTAAAAATCTTCCTGTGTAATATGCTAAAGTATCACATCCCCAAGAAGATATAAATACTAACCATATTAAATATTGTCCATATTCTAACATGTTTATAAGTGGCAATAAACTAAAAAATATCGTTACATATAAAATTCCAAACATTGTAGTTGCTACATCTATAAAATTATATTCTGTATTAAACACAGGTACAAACATAGTTATAAAAGTACCTATTACTAACATATATGAAACCATTTCAAAATTAAATTTTTCACCTAATGTAACAAAATATACTACAGTTATTATATATCCTATAATGGAAATAGGTTTTAACTCGGACTTTCTACAAGCATTATAAAATTCATAAAGCCCACATAGTGCTAAAACTAAAACAAAATATTTAAGTATAACTCCTCCTATTAAGAAAAATACTAGTGCTGGAGCTATCATAGCTGCACCAATGTACCTTTTATTCATAAAAATCTCCTTCCATTACTTTACAGCACCAAATCTTCTATCCCTATTTTGATAATCATAAATAGCTCTTTCTAAATCTTTTTCACTAAAATCTGGCCACTTTATGTTAGAATACCAAAACTCTGAATATGCACTTTGCCATAATAGATAATTACTCAATCTTTGCTCTCCGCTAGGTCTTATTATCAAATCTGGATCTGGCATACCTGCTGTGTATAAATTATTATTTACTAATTCTTCATTTATATCATCTATTGATATTTTTCCATTTAGTAACTGCTTACATATTTCTTTTGTTGCTACTATAATTTCATCTCTTCCACCATAATTTAATGCAATATTTAATACAATACCTGTATTGTTTTTTGTTTCCTCTTTTAACATATTTATTGCTTCTAAACTAGTATTAGGTAACTTGTCTAAATCTCCTATTGTTTTTACTATTACATTATTTTTCTTTAAATCTTCACATTCTTTATGCGCAAATTCAATTATTAATTTCATCAGTGCACCAACCTCTTCTTTAGGTCTTTTCCAGTTTTCTGTGGAAAAGGCATATAAGGTTAAATATTTTACACCTAAATCAGATGCTCTATTCAAAATTCTTTTTATAGTTTTCATACCTTCTCTATGTCCAAGCATTCTAGCCAATCCTCTATCCTTAGCCCATCTTCCATTTCCATCCATGATAATTGCTATATGTTTTGGTATATTATTACTATCTAAAATTATTTCTTCTTCTTTTTTTTCACTACCCTTAAAAAAATTCAACATGTTTATCTCTCCATTCTAAATCTAAAAGTGATTTTTCTTTATTTTTATCTGTTGTTATTTTTATATAGTTCTAAGCTGACTATTTAAATTATTCATTTTAAAATCTAGATATACCAAAATTGATACAATAGTCAAGATTATAGATATATAATTTCAAAAGTCATTTGATATAAAAATATGTTTTAGTCATTAAATAAATTTTAACTCAACCTTATATATCATATATAAGTTAAAGTTGAACTACACTTAATAATAATTTTATCAAATTTAAATAAAAAATAAAGTTTTATTTATATTTAAGTTTATAAAATAGATTTAAAAATTAATTTTATATTATGCATTTTCATTAATATAAATACAAATTTAATTTTAAACCAATAAAAACCTGCATAAATGCAGGTTTTTATCTATTAATATAAAATTAAATTGACATAACTTCTTTTTCTTTTGCTGCAACAATTGTATCTATTTCTTTTACGTATTTGTCAGTTTCCTTCTGAATGCTATCTTCTGACTTTTTAGCTTCATCTTCAGTAATTTCTCCATCTTTTTTAAGAGCTTTTATCTTATCATTAGCATCTCTTCTTATAGATCTCACTGCAACTTTCGCATCTTCTCCAACTTTTTTTATATTCTTAACAAGATTTTTTCTTGTCTCTTCTGTTAGTTCAGGAATCATTAATCTTATAACTGCACCATCACTAGTAGGATTTAATCCTAAATCAGATTTTAAAATAGCTTTTTCAATATCTTTTAAAGAACTTTTATCCCATGGTTGTATTAAAAGTACTCTTGCTTCCGGAGCAGATATATTAGCTACTTGGTTTAATGGAACCATGCTACCATAGCATTCCACTTCTATTCTGTCTAACATTTTTGGATTTGCTCTTCCAGCTTTCATTGTTGATAATTCACCTTTTAAAACTGTAAGAGTCTTTGTCATTTTTTCATCAGCATTTTTTATAATTTCTTTAATCATACAATAAACTACCTCCAAAAATTATTTATTACAAGATACTTTAGATACTAGAGTACCAATTTTTTCACCTTTTACAGCTTTAATTATATTTTCTGGTTTATCTAATCCAAATACTAATATTGGAATATCATTATCCATACATAATGATGTTGCTGTAGTATCCATAACCTGAAGGCCCTTTTCTATGACATCAAAGTAACTTAAGTTATCAAATTTAACAGCACCATTATGTTTATATGGATCTTTATCATAAACCCCATCTACTTTTTTTGCTAATAATATTACATCTGCTTCTATTTCTGCAGCTCTTAAAGCTGCTGTAGTATCTGTTGAAAAATATGGATTTCCAGTACCTGCTGCAAATATCACTACTCTTCCTTTTTCTAAGTGTCTCATGGCTCTTCTTCTTATATAAGGTTCAGCAATTTCTCTCATCTCAATAGCTGTTTGTACTCTTGTGTGTACTCCAGCACTCTCTAATGAGTCTTGAAGTGCTAATGCATTTATACATGTTGCTAACATACCCATATAATCCGCAGTTGTTCTATCCATATCTTCGCCTTGTCGTCCGCGCCAGATATTTCCTCCACCAACAACAGCTCCAACTTCAACACCCATCTCTACTAATTCTTTAATTTGTAAAGCTATTTTACTAGCTATATCAAAATCTATACCATACCCCTTATCAGCAGCTAAAGCCTCACCTGAAAGTTTAAGCATTACTCTTTTATATTTTGCAGCTTCCATATATATTGTACCTCCAAATTATTATAATTCCATCAAAAATTTGTAAATTTATATGTTTATTTTAAAAAAAGAGAACACATAGGTTCTCTTTTATTTTTTATTATTTACCTTGCATTTTTGCAACTTCTTCTGCAAAGTTATCTTCTTTTTTCTCGATTCCCTCTCCTCTTTCGAATCTAGCGAATCTATTAATTTTTATGTCAGCACCTATTTTCTTAGACTCTTCTTGAAGATATTTAGTTATTGTATAGTCAGGATTTTTAACCCAAACTTGATCAACTAAACAAACTTCTTTTAAGTATTTTTTAACTCTTCCTTCAACCATTTTTTCTACTATTTTTTCTGGTTTACCTTCATTTAAAGCTTGAACTCTATAGATTTCTTTTTCTTTTTCTATAGTTTCATGATCAACAGCTGTTTCATCTAAGAATAATGGATTTGCAGCAGCAATTTGCATAGCAACATCTTTTCCAACTTGAGCTAAAGTTTCATCTTGCTTATCACAAGCAAGTTCAACCATAACAGCTATTCTTCCACCACCGTGTATATAGCTTTGAAGCATTCCATTTTCTATGCTAAATCTTTTAAATCTTCTTACAGACATATTTTCTCCGATTTTAGCTATTAATGCTGTTAATGTATCTTTTATAGTAGAAGTTTCATCTTCTATGTAATTTTCTTCTATTAATTCTTCTACAGTAGTAACATTTGAATAAGTTACTTGCTTAGCTATATTTTTAGCTAATTTAACAAATTCTTCATTAGCTGCAACGAAGTCTGTTTCACAGTTTACTTCTACTACAGCACCTTTTTTATTATCTTCTGAAATATAAGTAACAACTAGTCCTTCAGCTGCTATTCTTCCTGCTTTTTTAGCAGCTGCAGCTAACCCTTTTTCTCTTAATATTTCTATCGCTTTATCCATATCTCCATTAGTTTCACTTAAAGCTCTTTTGCAGTCCATCATTCCTGCACCAGTTCTTTCTCTAAGCTCTTTAACCATGCTTGCAGTTATCATTTATAATTCCTCCTACTCTTAACTAATTTAAAAGGTAAATGAAATTTATTTTCACTTACCTTTTAAATTTATTTACTCTACTAACATTTTTTATTCTAAAATGTCAATTATTCAAGGTAAAATAAAATTATTCAGCTAATTGTTCACCTTGTCTTGCTTCGATTATAGCATCGCTTAATCTCTCAGTTATTAGTTTTACCGCTCTTATAGCATCATCATTTCCTGGTATTACGTAATCAACTTCATCTGGATCACAGTTTGTGTCAACTATAGCAACAACAGGTATTCCTAATATTTTTGCTTCTGATATAGCATTTTTTTCTTTTCTTGGATCTACAACAAATAATGCTCCTATATTATTAGCATCCATGTTTCTGATTCCGCCTAAGTTTTTCTCTAGTTTTTCTCTTTCATTTTTTAATAGAGTAACTTCTTTCTTAGGTAAAACATCAAATGTTCCATCTTCTTCCATGTTGTCTAATTCTTCTAATCTTCCGATTCTAGTTTTGATAGTTGTGAAGTTTGTTAACATTCCACCTAACCATCTATTGTTTACGAAGTGCATTCCTGATCTTATTGCTTCGTCTTTAATAGCTTCTTGAGCTTGTTTTTTAGTTCCAACGAAAAGTACATCTTTTCCTTCTTCTGATACTGATTTTAAGAAATCATAAGCTTCATCGATTTTCTTAACTGTTTTTTGTAAATCGATTATATATATTCCATTTCTTTCTGTGAATATATATGGAGCCATTTTAGGGTTCCATCTTCTTGTTTGGTGTCCAAAATGTACACCAGCTTCTAATAATTGTTTCATTGATATTACTGCCATTTTAAATTCCCTCCTGGTTTTTCCTCCATTGCCCTCATTTTTTCTAAAAAACCTTCAAAATAAGGCACCTTTCTAGAAAATACAGCAATGTGCGTATTCTTACCTGTGTTAGTATATCATAATACTAATCACTATTCAATATAAAATTTCACTTCATTTGAAGTATTTTTAATTATAAATTAACATTAGTATTATATCCATAAAATACTTTAATAAACGTATTTTTATTTTTAACTTCTATTAAATGTAAGGTTATAGTGCAGATTATAAAGTTATTTATTTGTCAATACAGAAAACTTCAATTAACATTTTATCTATAATTAATGGTTTCCTTTTGTTAAAAGTTTTAGTAACTATTACTCACTATCTCCCTAATAATACTAACAGTATTTTTATTTTTAAAAACTGACTTTCAGTTTCATCCATTGTTTTCAATTAACTATAATTGTACTTAATCTTATCACCTGCTAACAAAAGTTTATTTAATAACTTCAAATTTTTTATAAAGAATTTAATATTCATTTTTGATGATTAAAGACACATACTTCATTGTTTTAGATATCCAAGTTTTAAAATAAATAATTTTAAAACTTAATTTGAAACTTTATAGCATTGATTTTAATAAAATACAATATTTAAACAAAAAAAATAGAGCATAATGCTCTATTTTAATTTATCTAACTCTTCTATTAATTTCTCATTAAGTATTTTTATATGAGTACCTTTCATACCTAAAGATCTTGATTCAATAACTCCAGCACTCTCAAATTTTCTTAATGCATTTACTATAACTGATCTAGTTATTCCAACTTTATCAGCTATTTTAGAAGCTACTAAAAGACCTTCATAGCCGTCTAACTCATTAAATATATGTTCTACAGCTTCTAACTCTGAATAAGAAAGTGTTCCTATTGCTAATTGAACTATAGCTTTCTTTCTTGCTTCTTCTTCTATTTCTTCATTTTTAGCTCTTAATATTTCCATTCCTACTATAGTTGCACTATATTCAGCAATAACTAAATCTTCTTCAAAGAATTCTTTATTAAATCTAGCTAATAATAAAGTTCCTAATCTTTCTCTATTTCCATTTATAGGTACTATAGTAGAAAGTTTTCCTTCAATTTCACAATCTTTTTCTCCTTCAAATACGCAAATTCCTTTGCTTGAAAGATTAGCTCTTGTTTCATCTACCCCTAAAAGTCTTTCATTATAATCTTCTGGGAATCTCATATTATTAACAACGTGATCTTTAACAGTCTCACATTCAAATCCTCCAGCAAAATTATATCCTAAAACTTTTCCTTTTCTGCTTATAACATATACGTTACAATCTAATACTTCGCTTAATAAATTACATATTTCATCAAAAACTACTGGTTCTGTTCCTGATTTTTGTAAAATTTTATTTAGTCTTCTTGTTTTATCTAATAGCGACACTTCTACTTCTCCTCCTTTATAAACACTAGTTTATATTCTTTCTTGTTTCTACTCCCACAAATCAATCTACTACAAATAAGCTGTCACTCAAAACATTTCTTGCAATTTTTAGCTAATTAAAAATTTTTTGAATTGTTTATGATACTAATTATCATATCATATCAATTTTAAAATTTCAATGTTTTTTTACCTATTTCGACAAATATATTATTTTTTTGTAAAACAACATATTTATAGAAATATTAAATTAAAATTAAGTATATAATAAATTTTAAAGCAATTAATTTATTTTTTTTTATGTATTTATTATTATTTTACTATATTTTTAATAAAATATACTTGAAATTTTTTCATATTTTTAGAATTACGTTTTATATAAAGTGTATAGCATATAGATTTTGCTATAACTTTTTCAAGTAAAAAATTATAGCAAAATCTAATCAATTTGTAGTGTTTATAATAAATATTAATTAAGAATGATTTTATTTAGATAATATATTTCTATTTCATTTTACCAACTCAAGCATTATAAAACTTTTTAACGAATTTGTAAAGTTTTTTTTGTTTTTAACAAAAATTTTTATTTAATTTTCTTCTTCTTTTATTTCTTCTTTTAACTCTTTCCTATATTTACATTCTTTATTAGCACATTCTAAATAATTTCCTTTTGTTTTTGTATACCTTTTTACTAAAATGTCATTACATTCTGGGCATTTTTCTCCAGATGGTTCAAACCAACTCACAAAATCGCATTCTGGATATCCGCTACATCCATAAAAAGTTCTTCCTTTTCTACTTCTTTTTTCTAATATTTTCTTTCCACACTTAGGACACGGTACATCTAATTCCTTTGCTATTGGTTTAGTATTTTCACATTCTGGATATCCAGGACATGCTAAGAAATCTCCAAATCTACCATGTTTTACAACCATCAATCTTCCACATTTATCACATGGTATGTCTGTTACTTTATCCTCTATTGTTATTTTAGCTATTTCTTTTTCTGCTATTTCTATAGCTTCTTTTAATGGTGTGAAAAATTCATCTACAATTTTTTTCCACTCTGCAGTACCTTCTTCTACATTATCAAGTTTACTTTCCATTTCTGCAGTAAACTCAACATCTACAATCTGCTTAAAATACTCAGAAATTAAGTTGTTAACTATATGCCCTAATTCCGTAGGATCCAACACCTTTTTATTTCTTTCAATATATTTTCTGTCTAGTATAGTTGATATTGTAGGTGCATAAGTACTTGGCCTTCCTATACCATTTTCTTCTAATGTTTTAACTAATGATGCCTCAGAAAATTTAGGAGGCGGTTGAGTAAAATGCTGTTTTCCTTCAGTGTTATTTTCTTTTAATTTATCACCTGTTTTCAAATCTGGTATTTTAAGTGTTTTATTTTCTTCATCGGATTCACTTTTATAAACTTTAGTAAATCCATCAAATTTAACAACAGATCCACTAGCTTTGAAAACATAATCATTATTATTAACATTTATTGATGTGCTGTTTAAAATACAAGAAGCCATTTGACTTGCCATAAATCTATTCCATATTAAAGAATATAATTTAAATTGAGTATCTTTTAATGTTTGCTTTGCAATTTCAGGTGTTATTTCAACATTACTTGGTCTTATAGCCTCATGTGCATCTTGGCTATTTTTTTTACCTTTATATACTCTTTTTACCTCTGGAATATATTCATCTCCAAAATTATTCTGAATATATTGTTTTGAAGCTTCTTGAGCTTCATCAGATACTCTAACAGAATCTGTTCTCATATATGTTATTAAACCTACAGTTCCAAAACCTTTTATTTCTATACCTTCATATAATTCTTGTGCAACTGACATTGTCTTTTTAGTAGAAAAATTTAATTTTCTATAAGCTTCTTGTTGCAATGTACTTGTAGTAAATGGTGGTAGTGGATTTTTATTTTTTTCCGTATTTTTAATATTTCCAACTACAAAATCACCTTGTTCTAATTCTTTTATTATTGAATCATTTTCTTCTTTTGATAAAATTTCTATTTTCTTACCTTTTTTATTGTGTAATTTAATTGTAAACTTATCTTTTAAGGAATCTTTATAAACTTCACATTCTATAGACCAATATTCCTTCGGTATAAATTCTTTTATTTCTTTTTCTCTATCACAGATTATTTTAAGTGCTACTGATTGAACTCTTCCCGCACTTAATCCCCATCTTACTTTTCTCCATAATATAGGGCTTATTTTATATCCTACTAATCTATCTAAAACTCTTCTTGCTTGTTGAGCATCAAATACATTCTCATTTATTAATCTAGGATTTTTTATTGCAGATTTTACAGCATTTTTAGTAATTTCATTGAATTCTATTCTACATTTTTCACTTCCATCAATCTTTAATATATTAGCTAAATGCCAAGAAATAGCTTCACCCTCTCTATCAGGGTCAGTTGCAAGGTAAACTTTTTCACTTTTTTTAGCTTCTTTTTTTAACTTTTTTATTAATTCACCTTTTCCTCTAATGGTAATATATTTAGGTTCATAATTATTCTCTATATCAACGCCTAATTGGCTTTTTGGTAAATCTCTAATATGTCCCATAGAAGCTTCAACTACGTAATTTTTTCCTAAATATTTTTTTATGGTCTTCGCTTTAGCTGGTGACTCAACTATAACTAGTTTTTGACCCATCGTATCCCCTCCAGTAATTTCGTCATTATTTAATTTAACATTATACTACTTTAATTTAATATATTTAAACAAGCTAAAACCTTAACTTACATATTAACTCAAAATATTTATTTTTAGCTAAAAAAGTGATTTAATTGAAAATTTTACAAGCTTGCCATCACCCTTTTAAGAATCAAAATCTTCCATGTATAACTTAAGAAACAATTTTGTATCCCTATAATAGTTATTCATATTAAATATTTATGTGTAAAAATGTTATTTTATATACTCTTATTTACCTTAACATAATAATTGCCATTTAAACAACATATTTCTTCTCGTAGTTGCATTTCAAATAATACCCCATACAATTGAGTTATGTCAATATTAGAACTTCTTGCTATTTCGTCAACATGCATTGGTTCACTAGTCAAAATCTCGTATATTCTATCACATATCTCACTATAACTTTTCCTAACATTTTTATCTGTATTGCAAGTTTTGTCAATTTCTAATAAATTTATAATATCTTCTACTTTCGTAAATGGATATGCACCATCCTTTATTAATTTATTCGTACCTTTATTTTGTTCTAAAAATATAGATGCAGGTACTGCCATAATATCTTTTCCTTGTTCCAATGCCCAATTAGCTGTTATTAAAGATCCACTTTTTTCACCAGCTTCTACAATTAATATCAAATTAGAAAGTCCACTTATTATTCTATTTCTAAGAGGAAACCTAAACCTTTCTGGTGGTGCATCAGGTGAAAATTCTGATAATATGCATCCTTGCTCCTCAATGATTTTTTTATATAAATTTTTGTGTTCCTTAGGATATATGACATCTACACCACATCCTAGAACTCCACAAGTATATATTCCATTCTCTATTGATCTTTTATGTGCTTCTCCATCTATTCCTCTTGCAAGTCCACTTATTATTTGAACATTAGTATCTTTAAGTTCTCTACAAATAATTTCAACTATGTTTTTTCCATAATAACTAGCTCTTCTAGAACCAACAATAGCTATTTTCTTATCATTATTATTTAACTTATCTATATTCCCTCTATAAAACACTCCGTAAGGCATCTCATTTATATTTAACAAGCTTTTAGGATACTTATTATCCTTTATATTTAAAAAACTTATACCTTCCCTCTCACATAGTTCTTGAATGTTGTATAATCTTTCTTCACTATAAGTTCTTAGAAGAGTTTCTACAAGTCTATTTTTTCTATTACTATTTTCCTTCATAAAATTATAAATATTCTTCTCATCTGTAAGCTCTTTTAAAAGTTCTAATTTTATACTATTTTTTATAGGTGCTATAGCTAACCAAATCTTATACTTATCGTACATTTTTAATTCTCCCTTTATATAATTTCACTATTTATAAATTTTCTATAATTTAATGCTTCAATTATATGTTTTTCTTCAATATTTTCTTTACCTTCTATATCAGCTATAGTTCTACTTACTTTTAAAATTCTACTGTATACCCTTGTGCTTAAATGAAACTTATTAAAAGCCAACTCCAATATTTTACTTGTTTTATTATCTATTTCACAATATTTTTTTATATGCTTTTGTTTCATTTCAGAATTATTCTTTATATTTTCATCTTTAAACCTTTTTATTTGAATGGTTCTTGCATTTTCAACCCTTTCTCGTATTTCTTTTGAACTTTCTTTTTTTATATTACAATTTATCTCTCCATAAGACAAAGGATTAACTTGTGTAAATATGTCTATTCTATCTAAAAGTGGTCCTGATAATTTTCCAATGTATCTTTTTATTTCATAATCACTACATCGACATGGCTTTATATTAGTTCCATAAAATCCACATGGACATGGATTTAATGCAGCAACTAACATAAAACTAGATGGATAAGACACTGTTCCTGCATTTCTAGTTATTTTAATTGTTCTATCTTCTAAAGGTTGTCTTAACATTTGCAATAAATTTTTTTTAAATTCCAATATTTCATCTAAAAACAATACCCCATTGTGAGCTAATGAAATTTCACCAGGCATTAGATTTCTACCACCACCAACAAGAGCTACTTCTGTTATAGTATTGTGTGGACTTCTAAAAGGTCTTCTTTTTATAAGTCCCCCTTCATAATTCACACCACCATGGACGCTATATATTTTGGTAACATCTAAAGCTTCTTCATAAGTTAAATTAGGTAGTATCGATGTTATTCTTTCTGCCAACATTGTTTTACCAGAACCTGGTGCACCATGCATTAATATATTATGTCCTCCTGCAGCAGCTACTTCCAAAGCTCTTTTCGCCGCTTCTTGTCCTATAACCTCTGAAAAATCTCTAGAGCTTTCTTTTAATATTTCTTTTGCTTCCTTATAGTGGTATGAAGGCATATCTTTGTGTAATAAAAATTCTACTGACTGCTTTAAGCTATTTAGTGGATAAATTTCTATATCTTTTATCATAGAACAATCAACATAATTATCATAAGGAATTAATAATTTTTTAAATCCTTTTTTACTTCCCTCAATGGCTATTGGTAATACACCCTTAACTTTTTTTAATTTTCCTGATAAAGATAATTCACCCATTACCAAGTAATGATCCATATTTTCTATTTCTATTTGTTTACTTGCTATTAATATTCCTAAAGCTATAGGTAAGTCAAATATAGTACCTTCCTTTTTCAAATCAGCAGGTGCTAAGTTTATAGTTATCCTATTATTAGGAAACTTATATCCTGAATTAATTATTGCAGCTCTAACCCTATCCTTTGCTTCTTTTACAGAAGTATCTGCCATACCAACTATATTAAATGATGGTATTCCTCTTGAAATATCTATTTCTACAGATATAACAATTCCTTCTACCCCTAAAAATGTAGCACAGGATAATTGTATAGCCATATTTATCCCTCCTTATTCTGTTTATGTTAATTGTTGACAGGTTATTATGATAATAAACATCTTCAAATTTAATTTGTTTATTATCATTATACTTGGCAATAATAAAAATATATTTGCTTTGATTTTAGGAGGTCATATTATTGAAAATTTTTAATAAAATCATTGGGGATAGTGGTGAAGATTTAGCCACAAACTATCTAAAAAAACATAAATATAAAATATTATGTAGAAATTTCACATGTAATATTGGTGAAATCGATATAATAGGCAAAAACGATGATTCTATCTGTTTTATAGAAGTTAAAACTAGACAATCAGATTATTATGGATATCCTAGTGAAGCTGTTAATTTTTACAAAGAAAAGAAAATAATAAAAACTGCGCAATACTATATTTGTAAAAATAAATTATTCAATTATAGTATAAGATTTGATGTTGTTGAAGTTCTTCTAAATGACTATAAACCTGAAATAAATCTAATCAAAAATGCGTTTTTGGTAAACGGTTACATATAATCTTATAAATAGTCTCAAAATAAAAATCACCCTTTATTTTGAGACTATAATTTTATTTATTTAATATGTTGGTTAAAAAACTTTTTCTATGTATTTCAGTTATACCAATTCTCTTTATAGCTTGAACATGTTCCTCTGTCCCATATCCTACATTTCTGCAAAATTTGTATTCTGGATAATGCTGATGATAATCTTCCATAATTTTATCTCTATAGACCTTGGCTAATATAGATGCACAGGCTATAGATGCACTTTTAGTATCACCTTTTATTACACTTTTATTTTCTATATCAAACTCTTTTATTAAATATCCATCAGATAAAACTAAATCTGGTTTTTTATCTAAACCATAGCATGCCCTTCTAAAAACCTCTTGATTGCACCACCCAATACCCTTTTCATCTATTTCTTTATTATCTATAACTGATATATTATAGCTTACAGCTTTAGACTTTATTATTTCACTTAGGTATTTTCTTTTTTCTGGAGAAAGCTTTTTAGAATCATTAATATATAACATTAATTCTCTATCATCCATATAATTTAAGTTTAATATTACAGCAGCTGAAACTATAGGACCTGCTAAAGGACCTCTTCCAACTTCATCTACACCAGCAATATATTTAAAATCACCAAAATTTTTATCAAAAATATACATATCTTTTACTCTGTTAACTTCCGCTTCATAGGCTATTATAATTTTTTCTAACTTTTCACCTAATTTATTTACATTCTTTCTGCTATCATCATTTAACATTTTTATAAGTTCCATAAACTTTAGTTTTGAAGTTCTTATATCATTGTTATTTTGAAAATTTAAAACGTATTCTTTAACAAGAGCAAATTTCATTTTACTCAAATCTATAACTTCCAAGTATATCACCTTATTTCTCTGGCTTTTCTAATGATATATTTCCTAATTTTCCACCTCTAAATTCATCTAATAACATAACAGCTACTCTATTGTAGTCTATATTACCACGTGCTATGACAGCTCCTCTTTTCCTACCTATATTATCCATATTCTCTAACGCTGATTCACTAAGTTCAGGAAGCTTATACCTTTCCTTCAACCTCTCTGGATAACTAACTTGAAGGGTTTCTATTAATTTCAAGGCTAACTCTTCTATATCCATAATTTCGTCTTTTATAGCACCAGTGAACGCTAAATCAAGCCCTACAGTTTCATCCTCAAATTTAGGCCATAATACGCCTGGAGTATCCATAAGTTCTATTCCTATTTTAGTTTTTATCCATTGCTTATTTCTAGTAACACCTGGCTTATCACCTGTTTTAGCTATATTATTTTTAGCCAATTTATTTATAAATGTAGATTTTCCCACATTTGGTATTCCAACTACCATTACTCTAGTAACTATATTAACTACACCCTTGTTTCTTAAATTATCATGTTTTTCCTTTAACATTTCATCTAATGCAGGTTTTATATTTTTAAGACCTAATCCTTTTAAACAATTTACACTTAAAACTTTTGTATGTTCATTAGACAATTCCTTAACCCATTGCTTTGTCACTTTTTCTTCACTTAAATCGCTTTTATTTAATAAAATTATTCTAGGTTTATTTTGACAAATATCCTCTATATCTGGATTAGCACTAGATCTTACTATTCTAGCATCTCTTATTTCAATTACAGCATCAACAAGTTTTAAATTTTCTTTTATTTGTCTTCTTGTTTTAGCCATATGCCCTGGAAACCAGTTTATACTCATAACTACACCTTCTTTATCTAATATTGTATTGAATTTTATTTTATCTTTTATAGATTTTAAAACTTAAAATATAACTTATATATTTACTAACCAAATAATTTTCATAATAAAAAAAGGGACACTAACGCCCCATTTTTTACAAAATTATCTTATTAATTCTTTAACCTTAGCAGCTTTTCCTACTCTATCTCTTAAGTAGAATAATTTAGCTCTTCTTACTTTACCTCTTCTTACAACGTCAACTTTCTCTATTACAGGAGAGTTAACTGGGAAAGTTTTTTCAACTCCTACACCAGAAGCTACTCTTCTTACTGTAAAAGTTTCTCTTGCTCCACCGTTTTGTCTTTTAAGAACTGTTCCTTCGAAAACTTGGATTCTTTCCTTGTTTCCTTCACTTATTCTGATGTGAACTTTAACAGTATCTCCTACATTGAATTCTGGTAAATCAGTTCTGATTTGTTCTGCTTCGATTTGTTTTATTATGTCTAACATTGTGCGTTACCTCCTAAAAATTATTTGACGTTCTTAATCATATGTAAATGACAGAGGACCGCCCAGCACAAAAATGATTTTATCATATAAATTTAATGTTATCAACTTATTTTTTAGTTTTATAATAATTTTCCAACATTTTTTTATCTTCTTTTGTAAGTTCAATGTTTTTGTATAAATCATTTCTTTGTTTTTTTGTTATTAATAGTGATTGTAATCTTCTATATTTTCGTATATTTTCATGATGTCCTGAAATTAATATTTCTGGAACTTTTTTTCCTTCGAATTCAAAAGGTCGTGTGTATTGAGGATATTCTAAAAGTCCATCATAAAAAGATTCCTCCATAAAACTTTCATCACAAGATAATACATTAGGAATCATTCTACTTATACTATCAACAATCGGTATACACGCCATTTCACCACCAGTTAATACAAAGTCACCTAATGATACCTCCATATCTATATAATCATAAATTCTTTCGTCAATACCTTCATAATGACCACAAAGAAATATTAATTCTTTTTCTTTACTAAAATCCTTAGCCATTTTCTGATTAAAAGTCTTTCCTCTTGGACCTAAAAATACTACTTTACCATTATTAACTTTTTTAACATCTTTTATACAATCAACTATTGGTTGTGGCATCATCACCATTCCAGCACCACCACCATATGGATAGTCATCAACTTTTTTATGCTTATTATTTGTATAATCTCTTATATTTACACATTCAATATTTAAAATACTTTCCTTTTGTGCCCTTCCTAAAATACTATGATTAAAAACATCAAACATTTCTGGGAAAAGAGTTAATATATGTATTTTCATTATTCACTCCAAACCTTCACAGGCTTTATCACAATTTCACTTTTTTCAATATTAATACTAACTATTATTTCTTTTAATGCAGGTATTAAAACTTCCTCTTTTCCACCTTTTACCCAATATACATCATTACTACCTGTTTCTAAAACATCATATACTTTCCCAAGTTCTACCCCGTCAGTATCAAAAACCTTACAATCTATTAAATCTGCAACATAATAACTATCTTCTTCAAGCTGTTTTGCATCGTTTCTATGAATTTTTAAATATTTATTTCTATACTCTTCTGCCTCATTCATAGATTCTATACCCTCAATTTTTAATATTGCTCTATCACTTTGTAATTTACATGATGTTATTTTTCTTTCTACGCCATCTATATAAACTTTTTCTAACTCTCTAAATTCCTCTAAACTATCTGTAAGCGAAAAAACTTTCACCTCACCCCTAACTCCATGAGGTTTAGTTATTTGTCCTATGCTCATAAACTCCTTCATTCTACAGACCTCCTAATAATATATTTGGGATACTTTATAAAAACTCACGTTATTAACTTAATTCTATCCCCTAACGATTTGATTTTCAATTGCCAATTTATATATTAAATTATGTTTTCATTATTATCAACAAAAATATAATTTATTTAATCTAAATTTATATTTTAGCTTATTTATTTAATTAAAATATATTTTAATAATAATCATGATTTTTAGTTGTAACTTAGAAACTATAACTCATTAAATAACTATTAAAATTTAGTTGTTATTTTTTTAATAAATAACTTTCCACATAATTATAACGGTAAATATAACCATATATTCTTATATTAATAAAAATTTATATTAAAATAAGAGTTAGGCTAGCCTAACTCTTATGATTCTATTATTTCTACAACAACTCTCTTGTTTTCCTTAACAGCTGCTGCTTTTACAACAGTTCTAATAGCTTTTGCTATTCTTCCCTGTTTACCAATTACTTTTCCCATATCAGCTTTATCAACTTTCAACTCCAAAATGATTGAATGATCACTTGAAATTTCATTTATTGATACTGCTTCTGGGTTGTCAACTAAAGATTTAGCAAGTACCTCTAGTAATGTTTTCATGGAATGCGCCTCCATTCAATTCAACAAGAATTATTTTATTCCAGCATTGTTGAAAAGTCTTTTTACAGTCTCTGTTGGTTGTGCTCCATTTTGAACCCATTTGTTTGCTTTTTCTTCATCGATTTTAACTGTAATTGGTTCAGTTGTTGGATTGTAGTATCCTATTTCATCGATAAATCTTCCATCTCTTGGAGATCTTGAATCAGCTACGATTATTCTATAGAAAGGAGCTTTTTTAGCACCCATTCTTTTTAATCTTATTTTTACTGCCATGTGTATTTCACCTCCTTAAAAAATAAATTGTATGTTAAAAAGGTAATTTTCCAAATAACCCTTTTTTCATCTGTCTTTGTGTATTTTTTTGCATACCCTTCATATTCTTCATCATCTTTTTCATTGTTTCATAGTGCTTTAGAAGTTTATTAACTTCTTGTATAGTTGTTCCTGCACCATTTGCTATTCTCTTCTTTCTTGATGGTGAAGATGTTATTAAACTTGGTTTTCTTCTCTCATTTAATGTCATAGAGTTTATTATTGATTCTATTTTAGACATTTCTTTTTCACCTTGTGACAAATCTAAGTCTTTTAATTCCTTGCTATTTGCACCTGGCAACATTTCTACAATTTTTCCTAAAGGTCCAAGTTTTTTCATCTGATGAAGCATATCTAAGAAATCTTCAAAGTTGAATTCTTGACTCAACATTTTATTTCCTAGTTCTTGTGCTTTTTCTTCATCTATTGCAGCCTGTGCCTTCTCTATTAAAGAAAGCATATCTCCCATTCCTAATATTCTAGATGACATTCTTTCAGGATGGAAAATTTCAAGATCTGACATTTTCTCTCCCATACCAACATATTTAATTGGTTTTCCTGTCATTGCTTTTATAGAAAGTGCTGCTCCACCCCTAGTGTCTCCATCCAATTTAGTAAGGATAACACCTGTTACCTCTAACTGTGAGTTAAAACTCTCCGCTACATTAACAGCATCCTGTCCAGTCATGGAATCTACAACCAAAAGTATCTCATTTGGCACTATATTTTCTTTTATGTCTTTAAGCTCATTCATAAGCTCTTCATCTATATGAAGTCTTCCAGCTGTATCTATTATAACTACATTACATCCTTCGTTTTTCGCATGTTCAATAGATGCTTTTGCTATATCAACTGGACTTGTTTTATCTCCCATAGTAAACACTGGTATGTCTATTGACTTACCTACTACCTGCAATTGTTTTATTGCAGCTGGTCTATAAACATCACAAGCTACTAAAAGAGGTTTTTTATTATTTTTTCTAAGGTTAAGCGCAAGTTTACCAGCCATTGTAGTTTTACCAGCACCTTGTAATCCAACAAGCATAATAACAGATATTCCATTAGGATTTAATTCTAACTTACTTTCTGTATTTCCCATAAGCTTTGTTAATTCATCATTAACAATTTTAATAACTTGTTGTCCTGGAGTCAAGCTTTCTAAAACTTCGTTTCCTAGGCATTTTTCGCTAACATCTTTTACAAAGCTTTTTACAACTTTATAATTAACATCAGCTTCTAACAAGGCTAATTTTACCTCTCTCATGGCTTCTTTTATATCTTTTTCTGAAAGTTTGCCCTTACCTTTTAACTTCTTAATGGTTTCTTGTAATTTAGAAGCTAATCCTTCAAAAGCCATAGCAGACCTCCTAAATTTCGATAATATTTTTTATAATATCATCTATTAATATAGAATTTTTTTCACTATCTATTTTTACATTCTTTAGTTCTTTTATAATCTTTTGCTTAATACTCTCACTTTTTATACTCTTTTCTAAAAGGTTAAGTTTTTCTTCATACTCTACCAAAAGATTTTCACACCTTTTAATTATATCATGAATCGCCTGCCTACTAGTTTTTGTAATTTCTGATATTTCCTTTAAAGATAAATCTTCATTAAAGTAAAGATCCATTACATTTTTTTGTTTTTCCGTAAGCAATGGTCCATAAAAATCTAAGAGTAAAGATAATTCAAATCTCTTTTCCATAAAATCACCTAACTCACAAATGATATATTAGCAAAAAGATTTATACCTGTCAAGTATTTTTACTTAACATCTAATTATAAAATCAATGTTTTACTTTTCAAAATTTTTTAAAATAACGCTTCAACAAATTCTCTTGAATTAAATTCTTGAAGATCATCAATTCCTTCACCTACACCTATAAATTTCACAGGTATGTTTAATTGATTTTTTATAGATATTACAACCCCACCTTTTGCTGTACCATCTAGTTTTGTAAGTATTATACCATCAATAGGACAAACCTCCATAAACTGTTTTGCTTGTATAACTGCATTTTGTCCTGTGGTAGCATCTAATACTAACAAAGTTTCCCTGTGAGCTTCACCAAATTCTCTGTCAATGACCCTATTAATTTTTGAAAGCTCATCCATCAAATTCTTTTTATTATGAAGTCTTCCCGCTGTATCACATATTAATACATCTACATTTCTAGCCTTTGCAGCTTGAACTGCATCATAAATTACTGCTGCTGGATCGGAACCTTCCTGATGTTTTACTATATCTACCTTTGCTCTTTTACTCCAAATTTCTAATTGATCTATAGCAGCTGCTCTAAAAGTATCTGCTGCAGCTAATAAAACTTTATAATTTTCATTTTTTATTTTTGTTGCTAATTTACCAATAGATGTAGTTTTACCTACACCATTTACCCCTATTACAAGTTTAATTTCTGGAGTTTTTTCAGGTGATATATTACTAACTTCCTCACCCATCATTTCTATTATTACTTCTTTCATACATGGCTTTACCATAGCTACATCTTTTATTTTTTCTTCTTTTATTTTTTCTTTTAACTTTTCTATTATTTCTACAGATGTTTCAACTCCTATATCACTTATTATTAGTGCTTCCTCAAGTTCTTCATATAAATCATCATCTATAGTTACAGCTAGATTTAAAACGTCTGATACAGCAGAACTTATACTATCTCTTGTCTTTGTTAATCCTTCTTTTAATTTATCAAAAAATTTTCCAAACATAGTTAATTACCTCCATTAATTTTATCTTGTAAAGTCAACTGATACAACCTTGGATACACCTTTTTCTTCCATAGTTACGCCGTATAACATATCACTTGCTTCCATTGTACCTTTTCTATGTGTTATTACTATAAATTGTATGTTATTTGAAAACTTATTTAAAAATTCTGCATATCTTATTACATTAGCATCATCTAAAGCTGCTTCTATTTCGTCCAATATACAAAATGGAGTAGGTTTCATTTTCAATATAGCAAATAATAGTGCTATTGCAGATAATACCTTTTCTCCACCGGATAACAAATTTATATTTTGTAATTTTTTTCCTGGTGGTTCTACATTAATTTCAATTTTGGATGTTAATTCATCTCCATCTTTTAAGATTAAATCTGCACTTCCGCCTTTAAATAATTGTTTAAAAGTTTCATTAAAATTCTTTCTAAGTTTTATAAAATTTTCTTTAAAAACATCTCTCATTTTAGCTGTCATCTCATCAATAACTTTTATAAGTTCATTTTTAGCATCAACTAAATCTTCCTTTTGAGATACCATAAATGTATATTTTTCTTTTACTTCCTTATACTCTTCAATAGATCCTACATTTACAGTTCCTAAATTTTTAATTTCTTCTTTTATAAATAATGCTTCTTCTTTAACTTTAGATATGTTTTCTAAAGGCTCTTTAAACTCTAAAGCTTCTGCATAAGTCAAATTAAATTCCTCATTTAATTTTGAAAGAAGGTTTTCCTTTTCCGTTTCTATTTTCGCTAATGCTACTTGATATCTATGTAATTCTTTTTCTGTATTTTCAAGTTCTGAACCTATACCTTCTTCTTGTGATTTTATTTTATTAATTTCATCTTTAATTTTTATTTTTTCTAATTGGCTATCTTCTATAAATTTTTCCATATTTTCTATTTCAGTTATTATATCTTTTACACTATCTTTATTGTTTTTTAAGATTTCTTCATAATTTTTCTTATTATCTTGTAATGATATTGCTTCCTTGTGTAGATTTTCTTGTTTTTCTTTTAATAATTTTATTTCATTTTTTATTCTTTTAATATCATTTTCTCTATTTATAACAATTTCATCTATTTTTGCTTTTTCAATTTTCAGTTCTGTTAAAGTATCCTTATATTTTTCTACTGAAGCTTCACTTTCTGTTATTTTTTCTCTTAAACTATTTTCTTCAATTTCTAATTTACTAATCTCATTATTCATAGATTTTAAATTTTCTTCTAAAGTTATAATCTCTTCTAATAATTTCTTTCTTTCTGATTCTTTTTCTCTTAAATTTTTTTCATTTTCATTTAAACTATTTTTTAATTTGATTGTATCATCTTTCAAAGAATTAATTTTTTCATTTATTTTTGTCTTTTCTATATTTTCAAAATGAACATAATCTCTTAAGTTTAAATTTTCTTCATCTAATTCCTTTATCTGTTCATTTAAATTTTTTAATAATATATTTTTTTCTTTAACTTCTTTATTTAATACATCAAATCTAATTTTCAACTCTTCTATCTCTCTTTTTCTACCTATAACATTATTAGATTTATTGTAAATACTACCACCTGTTAATGCTCCTCCAGGATTTATAACTTCTCCAGATAATGTAACTATTTTTTGTCTATAATTAAGTGTTCGTGCTATTTTTATTGCATTATCCATATTATCACATATTAAAGTTCTACCCAAAGCGTAATCTATTATACCTTTAAATTTACTATCATAATTTAAAATTTCGCTAGCTATACCAATAAAACCACTCATAGATTTTATATTATTTCCAAGTTCTACAATTCTACCTTTTACTGTATTTAAAGGTAAAAACGTTGCTCTACCTAAAGAATGTTTTTTTAAATATTCTATAAGAATCTTAGCACCATTTTCATCTTCAGTTATTATATTGGATAAGCTAGAACCTAATGCTATTTCCATAGCTGTTTCAAATTTTTTCTCTACTTTTATAATTTCTCCTAAAATATAACACTTTCCTTTAAAATTGCTTATTCTATTGTTATCCACATGCTGCATTAAAGTTTTCACTGATTTATTATAACCTTCATACTGCTTTTCCAAATTTATAAGCATATTTAAATTAGCATCCACTTTATTAGATGTAGCTAAAAGTTCTCTAAGTTTTTTTTCTCCTATTGTTTGATTATGTCTTGATTTTCCTATGTTTATTTTATTTTCTTTTATTTTAGTATTATAATCATCAATCTTTTGTAGTATTTTAATACCTTCTCCATTAAGTACAGCTTTTGTAGTTTCATTAATTTTTATAGAATTACGTATTCCTTCTATTTCCGTTTTAATACTTTCTAATTTTTGTTCTATCCCTTCAATATTATTATTCAAAATAATAATATTATTGCTTTCATCATTCTTTTTCATATTCAATGAACTTTTTATGTTTTCAATTTCTTTCAATCTAGAATTTTCTTTTAAATTGTTATTATAAATTTCTTCAACCAGTTTTTTATTTAATATAATTTTTTCTTTTATATCCTCATGAGAATTTAAAAAATCTTTTAATGCAATTTCAAGTTCTCTTATATTTTCTTCTAAATTTCTTACTTTATCTATTAAAGTTAACTTTTCATCATTGATTTTAGAAATAGATTTTTTTATAATTTCTATTCTTTCTTCTAAAATTTTAATTTCAGATAAAACTTGTTGATGCTTAGACTTATTGTCATAAAACTTTTGTTTATCTTTAGAAATTTTATTTTCAAATTCCTCTAGTTTTAAATTATTTTCTTCTAATTTATTTTTTAATATTCTTCTTTCATTTATTTTATTTTGTAATTCTTTGTTTATAATTTCACATTGAGATTTGTAGCTAGAAATTTTTATGTAATTCTTTTCTATGAAATCAATTATAATATTTATTTCATTTACTTTTAACTGCTTAGAAAGTTCTAAAAATTTATTTGCTTTATCACTTTCGCTTTTTAAAGGTTCTAATCTTTCTTCATATGTTCCTAATATATCATCTATTCTTATCAAATTCTGATTAGTATTTTCTAATTTTCGTTCTGATTCTTCTTTTCTTGTTTTATACTTTACAATCCCAGCAGCTTCCTCTAGTAATTTTCTTCTTTCTTCCGGCTTTCCACTTAATATTGCGTCAATCTTACCTTGTCCTATTATTGAATATCCTTCTTTTCCTATTCCTGTATCCATAAAAAGATTTTGAACATCTTTAAGTCTACATATTGTGTTATTTATTAAATATTCACTTTCTCCTGATCTATACAATCTTCTTGATATAACTACTTCTGAATATTCAACATCTAATTCTGCATCAGAATTATCTAAGATTAAAGAAACCTGTGCAAGTCCAACAGGTTTCCTAAATTGAGTTCCCGCAAATATCACGTCCTCCATTTTATCTCCTCTTAGAGTTTTAACACTTTGTTCTCCTAAAACCCATCTTACAGCATCAGATATATTACTTTTGCCGCTACCATTAGGACCAACTACTGCAGTTATACCTTTTTTAAATATCAGTTCTGTCTTATCTGCAAAGGATTTAAAACCTCTTATTTCAATAGATTTTAAAAACATCCATTCACTCTCCTACTATCTTATAATAAGTGGCAATACTATACCTAAAACCATAAATACAGATATACATATTGCTAGTATTTTTGTTAGTTTATCTCTTTGTTTTTTATTCATCAAAAACACCTCTCTTTTTATTTATATATCAAATACATTTTTCCCCTAGTTCACTAATGTAAGTTTATATTATTTTTATATAAAATTCAAACCATAATTTATTTTCATATTCTTATCTTAAACCATTAAAAAACCGTGAAATCACGGTTTTTAATATTTTTGTAAGTATTCATTTATACAGATTTTCACTGTTTCGCAATTAAATTGCAATTTAATATTACCTCTATCTAATTTACTATCTTGATAGACTTTTATTTTTTTTACACCTAAAACTGATAATGCTTCTCTAAAATACACCTTTTTATTAGCATACAATTTAGATATATCCTTAGGATTTATAGATAAACTTTCTATTTCACCTTTTTTAGTAAAATATTCAATTAATATATCTTTATATATAGAACCTTCAACAAGTTCCCTAAATGCAGGATGAAATGGCCCTTCAACAAATTCTTTACCATAATTTATTTCTTCTGTTGGCTGTAAACCAATTCTTATTACATTTATACCATTTGAAGTATACATACCATATAAAACTTTACTTATTTCAACCGCTTCTTCTAAATTATATGGTCTGTATTCTTTTCTATCTAAAAGTTCTTCCATAGGAGTATCTTTTATAACAAGAGCTGGATATATCCTACATATATCAGGATTCATCTCTATGCTTTTTCTTGCTGTTTCAATATCTTTTTCCATTGTATCCCCTGGAAGTCCTAACATTATTTGATGCCCTAATGTTATTCCATACTTTTTTATAAGCTGTGAGGCTTTTTTTACAGACTCTACATCATGACCTCTACCAGATTTCAAAAGAACTTCTTCATCTAAGGATTGAACTCCTAATTCTATTATATCAGCATCATACTCTTTTAAATTCGTAAGAATAAAATCGTCTATATAATCTGGCCTAGTTGACATTCTTATATAATCTATTTTTCCTAAATCTTTAAATTCCTTCGCCACTGACAGTAATTCTTTTTGTTTTTCAATGTCTATAGCTGTAAATGTACCTCCAAAAAAAGACACCTCTACTATAGCATTTTCTCTATTTATTGTCTCTAAATATTCCTCTATAGTATTTCTAACAAAATTACCATCAATTTTAAAACAACTTCCTGTAATACTATTTTGATTACAAAATACACATGTATGAGGACATCCTTCATGAGGAACAAAAATAGGTATTATGTAATGAGCCTTATTCATTGCTATTCTCCTTGCCTAATACAACTTCTTTAGCTGCATTTTGTTCTGCTTCTTTTTTGCTATACCCTATACCATTTCCTCTTGAAACCCCATTTACAAGAACTTCTACAAAAAACTGTCTTCTATGTGGAGGACCTTCAAATTTTACTAAATTATATACTATACTTACTTCACCATTTTTCTGAAGTGTTTCTTGTAATTTAGTTTTATAATCTATAACAATTTCATTTCTTAATGCTTTTTCTATTACAGTTTCAAAATTACCTAATATAAACTTTTCTGCAACATTTAATCCTTGATCTAAATATATTGCTGCTATTATAGCCTCTACTGCATCGGATAATATAGAAACTCTTGTTCGTCCTCCCGTAAGTTCTTCTCCTCTACTCATTGTTAAGTAATTTCCTAAATCCCACTTTTTAGCTATTTCATATAAAGAATTTTCGCACACAATTAGCGATCTAACTCTAGTTAAATATCCTTCTCCTTTTTTCCTACAACTATTATATAAATACTGTGATATTACAAGTTGCAATACAGAGTCTCCTAAAAACTCTAAAGTTTCATTATACTCAACACCTTTTTTTTGATTAGCATATGAACTGTGAGTAATTGCTGTTTGTAGCAATTTTATATCTTTTATATCCACATTAAGTTTTTCTTTTAGTTCAATAGTAGTATTTCTTATTTTCATAATTCAGCTCCTTCTTAGGAGTGTATTCCTCAGCTTATTATAATTAATAATCTTAATTTAATAAGTTGAGGAAAAAACTCCAATTGTTAATATATATTTAATTTAAATAAAGTTCCGCATAGATGCGGAACTTTTATTATTCATCTACACGTGTTTTTATGTATTCAACTACATCGCCAACTGTAGATATTTTTTCTGCATCTTCATCTGGAATTTCAATATCAAATTCCTCTTCTAAAGCCATAATCAACTCCACTATATCTAATGAGTCCGCTCCTAAATCATCTATAAAAGAAGATTCTAATGTAATATCATCCTCATCTAAGCTTAATTGTTCTGATATTCTTTTTCTAACTTTTTCAAACATATATTCCAGCCTCCTATAAATAAATCATATGATAATAATATTATATTAATAGTATTATCAAAAGTAATCAATATATATTTTAAATATTTAATTCTTTTTAATAATATACTTAAATTTATTAATTTTATACACTGTTTACAATTTATTTTTATTTTCTGTTGTCTTTTCTATTTCTTCTGTTATTTTTTCTATGATATTATTATCATAAACCTTTTTTGCCTGTCTTATTGCATTTTTAAAAGCTTTAGAATTAGAACTACCATGTGCTTTTATACATATACCTTTTACCCCTAAAAACGCTGCGCCACCATACTCAGTATAATCAAACTCTTTCTTTATTTTCTTAAAGGCAGGTTTTGACATAGCTGCACCTATTTTGGTCGTTAATGATGACATTAAATTCTTTTTAATCATAGAAAATAAATTAGATGCTACACCTTCATACATTTTCAAAACTGTATTGCCTACAAATCCATCACATACTAAAACTTGAACATCCCCATCAGTAACTTCTCTTGGCTCAACATTTCCTATAAAGTTTTTATTAGACTCTTTTAAAAGTTTATGAACGCTTTTAGTAAGTTCATTTCCTTTTTCTTCCTCAGAGCCAATATTTATTAATCCAACTTTAGGATTTTCATGTTTTAATACGCTTTCAAAATATATTTTACCCATAAGTGCAAACTGTTCTAAATAATGCGGTTTACAATCAACATTTGCACCTGCATCTATAACCATAAATGGACCATTTAATCCTGGCATTATAGGAGCCAATGCTGGTCTATCTATTCCTTTTATTCTACCAACTATTAACGTACATCCAGCCAAAAAAGCACCAGTACTTCCTGCGGACACTATTCCATCCACTTCCTTTTGCTTAACTAATTGCAAAGCTTTATTTATGCTGGAATCCTTTTTTTTCTTAATAGCCATTACAGGGTGTTCATTAGTACTTATAACTTCTGTTGCATCTAGTATGGTTATTTTTCCTTTTTCATACTGATATTTATCTAATTCATCCTGTATAGCCTGTTGTGGTCCTGTAATAACAAGTTCTATATCACTAAACTCATTTACAGCCATAACAGCACCTTCTACAACTGCTGAAGGTGAATTATCTCCACCCATTCCGTCTACCACAAATCTCATTATCAGACCCTCGCTTATTTTTATAAATTACTTCTCTTAAGTCAATACCTATTTTTACAAAATTTTATAATTTACATGTCACTTAATATTATATCTATTTTACATAAAAAATACTATCATATTTTTTATGTTATGTGAAAATATTATATAAAAAATAAAAGAAAGTCAAGTGACTTTCTTTTATTATTTCTCAGTTGAAACAACTTCTCTATTTTTGTAGTATCCACAGCTTTTACAAACTCTGTGTGCAAGTTTCATTTCATGGCACTGAGGGCACTCAACTATTCCTGGTAAACCAAGTTTAAATGTTTGCGCTCTTCTTGAATCTCTTCTAGCTTTAGAAGACTTTCTAGCAGGATTTCCCATAATTACACCTCCTTACGAGTTAGAAAATAATTCTTTTAATTTTGCCAACCTCGGATCAACTTCATTCTCATTGCAATTACAACAAGATTGGTTTAAATTCGTTCCACATTGTTGGCATAACCCCTTACAATTTTCATTGCAAAGTCTTTTTATAGGAAACTCTATTCCCATATTATTTTCTATAATTTGATAAAGATCTAATTTATTACTATCAAGTGAGATAATTTCTCCATCAATATCTTCAACAGTATGTGAAAATTTTTCTTCTATATCAAATGATATATCATAAGCAAACTCTTCACTACATCTTGAACATGCTAATAATACTTTAGTGATAACTTTTCCAGTTAAATAATAAACATCATCAACTAGTCTTAACGTTCCATTAAAATTTATCGGCTTAAGAAATTTGACCACTTCACCGTTATCATTAAAACTTTCCTTAGATATTTCTAAGTTTAATTCTTTACGTCCATAATTCTTATTTTTTAATTCCGAAAGGTCTATGTACATATTATATACTCTGGAAATTTCTTTCCTCATATGGACAAATCCATATATAATGTGACATAAATCACATAGCTTGAGTAAAAGCTACTACACCCCTCCTTATTTTCATTCAAGACTCTACTATTTCAAACATTAATTATTATATAAATTATGCTATTAAAAGTCAAGAACAATTTATTATTTTAAAATAACATTTCGGAGGGATATAGCAGTTTTATAAATTTATACTATTTTGAAGTTAAGTTTTTAGTATCTCTTGCTATCATTAACTCTTCATTTGTTGGAACAACAAACACTTTAACTGTAGCATCAGCAGCACTTACTTCAACAGCTTTTCCTCTTACATTGTTCTTTTCTGAATCAATCTTAATTCCCATGAATTGTAATCCTTCACAGATTGCTTCTCTTGTTGTTGGAGAATTTTCACCAAGACCAGCTGTAAACACAACTGCATCTACTCCACCCATAGCTGCTGCATAAGCACCTATCATTTCTCTTACTCTAAAGTTGTAAACATCTAGTGAAAGCTCTGCTCTAGCATTTCCTTCTTTTGCAGCGTTTTCTATATCTCTAAAGTCACTACTTACTCCAGAAATTCCTAAAACACCTGATTTTTTGTTGAATAAGTTATCAACATCATCAGCTGTCATATTTTCTTCTCTCATTAAGAACATAGCTATAGCTGGGTCTATGTTACCACATCTTGTTCCCATTGCTATTCCTTCAAGCGGAGTGAATCCCATACTTGTATCAACAACTTTTCCACCTTTAACTGCAGCTAAACTAGCACCGTTTCCTAAGTGACAAGTTATTATGTTAACATCTTCTATATTTTTTCCCATCATTTCTGCTACTTGAGCTGAAACGAACTTATGAGAAGTTCCGTGGAAACCATATTTTCTTATTCCATGTTTTTCATATAGTTCATATGGTAATGGGTATATATATGCTTCTTTATCCATTGTTTGATGGAATGCTGTATCAAATACACCTACCATTGGAGTTTTTGGCATTAATTCTTTACATGAATTTATTCCAATTATATTTGCTGGATTATGAAGTGGTGCAAGTTTTGTGCACTCTTCTAATTGAGCCATTACCTCATCATTTATAACAACTGATGCTGCATATTTTTCTCCGCCATGAACAACTCTGTGTCCAACTGCGTTTATTTCATCCATGCTTGTTATTACACCATGTTCTTTATCTGTTAAAGATTCAATAACATGTTGTATAGCTTCTTTATGAGTTGCCATAGGTTCTTGAACTATGTATTTGTCTCTTCCTGGAACCTTTTGAGTTAATATTGATCCCTCAATTCCTATTCTTTCAACTAATCCTTGTGCTATAGCTTCTTCATTTTCCATATTTATTAATTGATACTTTAATGAAGAACTTCCACAGTTAATTACAAGTATTTTCATTGTAATTCCTCCTTAAATATGATTCGCTTAATAATTTAAAATTTATTTAGTATGATCTTAATAAATTATAAGACCTGTATTTTTTAGTATATAATATTTTTTCTACTTATTGCAAGCATTTTGAGCTTGAATAGCAGTTATCGCAACAACATTTACTATATCATTTACGTTACATCCTCTTGATAAGTCGTTTATTGGTTTTGCAAATCCTTGACAAACTGGTCCTATTGCTTCAGCTTTTGCAAATCTTTGAACTAATTTGTATCCTATATTTCCAGCTTGTAAATCTGGGAATACTAAAATATTTGCATTTCCAGCAACTGTACTATTTGGAGCTTTTTGTTTAGCAACTTTTTCAACTATTGATGCATCTAATTGTAATTCACCATCTATTGCAAGATCTGGTCTTTGAGATTTTGCAAGTTCAGTTGCAGTTCTTACTTTATCTACATTTTCATGCTTAGCACTTCCCATTGTTGAGAAAGAAAGCATAGCAACTTTTGGATCAATTCCACATAAAACCTTAGCATTTTCAGCTGTACTTATTGCTATTGACGCTAATTCTTCTGCATTTGGATTTGGGTTAACTGCACAATCTGCAAATAATAAAGTTCCATCTGCACCATATTCACAATTTGGAACTTCCATAACAAAGAAGCTTGATACAACTTTTATTCCTGGAGCTGTCTTTATTATTTGAAGACCTGGACGTAATAAATCTCCTGTGCTATGAACTGCACCTGATACTAATCCATCAACGTCATCCATTTTAACCATCATAGTTCCAAAATAAACAGGGTCTTTAACTGTTTGTAAAGCCTTCTCTATAGTAACACCTTTATTTTTTCTTAACTCATAGAAAGCTTCAGCATATTTTTCTGTTTTATCAGAAGTTGCTGGGTCAGCTATTTCTATTCCTTCTATGTTTACACCTAAATTTTTAGCGTTATTTCTTATTGTTTCTTCATTTCCAACTAAAACAACTTGTGCTAATTTATTTTCAGTTATGATTTGAGCAGCTTTTAAATTTCTCTCTTCATCACCTTCTGGTAAAACTATTTTTTTTACATCTTCTTTGGCTAATTTCCAAATTTTATCTACAAAACTCATTTCAAAATTCTCCTTTCGAGTAAGAAACTTTAATATACCTTATTAATATACCCCTTTTTAAGTATAATTTTCAACCTTAATTGTTAAATTTATTAACATTGACATTATATAATTAAATTTTATTACATAGAAATGAGAAATCTTCATTATTTATCGTCAAAAAAATAAATTTCCTGAATTTTCGTCCACTAAATATGGGAAAAATGTATTTTATACTTTATACATAAAATTCATCATTTTATCTATTAATTAAAATAATAACTAAATTTATAGTTATTATTACTTAAATGTTAATTATATGTAAAATTAAATTACTGTCTACTCATAATAAATTATACAAGTTCTTTCAATTGTTTCTTAACACTTACCAAATATATTTTACATATTGTTTGTATGGTTAGGAATTTATTTTTCAATCTTAATAAGTCCCATAAAACAACTTTTAAATATTCAATCTTAACTCTTAACTAGAATTAACAGTAAAATAGTACTTTTAGATTCTCTTATTTTATAAATTTAAAATTTAACTTGGATACCAAAAATAGTGAG
This sequence comes from Clostridium senegalense, assembly GCF_018916625.1. NCBI lineage: Bacteria > Bacillati > Bacillota > Clostridia > Eubacteriales > Clostridiaceae > Clostridium > Clostridium senegalense. The sequence continues at coordinate 550,184 of NZ_JAHLNC010000001.1, forward strand.
ACATTCTCCAAATCACTTAGAATTCAACATAATATCTTCCATAAAAATATTTTAAGGCTATTGATTATTTACCTATATGCGTAGCATATTTTTTATAGGCAATTACTTATGTATTAATGTAGTTATATTACCATAAGTAATTGTAACAAAATTTTAATATCATTATTTAAATTCAATTTTGAATGTACTCAATTTTCTTTATTTTGACTTTTAAATCTTATTTATTTCTATTTTCAATAAATTTATTCATTTGTTTTATCTAACTATTTCAATATTTAATTTTAGTACATATAACCAATTATGACAAAAATAAATTTTATAGTATACTATATGGATATAAGTTTAAACTTTAAATATCTTTTAGGCATACAATAAATTTATATTTATTTTGATTGGAGTGATTTTTTATGAATTTAGCCGGTATAATAGTTGAATATAATCCAATGCATAATGGACATATACATCATATACAAAAGACCAGAGAACTTACTAAATGCGATGGTTTAATAGCAGTAATGAGCGGGAATTTCAATCAAAGAGGTATACCTTCATTAATAGATAAATACGAAAAAACTAATATGGCATTACACAATGGTGTAGATTTGGTTTTAGAACTCCCTACAATTTACGCTCTTTCTTCAGCTGAATTTTTTTCCTATGGAGCAGTAAGTTTATTAAACAATTTAAACATAGTTAATAGCATTTGTTTTGGCAGTGAACACGGTAATATTGATACTTTAAAAGTAATTGCAAAAACTTTATATGATGAACCTACTGAATTTAAAGAATATTTAAAAGAAAAATTAAAAGAAGGAGAACCGTATCCCAAAGCAAGAACCTATGCAATTAAAAAATATTTAAATGAAAAAGATATTTTTATTTCAAACTTAGAAGATATATTAAATTCTTCAAATAATATCTTAGCTATAGAATATTTGAAAAGCATTATAAAATTAGATAGTACTATTATGCCCTATACTATTAAAAGAGAGGGTGGATGTTATAACAGTAGTGATTTCAATTCCATCTTTTCAAGTGCTACTTCTATCAGAAACCATTTAAAAAATAATAAGTCTTTAGATGAGCTTATTGATCACATTCCTAGTTATAATTTTAAAAGATTAAAGGAACTAGATTCACTTGGATACAATTTTACCTTTGACAATAGTATGCTACCTTATATAAAGTATAAAAACTACTCTAAATTTAATTTATTGAATAAGATTCCTGATGTTTCTGAAGGTCTTCATAATAAAATAGAAAAAAGCATTAATAATTTATGCAATTATAATGATATACTTTTAGATATAAAATCTAAACGTTATACTCTAACTCGTATAAGTAGAATTCTTTGTCAATTCTTTATAGGATTTGAAGATTTTGACTGTGACCATTTAAGAAAAAAGCCTGCTTCTTATGCAAAAGTTTTAGGATTTAACCAGAAGGGGAAAACTATTTTAAAATCTATAAAAACCAATTCTGATTTTCCTATATACACTAAAATTCCTAAGATACAAAATGAAAGCTTAAAATTAGATTTACAAGCATCTAAAATGTATAGCTTATTAAATAAGAATTATAAATATAATGAAGATTTTATTAGAGGACCAATAATTATAAAGTAATATATAAATAACTTCAAAGAGAAAGATGAATCTTAAATTTTAAAACCTATTTAAGATCCATCTTTTTCTTATTTATAATTATAAAAAAATTAATCATATATATCTATCCTATAAATATAAATTAATTAAGACATTAATTTTTGGAGGGTATATTGATGATTTACTATTTTATTTTTCTTATTATAATTTTACTAAGTTATATTTTCATTAAAAAATATAATCTTAATGGTTTTTTTACTTTATTATGTACTTTAATAATACTATACATAATTTCAGATCCCAAACACTGTATAGAACTTACAATTTTAGGTTGTAAATTATTTTTTTATTCAGTATTTCCATCTCTTTTTCCTTTTCTAATACTTGTGAACATGATTATTTCCTGTGGAGGAATAAATATATATTCCAAAATATTAGGTAATTTTATATGTACCCCCTTATATTTACCTAAAAATTGTAGCTTAGCTCTATTAGTAAGTGTATTTTGTGGATATCCTTTAGGCGCTAGATATGCAACTATATTATATAGTGAAAAATTTATAGATTTTAAAACCTACGAAAGACTTTTAAATATCGCTTCAAACGGCAGTCCTCTTTTCATTGTTGGTGCTGTAGGTACTTCTATGCTTTTAAATCCTAAAATAGGCTATTTACTACTATTATCTAATATGCTTTCCTGTATGGCTATGGCTTTTATATTACCTAATAAAATTAAACCTAATAAAAATTTCTATATGAATAAATCATTCTCAAATATAACAAATAATCCTTCTACAAACCTTGGCCAATCTTTTATGGCTGCCGTAGAAGATGCAATTAAAACCTCCTTATCCATAGGTGGTTTCATAGTAATTTTTTCTGTATTAATAGGCATAATAAACGACAGTGTATTATTTAACACTGTCGTAAACAAACTGTCAGATATGTCAAATATCCCTTTAGATGTTTTAAAAGGAATATCCTTGGGCCTATTGGAGTTAACTAATGGTTGCAATATAATTGCTAAATGCACTCTTTCTTTAAATAACAAATTAATTCTAATAAGTTTTTTAATAGGATTTAGTGGCATATCTATAACATCACAGGTTTATTCTATAATTTCTAAATTCAATGTAAGTATAAAAAAGTACTTATTTCTTAAATTAACTCAAGGTGCTATAAGTGCTTTTTTTACAGCATTTATTTGCAAAATTCCATTATTATCACCTGTATTAGAAACCTTTAATACTAATCAATATTTTAACAATATAAATTCTCAACTTTATATCTTAATATCTATGTTTATAATTATCCCATTTTTAGCTTTTAATCTAAAAAATTTATTTAAACGCATTTAATTCTTTTATATTTTCAACAATAGTGGATGTAGTGCTCTGGAAATCTTCATATATACCTCTAAGCATAATATCCACTTCTTTATTCACCTTTAAAACCATTTCTTCACTTTTAGTATCTATTTCCCTTTGTAATTTTGTTAATACCTCATCAACATAATTAACTGTACCTAGTCTTAATTCCTTTGAAAACTTATTAGCGTCAGCCTTTATTTTTCTCGCCTCCATATTAGCTTCATCTAATATTTGAGCAGCTTTTACTTCCGCTTTTTTCAAAACTTCTGCATTTTCAAATTGTTTTTGAATTATTATAGATGCTTCTTGCTTCATTTCCTCAGCCTCTCTACGTGCAGCTAAAAAAATTTCCTCTCTTTTATCTACAATAGTCTTTGCATCATTGAATTCCTGTGGTAAATTTTCTTTTAGTTCATTTATAAGACCTAATAATTCTCCTTTATTTATACTAACTTTCCCCAATAAATTACTAGATGTCTTAGCAGTTTTTTCAAGATAATCTACAAGTTCTAAAACATTGCTAATACTTTTATCCAAAACCTATTCCCCCCTTTTTACTTTAGCCCTAGCCTTCACTTCTTCTTGTGTAACCTCTGGAACTAAATCCTCTAAACACCCTCCAAATAACGCTACTTGTTTTGTTGACGATGAACTTAAATAAGAATATTTAGAGTTTGTCATCATAAACAAAGTTTCCTTAGTTTTATCTAGTTTTTTATTCATTAAAGCCATTTGAAACTCATAATCAAAATCTGACATAGATCTTAATCCTTTTATTATTACATCTATTTCTTTATCATTCATAAAGTCGACTAAAAGCCCACTAAAACTTTCAACTTTAATATTAGGCATATTAGCTGTTACTTTCTTTATTTGTTCAACTCTCTCTTCTATAGTAAACCAACCTTTTTTATCTGGATTTATCAAGACAGCTACAACAACTTCATCAAAAATATATGAAGCTCTTTTTATTATATCTAAATGCCCTTTTGTAATAGGATCAAAACTTCCAGGATACACTGCTTTTCTCATTTTACTTCTCCTTGTAATCATAGAAACAAACTGTAGTGTTTCCATACTTTCTTTTATCAAATAAAGTTATTTCATCATTTCCTTCATAAATAACTTCGCTTGTATCTATTTTAGTAACTATTAATCCATCCTTTTGTAATAACTTATATTTTGAAATTAACTCTACTGCTGGAGGTATCATTTCCTTAGCATAAGGAGGATCTATAAATATAATATCAAACTTTTTATCTTCTTTATAGAACTGTTCAAGAAATTTATAACAATCTCCATTTAAAGTTACGCATAAATCCTGAAATTTTAGATTTTCAACATTCTTTTTAAGAAGACTATAACTACTATCTCCCATTTCTATTAAATAACTTTTTTCCGCACCCCTACTAGCAGCTTCTATTCCTAAACTTCCTGTCCCTGAAAATAAATCTACAGTAACAGCTCCCCTAACTCTATGCTGTATTATATTAAAAATAGATTCCTTAATTCTATCTAATGTTGGTCTTGTTCCCATTCCTTCTGGTGGAAGTAATTTTCTTCCTTTTGCTATTCCGCCGATTACTCTCATAGTTTTTGCTCCTTTTCGTTTATAAATTAAAATTCATCTTATATTTTTATTTTTCATAAATATTTTAAATCACAATCTCTAATTAAAGCAAATATATTTAGAACTTTTCTCTAATTTATCTTTAATTTCAATCTTTACTTTTTCATCTTCAATAGTTTTACTATTTATAATTTCTTTTGCTTCCATATTAGCTACTTTAAAGATTCTAAAATCTTCAACTAAATCAGCTAAAAGAAAATTATTTTCCCCAGACTGCCTAAATCCAAATAACTCTCCACCACCTCTTATACGTAAATCTTCTTCTGCTATATAAAATCCATCATTGCTATTTTTCATAATTTCCATACGCCTTTTAGTTGTATCACTCTTTATATTAGCAATTAATATACAATAAGATTTATGACTACCTCTCCCAACTCTTCCTCTTAATTGGTGTAGCTGAGAAAGTCCAAACCTTTCAGCATTTTCAATTATCATAACTGTTGAATTTGGTACATTAACACCAACTTCAATAACAGTAGTAGAGATTAATACTTTTATATTCCCATTTTTAAACTCTTCCATTATAGCATTTTTTTCTTTGTTAGGCATTTTCCCATGAAGAATTGCAACTTCAATATTTTTGAAATACCCATTTTTAAGTTCATTATACAAAGTTTCCACAGAACTTAATTTTAAATCTTCATTTTCTTCTACCAAAGGACAAACAATATAAACTTGTCTTCCCATACCTATTTCTTTTAAAGTAAAATCATAAGCTCTATTTCTTTCTTTTTTATCCAAATAATATGTATCTACTTTTTTTCTTCCAGGTGGCAATTTATCTATAACAGATACATCTAAATCTCCATAAAGGCATAATGTTAATGTCCTTGGTATAGGTGTAGCACTCATGACTAACACATCAGCATTCTCAGATTTTGCACTTAGTTTATTTCGTTGATTTACGCCAAATCTATGTTGCTCATCTGTTACGATCATACCTAAATTTTTGAAAACAACATCCTCTTCTATAAGAGCATGAGTTCCTATTAATAAATCAATTTTACCTTCTTTTAAATCATTTTTTATAATCTCTTTATTTTTAGCAGTAGTGCTACCTGTTAACAATTGTACATTTATTTGAAAATCTTCAAAAAGAGTTGTTGCTTCAAAATAATGTTGTTTAGCCAATATTTCTGTAGGCGCCATCATAGCTGCCTGATACCCATTTTTTATAACATTAAATAAACTTATTAATGCAACTATAGTTTTTCCACTACCTACATCACCTTGTACCAACCTATTCATTGGAACATTTCTTTTTTCATCAATTAATATTTCCCTTATAACTCTACTTTGAGCTTCAGTTAATTGAAACGGTAATTTATCTTTTAAATTTCTAAGTTCATTAGCCATTTTAAATGCTATCCCTAAACTACTTTTATTCAATTCTTTTAACATAAGAATCTTCATAGAATAAGCAAATAGTTCTTGAAATTTCAATCTTTTTCTAGCCTCTTCTAATTTATATCTGTCTTTAGGACTATGTATATTTCTTATAGATTCATCTAAAGACATAAATTGATATTTTTTTAATATTTTTGATGGTAAATTTTCTATTATCCTTACCTGTGATAAAACATCACTAATTATTTTGTTTAAAAAACTGTTGTTTAGATTGTCCTTTAATGAATACTTTGCTAGTATTTTATTCTTATCTATACTAGTGTTTTTTAATATTTTAGGATTACTCATTCTATATTCACCATTGAACTTTTCAACTTTTCCAGTTATAACATATGTAGAATTAACCCTAAAACTATTTTTAGCATAAGGTTGGTTAAACCATTGTCCTTTAAAATTTTTATTACCACAGTTAAATATAACTGTAGATAAAATTTTGTTATTTTTAGTTCGAATATCTCTTAATATACTTTTCACAGTACATTCTAATATTACTTTCTCTTTATCTTCAAATTCCTCTATGGAATCCCCTATTTTAACCATATCATAATCCCTAGGAAAATATAATAATAAGTCTAAAATATTATATATACCACACTTATTAAGTTTCTCCCCCATCTTAGGACCTACACCCTTAACAAATGTTATGTCGTCATATACATTCACACTATCACTCCATAAACCATTTTTAATTGTAGATAATTAAAAATCATATACAAAATTTTTAAAATATACGAATAAGTATCTATATAATAGAAAAAAGCCCTTAGGCTTTTATTCTACTGCTGTAATAAAATAATATAATGGTTGCTTTCCGTCAAAACATTGGATGTCCATATCTGGATACTTTTCTTCCAATTTCTCTACTAACTCATCAACCTTGTTTTTATCACAATCTTCACCATAGAAAAGAGTTATTATTTCACTATCTTCGTTTATCATGTCATTTACTAACTCTTCACAAACAGTGTAAACATCTTTTCCTACTTGTTTTATATCCTTTTCAAGTATTCCTAGTATGTCTCCTTCACTAATAACTTTACCATCTTGCTCTGTATCTTTTACAGCATATGTTACTGAACCAGATGTAACATTGCCAATTGCTTCAGACATAATATCAAAATTTTGATTTGCATCATCTTCACTATTAAACATTGTTATAGCTGTTACCCCTTGTGGTATAGTTTTTGTAGGAATAACTATTACATTCTTATCTTCAACTAATTCCACAGCTTGATTTGCTGCCATAATTATGTTTTTATTATTTGGAAGAATAAATACAGTTTCTGCATTTATTTTATTTATGCTATTTACTATATCTTGTGTACTTGGATTCATCGTTTGACCGCCTTCAATAACTACGTCTACGCCTAAATCTTCAAATATTGCTTTTATTCCTTCGCCTCTTCCTACTGTAACAAATCCATATTTTTTTATAGGTTCTTTATTAACTGTCTCTATCTTTTCTATGGCCTTTTCTTCATCTATACCAAGTAAACTTCTATGTTGCTCTCTCATATTTTCAATTTTCAATTTTGAAAGTTCACCAAATGTTAATGCTTTAGAAATTATTTCTCCTGGATCATTTGTGTGCACATGAACCTTGACCATATCCTCAAGACCAACTACAACTATAGAATCCCCTCTTTGTTCTAAATAATTTTTAAAAGCCTCTGTGTCAACTTTGCATGATAAAATCATAAACTCTGTACAATATCCAAATTTAATGTCTTCAGTGTTTATGTCAGTTTGTATATTAGGCATTTCATAAGTTTCTTTTTGTAAAACTTCTGTGTTTAATTTAACATTTAACCCTTCATTTAAAGCTTGATACATTCCTTTAAAAATAATTAATAATCCCATTCCACCTGCATCCACAACTTTAGCTTGCTTTAATTGTGGTAACATTTCTGGTGTCTTTTGTAACATTACTTCACAATTATTACATACTTCTTCAAATAAAGCAGTTACATTTTGAGCTTTACTTGTTTTAACACCCTCTGCTGCTGCTCTAATTATTGTAAGTATTGTACCTTCTGTAGGTCTCATAACTGCTTTATAAGCAAAATTAGAACCCTGCACTATACTTTCCTTTATATCATTAACTGTAGCTTCTTTTTTACCTTCTAATCCTTTAGCTATTCCTCTAAATATTTGAGAAAGTATAACACCAGAGTTTCCTCTCGCTCCCATAAGAGCACCTTTAGCTAACTTTTTTCCTATTTCTCCTATGTCATCATTATCTAATCCATCTACTTCACTAACAGCAGCCTTAAATGTCATTGACATATTTGTACCTGTGTCTCCGTCTGGAACAGGAAAAACATTTAACGAGTTAACATAATCTTTTTCTTCTTCTAATTTATTTGATGCATTTTTTAGCATGTTGCAAAAATCTTGCCCATTTATTTTTAAGTTTTCCAACTTTAATACCTCCTAGACTCTGACACCTTGAACATTCACTATAACTTGTGAAACCTTAAGTCCTGTAAAGTTCTCCACATTATATTTTACTTTTTGAATTATATTATTAGCTATAACTGAAATTTTAGTTCCATATTCTACTATTATATATAATTCTACACTTAAAGATTCATTTTTCATGTTTACCTTAACACCTTTACTAAGGTTTTCAGCTTTTAAAAGCTCCCATAGACCATCCTTAGCGTTTTTAGAAGCCATTCCAACAACACCATAACATTCCATTGTTGATACACCTGCTATATTCGCTAAAACTTCTTCTGAATAAAAAATATTACCTACTTGATTAGTTATACTAGCTTTCATATATAACTCCTCCTTAATAACACCATATAGTTTATTTTATATTATAAAATAGATTAATTCAAGAAATTAATATATCATCTATTGATTTTTCCCTAAACTGTATAATTTTATAATATAATTTATGTATTATTTTTAGTTTTTACTTGCATAAAATATAATTATTATGGTAAAATAGCTTATGTTTGATTTAAACATTAAATCATTGTGATTATAAGGAGGTGTTTGAATTGTCAAGAAGATGCGAAATTTGTAATAAAGGTGTTGTATCAGGTACTCAATACAGCCACTCACACCGTCAATCAAAAAGAACATGGGCTCCTAACTTAAAAAGAGTTAAAGCTATAGTTAAAGGTTCTCCTAAGACTATACATGTATGTACAAGATGCTTACGTTCAGGTAAGGTTGAGCGTGCTTAATCTTTAGCTTGTTATATAGCTATAAAAGAGTGCCAAAGCACTCTTTTTAAATAGTACCTAATAATTTTTAGATACTTTACATATAAACAAGATATTTCAATTCAATGATATACTGATGAAAATCTTAAGATTTTCATAAAAATACAACTTTAAATTTAAAGTTGTATTTTTATTTTATAAACATTAATTATTATACGAATTTCAATATTCACTTTCTAAATTTAGATTAACTTTTAAAATTAGTCATTTATCAAGCTAATTATGTATTATATATTTTTAAGCTTGATTTTTATTTTTTATTCTTTTCTTATGAATAGTTTAACTATCTTAGATAAGAATTTAGGAAGTTTTATAGCTACTATTTTCACATTCTCACCACCTTTTCACTATTTCTCCATAACTTTCCATCCAGCGCTAATAATTCCTAGTCCTATTGCAATAATCCAACCCCAAAATGGTATTACAATTCCTAAAATCACACCAAAAGCTACAGCCCCTATAACTTTCATATCTGTTGTTTCTTTTTTATTTTTATTTTTTTTATTTTTTTTAGCCATTATCTCACCTTGCTTATAATTTTATATTAATATAGTTTTTATAAATCACATTTCTTATTACCATATTATGTATTAAATTTTCTTTTGACACTGTTTTTAAGTTTATAAATGTACCAATATTGAATTTAATCTTATACTCCAAATTTATATAATTTATATAATTTTCCACAAAAAAAAACTAGCGTTTAATCAAACGCTAGTTTTTTTGCTAATCTACAGATCTTATAATCATTAATGTTCCTGATGAAAATTCTAAATAAACTTCATTTTCAACAAATTCATTTGATACAGTAAGACTGTCTTCTACTTCTAAATTATAATCTTTTAATTCATATTTTGCATTTTTTACAGACAAACTTTCAACTTTTGTGTTAAATGCAAAGACAGAAAAAATATCTCCTTTTTTCCCATAAATAGTTTTTGATTCTTTTATCATAGTTATTTTATTATTTTCATCAACTATATGTGCATCTACACCTCTATTTATAGCCTTATTAAGTATACATAAGTTACCTATTAAATGATCTACTCTTGTTCCAGTACAGCCTAAGAATACTATTTCTTTTGCATTTAATTCAATAGCTTTTTCTAACGCAATTTCTGTGTCTGTGTAGTCTTTTTCTTTAGGATATTTAGTAATTTCACATTTATCTTTGAAATATTCCAATACATTTTTATCTATTGAATCAAAATCCCCAAGTAAAATTTTAGGTATTATATTATATTTATACAAAGAATTAGCTCCACTATCAGCTGCTATAATAGAAAATCCATTATCTATATATTTAACTATGGTTTCTTTTTTTGGTGGTTTACCACCAGATATAATTAACCATTTCATATTAAAACCCTTCTTTTAGTCCTCTTATATTTTTTTCAATTTCATTGTTTTTAAATACTGCCGATCCTGCTACTATAACATTTGCTCCACAGTTTACTATTTCTTTTATGTTGTTTTTATCCACTCCACCATCAACTTGAATCATTAAGTTTTTATTAGATATATCACTTATTTTTTTAATTTCTTTTATTTTTTCATTACAGTATTGTATGTACTTTTGACCTCCAAAACCAGGATTAACAGACATAACAAGAACCATATCTACTATTGGAATTAAATGCTTTATGTTTTCCACTGGTGTAGCTGGATTTATAGCTATCCCTACCTTAACACCTAATCCTTTTATATAGTTAACAGTTCTATCTAAATGTTTATCTGCTTCTGCATGTATAGTTATTATATCTGCACCAGCTAAAGCAAAGTCTTCTACATATCTTGATGGGTCTTCAATCATTAAGTGAACATCAAATGTAAGCTCAGTACATTTTCTAATAGATTTTATTATAGGTATACCAAATGATATGTTTGGAACAAACATTCCATCCATAACATCTATGTGCACCATATCCGCTCCATACTTTTCTAAATCTTCAACTGCTTTTCCTAAATTTGAAAAATCAGCTGATAATATTGACGGTGATAATTTCATCATCTTTTATTCCCCCTATTATTTGTTATATCTTCTAAAGTTTTTATATAAAAATCATATCTTGCTTTATGAATCTTCCCTTCATTTACAGCTTCCTTAACTGCACAACTAGGTTCTTTATGATGAATACAATTATTAAATTTACATTTATCTCTATATGGTTCAAACTCCTTAAAGCAATATTGCAATTCTTCTTTAGGGATAAAATTTAATTCTAAAGATGAAAAACCCGGTGTATCAACTAAATATCCATCTCCAAATTCAATTAATTCACTATGCCTTGTAGTATGCTTTCCTCTTTTTAATTTACCACTTATCTCCCCAGTTTCCATCATTTCTCTTCCAATAAATTTATTAAGTATAGTAGATTTTCCTACTCCTGATGGACCACAAAATACACTTATATTGTCTTTAATTTTTTCTTTTAGTTTCTCAAGCCCCAAATTATTTTTAGCTTCTAAATATAGAACCTCGTAACCTGCTGATTCAAGTTCTTCTTTTACTTTATCAATATCTTCATTTTTAAGATCCATTTTATTAAAACAAACAACAGCATTCAAATTATTATACTCACATAATAACAGGAATTTGCTAAGCAAATCCCTGTTTAAATCAGGATGTCTAAATGCAAATATAACAAAAGCTTGAGTTACATTGGCAACAACCGGTCTTATAAGTTCAGTTGTTCTTTCATATATTTTTTCTATTGTAACAGAATTATCTTCAACCTTAATTTCTACATTATCCCCTATCATAGGTGATAAATTATTATATCTAAACTTTCCTCTAGCTTTGCATGTATACGTGTTTCCTTCACTTTTTACATAATAAAGACCACCGATACCTTTAACTATTATTCCTTGCATATATCCTCCAAATTTATTGTTGATTTTCTCCTTCATCAGGCTTTTCAGGTTTTTCAGGCTTTTCTTGCTCCTGTTTTTTAACAGTTACACTTATATTTTCACCTTTATTAACTTTAGTTTCTGCTTGTATACTTTGACTTTCAATTATATCACTATCTTCTCCTGAACCACTTATATTTAGCCCTAGACTATTAGCCAAATTTTTAGCATCACCTAATGTCATACCTACAAAATAAGGCACAGAAACTTTTTCTGGTTCAGGTTCTTTATATTTATAATACTTAACATCTACTGCCGTTTGTTCATTAACTTTTGCTCCAGATGATACACTTTGATAAAATATTTTTCCATCACGGCTCTTATCAGTAGTTGAAACTTCAGTAGTTGCTCCTAATTTTAAATTAGCTGCACTTAAAACATTAGATGCTTCATCTACAGTCATATTAATTAAATCTGGAGTCTGAGAATATTTAACGGCTGATCCTTTACTTACAACTACATCTATAGATTCTCCTTTTTTAGCTGTAGTTCCTGGTTGTGGATTCTGCCTAATTACAGTTCCTTCACTATAAGTTTCATTATTTTCCTCTGTAACTTTTCCAACCTTAAAACCCATATTTGTAATTTGATTTTGTGCTTCTTGTAAACTTAAATTTCCTAAATCAGGTACAGTTACTTCTTCTGGTCCTGAACTTACAATAACTTTTACTTCAGATTTCTTTTTCACTGTAGTTCCTTCATTAGGAATACATTTTAATACTTCTCCTTTAGGTTTATCGCTTTTTTCTTCACCATCAACTTTAAATACAAGCCCTAGTTCTTCAATGATAGTTTTAGCATTTTCTTCGCTTTTGCCTACAATCTGTGGTATTTTAACCTCTTTTTTACTAGAACTAGCATCTGTAGATGGCTTCATTGTTAACGTTATTACAAAAGCTCCAATTAGAACTATAAATATTCCTATAGATGCTAATAACAATTTCATTTTCTTATTTTTTGACCTTTTTTTCCTTGGTTTAATTTCTTCTTCATCATCGTCATCATATTCATCATCATATTCTTCTTCATCATCATATTCTTCTTCTTCATCTTTTCCATACAAATTATAATTATTGCTATCCTCATATGATGTTTTTGATGATTTATCTTCATCAATATTTATAGGACTCATTATCCTTGTAAATTCTTCAGTATCACCATTGCTTTGACGTATATTATAACTAATATTACTTCTTATCTGCCTTAAATCATGTAATATTTCTGTAGCACTTTGATACCTTTTGATAGGCTCTTTCTCTATAGCCTTTAATATTAGATTACTAATATTTAATGGTATGTCATATTTTATAGCAGTTGGTGGTACCACAGGCTCCTGTATATGTTTTAAAGCTATAGATACAGGACTATCTCCATCAAAAGGCAACTTACCAGTAGCCATTTCATAAAGCACAATACCTAATGAATATATGTCTGTTCTAAAGTCCACAACTTTTCCCTTTGCCTGCTCTGGTGAAAAATAATGAGCCGAACCTATAACTTTTGTTGTATGGGTTATAGTGTCACTATTAGAAGCTTTAGCTATACCAAAATCCGTAACTTTAACTACCCCATCCTCTTTAACTAGAATATTATGTGGTTTTATATCTCTATGAATAACACCATTTCTATGGGCACACTCTAATGCCTGTGCTATTTGTATTCCAAATTCTACTACTTGATCACAAGGTAAACTACCATTTTCGCAAATTACTTGCTTTAATGTTTTTCCTTCCACTAATTCCATAACAATATAGTTATATTTTCCTTCTACCCCAACATCAAATATATTAACTATATTATTATGTGAAAAGCTTGCTGTAGCTGCAGCTTCTTTTCTAAACTTATCCATAAATTCAATGTTAGAAGTATATTGCTCTTTTAGTATTTTTACTGCAACATACCTATTTAAAAGTCGACATTTGGCCTTATAAACTATAGCCATGCCACCTTCACCGATTTTTTCAATCAGCTCATATCTACTCCCCAATATGGTTCCAATCATCTCCACACGCTCCTTTAAATATGATAACTGAGATGTTATCTCTTCCGCCTCTATCTTTACTAGCTTTTATAAGCTCATCACAAACATCTTCCTTATCTGTAATAATAATATTACAAATTTCCTGCTCACTTAATTCATTTGTAAGTCCATCAGTACATAAAAGACCTTTATCAAATTCATTTAGATTTAATTCATAAAGATCTACCTCTACAATTGGTTTAGTTCCGATAGCTCTTGTAATTACATTTTTATTAGGATGATTTTGAGCTTCTTCTTCACTAATAGTTCCATTATCTAAAAGTTCTTGAACCAAGGAATGATCCTTTGTAACTTTTATTAATCTATCTTTACAAATAACATAACATCTACTATCTCCAACATTTGCCACTAAACATTTTTCATCTTTTATATAACAAATGGTAATTGTAGTTCCCATTCCACTATATTCATCCTTTAATAAGGCAGCTTTATATATATGATGATTTGCTAAATTTACTGCTTTAGTTAATGCTATTCTACTTTCTTCCTCTTTGTTCTTTTTTAAATAATCTATAACGGTTTCTAACGCCATCTTACTTGCTACTTCACCTGCATTATGCCCGCCCATACCGTCTGCTATGGCAAATATAGCAATATCTTCATCTTCAAAATATTTAACAAAATCCTCATTTAAAACTCTTTTATTTCCCACATCAGATTTTATACCTATTAATCTCCCCATTGTTACAACTCCTTTTTTTCTAAATAACTTCTTCTAAGTTGTCCACAAGCTGCATTTATATCTAAGCCCATCTCTTTTCTAACAGTAGTCTCTATGCCATTCTTTATTAAAATGTCTTTAAAATTATTTATTTCCTTTATATTAGCCCTTTTTAGTTCACTTTCCTTTATTTCATTTATTGGTATCAAATTCACATGGCAAAGCATACCCTTTAATATCTTAGACAATTCTAATGCATCCTCTTCTCTATCATTAAATCCTTTTACCAATGCATATTCAAAAGTTATTCTTCTATTAGTTTTATCTATGTAATAATTGCATGCTTCTAATAATTCATCTATATTAAAAGCTTTAGCTATAGGCATAGTTTGTTTTCTCATTTCATTGTTAGGAGCGTGAAGTGAAATAGCAAGAGTTATCTGCATATCTTTATCTGCTAATTCTTTTATTTTAGGAACTATACCACAAGTAGATAATGTTATATGCCTTTGCCCAATATTTAATCCATAATCTGCATTTACAAGTTCTAAAAATTTAATAACATTTTCAAAGTTATCAAGTGGTTCCCCACTTCCCATAAGAACAACATTTGATATTCTTTCTCCTAATTCTTCTTGTGCTTTTATTATTTGTCCTAAAATCTCTCCACTAGTTAGATTACGAACAACACCATCTATTGTAGACGCACAAAACTTACATCCCATTCTACAGCCTACTTGAGTAGACACACATATAGAATTTCCATGTTTATATTGCATAACTACAGATTCTATCAAATTATTGTCCTTCATTTTATATAAATATTTTCTTGTATTCCCATCAACAGAATTGTATTTTTCTAATACTTTAGGAACCCCAATATAAAAATTATCTTTTAATTTTTCCTTAGTGGATTTTGATAGATTTTTCATATCATCAAAATTATATACATATTTGTAAATCCAAGAAAAAACCTGTTTTGCTCTAAACTCACTTTCTCCATTTTCCTTCATCCAAAGCTTTAATTCATTAACGTTTAAGTCCAATATATTTTTCACAATTGCACCTACCCAATCCTACGTATTTTAACAATAAAGAATCCATCCATAAATTTATTAGGTAGTATAGTTACCTCTCCACTATCACCATAAATTATATTATCGACACTTCCAAAAAATAAAGGTTCTAATTTAAAATTAGGATGATTTTTTAGAAACCATTGAATATTTTTTTCATTTTCTTCTTTATTTAAAGTACAAGTGGAATATAAAATAACTCCATCTTTTTTTACATATTTTGCTGCATTATTCATTATACTTCTTTGAATTTCAACTATTGATTTTAATTCTTTTTGATTTTTAGTATACTTAATTTCCGGTTTTTTTCTTATAATTCCTAATCCAGAACAAGGAACATCTATTAATACCCTGTCTGCATATTTGTTAAATTCTTTTTTATACACAGATGCATCTAATGTTTCACATTTAATATTATTTATATTAAGTCTTTTTGCATTATCTTTTATAAGTGATAATTTATTTTCATGTATGTCAAAAGCTAAAACTTCACCTGTATTATTCATAATTTCAGAAATATGTGTCGTTTTTCCTCCTGGTGCGCTACATAAATCTAAAACTTTCAAATCACTATTAAGTTCCATTGATGGAGCTACTAACATGGCACTCTCATCTTGAACAGTTACATAACCTTCTTTGAATAAACGATTATCTTCAATATTTCTCCCATTTACAATTCTAATAGCTTCTGGAGCAACATATCCTTCTGATACTTGGTATCCCTCATTTTCCATACTATTATAAATCTCTTCATATTCACCTTTTATTTCATTTACCCTTACAGTTAGTGCAGGCCTTTCATTTAATCCTATTAATATTTTTTCAGTTGTTTTTCTACCGTATTGTTTTATAAAATGTTCTACTAACCATCTTGGAAAAGAATATTCAAAACATAATTTTTCAATAGGATCCTCTCCACAATAACTTTTTTCTAAATTCCTTAAGTAATTTCTTAATACTCCATTCACTAATTTTGATGCGCCTAAAGATGAATTTTTCTTTGTTAAATTTACAGCTTCATTCACTGCAGCAAATGGAGGTATTTTATCTAAATACTTTATTTGATATATTGATATTCTTAATATATTTAACACAAAGTCTTCTAACTTTTTAAAGTTCTTTCCAGTAAAACTTTGTATTATCTTATCTATTGTATATTTATATTTTATCGTTCCATAAACAATTTCAGTTACCAAGCCTTTATCAACATCACTTAAATCACTTTTATTAAGCTCTTTACCTAATACAATATTAGAATATGCCTTATTATTAAAAACTTGTGTTATAACATCTACTGCTATTTGTCTAGCATTATTCATTTTTTTACCTCGATTAAAATTTATTCATTTCTGTCTCTAATTGCTAAAAGTCTTATCAATTGTGATACTGCAGTTATAACCGCTGCAACATAAGTAAGAGCTGCGGCATTTAATACTTTCTTAGCACCATTTACTTCATCCCCTACTAGTATTCCTTTAGATCTAATTATTTCTATAGCTCTATTGGATGCATTAAATTCAACTGGCAATGTTACAAGTTGAAATAATACCGTAGCTGAAAATAATATAATACCTATATTTATTAATGGATTTATACTAAAAATTATACCTAAGAAAAATAAAAACCAAGATGCATTTGATCCTATATTAGCAATAGGCACTAATGCACTTCTAACTTTTATAGGTCCATACCCTTCTTTATGTTGAATTACATGACCTATTTCATGTGCGGCTACGCCTATTGACGCTATTGATGTACCATTATAAACATCTCTTGACAATCTAACAACTCTTCTTTGTGGATCATAATGGTCTGTTAAATTTCCTCCTATCATTTCTATAGGAACATCAAATAATCCATGTGCATCTAATATCATCCTAGCTACATCCTTACCTGTATATCCCATTTTGCTATAAACTTTGGAATACCTAGCAAATGTAGATGAAATATTCATCTGTGCCCACATAGAAATCAAAAGAGCTGGTATAAGTATTAACATTGTAGAATCAAAATAGAATGGATACATAATCAGCAACCTCCTACATCTTTTATTTTATAGATTTTCATAATTTATTTATGTAAAACTATATTTTCTTCTATTGAATTTCCTTTTATATATTCTGACACTTTCATAGCTTTTTTATTAGGGAATTGAATTTTTTTTGCTAACAGAATACCATTTTTTGTTGATATTCTCATTCCCTCCTTATCAACCTTCAGTATAGTTCCAGGAGTTTTTGTAGACTTTTCAGTTAAAACCTCTGATTCTAGAACTTTCATCATCTTATCCTCATAATAACTATAAGCAATCGGGAATGGATTTAATCCTCTTATAAAATTATGCACTTCTTGCGCACTTTTATTCCAATCAATATTAGCCATATCTCTATTTAACATATGAGCATAACAACTTAAATCATCATCTTGCTTTTCTGGTATTACTTCATTATTATATAACTTTTTTAAAGTTTCTATAAGTAACGGTGCACCTGTTTCCTTTAAAATTTCATATAATTCTCCTGCTGTCATTTTTTCAGTAATTTCAACTGTATTTTTTAAAAGCATATCTCCAGTATCAAGACCTACATCCATAAGCATAGTAGTATTTCCTGACACTTTATCTCCTGCCATGATAGAATAATGTATAGGCGCTGCTCCTCTAAATCTTGGAAGCAATGATCCATGTAAATTTATACAACCATATTTAGGTATTTCTAACACTTCTTTAGGTAATATTTGGCCAAAAGCTACTACTACTATAAAATCTGGTTCTATAGCCTTTATTTTATCTATGGTTTCTTGATTCTTTCTAATTTTTTCTGGCTGATACACCTCTATATTGTGTTTCAAAGCCACCTCTTTAACTGGAGACATTGCTAAAGACTTGCCTCTTCCTTTTGGTCTATCCGGTTGAGTAACTACAGCTTTAACTTCAAATTCTTTTATTAATGCTTCTAAAGAAGGAACTGCAAAATCTGGCGTTCCCATAAATACTATTTTCATCTTTGACATATTATCACCTACATTTCTATTTTATCTATATAAAGAACTCCATCTAAATGGTCTATTTCATGACAAAATGCTCTTGCTAAAAAATCTTCTCCTTCAATAGTAAACCATTCACCATCTTCATTCATAGCCTTAACCTTAACATATTGTGGTCTTCTAACTTTTCCATGCTCATTAGGAATACTTAAACATCCTTCTAAATCAACTACTTCTCCTTTTGATTCAAGTATTTCAGGGTTTATTAATACAATAGGACCTTCTCCTATATCCACTACAACAACTCTTTTTAAAATTCCTACTTGTGGAGCTGCAAGTCCAACACCATTAGATTCATACATAGTTTCTTTCATATCTTTAATTAATGTTAACAACCTATCATTTATTTCATTAACTATTTTACATTTCTTTCTTAACACTTCATCTTCTTGTGTTCTAATTTGTCTTAACGCCATAATAATTCTCCTTTTCCTTAACTTTAACTATTTTTATAAAATTATATATATATATTTATATCATATTATTCGGATTTACATCTATACTAGTTCTTATATCATTATAAACATTTTCTAGCTCTTCATAAACAAATTTTTTTATATTCATTGCTAAATCTTCTTTTATTTTACCCTTAACAATTATTTGCCATCTATAATAATTTTTTATTTTAGATATACCACAAGGACATGGTCCTAATATAGACACCTCTTGATTTTTTTCTAATAAACTTTTTAGTTTATAACCTAATCGTTGAACATTTTCTATAAGAAAATTCTCCTTTTCACTGCTAAAATTCATACTCATTATTTTAGAAAAAGGTGGATAATTTAAAAGTTTTCTAAGTTGCAATTCTTCTTTCATAAAACTTAAATAATCATTTTTAGCGGCATAGTTTATACTATAATTATCAGGAGTATATGTCTGTACAACTACTTTCCCATCTTTTTTATCCCTTCCAGCTCTACCTGCTACCTGCGTTATCAATTGAAAGGTTCTTTCCGTAGATTTATAATCTGGTATATTTAATGATAAATCTGCTGCAATTACACCTACTAATGTGACATCCGGAAAATCTAATCCTTTAGCTATCATTTGAGTCCCTATAAGTATATTAGCACTTTTATTTTTAAATTTATTATACAATACTTCATAAGCATTTTTTTCCCTTGTCGTATCAAAGTCCATTCTTATAGTTTTTGCCATTGGAAACATTTTATTTACTTGATTTTCAAGTTGCTCAGTTCCTATTCCAAAATGCTTTACATACTTACTACCACATTTAGGACAAATCCTAGGTTTTTGAACCTTATTTCCACAATAATGACAATTTAACGATGCTTGATTATTATGATATGTCAATGATATATCACATCTATCACATTTAAAAACATACCCACATCCTCTACAAGATACAAAGGTTGAATATCCTCTTCTGTTTAAAAATAATATTATCTGTTCATCTTTACTCAAAGCTTCTTCAATACTTTTATAGAGCTCATTACTAAAAATACTCCTATTTCCATTTGCAAGTTCTTCTCTCATATCTGAAACAAAAATTTCTGGCAATTTATTATTTACAGCTCTATTATTTAGTGTAATTATATCATATTCACCTATAAGACCTTTGTAATATGTTTCTATAGAAGGTGTAGCTGAACCTAAAACTAATTTGCAATCTTCAAGTTGAGTTTTGATTTCACCAATTTCTCTTGAAACATACTTAGGATCACTTTCTGACTTATAACTAGCTTCATGTTCCTCATCTATAACTATAAGACCTAGTTTTTCAAAAGGTAGAAACAATGCAGACCTAGCACCTATAGCAAGTTTGACTTTTCCCATCTTAACTCGCATCCACTCATCAAATCTTTCTCCATCATTTAATTTACTATGAAAAATTGCAACATCTTTTCCAAATCTACCTTTAAATCTTTCTACCATCTGTGGAGTAAGAGAAATCTCTGGTATTAATATTATAGAATCTTTTCCATTATTCATCATACTTTCTACTAAATTCATATATATTTCTGTTTTTCCACTACCAGTTATCCCGTGTATTAAAAATTGTTTTTTGGATGAATTTAAAATATTATCTACTGCATTTTTTTGATCTTTGTTCAATATTTTTTTTTCATATTTTTTGTATTCTTTTACATTATACCTATCTACTATACTTTCTTCACACTTTAAAAAATCATATTTTATTAAAGTATTTATAGATGATAATGAAAAACCTTTTTCTTTTGACACTTCCGACTTACTATAAATTCCATTATTAGCCTTTATAAATTCATATATATTTATATACTTTTCTTTTAAATATTTCTCTTCCAATGGCTTAGATACCATAACTACCAATTTAGTTTTAAACTTTATTCCCTTTGTAATAGACGTAGGTATTATTACTTTTATAGCCTCTAAATAAGTACATAAATATTTTCTTCTCATTATCTCTATAAGCTTTATATCAGTATGTTTTAATAATGGAAACTCATCACATATAGACTTAACATATTTAATTTTTTTTATATTTTCTTTATCTATATCATCTTCTTTATAAAAATTTATAACAAATCCATCTATAAATTTATTTCCAAATCCAAAAGGAACTTTAACCCTATGACCAACCAATATGTCATCTTTCAAGTTGTCTGGGACTTTATAAGTAAATATTTTATCTAACTTTACCGCTTCATTATTTACTATTATCCCAACATAATCCTTCATATTTGCCTCTCTTTCATACTAATATCTAAATATTAATATAGGGTTATAAATTAAAAATTAAATTTATCTTTTATGAAATAATTTTTTAACATTAAATATAACTATTAATGCTAAAACTCGCTGTATAGGTTAAATATTAATGTTATATCCCTATAAAAATTAACTTTTAATATTATACCATAATTTCAAAACCAACTACTATTTTCCCCTATATATTCATATATAAAAATAAAAAGCGACAATGTCGCTTTTTATTTTAAATCCTTAATTACAATATCAAATAAACTTTCAGCTACTTTTTTCTTCTCCATTACTTCTAAAGAAATTAAAGTCTCATCTTTCTTAATAATTGTAACTTTGTTCGTATCTTTAGCAAATCCAGCATCATTATCAGTTATATCATTAGCCACTATGTAATCTAAATTCTTATTTTTTATCTTACCTTTTGCATTTTCAATTAAATTATGGCTTTCTGCTGCGAAACCAACTAATATTTGATTTTTTTTCATTTTACCTAAAGATTTCAATATATCATTATCTCTTGTAAATTCTAAAACTAAATCTCCAGATCCTTTTTTTATCTTTTCTTCAGAATAGCTTTTTATTTTATAATCCGCAACTGCTGCTGATTTTACAACTATATCACTATCTGCAAATCTTTTTAATACTTCGTCATACATATCAGAATTGCTTTGTATTGATATAAATTCTAGTCCAGTTGGTGGTTTTAAATTGGTAGGTCCACTTATTAAAGTAACCTTTGCACCTCTATCTCTTGCTTCTTCTGCTATAGCATACCCCATCTTACCACTTGATCCATTTGTTATATATCTCACTGGATCAATTCTTGATATAGTTGGACCTGCTGTCACTAATACTTTTTTACCTTTTAAATCTTTTTTACTGTTTAATTTACTTAATATAAATTCTGTAATGCTTTCTGTATCAGCAAGCTTTCCATCACCAACATCACCACAAGCTAATCTTCCACTTTCAGGTGCTATAAATTCATATCCTAAGCCTTTTAACTTAGATATATTATCTTGAACTATTGAATTTGTATACATATTTGTATTCATAGCTGGAGCAAAAATAACCGGAGTCTTAGTTGCCATTATTGTTGTAGATAACATATCATCTGCAATACCATTTGCAACTTTTCCAATTATATTCGCTGTAGCGGGAATTATAGCCATAAGATCCGCTTTTTTAGCTAATGATATATGTTGTATTTCCCATGCTCTAGGTTCTTCAAACATATCCGTAATAACCATATTTTGGCTTAATGATTGAAAACTAAGAGGACTCACAAATTCAGTAGCTGATTTCGTCATTATAACATGTACATTAACATTTTTCTTTTTTAATCTACTTATAACATCTAAAGCTTTATAAACAGCTATTCCGCCGCATACGCCTATAACTACTGTTTTCTCTTTGCTCATCTTACTTTAAGCCCTCTTTCACATCTTGGCTTTCAGATAATAATGCATCTTGATTAATCTCTTTTATAGCTATAGTAACTGGTTTTGTACTTTCAGTTTCTATTAATGGTTCTGAACCGTCGATTATTTGTCTTGCCCTTTTAGAAGCTGCTACTACTAATGAGTATCTGTTTTCAACCTTATTTAATAAATCTACTATTGATGGATTAATCATTGAACTATTGTTATTTTTCATATATTAGAACCTCCCTAGTATTTCATCTTTTATTTTATAAACTCTACATTTTTCAGCCATTATTATGCTTTCAATTTTCTTTACAGCATCTTCAACTCTATCATTAACTACTGCATAATCATATTTTGATGCAAAAGAAATTTCATCATAAGCGGCACTCAATCTAGTTTTTAATGATTCAGGTGTTTCACTACCTCTATTTGTTATTCTTGACTCTAATTCTTCCATTGATGGAGGAAGTATAAATATAAATACTCCATCTGGATAAGCAGACTTTATTTTAAGTGCACCTTGTATATCTATTTCTAATATTACATCCCTACCATTTTCAAGCATTTCAAAAACTTTACTTTTAGGTGTTCCATAAAAATTACCATATACTTCAGCGTACTCTAAAAAATCATCATTTTCAATTTTTTTTAAGAAATCTTCTCTTGGTGTAAAAAAATAATTTATTCCATCAACTTCTCCTGCTCTAGGAAATCTTGTAGTTGCCGAAACTGATATCCATATATCATTTTTCTCTAATAAAGCCTTACAAACAGTACCTTTTCCAGCCCCTGATGGACCTGATATAACTAATAATTGCCCTTTAACTGCCATATTATTCATCAACCTCATCTATATGATGGTCGTCTTCTTTTGATGATAATCTATGAGCAACAGTCTCTGGTTGTACTGCTGATAATATTACATGATCACTGTCTGTTATTATTACGGCTCTTGTTCTTCTTCCATATGTAGCATCAATAAGCATACCTCTATCTCTCGCTTCTTGAATGATTCTCTTTATTGGTGCTGATTCTGGGCTTACAATTGCAACTAACCTATTAGCTGAAACTATGTTTCCAAATCCTATGTTTATTAATTTTATACCCATTAGTGTCCTCCTATTTACTCTATATTTTGAGCTTGTTCTCTGATTTTTTCTATTTCACTTTTAATTTCTAATGCTAAATTAGTTATACTTAAATCTGTAACTTTAGATGCTATTGTATTTGTTTCTCTATTCATTTCTTGAATTATAAAATCAAGTTTTCTACCTATAGGTCCTTCTATTTTTAAAGTTTCTTTTACTTGACATATATGACTATTTAATCTTACTATTTCTTCATCAATTGCAGTTTTATCTGCAAGTAATGCAACTTCCATAGCAAATCTATTTTCATCTATTTGAGTATCCTCTAAAAGTTCTTTAAGTCTTTTTCTTAATTTTTCTCTATACTCTAATATTGTGTCAGGCACTCTTTCACCTATTTGATTTACATAATCTAAAACTAAATCACATTTTTTCTCTATATCTTGTCTTAGCTTTTCTCCTTCTTCTAATCTCATAGTTAAAAGAGAATCCATTGCAATATTTAAAGAAGCTTGTAATTCTTTCCAAACTTCTTCTAAATTTTCTTCCTTCTGTTCAAGAGTAATGGCCTCTGGAAGCCTTGCTAAACTCATAGTTGAAATGTCATCTCTTAAATCATACATATTTTGAACTTTATTTAAACAATTCATATAACTTTTTATTAGTTCTTCATTCAAAACAGCTTCTACATTTTCTTTTTCAAGTGTCTTTTGAGTTATAAATACGTCTACTTTACCTCTTTTTATTTTTTCACTTAAAACTTTTCTTATACCATCTTCTAATGAGATTAAAGCTCTTGGCATTCTTACATTTAGTTCAAAATATCTGTGATTAACACTTTTTATTTCTACAATAAAATTTGAGTGCCCATTCGGTACACTCCCACGCCCAAAGCCCGTCATGCTTTTTATCATTTATCAACGCATCCTTCCGAGTTCTTTGTAAAATTCTTTATTCACTATTATACAAAATTTACATTATCAATTTCAAGTTAAAAATATATGTATTATTTAGCATTTTGAATTATTTAATAGGAAATTAAAGAAAATCTGATTTTTTAAAGAGTAAATAGAGGCAAAACAGCCTCTACTTTTCAAATTTGTTAAACTTTATACATACTATCATTTTTATAACTTTTATTCATATTTGTCAAGACTTGAAAGAGAGTTTTCAATTATATTGTATGGTTGTGTTAATGCTATTCTAAAATAATCATACCCTAAAGTACCAAAAATATCTCCTGGTGTAACTATAATTCCATACTTATTTAAAAGTTCTAAGCAAAATTCATAAGTTGTATATCCTTTAGGTGTCTTGCACCAAATATAAAATGTAGAATAACTATCAAAAAATTTAATATTTTTTTCTTTTAATATTTTTTTCACCAAAACTCTTCTTTTGCTATATTCTTCTTTTAATTGTTTATTATATTCATCCCCTAGTTTTAAAGCATTAATAGCAGCATATTGTATTGGCATAAACTGGCCAGAATCTAAGTTGCTTTTTACTTTAATTAAGTTCTTAATTACTTCTTTATTTCCCACAGCATATCCAACTCTAAAACCAGTCATATTATACAGCTTAGAAAAGCTTCCAAATTCTACAACTGTTTTTTCTTTATCAAATTGTAATATGCTTATAGGTTTTATATCTTGTTCTATTATTTCACAATATGCAGCATCATTGCAAACAATTATATTATTTTTTTTAGCAAATTTAACTACTCTTTCAAAAAATTCTTCCGTTGCACTTGCTCCAGTTGGATTATTGGGATAATTAATAAACATTAACTTAGCTTTCGTTACTGTATTTTCTGGTATATCATCTAAATCTATTAAATAATTATTTTCCTCTTTTAATGGTACTGTACATGGAAAACAACCCCATAATTTAGATGCTATATAATAAACTGGATATCCTGGTTCTGGTACTAAAACAGTATCTCCTATATCACATACTGAAGGTATTACATTACTTATTCCTTCTTTTGAGCCTATTAGTATAACTATTTCCTCTTCTTCTAATTGTACACTAAATTTGTCTTTATAATACTTTATTATTTGCAATTTTAATTGTTCTAACCCATCATAAGGAGGATATTTATTAAAACCATTTTTACTCATACCTTCAATTAATCCTTCCTTTATGTTTTCATCTACTAGTAAATTAGGATCTCCTATACTTAAATCTACTACTTTTTTGCCCATGGATATCCTTTTCTCCCTTATATAATCCAGATTTTTAAAGTGGTATTCACCTATACCATTTAATCTATTATTTATCTTCATAAAATCACCTTGCAAATTACTAATATAACTTATGGTATTCTCATATGTCATAAAATGTTCCAATAATATATATTTTTACATAATGTACAAAATTAATTTAATTTATTCTTTTATCTTTCATATAAATTTAACCATATGAGTTATAAACTTGTCATTCTCAATTGATAATACATCGTGTTTATTATTGATTAAATCTGAATTTTAATATATATCTAAATTACAGAAAATTTTTTCTTCATAATTTATGTAACTATAAATATATTACTTTATTCAATATATTTATAAGAATACTATTGTAAAACATAAAACTTTCTTCACAAAATACATTTTTTCAATAGAATTTCAATCCAATCCATGTCTATAAATTTGATTTTATCTTATTACAAATTTTAAAATTCAAAATCCCAAAGCAAGTATCACAGCACATAAACTCCCTTTATCAACCTCTTTATTTTTTTAATTCTGAATGACTTTGATTAACATTGACATCCTCAACAATGTCACTAATAATCTGCTCCAGTTTTCCAAATACCTAAAATCTGCATACCTTCAAATATTATAATGGTTATAATACAAATACTTTTAATTAAATACAGCACTTTTCATCTGTAATTCCGATATGTTCCAACTTACAGTTTATAATTTAATACCATATATTCTCACTATACAACAACTCAATTATTATATTACCGTCTCTATCAAGTGCTGTACCAGCACAAACCCATTCTTTACTTATATACCACTTTTATGATACTTTTTAAATTATTTCCCCTCTTTTACGAAAACATATTGCAGATATAATCTAAGAAACCTTCATCTGCTTCAACTATGCATTAACAGAGTATAATAAATGTTTTATCTTTAATTTTCCTATTATTTAATTAAGATATCTTTCTAAACTTAATTTTTTTAAGTTAAACAGCATTTTTTAATATAGTTATTTTTTAATCACTTTAAACTTATTTTTATATTTACATAATTTCTACGTCTTATAACCTGTTTATTTTATCATTTGATAACATTTTTCACTTAACCCACTACTCCTTCATATCTATATATACGTAAAATTTTACGTTTTATATTTTAAAAATATATGAAAAATTTTATTAAAATTATTTTTAAATTAAATTTTTATATAAAAATAAGCAAATCTTCAAAGTAATAATTTCTTTGTTGAAGATTTACTTATTATAAATTTTAATGTCAATATTAATGAGAAGCTATAATTTTTATAAAAAATACTATTGCTAGAACATACATTACTGGCGAAATTTTCTTCTTTTCTTTACTAACTATATTACTTATAAAATTCATACTAGCGTAAGCTAAAACACCTATTGTTAATCCATCTCCTATGCTATAAGTTAAAGGCATCAATGCTATTGTTAAGAAAGCTGGCACGCCTTCTGTAAAGTCTGAAAAATCTATGTTTTTTATACTATCAATCATATAAAATCCAACTATTATAAGCGCTGGCGCTGTAGCCGCTGATGGTATTGCTATAAATATTGGTGAAAAGAACAATGCCATTAAAAATAATATTCCTGTAACAACTGAAGCTAAACCTGTTCTTGCACCTGCTGCTACTCCTGCTGAACTTTCAACATAAGTTGTAACAGTAGATGTTCCTAAAATAGATCCTACAGTAGTTCCTATAGCATCAACTAATAATGCCTTACCTGCATTTTTAACCTTTCCATCTTCATCTACCATACCTACTTTAGATGCTACCCCTACCAATGTTCCAACAGTATCGAAAAAGTCTACAAATAGGAATGTAAATACTATGGTTATAAATTGCATAATTTGTGCTTTAGAATTAAAAAAAGAAAAATCTAGTTTAAATGCTATAGGCTTTAATGATTCATATTTAAATACTCTTTCTGGTAATGATATTCCGTAAGATAATGCTGATTCTGGTGATATAATTGCATATCCCCATGCAATTATAGAGCTAATCAAAATCCCCCAAAGTATAGCACCTTTAACATTCTTTTTAGAAAGTATAACTATTACTAACACTCCAACAACAGCTATTAAAGCAGTTGGACTAATTAAATTTCCCATAGCAACAGTTGTAGCATCACTTTTGATAACTATTCCCGCATTAATAAATCCTATAAATGAAATAAATAAACCTATTCCTGCTGTTACTGCGTATTTTAAATTTGTAGGAATAGCATTAACAACCATTTCCCTTATATTGGTTAAAGATAATAAAATAAATATAATCCCTTCTACAAATACAGCTGTTAATGCTACATTCCAAGATATTCCCATACCTAAAACTACAGAAAATGCAAAGAAAGCATTCAATCCCATACCTGGTGCTAATGCAAAAGGTAATTTTGCATAAAGACCCATAAATATAGTTGTTAATCCTGCTGTTAAACAAGTAGCAGTAACTATAGCACCTGGTGGCATCCCAACTCCTTCTGCACCTAGAATATTAGCATTTACTGCTATTATATAGGCCATAGTTAAAAATGTAGTTATTCCACCAACAACTTCTTTTTTTACATCTGTTGCACTATCTTGTAATGCAAAATAATTTTCCATTTTGTTTCCCCCTTAACATTTTAAATTCTAAAAGCCTTTTTTTTCGTATCATTGCAAACTTTATTTTTATTTTTATTTTTTTATTTCGTATATTCTTCATCTTTATAATATCAGTTTATTTTAAAACAGTCAATGAATTTTACGTATATTTTTTTATTTTTTTATTCTTTTGTTCGTATTAATAAATTTTTATACATAGATTTTAAATTATTGCTTTAAAATCTATGTAAGGTATTATATAACTCAATTTCATAAAAAATAAACCACCTCAAATAAAATTTGAGATGGTTTATTTTTTAAATTTATTTATTATTAATCTTACCGTCTTTTATTTCTATAATCCTATCACTAAAGGAAGCTGCATATTTATCATGAGTAACCATTACAATAGTCTTTTTATCATTTACATTTAACGCCTTTAATATTTCTAATACATTTTTGCCAGATTCCGAATCTAAACTACCTGTAGGTTCATCTGCAAATATAATTTTAGGATCAGTAATCAAAGCCCTTGCTATAGCTACTCTCTGTTGTTGTCCTCCTGACAATTGATATGGATAACACTTTCTTTTCTCATATAAACCAACTTTATTTAGTAAAAAATCTAATCTTTCTTTATATTTTTTTTTAGGTACTCCATCATATTCAAATATAATTGATATATTATCTTCAATATTTAAATCTTCTATTAAATTATAAAACTGAAAAATGAACCCGAAGTTTTGTCGTCTTAGCTTACTTAACTTAGCATCTTTCATGTTAAATATATCACTATTTTCAAATAATATACTACCTTCACTTGGTATATCTAAAGCACTAAGAATATATAATAGCGTACTCTTACCAGCCCCAGATTGACCCATTATACTTAAAAATTCACCTTCATTAACATCTAAATTAATACCTTTTAATATTTCATAAGAATTATCACTTACATTAATGTTTTTTTTGATATTAATAGCTTTTAATATACTCATAATCAATCCCCTTATCAGTCATCTGATTTTATTTCATCTATTATATTTATCTTAGATATTTTTCTTATAGGATATATATAACTAATAATACTCATACATATAGAAATCAAAACTAGTATTATCATCAATTTACCATTCTTAATAAAAGCCATATCTCCAATATAATAAGATAAAATTTTATTAATATAATTACTTAATATAGCACCTAATCCAACTCCAAAAGCACCACTATAAGTTCCCAATATTATAGCTTCAAATAAAATACATTTACTCAAATACTCTTTAGATATTCCTAATGCTCGTTTTGTAGCATATACCTTTTTTCTAGATAAAATATTAATAGTAATGTTATTACTCATACTAACTATACATATTAAAGTAGAAATACATATTAAAACATTTACTATATTGAATATTTTTTTATTATTCTCATTATTCTGTTTATTAAGAACTGATAATTCTTGTATAGAATATTTATTTTCATATTTATTTTTAAACAACTTTTCTACTTCATATATTGTAGTTTCTATTTCATCATCATTTTCAACCTTTATAAGACACATATCCTTATCTTTTACTTTTATATCCTGTTTAAAATTATCCTTAGATATAAATAATACTTTTCCCATATTTTCAAAACTACTAACAACTCCAATTACATTATAACTTACATCTTTAATTTTTAATGAATCTTTTACTTTAATACCAGTATTTTTACTAAATGTAGTTGTTATTATAATATTTTTTCCATCATCAAGTTTTTCAAATATATCCTGTCCACCTTGTTTAATTATTTCCGTTGAAAAATTTCTTTTGTAATCAATGCCATCTATTCCGGCAATGTCAACTTTAACATCTTTAATAGTTTCTGTTGTTCTTGATTGAAATAAAGAGTTATTGATGTACTTTATATTCATAATTTCATCATGAAAATTCTCTTCCACCGAACCATCTATACTTAGCATTATATCTGCAGTCCTATATATATTCATTACTCCATTGTTTATCATTGTTTTAAGTGCAACACTTATATACATTGATGAAACAATTATTGAAATAATAACTACTATGTCTAATATATTAATGAACTGCATTATAAACTCTTTAAACAAAATATTAATTGAACCTCTAAACATAGAAAGAATTTTTTTCAAAATCCCATTAACTATTATTAGTAAAACTTTTACTAATAATACAAAAGCAGCAATAAGTAAAAGAGCACCTAAAATTAATAAAAATACTCCATTTTCCCTTTGATATTCTCTAATTAAAATTATTATTGACAGTGATAATGATAAAGCCCCACAAAAATATTGAACTATTTTTTTTCCTTTGCTTCTATAAGATTTCTTATCTATACCTTTTAAAAGATTTATAACAGACATCTTAAGTATATTTTTTAAAGAAATTACTATTACCATGATGCTAAAAAGTACAATTAAGACATCTATACATAAAAATTTCACCAAACTTAAATTAAAATAGCCATCTTGCACTATATAATTTAAAACTACTTTCACAAATGGAACAGTCAATATACTGCCTATAATTATTGAATTTATGACTATAAGTAAGTTTTCCACTATAACACTTATGGCAATATCTTTTTTTGATATTCCCAAACTTCTTAATATACCTATTTGATGTAACCTTTCATAAATTATAAGTGAAAATGTTGAATATGTTAAAAATAGTGTTATAAATATAGATAGTATACCAATTATTTTTAATGCCATATCTATAGTGCCTACATATGATTTAAAATAATCTATGTCATAACGTTGTTGAATTATAAAATCAGATGAAATTTTAAAATCTATTTCTTCAATCATATTATTTATGTTATCTAGGTTCTTTATTGTTATTCCAATTGAATAAACATTTTCATTTTGACTTAAAAGATATTGAGCATCACTAATATCAATCATCCCAGTGTTCATGTTTGAATTAAACACACCTGTATTTTTAGCTATCCCACTTATAATAAATTCTTTTTCCTTATCTTGAATTGATAGTTGTACTTTAGACCCTACTTTTAAAGAATTTTCATTTGCATATTTTTCATTAATTATAATTTTATTTTCCGTATCTTTGACTTCATACTCATCTATTAATTCTATTGGGAATGCAGCTTTTTGTTTAGTAAAATTAACTCCAATAACATTTATATTCTTTAAAGTTTTAATGTCTCTTGCTGTACCTCCTATTCTAGGCACAACATGACTTATTCCTTCTATATCTTTAATAGACTTTATAATATCCTCAGGGTTGAAAAAAGGATTTTTTTCATCAGATTTTGTTATTAACAATTGGCTATTTAAAGTTGTTTTTCTAAGTTGATCCTCTCTAATTTTAATAGCAGAATCTTTTATTATAGATGTAGCTAACATAATAATTGTAGATAAAACCAATGTACATGTTAGTAATATGTATCTAACCTTGTTCTTCTTTATACTGTTAAATGCTATTTTAAAAAACAACCTCATATTTCTCTTACCATTCGTGTTTTGTATTTAGATACACCTACTCTTTTTAACAACTTAACTATTTTTTTATTATGTTCAAAAGCATCTGAAACTACATAGTCCTTCCCCTTACCTATAGACCACTCCTCAGCACTTTTATAAAGACGGTATATAATAGAAAATATGTTTCCTACAGCTCTGCTTTTTTCCCTTACATAATAGTGCAATATATATGCATAATCATCATTTTCAAAAGCAAAATCCTTTCTATTTATCCATACCTCTACAAATCCATGAATATCTTCACCAGATTCTACAACAAACATTCCACAATTATCATTTAATATAGACTCTTTAATTTGATTAGTACCACAATTAAATTCTAAGTTTCCTTTATAGTAACTATCTTTTCCTAATTGATCTACAGATAACTCTCTCCATAATTCCAATATATTATCTAAATCAGATAATTTAGCTTCTCTAATAATAAAATTCATAAGCATACCCCCAAATTTCATTCTAATTTTCTATATTTATGTTTCCTACTTTAGCATTTATATCAAATAATGCTCCTTCCTCATCAATATTTATTTCATCTTTAATTTTAACTTTTTCAGCCATAGAACCTATAATGTTAAATTCAATTCCTTTTGGCATTTTAATTTTTCCATTTATAATTTCGCCATTAATATCATAACTATAATCACTCTTTAAACTTTGAAAATTCAAATCAATACTTCCAATTTTTAAAAATATACTTCCTTTTTTTAAGTTTCCATTATATGATATTTCTCCATTTTCCATTTGAATTTTTAAGTCATCATAATTACCTGCTATATTAACATTACCAATGTTGTTTTTTATATTTATTGACTGAATACTATTTGGAACAATTATAGTAGTTTCTACATTAATTGAATTTATAGTAGTCTTATCTTTCCAAATTGAATTTATATTAACAACTTCATTTTCTAAAGTGCAATTAATACTATCTAATGCATCTTGCAATTTATCTTCACTTTTTCCACCAACAAGTTTTTCTATCCTAACCTTAATTTTATCTATATTGCTTTTCTCTATTTTTAAATTTCCACAATTATTATTTACCTCAAGTGAAGTACCTTTTATTTCATAACTGTAATCACTGGTTTCTTCTTTACTATATGGAACAATCTCCTTATTAAATTTTATTTTATTTTTATTTTTTTGAACACATGAAGTTAAAATTAAAGTAATTATAATAACACTTACAAATCCTGCAACCATTTTTTTCATTCCAATCACCTCTTTCTAACTTTATCTTATAATCAATATTTATTTCTAAGCTCATACATTAACTGCTTATATTACTTGTTAGAAAGCTCTTTCATAAGTTTAGAAAAATATGAGTCTTTTTTAGTTAAATATTCATAATTTCCTTCCTCAACTATTTCACCTTTTTTCATTGTATAAATACAATCGGCCTTATTTAGCAAACTCAAATTATGAGTTATTATAATCACAAGACTCTGTTTTGATAATTCTTCTAATATGTCTTTTACTCTTTTTTCATTTATAGTATCTAATGCAGCTGTTGGTTCATCAAAAATATAAATTAATGATTTTTTTACCAATGCCCTAGCAATAGATAACCTTTGTTTTTCCCCACCAGATAAATTAACTCTTTCATTAATTACAGTGTCATAACCTAATTCTAACTTTTTTATAGATTCTTCTAAATTTAAATTTCTTATAACTTCTTCTATCTTTAAATCTTCTATATCTCTACCCATTTTTATATTATTTTTAATAGATTCATTTAATAATTCTATATCTTGTGATACTAAACTTATAACACTTCTAACATCTCTTACTCCATATTCTTTTAGCTCTTTCTCATTTATTTTTATTTCACCTTCATAGGAATCATAAAATGCGCTTAATAACTTTATTAAAGAACTTTTACCTGCACCAGAATCTCCAACTATTGCAAAAATTCCTTTTGATGGTAATTTCAAATTAATATTTTTTACTGCTTCACTTCCATTGTTATACTTAAAATTAACATTTTTTAATTCAATCTCTTTAATATAAAGGATTTCATTTTCTTGCTTACTAGCTCTTTCAGTTTTTAAATTCATATATTCATTAATTCTATTAAATATTGGTATTATTGTATGTATGTCTATATTACTGTTCAACAATTCATATATGGGTTGTACTAATAATTGAAAATATAACCCTATAGCTACAACTGTTCCTATTGTTATTTTTCCATCCATTACAAGCAAACTTCCTATTCCATATACAATAGATAATGATGTTATCATTATTCCATTGCTAACACTATTCATTAACATACTTAACTTTCTGAACTTTAAATTGTTCCTATAATTTCTCTCTATTATTTCTTTAAACTCTTCTTTTACTTTATCCTCTTGATTAAATGCTTTAATAGTATTAACTAATCCTACACTCCTGTTAATTTTTATGCATATTTGATCATAACTTTCTTGAATATCCTTAGACATTGGATTAAACTTGTGAGATATTTTCCAATTAACAAAAAAATATATTGCATATAATAAAATAACCATTAAAGTAATTTCTTTAGATAAAATTAACATTCCAATAATAATCATAATTATTAGCACTATATTTTTTACAACAACAACGAAAAAGTTAGTAATAAATTCACTTACATTTCTACCATCATTACTTATTCTAGATACAATGGCTCCGTTATTACATCCATCAAAAAATTCCATAGGTGCATTTATTACTTTATTAAACATCTCTTCTCTAAACATTATTGTAATATTTTCACTTATTTTCATAAATACTCTATTTTTTAGATATCCAAATATAGGTTGACATATACATCCTCCAAAAAATATTAATATTCCTATTTTTAGCTTATCAAGTGAATTGCTTGGGATAACTTCATCAATCAAATATCTAGATACAATTGGAGATATAAATACAGCAATTGTATATAAAATAGTAAAAATTAAACCTATTAATTCCTGCCATTTGTATTCTTTTGCTACTTCCCATATATTATTTAATATTTTTTTCATAATTTCTCCCTAAATTAGATTATTTAATTTAAACAGTTTTTATTTTCTTACATAATCTATGTCTATAACTTTTCATATGATTTTTTTCTAGTATTTTCTTTAATTCATCTTCTTTATTAAGCACATCTGCACATATATACTTAAAACCATGTTTTTTCATTTCTATTATTGTATTGTCAAATAATTTTTTAGTAACACACTCTACTTTATACTCATCTTGTAAATGATCTGTGTCTACATATAAATAATTTATATAAATAAATTTATCTGCAAAAAACATATAGTTAGGATTATTAAACGAAAAATTTAACATTCCTATCACTTGTTTGTTTTCCACAGCAATAAATATCATTTCATCCTTATTACCTTTTAACACTTCTTCTAAAGAACTTCTAGAATGATAGATTTTATAATCATCATATTCTGTACTTTTTCCTCTTAACTCATTAATACAAAACATAATATCATTTATTCTATTTATATCACTTATATTCGCTTTACGTACTTCTATGTTTCCTTTCATTATTTGCATCTCCTTTTTTATTTATCATTAAGAAATGATAAAAAGTTATATTAAATACTACCAATTCCAGAACTAATTTTCATAAATTTAATTGTATTTTTATTTTAATAATAAATTTAATAAGTTATCATTATCAAAAATCTCGCTTTGCTCAAAATTTTTAGTTTTTAAAGTTTCATCAACAATACACTCTATGCCATATTTATCAATCAATTTAATAACTGTATATATTGATATGTGATAAATTTCATTATTATAGTAATCAATCTTATAAAAATCAAAATTCTCATTTATTTTAGGAACCTTATTTATATAAGAATTATGTTGATCAGCAAAGTACATAGCTAATCCTTCATTCAACCAAATTGGCAATTTAATTTGTGCTTTTGAATTTAATACTACATGAATAAATTCATGTAGTATTAAATTGTCAACAGTTTCATTATTTAACTTTCTCCACTTATCATGATCTAATATTAAAATTACATCATCAAAGCTTGTACCAATAACCCAATCTGGTACTTTATTTCCGATTAGTTTTGATAATTCATCTAATCCATCTATAACATCTATAGTAACTTTATTATTAAAATGAAATATATTTCTTATATTTCTTATCCTATAATAAAAGTTAAAATAATCAGTCATATCTCTTAGCACCCTTAAATCTTTAATATCAAGATTAAGGTTATTCACAGCAACATCCCCTATCACACCCAACTTCATTGCTTTGATTATATGTTGCTATTATTGTTTCCTCTAAATTATATATCCATTTTTCACATTCTGGTTTTTCATTCATTGTTCCTCTATAAGGACACCCACCCATACATATTGGTAATATGCTACACTCTCTACATTCCTCATATTCAAAAGGTGACCATAATATATAATCCATATTACGAGCATACATTTTTTCATCTACTTTAGTTTTAATTGTAGTCACATTTCCAACAGCCTTATCAATATTTCCAACATCATTCCAACATTTGTACATATATCCTTCTGCATCAACTACATAAGCTCCAACATTATCAGCACAACAGTAATTTGCTTTTATACTTGGATAAAATGGATATGCTCCCGAAACTTTATATCCTCTTTCAAATAAGATTTTCTGATACTTGCTATCACTTTTAGCATATTCTTCTGTATTTAAACAATTATTTGCTATACCATTGCAAGTATCTGTGTATGCAGTAACATGTCCTAAATTTACAATAACGTCTTTTAGACCATTTTCTTCTAATATATCTAATAATTCTTCAACATGATTAACATTTGTTTTATCTACATTTATTCTAATAGCTATATTTTTTATTCCACCATCTATAAGCTTTTTCACATTAGAAATTATTGTAGTAAAAGTTTCCTCATCTGAATTCTTTAATTTTCTTCTCTTATTATGAATACTAGGAGGTCCATCCACTGTAATTTGAGCTCCTGTTATTCTTGCTTTTTTCATATTTTCAATAGTTTCTTCATCTATTAAATATCCATTTGTTACAATATATGAGCTATATTTAACATTTTCTTTTTCGCATATATCTATAGCTCTTTTTGAAAAATCAAATATCATATCTTTAGCTAATAGTGGTTCTCCACCATACCATGTTATACTTATACTATTTTTATTTTTTGCATTTTCTTCTATCATTTCCATTAAACTATCTTGAACCTCTTTAGTCATCATTCCTGATTTAGGAGTTTCATAACAATAAGGGCAAGCAAAATTACAAGCTAATGTAGGTGCAATAACTAATCCCAAAGATGAACTTGAAAATTTTCCATTATAATTTCTATACTTTAATAATTTTAATTCATCCATGTCATTATGAACTATATAATTTCCTTCAGACATATCCTCAATTAACTCTTTCATCTTTCCACTTAAGTTTTCAGTATCTATATTCTCAATATTTTCTAGTACATTTAAAAATTCATCTTCTACTTCTGCTAATGCACAAGTGACACTATTAAAAGCTATTGTTTTCCCATCTTCCAATTTAATAATCTTATTATATTTTGATTTTTTCATAACTCCTGCCCCCTAATATGTAATTTTTTATAATTAATTTATTTGTTTTTATATCATAGAATGATATATTTCGCAATTATTGCAATTTTCACATACATTGCAATCTGAACAATAACAATACCAATTCATATTCTTTGATTTTTTTATTATATATTTCATGACCCCTCCTAATTCATTAATTTTATATAAATTGACTTCTCTTTTCATGTTAATATCACAAAAAGAGAAATCAATATTTAAATTAAATCCATTACTATTAATTTTATATATTTTAATGTAAACCACTAAAAAACTTATTTATATATAGGTATGATTTAGAAATTTAAGCTATATACTACACAAACATCAATACAACCATTTTCTAAACATACTTCTGCACAAGTTCGTTTAGGACAATTTTGACAAAGGCAATATCCATCTGCATTTTTTAATTTTCTTATTATATACCTCATAAACTCCTCCTATTTTCTTATTAACATATAAATTTAATTTTAATTATTAATAAAATCAATATTGCAAATTAACATATTATCACTAATTATATCTTTTAATATATAATCCTCAGATAAGTTTTAAATACCTTACTTAATATGCTAAACTTACAACTCATAAATTCGGAGTATATTTTAAAGTAAAATCCTATTATAAAATAGTGTAGAACAAAATTACTTTTAATTTATAATAAAGTTAAAATTTAAGATTATAACAGATTATTTAATAATAATATGTCTTACATTGATTTCCACAATTTTCATGACAATCACTACAATTGCTGCAATAACAATATCCTAAACTATATCTTAATTCCTTCTTTCTATAAATTACATATTTCATGATAAAATCTCCAATCAAAACACTTGTTGTATTATTTTTGCATTAATCTCCATTAATTGGACAATCCACGACACAAACTCTTGTACAATTGTTTACACATACCTTGCTACAACCTTTGTCTGAACATCCTATAACACAAAATCCATCTTTATAGTTCATATTTTTAATAATATATTTCATATGTCAACCCTCCCTTTTTATGCCCTTAAACTACGAATTATATGATATTTTTATAGCGCTTAACATATTTCTTAAAGCTATTGTTGTAATTTTCTGAATTTTATAGATAAACTTTTAATATTTATTTAATTTTTTAAGAACTTATATTCTTATTAATTAAATGCATATTGACATATAGTTTGTCCTACACAGTCATTTATACAATTTCCTGAACATATTAAACAATATCCTTTAGAAAATTTTTCAGCTGGTTTTTTCACATATTTCATAATTTCTCTCCCCTCATAGTATCTACTATATTGAGTTCTCCATATAGCCACTCTAAATTTTATAAACTCATCAAAGCTATGCTAATTTTTCTTAAAAAGTTATTCCCTATAAAAGAAGAAATTAAAGAATTTAATTTGAAATTTATCAACAAAACAGTTTTCTTATAAAATTCAATATAACAATTATCAATAAAATTACTATACT
Organism: Clostridium senegalense; assembly: GCF_018916625.1. NCBI lineage: Bacteria > Bacillati > Bacillota > Clostridia > Eubacteriales > Clostridiaceae > Clostridium > Clostridium senegalense. Next base: position 589,794 of record NZ_JAHLNC010000001.1, read on the forward strand.
ATTTTATATTACGTATAAATTCCACATCTACTAGCACATTTTAATGAACAATAATCGCACTGATCACAATAGCATAAACCATTTTCAAATTTTTTAGGCTTAATTATAAATTTCATATACTACTACCTCTACTATTCGTTATTTATGCTCTTAAAATTACTATATTTATATAAACTCTAATTACAAACTTAAATTAATAATTATGTTATACAATTGTTAAATGTTATATTTTACTTACTGTAATTAAAATTAATTACTTTCATTGTATGATGCGCAATAACCACATCCAGCTTGTTTAGAACAATCATTGTGACAATTTTCTGAACATGCATTACAAAAACCTAACACGTATTTTTCTGATGGTTTTCTTATAAATTTCATTTATTCCACCCCCCACTTAATCAATTTTGATATTTTTATTAACTATTACTGCTCGGATCCATAATTATACATTGATCTGCACATCTGTTATCACAGTTTTTGTCACAAACTACACAATATCCTAATTGAAATTTGTTAGATGGCTTTTTTATAAATTTCATAAACTTCCCCTCCTTAACTTAATATAATTTTTTATATGAACATTGATGTTTCCTATTTGTTAACCTAACAAATCATAAAGCTAATTAAAAGAAAACTATAGGGTTCCAAGTTTACTTTTAAAATTACTTGTTCCAAAACTTGGACACCTAAAATAGTGATACATGCTTCGAATAACTTAGAATTCAACACTACATCTTATATGAAAATATTTTAAAGTTAGTGAATAAATTTAAATTGAAGCTTGTTTCCCTATATCAATGTACAAAACTTAATTTAGAATGTCATCGTTTGCATTTTTAATAAGTACTAAAACATATACTTATTTGTTTTTAACACTTTAATATCTCTTATAAAGATATATTACTCTTATTTGTAAAGTACTTATCTTATACTGTTTAATTACAATTTTATTCAACAAATTCGTTTTAAATAAAATTTATTTTAGTTTTAATATATTTTCATCACCTAAAGCATATTTTTACTTTAACCTTATATTACTTGTCCCATTTTTTTAAGTTTAACTTTAAAAAAATTGTATCATGATTTTATTTTTTTTCAATATATTTGGTATGAATAATACTTATACTAGAATAAATAGATTTTTTTTAATATTTGTCCATATTTTTGTCACATTTTGTCTATTTTTTATTGTATTTATTCATAATTTAATTAATTTTAATTATTTATGTTGCATTTAAAATAAATAATTAAGGATTTTAAAGTAAAGTGTAAACATAAATGCATTGAAATTTAATCTTATATTCTTATACTTAGTTTCAATCTGACTTTCAATTATATGTTTATTAAGTTTTAAAAAATCACTTGTAATTACAATGATAATTACAAGTGATTTTAACTGATGGTATTTTACATATTAAAATCATTCTTATATTCTAAATAAATTTTATGAAATAATATAATATATTCATATCTAACATTTAATAGATAATTTAAACTATAGTTTCTTATTAAATTTAATTCTATAACTTTTAATTTATAAGAAGTATACTTAAAATAAAATTATTCTATTTAAACCCAACTATATTTATTAGATATCATCACCAAAAGTTAATACACTATTACTTATCCACTTTAAAACATGATTCTAATTTTAACATTTAACCTAATAATAAATAAATTAATTTAAATCCATATTGAATCCTCTAAAATTTTTGTTAATTTCTCTCTAAATTCTTTTAATCGGTATTTGCTTATTGGTATATAAGTATCATTAATTTTAATTATATTATCCTTTATTTCTTTTAATTTATTGAGGTTAACTAAAAAACTTTTATGGCATCTAAAAAAATTATATTCAGATAATTTTTCTTCAAATTTACTCAAAGTCATTTTAAGCATATATTCATTGTCTTCTGTGTGTATAGTAATCATTTTTTGCATTACTTCTATATACTCAATCTCATCTATATTTAAAATTATGATTTCGCCTTTATATTTAATAACCAATTTTTTTTGTCTATTAATATTTTTAATACAATTTAATGTAACAATTTTAATAGTTTCATACCTTATAGGTTTCAATAAATATCTATATGCTCTTACTTCATACCCCTCATAAATATAATTATTAAACTTCGTTACAAATATTATTTCTACTGTAGAATCAAATTTTCTTATCTCTTTAGCCGCTTCTATTCCATTTATTTTTCCTACATTTATGTCCAAAAATATAATATTCATTCTTCTATAATTTTTCAAAAGTTCTTCTCCAGAATCAAACTCTAACAATTCATATTTAAACCCGGTTTCTCCAACAATTTTGTTTAAATATTTTTTTAAAGAGTTTCTTTGCGCAATATCACTTTCACAGATTCCTATACGAATGTACATAATACCCTCCCTTTTATTAGTTTTCAATATTATGGGCAAGTAACTTCTAGCTGCTAATAAAAAAGGTGATGATTTTCTTTTAATATATTTTTTAAACTTCTTTAATTTTTAAAATTTTACTAAAATAAACTTTTAAACTAAATATTATTTTTTAAGAATCTGTTATTTGTTATTTTTTTAACATTTGAAATCAATTATTTTTTAATATCAATATAATGTTTTAATTCATATATTAATTTCTAATTATATTATAATCTTGACCTAGAACATTTACTATATTTAATATACTAATTTAAATTTTATTATAGCATAAATATTAGGCTTTTTTTTCACTTTTTACCTATTTTTAAAATAAAAATCATTTTATGTTAATATTTTTTACAAAATATACCTATATATTCCATTTTAAATTAAATATTATCTTAAAAATATAAAAAAACACAAAAACAGGTGTAATATCCATTTATATTACACCTACCTTATAAATATTTTTATATTCTAGTAATGTCCATTTTCAAATATTTTTCTTATCTCTGTTATATTTTTAGTTTTTCCTAATGCTATAATAAGTTTTATCCTAGCTTTTTGTCCTGGCATGCTATCTGCAAATATAACACCTGCATTTCTTAGGTCTTTTCCGCCACCTTCATAACCATAGCTATCTAAAACTCTACCTCTGTAACATCTAGTAACCATAACTACAGGTATACCTTTTTCTATAGCTTTTTTAACAGATGTAGCCATTTGAGGTGGCAAATTTCCTCTTCCTGTACCTTCTACAACTAATCCTTTCACACCACGTTCTACACAAAAATCTATATACTTACCATCCATTCCAGCGCAAGCTTTAATTAATTCAACATCAGTTTCTATTTTATCAGTTCCTATGTAATCATGATCTAAACTTTCCCTATAGAAATGTGCTTCATTATTGTCTACAATTCCTACTAAACCAAATTCTGGACTTTCAAATGTATTAAGCTTCATTGAATGAGATTTAGTTACTTCACTTGCTGCATTAATTTCATCATTTAAGCAAACTAAAACACCTCTACCCCTTGCTTGATTAGATGTAGCTGTACATATAGATGCCGCTAAGTTAGCCGGACCATCATATCCAAGTTCTGAACTGTTTCTCATAGATCCAGTTATAACTATTGGTTTGTCACTCTTAATTGTTAAGTGTAGGAAATACGCTGTTTCTTCTAAAGTATCTGTTCCATGTGTGACAACAACACCATCAACATCTTCTCTTTCTAAAAAACCTTTTATATAATTAGATAATTCTAACATAAGTTCTGGTGTAACATGTGGGCTTGGCAACGATGAAAAGTTATATGATTCTACTTCCGCATGAGATTCAATTCCAGTAACCATAGACATTATTTCCTCACCATTTAAAGTTGGAACTGCTGCCTTAATTCTTTCATCTACCTTCATTGATATTGTGCCACCATTAAAAATAACAACTACTTTTTTCATGTGTATATACCTCCTAATTACTATCACGTCTAATCATTCATTTATGGATTTTATTCCATTAATCAAATAATATGTTTAATCCAATGAATTTTGAAAGGATTTATTTATTTTCATCTCATATAATTTACAAAAATTTAATTTTAAGTTTAAACTCTTTCAATAAATATTTTACAACATTTTTGGTTTTTTTAAAGTATTTATTTTTAAAAAAGAAGATTTTAAATTTTTATACTATTAATAGTTGCTATTCATTTTTTTCTCAATAATTATTTCAATTTATTCTTTTAATTACATTCTCATAAGAATTTAAGCCAATTTCACTAATATTTATGACTTTTTTCTTGCAACAATGTGCTATTATTGCAAAATTTAAAATGGAGTGATTTTTAAATTCACTCCATTTATACCAATTTATACATTTATTTTTTTATTACAATATTATGCAGATTAACCCTCCACTTCCTTCATTTATAATTTTTTGAAGAGTTCGTTGCAATTTATTTTGAACATCATCCGGCATTTTATATAATTTACTTTGAAGACCCTCCTTAACTATTTCCTCTAATGGCTTTCCAAACATATTACTTTGCCATATTTGGGATGGGTCATTCTCGAATTGATCTAAAATTGCCTTATAAAAATCTTCACTTTGTTTTTCAGTACCAACTATAGGAACTTCTGTTTCCACATCTGCCCTTATAATATGCAAAGAAGGCGCTGAAGCTTTTAATTTTATACCCTTTCGAGCTCCACTATTTATAAGTTCTGGAACCTCTAACTTCATTTCTGATAACTGCGGAGCTACTAATCCGTATCCTGTATTGTTAACATCAATTAGCGCATCTTTCACTTTATCGTATTCAACTTTAGCCTTATAGAAACTTTCCATCATTTTCAATAATTGACTTTCATTTTCTATATCTATGCTACAAGTTTCACCTAAAATTTTATAAAACAATTCTTTTTTAGGTAGTATATCTAGCCTTGAAGTTCCATCTCCCATTTTCATTTCTTTGATTTTTATTGCAGATAAATTATCTAATCCATCAAGACTTTCTAAAATTTTTGTAATATCTCTAACTTTTGTTATTTCTCCACTCATGTCCTTTAAAGCACTCATTATATTAACTTTCAACCAATGTTTACTATCTAATTCTTCTATCCATTGTGGCATGTCTATGTTAATTTCTTTAACTGGGAATTCTTTAAGTACATTGCTGAATATGTCTGATACACCCTCTTTATCCAACTCCATAACATTTACTAATTGCACTGGAATATCATATTTTTCTTCCATTTCTTTACGCAGATTTTTACTTTCCTCTGTGTTTACATCTTTGCAATTACATAATATTATAAAAGGTTTATTTATAGATTTTAATTCAGATATAACTCTTTCTTCAGCTTCAACATACTCTTCTCTATCTAATCCTGCAATAGAACCATCTGTAGTCATAACTATGCCTATTGTTGAATGATCATTTATTACCTTTTTAGTACCTATTTCTGCTGCTTCCTCAAAAGGAATTTCATAATCAAACCAAGGTGTATTTACCATTTTAGGACCTTGTTCTTCATTATATCCCAATGCATTTTTAACTATATACCCAACACAGTCTACCATCCTAACCTTAAATAAAGCTCCATTCTCCAATTTGATTTCTATTGCCTCATTAGGTACAAACTTAGGTTCTGTCGTATGAATAGATTTTCCTGAACCACTTTGTGGTAATTCATCCTTTGCTCTTTCTTTCTTATGTTCATTTTCTATGTTAGGTATAACCATCATTTCCATAAATCTCTTTATGAAAGTTGACTTTCCAGTCCTAACTGGTCCTACTACCCCAACATATATATCCCCTTGTGTTCTTTCGGCTATATCATTGTATATATTAAAATTTTCCAAGTTTCACCCTCCCACAACTTAATATTGACACTATATATATATTAGAAAAATAAAACTAATATACCATTTTGATGAAAATTACTTTTAATCAATATTTATTAATGTAAGAAAATCAGCTCTCATTTAATTTTTTTCAATAACTTTAAAATATTTTTATACAAAAGGTAGTATTTAGTTATAAGCACTTTAGATTATGCTTTATATTTTCGGTGTCCAAATTTTAAAATTTATAACTTTTAATTCATCCTATATTCTATACATATATAATTAAAATCAGAATAAAATAACCATAAAAGAGCTACTCTCTTTTATGGTTATTTTTTATTAAAGGTAAATCAAACCCTTTAGTTATAGCTCCTTTACTACATGCCTTAGCACATTCTCCACATCTTATACATTCTAAACTATTAGGATTTTTATATACTTCTATATTTAATTTGCACTTTCTCATACATTTTTTACACATTGTACACTTATCTTTATTAATATTCAACTTATAAAAACTTATAGGATTAAACAATGAATATATTGCTCCTAATGGACAAATATATCTACAAAATGGTCTATATACAACTATAGATAAAAGTATGGTTATAATTAGTATAAATATTTTCCATTTAAACAAAAATCCTATAGTTCCTCTTAATGATACATTCATTATAGTTAGTGGTATACCAGCCTCTAATGTTCCTGCTGGACATATAAGTTTACAAAAGTAAGGACTTCCTATACCTACATCATCAACTAAAAACATAGGCATAATTATTACAAACACTACTAATATTATATACTTTAAGTATTTCAAAACACCATTAACTTTTTTATTGACATTAATCTTTTTAGATGGTATTTTATATAACAAATCTTGTATTAATCCAAATGGACATATGAACCCACAAATAAGCCTTCCAAATATGACTCCAAACAGAGTTATCAAACCAATAGTATAATACGCCATATTATACTTCAACGATCCTATAGTAGCCTGTAGTGACCCTATAGGGCATGATCCTAAGGACCCTGGACATGAATAACAATTTAAACCTGGAACACAAGTCTTCTTTAAATTTCCCTTATATATATGACCTTCAAAAAAACCTTTAAAATATCCATTACTAACCATAGCTGAAATTACTTGTGTAATTCTTCTCTTATCCAATACCTATACACTCCAAACATATATTTATAGCTTTTTGAAGAACGATACTAACTTCGCCTCTATAAATTCCAAATAAAATAAATCCTATAGCCATAAATAAAGTACAATATGTTATAAACTTTTTCACTTTAATCACCACACCTTAATTTTAAATAGAATTTAATATTATACATTTTTAAATTAAGGCAACAACTGTTACCTTAATTTAGTTATTATTTTAAAAATTCATCTATAATTTTTTTATACTCATCTTTTTCTTTACCACCAATTATTGGTTCACCAACTATTTTCCCTTCATTATCAACTAAAATAGTTGTAGGAGTTCCCACTATATCTTTTAAAACTCCATTTTTTAAACTATCATCAGGAATTATATTGACATATGTAACTGCTTTTTTGGCTAATATATCTTTAGCTCTCTTAGCTGTTTCATCATCTTTAGCATCATTTACTATACCTAAAATATTAACACCCTTATCTTTATACTCATTATATAGATCTTCAAAAACTGGCATTTCTGCTACACAAGGTCCGCATTCAGTTCCCCATATATTTACAACTGTTATTTTATGTTGTGAGAATAATTTAGAATCTACCTTGTTTCCATTGGTATCCTTTGTATCAAATTCTATTTTATTATTACCTTTAATTTTATTAACTTCATCTTTAGGTGTAATAATATCTATAATCTTTATATTATTTTTTATATTTTCTGCCTCTTCTAAATAAGTATTATACTCTTTTTTCTCTGCATCACTTAAACCTTTTAGATATTCATCCTTAGCTCCATAAACTAAGTAGTATTCTATACCATCTTGAGCTCCTACTTTTACACTATTTTTATATTTTTCCTCTATATCTTTTAGAGTGTTTTCTTTAGCTTTATCTTTCTCTATTCCTACAATTTCAAATAATGGTTTAAAACTTTCCTCAAATAATTTCATATATTCTTCATCTAAATTTTCACCATTTGATTTTTCTCCTAATTCTCCAAGCTTTTTAAAAGCATTATCACTTATATAATTTCCTATAAGTTTTCCATAGGTACCCTGTCCATCATTACCTACTCCTAAAAAATCAACTACACCTTTTCCCTCTATTCTTTCATTAAAGTCTTTTGGTTTTTTAAAAGATACACCTAACTCGCTAATTTTAAATTCGTTATCTTCTTTTTGTTCTACTTGACTTTTATTTGAATTATTTTTTACGCTATTACCACATCCTATCATTCCTAATGGTATAATAGTTGCTATTAATAAAATTATCATTTTCTTTTTCATAGTTTAACATCTCCTAAAACTTATATTGTTTTTAATTTACATCTTAAATTATATTGATGCTAACTTACATAAAAATAAAACAAGCCTTAAATAAACCTTAAAAATATTAACTATAAAAAAAACACCTTAAAAGTTTTAATACTTTTAAAGTGCTTTCCATATAATGTATTAATTTTAAATTTTATTTTGCCATTATTCGTATATGCCGTTTTCCCTCTTTTTATTTCTTGACATAAGCTCATAAACTCCATATTTAGGATCTTTATTTTCAAATAAAACTTTATATAAAACATCTGTTATTGGCATAGTAATATTTTCTTTTTCCTTTAACTCATAAAATGCTTTACAAGCTTTTATCCCTTCAACAACCATACCAACATTTTCAACTGCTTCATCCATAGACATACCTTTACCGATTAATATTCCAGCTCTCCTATTTCTACTATGGACACTTGTACAAGTAACTATAAGATCTCCAAAACCTGTAAGCCCATTAAATGTTTCTGGCTTCCCTCCAAGTTTTATTCCTATTTTCATTATTTCATGCATTCCTCTAGTCATCAATGCTGCTTTAGCATTATCACCATACCCTATACCATCTGATATACCTGCTGCTAATGCTATAATATTTTTGCAAGCTCCTCCAATTTCTACACCAATTAAATCATCATTAGTATAAACTCTAAATTTGCTAGACATAAAAACATCCTGTACCTTTTCAGCTGCATCCATATTCAATGATGAAACTACAACTGTAGTTGGTATATCCACTGCAACTTCTTCAGCATGAGATGGACCTGATAAAACTACTACAGCTGCATCTTTAATCTCTTCCTCTATTATTTCAGACATTCTTTTCAAAGTACCATTTTCTAAGCCCTTAGCAACGGTAACAATTATTTGATTTTTATTTACAACAGTAGATAACTGTTTACTTATATTTCTTATAGCATGAGATGGAACAGCCAAAACTATTATACTACTATCTTTGACAGCACCTTCCATATCATTATATCCAATTATATTGCTTGGAATTGTAACATTGGGTAAATATTTTATATTTTCTCTTTTTTTATTTATATCTTCAATTGTCTCTTTTTTATGAGCCCATATAGAAACTTCTACACCTTTTTTCGCTAACATAACACCTAGTGCACTTCCAAAACTTCCAGCTCCTAATATAGATACCTTTTCCAAATAAAACACCTCCCATTATTCTTAATACCTATATAGTAATTATATACAAATTCTATTTTTTTACAAATATAATTTTCTCATGATACACTAAGAACTGTGATTTCAAATCACAGTTCTTATATTATGGCATAATCAAATAAATAATAAATATGTGTTCTCACCTATTCGTCACCAATACTTCGTTGACAAAATCCATACATAACCCTACTATGACTGAATTTCATGTTCTTGTTTCGTGACAAATGTATTTTGAATCTTTGACCTCTTATTTATTTTAATATGCTTAATCTTCTTTTCTTTGTCTAAATATTAATTTTATACCTGTACCTTTAAACTCAAAATTCTCTCTTAATTGATTTTCTAAATACCTTTCATAAGAGAAATGTAATAAGTTAGGGTCATTCACAAAGAATATAAATGTTGGAGGTTTCGTTCCAACTTGAGTTGCATAAAATATTTTCAGTCTTCTTAATGCTACTATTGGAGGTTCTTTCATAAGTACCGCTCTACTTATAACATCATTTAACACTCCAGTTGCTACCCTCTTGCTATAGCTATCATAACACTCTTTAGCCATTTGCAATACTTTATTAACTCTTTGACCTGTTTTAGCTGATATAAATAGATACGGAGCATAATTCATAAATGATAATCCCTTAGCAATATTATTTTGGAATTCTTTCATAGTTTTATCATCTTTTTCAATCAAATCCCATTTGTTAACTATAACCATTATTGCTTTATTTAATTCATGAGCATATCCAACTATCTTTTCATCTTGATCACTTAAACCTTCTGTTGCATCTATCATTAAAATACAAACATCTGCTCTCTCTATTGCAGTAAGAGTTCTTACAACACTATATCTTTCAATCTCCTCTTTAACCTTACTCTTTCTTCTTAATCCAGCTGTATCTATTAAAGTAAATTTACCTTCATTAGTTTCTACTTTACTATCAATTGCATCTCTAGTAGTTCCTGGAATATTACTTACTATATTTCTATCTTCACCTATTATTTTATTAATTAAAGAAGATTTACCTACATTAGGTTTTCCTATCATAGCTATTTTTATATCTTCTTCTTCTTCTTCATTTGCATCATCATAGTTAAAGTGTTTAACTACTTCATCTAACATATCACCAAGACCTAATCCTTGTGATGCTGATATTGTTACTGGATTTCCAATACCTAAGTTATAGAACTCATATGCATTATCTTCTTGTTCTATTCTATCTACCTTATTTACAACTAATACTATAGGCTTCTTACTTTTTCTTAACATTTGAGCTACTTCATGATCTGATGGATGAAGCCCAGCTTTTCCGTCAACTATAAACACTATTACATCCGCAGTTTCTATAGCTATGTTTGCCTGTCTTCTCATTTGACTCATTATTATATCTTCATTAGTAGGCTCAATTCCGCCTGTATCAATAATTGTAAAATTATGATTTAGCCATTCAGCCTCAGCATATATTCTATCTCTAGTAACTCCTGGTGTATCTTGAACTATAGCAATTCTTTTTCCAGCCAACTTATTAAATAACGTAGATTTACCTACGTTTGGTCTTCCAACTATTGCAACTATTGGTTTTCCCATCTTAATCCTCCTCCAAATTTTTGTTTATTATGCTTATTAAATCATCCCCAGCATAATCACAAATTAGTATTTTTCTTTTTAAGATTTTTTCTAAATCAGAAACTTTATAGTCATCTAAAAGTAATCCTTCTTTTTCTTCACCTAATTCATATCCTCTTTTTAACATATTATTAGGCATTATTAAGTAATTGCCTAAATCATGTTCTTTTACAGTATTTATTATATCCTTACCTGTCAATAGTCCAGCTACTGTAATAGTTTTCCCAAAATATTGATTTTCAACAGCTATCACATTTATTTTTATTTTAGGATTAGCATCCATAATTTCTTTTGCTGCCTCTTTTATAAATTTTTCAGCTGAAACACCTGTAATCATAGAAATATTTCCTGATATATTCAAATCAAGGTTACCTATTGTATTTGATATAGTTTCCCTTAGCATTCTTATCATACCAATTCCATCTTCTAATTGTTCATAAGATCCATAATGCTCATTACTTGGAATATCTTCCTCTGCCATAACATAAAATTCATCTGACAGTCTTACAAAAGGATCTCCACTTAATTTTACATATTTACTTTGTAACTGTGATACATGTTTTATTAATTCCTTAGAACTGCTTTTATCAAAAAGCTCTAATTCTTTAAGATTTTTTCTAAACTTAGTCACACCTAAAGGAACCACTGCTAAATTCTGTACACTCGGATACAAATTATATAAATCTTCTATTGTTTTTACAAGCTCTTCTTTATCATTAATTCCTTTGCAACAAACTACTTGGGTATTGATTTTTATGTCAGCATCTGAAAGTTTTTTTAATATGTCGTAAATATTTCCTGCAAACCTATTGTTTAACATTTTAACCCTAAGCTCCGGGTTAGTTGTATGTACTGATACATTTATAGGACTAATTCTATATTTTATTATCCTATCTATATCTTCATCTTTCATATTAGTTAAAGTTAAAAAGTTTCCTTGTAAAAAAGATAGTCTTGAATCATCATCTTTAAAATATAAAGTTTCTCTCATTCCTTCTGGAAGTTGATCTATAAAACAAAATATGCATTTATTATGACAACTCATAGGTTTATCCAAAATTGCTTCTTTAAATATTATACCTAAATCTTCATCATATTCTTTTTCTATTTCAAATTCCCAAATTTCTCCATTTGGTTTTTCAACTTCTATTTCCAAGTATTCATCAGTAATTAGAAATTTGTAATCTATAATATCTTTTACTTCATTTCCATTGATACTTAAAAGCTTATCACCTGTTTCAATTTCTACTTCTTCAGCTATACTATTAGGAAGAACTTTTGAGATTATATTTTTCATTTAGATTCCTCCTTTTTCTACTTTTTTATACTGTATACATTATGTTATATTATATTAATTACTGTTATTAGTCAATATACATTAACAGTTAAAACTTTCTTAAATAGTGTTTTAAATATTATGTTTATCTTAAATTTATTTATAATTATATTTTAATTTTACCCACTTTAATAAAATAATAAAATTATTTTTAAAATCTTATTATTAAAAATTTATTTTCATATTTAAATTCTTATTTTTCTTTAATTATCATATATTATTTTTATTTATACATATGATTTCAAATACCTACATCACAAAAAATAGTCTCAAAATAAAAATTAAATCTTATTTTGAGACATAAATTATATTTAGGAGATAATTATCATTATTTTTAGTGTTCTATAATAACACTTTATAATTAATATAGTACACTAATTTATAACTATTTTCAAATATTTCACATTTTTTCATAAGGTATCCATATTTGAAATTTGGTACCTTTCCCCAAATTACTTTCAACTTGTATATTTGCATCAAACTTTAATGCTATATGTTTAACTATAGCCAATCCTAATCCTGTTCCTCCACTAGACCTTGACCTGTCCTTATCTACACGATAGAATCTTTCAAATAATCGTGGTAAATGTTCACTAGCTATTCCAACTCCATCATCTTCTACTTCAATTATGCATCCATTTTTTTCATTCTTAGTTCTTATTACCACATTATTTCCCTCTGAATATTTTATTGCATTATCAACTAAATTTATTATCATTTGTTTTAGTTTATCTTTTTCTGCCACAACTATATTTAATTGATTAAGTTCCATATTTAAATTCATATTTTTTGTTTGAGCAAAATTTTTCATAAGTTCATAAACATTCTCTATTACAACATTTACATCTACTTGTTCTAATTTTAAATCTATCTGTCTTTCTATATCTGATAAAATCAATATATCTGATATTAATGTTGTTAATCTATCACTTTCTTCTTCTATAATTCCTAAAAATTTATTTCTTGTTTCTTCATCTTCTACATATTTCAAAGTCTCTGTAAATCCTTTTATAGAAGTAAGTGGTGTTTTTAATTCATGGGATACATTGGCTACAAATTCACTTCTTACATTTTCTAACCTTTTTACATCGGTGACATCTTGTATTACTGCAACTTTTCCAATATGTTGACTTCTATTTATGATTTCAGCAGTTCTCACTCTAAGGTATGTCTCATTTGAAATTTCTATTTTTATTTCCTTATAATTTTTATCTAAATCTTCAAATAACATATTCATGTCAAAATCTTTACATATATTATTTATGTTTTCTCCTATAACATCTCTGTCTATATTAAATATTTTTTTAGTATATGCATTGAGCATTATAACTTTATTATTTATATCTATAGCAATTAATCCACTATCCATACTTTGTAGTATTGCTGAAAGTCTATTTTGTTTTTCTTTAACTTCATTTAACGTGAATTCCAATTTATTAGCCATTCCATTAAAGCATTGCCCTAACTTGCCAATTTCATCATTTGTAGTTATTTTTACTCTTCTATCTAATTCTCCATCTGCAATCATTGATGTTATCTTTTGAAGGTCACTTATAGGTTTTGCTATTACATAAGAAAGTTTAGATGATATCCATACGGAAAAAATCAATGTTGTAATTACAAGTGCTACATATAATGCTATATATGCTTTATCAACATTTTCCACTATTTTATCTAACCTTGATATCCTTACTATATGATTTTCATATTTTTTAGCATAATATATTGTGTCTGAATTTAAATGATTACTTCTTCTTATCAAAAAACTTTCACCATATTTATAAGCCCTATTAACTTCTTCTTTTTTGTCATAATTGTTATCTTTTACTGAATCATAAATTAAAGTTAAATCATTTTTTAAAATTGTTACTCTTATTTCTTCATTTTCTAGTTCTCTAATAAAATCTATCTTATCCTTTTCCCTTATATCTCTTTCTATTAATCCATTTATGGCATTGGCATATATTTTAAAAGTTTCTTTTGCATTTTCCTGCCTCTGATAATCTAAAACATTTAAAAACAATATAGTAACTAATATTAATACTGAAACTATAGCTCCAAGTATAAAAACTGTTATTTTTCTTTTCATAGATCCATTAGATTTCGTTTTTTTCATAATTAAATCTATATCCTATTCCTCTTATAGTTTGAATATATTTAGGATTTTTATCATCTTTCTCTATCTTCTGTCTTAAGTGTCTTATATGAACATCTACTGTTCTAGTTTCTCCAACATATTCATAACCCCAAATTTTATCAAGTAACACCTCTCTAGTTACTACCTTACCTTCATTTTTTATAAGAATTTCAAGCAACTCAAATTCTTTAAGAGTTAATTCAATTCTTTGTCCATCTATTTTTACTTCATGCTTATCAAAATTAATAGTAATATTGTCAAATTTAAAATTAGAGTTATCCTTCTTGCTTCCTGTTCGTCTTAATATAGCTTTTACTCTAGCAACTAATTCTCTTACTGAAAATGGTTTAGTAATATAATCATCTGCACCTAATTCTAATCCTAATATTTTATCTATTTCTTCACCTTTAGCCGTTATCATTATTATAGGTATTTCACAAATTTCTGGATCTTTTCTAATAATCCTACATACCTCTAATCCATCAATTCCAGGTAACATAAGATCTAATAATATTAAGTCTGGATGATTTTCTTTTACATATTTCAATGCTAAATCACCAGTGTTAGCTGTAATTACATTACAACCTTCCTTTTTTAAATTAAATTTTATAAGTTCTAATATATGTTCTTCATCATCAACAACTAAAATTTTTTTTTCCGCCATAAAATTGCTATTTCATATATACAAATGAAAATAGCCTACCCTCCCTCTCATCTATTTTTCTATAAGAGTATAATTTATACTTCTTACAGCAATAAGTACAAAGTTTAATTGTATTTATATTTTCTTTTTTCACTCCTATTAAATCCAATTGAGCAAAAATGCATTTTTCTAAATCTAAATATCTTCCTTGATTTATATTTATGTTTTTATAAATATCTACCTCTTTAAATTTTTCAATAAGCTCCTCACTAACTTCATAACAACATGATCTGTTATGTGGTCCTATATATACATTTAAATCTTTAGGATCTATATTATAATCTTTTATCATCTTATTTATAGTTTTCAATACTATTTTTTCATATGTACCTTTCCACCCACTATGTATAGCAGCTATAACTTTCTCTTTATTATCTACAATAATAACAGGAACACAATCAGCTGTAAATATCCCTATTCCTATATTTTTTTTGTTAGTTATAATACTATCTCCATCTAATTCTTTTATAGATTTTTCATTATAACTATATATTATATCACTATGAATTTGATTTAAGTATTCTAATTTATCTAACTTAAAAAATTTCTTTACTTTATATAAATTTTCTAAACCTACATTTAAATTTTTATTTAAATTTAATCCTTGTTTTGCAGTGGAAAATATTATTTCTGCACAGTCATTTTGAAAAGCTAAGAATTCATAACCATTCATATTTTTAATTTCCATTTTATCTTCCCCTTTTTTCTAAAAACTATAAAAGTATATTAAAATAAAATATATTCAAATTACGTATTGGATTTAGATTCCCATATATAAAAATAAAACACTACAAAAATTATAGTGTTTTATTTTAAATTTCTTAATTTATCAATTTCCTGAATAAAAGTATCTATATCATCAAACTGCCTATATACAGATGCAAATCTAACATATGCAACTTCATCTATATACTTTAATTTTTCAAGAACCATTTCTCCCAATTCTTCAGATTTTATTTCTACCATCATTTTATTATTTAAACTTTTCTCTATATCATTAGCTATATCTTCTATAATAGCCCTTGTTACTGGTCTCTTTTGACAAGCAGTAACTATACCTCTTATTAACTTTTCTCTATTAAAAAATTCCCTATGCTGGCCTCTTTTAATTACTAATATAGGCATTTCTTCTATTTTTTCATATGTAGTATACCTTTTATTACAAGAAAGACATTCTCTTCTTCTTCTTATAGCCAAATTATCCTCAGTTGATCTAGAATCTACAACTTTACTGTCTTCGCTACTACAAAATGGACATCTCACATCAATTCACTACTTTCCTAAAGAATTTATTATATTCTTATTATACACATATTAAAATAAATTTCTATAAAATTTTTATAAATTTATTTTATTCATCCAAACTTATTATTCCATCACCATCAATTAATATTACATCCAATCCTATTTTCCTTATCTTTTCCCAAGGTATTTCTATATCAGTATTCTTCATAAACCATCCAGTTTTTTGAGTAGGAAGTACTATTGATGTTACTCTATACTCATCACAATTTATTCTCAAATCCTTTATAAAGCCTAGTTTAGCTCCAGTGTTTATATCTATTACCTCCATCATTTTCAAGCTATTTATAGCATACATTGAATTTTCCATTTATCTCCCACTCCTTTATTTAGTGCTTTATTTAAATTAATAACCTCTATAGAGAAACAGACTCAGGTTTAAATTTATTCACTAATTTTATTTATTATTAAATTCTAAGTAATTTGGAGCATGTTTCACTATTTTAGATATCCAAGTTTTGTAATGTACAAATTTTATAATTTAAAATCTATACTAACTAGCTTGTACTATTTATATGTTAATAAGAAAATTTATATTCCATTTTATAAAAAAATAGAGCCTTTTTAGGCTCTAAACGTATTTTCTCATATGTTTTAATGCTGTTTTTTCTAATCTTGATACTTGAGCTTGAGATATTCCAATTTCATCTGCTACTTCCATTTGAGTTCTACCATCAAAAAATCTTAAATTTAATATTAATTTTTCTCTATCAGTCAACTTCTTCATTGCTTCTTTTATAGATATATTTTCAAGCCAACTATCATCTAAATTTTTACTATCACTTACTTGATCCATAACATAAATGGCATCTCCTCCATCATGATAAATCGGTTCAAATAATGAAACTGGATCTTGGATAGCATCTAAAGCAAAGACCACTTCTTCTTTAGGTATCTCTAATTCTTTAGCTATTTGAGATACTGTCGGTTCCTTATTATCTTTATTTACTAGTCTATCTCTAACTTGGAGTGCCTTGTATGCAATATCTCTAAGGGATCTACTAACTCTAATTGAGTTATTATCCCTTAAATACCTCCTAATTTCTCCAATAATCATAGGCACAGCATAAGTAGAAAATTTTACATTTTGACTTAAGTCAAAGTTATCAATTGCTTTTATAAGACCTATGCACCCAACTTGGAATAAATCATCTACATTTTCACCTCTGTTATTAAATCTTTGTATAACACTAAGAACTAATCTTAAATTGCCTTTGATAAATTTTTCTCTACAGCTATCATCTCCATTTTGCATTTTAAAAAGTAGTTCTCTCATCTCCTTTTCTTTTAATACTGGCAATTTCGATGTATTTACTCCACATATTTCTACTTTGTTTATTATCATAAGGTCATCATTCCCTTCAGAGTAATTGCATTTTAATTATTTCCTGATGTAATAATTTTTATACTCGGGACAAACCTTATAACATTTTATTAATTTCTTTTTTTAATCTTTTTATTATTCTTTTTTCAAGTCTAGATATATAAGACTGTGATATTCCTAGCATATCAGCAACTTCCTTTTGTGTTTTTTCATTACATCCATTTAATCCAAATCTTAATTCTACAATTTCTTTTTCTCTATCATTTAATCTATCCATTGCCAATAACAATAATTGTTTATCCACTTCATCTTCTATAAGATTATATACAATATCATTTTCAGTACCTAAAATATCTGATAACAATAATTCATTACCATCCCAATCTATATTTAATGGTTCATAAAAAGATATTTCTGTCTTTATTTTACTATTTCTTCTTAAATACATTAAAATTTCATTCTCTATGCATCTAGATGCATATGTAGCAAGCTTTATTTTTTTTTCTGGATCAAAAGTATTTACAGCTTTAATAAGCCCTATAGTTCCAACTGAAATTAGATCTTCAACATTAACTCCTGTATTTTCAAATTTCCTTGCTATATAAACAACCAGTCTCAAATTTCTTTCTATTAAAGTCGCTCTTATATTTTCATCTCCACCTACTAATTGTTTTACCAATTCCTCTTCTTCTTCCTTGGTAAGCGGTGGTGGTAATGCATCACTTCCCCCGATATAATAAATATTATTTTTAAAAAATTTAAACTTACCTAAAAAACTACTTACCTTTTCAACAATCCTTTTTAAAAACATCTTTAAGTTCAAAAATACCCCTCCTCTATTAAACTAAAATTCCCCTAGGCAATAATGCACCATAATCTTTGCTGTAGCTTAATTGATTATCACAGTACGCTAAAATTACTTCCTTAGTTATTTTTTGTCCATTTTCATTAATGATCACACTGTCTGGCTTAAACCCTTGTAATTTTCCTAAATTACCATTTACCACCGAATAGGTTATTGAATATTTTATATAATCTTTTATATCTACCCCCTCTAATATATTTTTTTGAACTACTATAACTGGCAAATTGGTTATAGGCTCCCTAAGTTCATTTCCTGTATCTAAAAAACCTTTAAATTTTATATTTTTTTCTTTTATCAATACATCTACATCATATATATACTGATGCATTAATTTTCTATCCTTTATATAAAAAACTAATCTATCAATAATTAAATAAATAGCCATTACTGATAAAGCTAATTTTTTGTAATTAAATTTGAATATATAATTATTGATACCTTTATTGCCTATGGAAAAATAAAATGTAGTTCCTGCTAAAACCATAGAATATCCTATATAAATTAAAGTTCCTTTCAAGTAAAATTTTTTATTATTGGTACAAATTAAAATCATTAGAAATGCAACTAAAACGCTTGTTATTTTATTATTTAAAAATCTCAGTGCTGGAAATATTATGACAATTACATATAAACTCCCTAAAAATGCAGCTAATATCTGTCGTTTCAAAGTACATCGTTTTTTAATTGTACGAAATGTTATTTGAAGTAGAAATAAATTCACTAAAAAGTTTTCTAATATTAGTTCATCTAAATACAAAACCAAATTTACTCACTCCTTTATACTTATTATACATATACATAGTGGTAAATTTTGTAAAAACTCACAACTGTATTTTTCTATATTAATTGTCTTTTTCGTCAAATTGCATAATATTTTCACTTTTTCCTTTATCAATATATACAAAGTCTCTTAATATAATCAAAAAAATAGTAAATTCTTAAACTTATATGGGAATAAAAAATAATTAATCTTTTGTTAATATAGGCATAAAAAAAAGAAGAAACTTTAGTTTCTTCTTTTCTCATTTATATTATTTTCTTATATTATCTTCCACTTCTTCTTAGCCAAGTTGGAACTGAATAATCTAATTCTGGTTCTTCTACAGTTTTTGTAGCTGCAGCCTCTTCTTCTTGTTGTTGTGGCGGCTGCATTTGACTATTTATTACCCCTCTAGATGGTATTTCAGTTCTATTTGCTTGCTGCTGAGTTGGAGATGGTTTTGATGCTTCATCTAATTCAAATCCTGTTGCTATAACAGTAATTCTTATTTCGTCATTTAAACTTTCATCAATAACTGCACCAAATATAATATTAGCATCTGGATCTGCTTCTTCTTGAACTATTTGTGCTGCTTCATTTATCTCTAGTAATGATAAATCTGCTCCACCTGTAATGTTCAATAATACACCTGTTGCTCCGACAATTGATGTTTCTAATAAAGGACTAGATATAGCCTCTCTAGTAGCTTCTTGCGCTCTATTATCGCCGTTTCCATATCCAACACCCATGTGTGCAAGACCTTTGTCCAACATTATTGTACTAATATCAGCAAAATCCAAATTAATTATTCCAGGTATTGTTATTAAGTCAGATATACCTTGAACACCTTGTCTTAAAACATCATCTGCTTTTCTAAAAGAATCAACTAAAGTAGTTTTCTTATCTACCATAGTTAAAAGTCTTTCATTTGGAATTGTAACTAATGTATCTACAGATTCCTTAAGAGCTTTAATACCTTGTTCTGCATGTAACATTCTTTTTCTGCCTTCAAATGAGAATGGCTTTGTTACAACACCAACTGTTAATATTCCCATAGACTTTGCTATTTCTGCTACAACTGGAGCTGCACCAGTTCCTGTTCCTCCACCCATTCCGGCAGTTATGAACACCATGTCTGCACCTTTTAGCAATTGAATTATTTCTTCCTTACTTTCTTCTGCTGCTTTTCTTCCAATCTCTGGATTAGCACCAGCTCCTAGTCCTCTAGTAAGTTTTTCTCCTAATTGTATCTTTTCTGTAGCTCTTGATAATGCTAACGCTTGTTTATCAGTGTTAATTCCTATAAACTCAACATTTTTCAAGCCTTCCTCTATCATTCTATTTACAGCGTTGTTTCCTCCGCCTCCACATCCAATAACCTTTATATTGCATAACTCCCTGTCTTGAACATCAAAATCTAGCACAATACTACCTCCTCATTAGAAAAAATCTGATAAAAACGCTTTAAATTTGGATAAAAATTTAATGTCATCCTTATTCTTCTTTAATTGTTCATCTTTTTGAATTACTACTTTATTATCTGCTTCTTTTTCAATATCATTGTTTAATTGTAAAGACAATTCCTTTATTATTCCTGTTGCTATTGTGTAGATTGGATTTGCAACTCCTACATATGAAGGCGTAACTACTCTACATTCTTTTTCTACCACTTTTTCAATCAAATCAGTTATTCCTCTATAAAGCGAAACACCTCCACCACATAAAACAACAGTTTTAATTTGATTATAATATCCAGAATCAACCAAAACTTCTTTGATTAACTTGATTATCTCTTTAACTCTTTCATAAATTACTTCCACTAACATAACATAGTCTATTTCTATAGTTTGTCCATCTTTTAAAGAATAAATCTTTATTTTTTCCCCATTATCGATGTTTTCTTTATAAATACGTCCACTTTTTATCTTTAAGCTTTCAGCATCATCTTTAGAAATCTTTAAACAAATAGCTATATCATTCGTTATAGTATCTCCGCCTAGACCAATGCTTGCAACATATTCTAATTTATTTTTTTTATATATTACAACATCTGATGTTTCTGCTCCAATATCTATAATTGCTACTCCATCTTGTACATCAGTTTCACTTAATGTATCTTTGCATACACCTAAACAATCAACTGTAAATCCTAAAATTTTAATACCTATGTCTTCCACCGGTTTTTTATAAAGATTCACAATTTCTTTAGATGCAACTATTACCTGTGAAACCACCTCCAAATTTTTTCCTAACAACCCTAGAGGATTATTTATGTTACCAACATCATTTATCTTAAATTCTAAAAGATTTATTTTTAGAACTTCTTTATTGGTAGACTGTTTAACCTCTAGTCTTATTAACTCTTTTAGATTTTCAATATCTTCACTGGTTATCTCTCTATCTTGGGAAGATAAAGTCAATATCTCTCTTTTTTCAATTACTTCACATAAAGATACCGGTATAGATATATACACACCATGTATATTAGTATTGATAATATTTCCTAGCTGGGTTACTACATCTTTGATTGCATTGGATGTATTTTCAAAATCTGAAACTCCAGATTTTTTCACACCATTACATTTGCTTGTAGTTACACCTAGAACTTGAAGCTTTCCTGCACTATCTAAATTTCCAACTACACCGCATATTTTTGATGCACCAATGTCTATTCCAACTATGTAATTGTTCACTTAAATTACCCCCCTTTTAAGAGAAGCTTCAAAAGTACATATTCAACAAGAAATCCTCTTTTCCTTTAATCTTAATTAACTTTTTATAAAATGTTTATATATAAATATAAACATCCTATTTTCAGTATAATTGCTTTACAAGTAAAATGCAATATTTCACTTTAATACTAATTAATTAAATTTTTGTTTTTAATCCTTAATTATAGAATAAAATTTTTAATTTAAAAAACTTAGTATATTTCCAAGGAAAATCACCAAAATTAAAGAATATTTAATCTTTATCACACTTAAAATTATATCCTTAATATATAATAAGTTCAATTAGAAATTTACATTTTTTTCATGTTAAAAGAGAACACATTAATTATGTGTTCTCTTTCAAATATTTTTCCCATATTTCAATTGCTTTATATCCTTGATACAAAAGCATACTGTAACCATTTAATACGCGACAACCATATTCTTCTCCAACTTTCATAAAAAGCGTATTTTTTGGTTCATAGTTTAAGTCATAGAATATTTTTTTAGAATTACATTTTTTTATACTTATTGGTGTTTCATTTGGATGATTTGCACCTGAAATTGGAGTACAATTTATAATTATATCGTATTCTGTTAAATCAAATTCTTCGTGTATATTTATAGTTTTACTAATATAAGCTTTATGTTCTCTTATGCTTTGTTCATTTCTAAGTGCAATATCTATGGTTTTTATTTTCAAATCTTTAAGTGCATAAATAATTGCTTTGGCTGCTCCGCCACTGCCTATAATTAAAGCATTTTTACCTTTTAATTTAATATTTTCTTTTTCTAAGCTTAATATAAATCCAAAATAATCTGTATTATAACCAATTAGTTTAGAATTTACATTTACTACTGTATTCACTGCACCTATCTTATTTGCTGGATATTCAATACCATCTAAATATTTTATAATTGACTCTTTATATGGAATAGTTACATTAAAACCTATTAAATCTTTTTTAGCTTTATTAACAAATATATCAAGACTATTTTCATCTACATCAAAAATTTTATATTCTAATGGTATACTATCTTCTTTATACTTTTTATTATGAATTAACGGAGAAAGACTATATTTTATATTTTTTCCTAGCAATCCACTATACATTTCCTTGCCACCTATCTATAACATAATATAAATAAATTATATATTATTATAAATATGTTTTGCAAATGACTTCATAGTTTCATTATAAATATAAAATATTTTTAATAAATATACACTCTAAATTAATTTAGTTTATCAGATTATTTTTTCTGTTTTTCCGAACTATTTAATTCCTTTAATAGTTTTTTCAATGCTCGTTTTTCTATTCTGGATACATATGACCTTGATATTCCTAATATTTGAGCAATCTCCCTTTGTGTTTTTGATTTACCATCTATAAGTCCATATCTCATTTCTATTATTAGCCGTTCTCGTTCTTGCAATGTTGTATTAATCTTTGAATAAAGTTTTTTAACTTGTATCTTATTTTCAACTATATCTGCAATAGAATCCTTATCGCTACTTAATATATCCATCAATGAAATTTCATTGCCTTCTTTATCTACACCTATTGGGTCTTGAAGATATACTTCGCCTTTCGTCTTTTTATTATTTCTAATTAACATCAATATTTCATTTTCTATACACCTTGCTGCATAAGTTGCAAGTCTTGTTCCTTTTGACATATCGAAAGAATCGATAGCTTTTATTAAGCCTACTGTACCTATAGAAATCAAATCATCTACTTCTTTTCCTGGAAATGAATATTTTTTTACTATATGAGCTACCAGCCTTAAGTTTCTTTCTACTAGAACATTTTTAGCTTCTAAATCTCCCTCCTTAAATCTTTGTAAGTAAATTTTTTCTTCCTTGTCATTTAACGGCTGCGGAAAAGAACTACTTCCAGATACATAAGCTGTCAGTAATGTAACTTCTCCAATTACATTAAGAAACCAATTGAAGAAAACCATAGTTGTTCCCCCTAATAGTGCTTATTATAATAATATGATGGTTATATTAAAAAGTAGCCTGTCCACCTTAAAAAATTTTAAAATTAATTTGAAATATTTTTCATTTTACACTCATAAATTAACTTTCTACAAATTAGTACATATTTTTACTTATACACATAAAAAAACAGTTTAAAAATAAAATTATTAATTATTTTTTAAACTGTCTTTCTAATTTATAAAATTTCTTTACTTGTTAACTCTTCTACTATTTTTTTAAACACTAATGCAGAAGTTCTTCCACCTGCATCCTCTTTGATATCTATTTCAGGTATAAATACTACTAATGAATAATACTTGTTTTTATACTGAAAAAAACCTGCGAACCATCCATCTGAGTATTCTTTTCCTTTAATAAAATACTCAGTTGTTCCAGTTTTACCACCCATATTTATACCTTTAACATCTGCATTTCTTCCTGTTCCATCTGTAGATTTTATTACTTTAATCATTTCTTTTTCTAGTAAATTAGCTGTTTTCTCATTTATTACTTGTTTTTTTTCTACTTCATCATTTTGAATTACATTATTTGCATTATCTACATACCCCTTTATTATATTAGGTTTTATATAAATCCCATCATTAACTACTACACTTGGAATAGATGTTAATGCTATTGGTGTTGTTCTTAAAGTTTGGCCTATAGATGTATTAGTTATAAAACCTATATTTTCTTTATCATCAATATTGTCAAATGTTCCACATTTTTCGTCTGATAATCCTAAAACTTTACTTGTTAACCCTTGTTTTTCAGCATAACTAATCATAGTATCACTGCCTAAATCCCAACCTAATTGAGCAAAAATATCATTAGATGAATATAAATATGCTTCACTTAAATTATATCTGCTTTTATGTTCATTACTTTTAGGAAATATATGTTTGATATCAAGATTTTCTTTTAATGAGTGTCTCTCTCTATCTAATACTCCCTCTAATACAATAGTTTTAAATACAGATCCAACTAAAAATCCATTACTACTTGGAACACCTATGTTTACATTGGAAATGTTATCATTTTTTTGGCACATAGAGAGGACTTCTCCTGTACTACTTTCTACTAAACATACACCTACTTGAGGATATTTTTTTAATAAATTATCCTTTAAGATATTTTCTATTAAGGTTTCAGCATTCTTATTAATAGTCAGTTTAACATTTATATTTTCATTAGATTCAATAAATTTCTCACTTATTATTTTACCATCTACATTTTTTTCATAAACTACTTTTGGAAATTTATTATTTTTAATCATATTATATACTTTTATTTCAAGAGAATCTTTATCCTTAAATTCTTCATCATCATAATTCTTAGGAGATGCTATAATATTTTCTAGCTTCCAATTTTTCTCTATTAATGCATCTTTACTTATATATCCATAAACTCCATTTACATCGGTATAATTTTTAATTTTTTCATAAGTTTCTTTATCTACTTCATAAGTATATTTTTTATTTTTATCCATATAAGGTATTTGATACAAATCATATTCTTTATCATAATTTCTCAATATATACATTACAGTTTTAATACTATTATCATCAGTATTATTATTCATATTTATAAATGTCATAGGATCTACAACTATATAATATTTATTTTCATAATTAAACAATTCCTCATTATTTCTACCTAATAGTTTATAATTTATATTACTTATCTTTTCTTCATAATAATATTGTTTATCTGCCATGACAGCATAGGTATTATCTTTATAATTTTGAATATAATATAACCTACATATTAATCCTAAATATATGGCGGTAAATACTATTGTTACTATATACGTTCTATTTTTAATAGTTTTTTTCAAATCGTATTTTTTATAACTATAAATTTTCTTTACTTTTCTTTTTCTTCTCATAAAAAAACACCTCACCATAATCAAATTATTGACTATAGTAAAGTGTTCTATTCCTAATTAATGTTAATTATTTTTTTGTTGTAATATTTGATCTATATTAGCATTTATTATATCTATGGCAACTTTATTATGGCCACCTTCTGGAATTACTATATCTGCATATTTTTTAGTGTTCTCAGTAAATTCTTCATGCATTTTCTTTACAACTGTTAAATATTGAGTTATAACAGAATCTATTGTTCTTCCTCTTTCTTTAACATCTCTTACCATTCTTCTTATGAATCTAACATCTGCATCAGTGTCTACATATATTTTTATATCTAACATATCTCTTAGATTTTTTTCTTGAAGAACTAATATTCCTTCAACAATAATTATATCTCTTGATTCAACTCTTACTGTTTCATCACTTTTTCTATTATGAATTTCAAAATCATATATTGGTTTTTCTACGCTCTCTCCATTTATAAGACTTTGTAATTGCTGAATTAATAGTTCTGTATCAAATGCATTTGGATGATCATAGTTAGTTTTAACTCTTTCTTCTGGAGTTAAATGACTTTGATCTTTATAATAAGAATCTTGCTCTATCATTGCTATGCAATTTTCTCCAAACTTTTTATATATTTCCTTTGCAATAGTACTCTTTCCAGAACCCGTTCCGCCGGTAATTCCTATTAAAACTGGTCGGCTCATTACTTTTTTTCCTCCTTGGCCTTTATAAGTATGTCATTTTTTTCTAATTCAGTATCAACTTTCACATTAAATATCATTTGTGCACTAGGTGCTGACTCTATTTTTTTACCATTTTCATCTTCCATTTCTGTCAATTTAACTTCTATATTATCACCAACAGGTCTTAAGACTTCTACAGTATCATTATCAAAAACTTTGTTTCTTTGTTCTATAGTTGCTATACCTTCTTCTTTATTAAAATCTTTTACTATTCCAATTATGTCATAATTTCTAATATATGAAGAAGATTCATATATTTGACTATCCTTATCTCCTAAATAGAATCCTGTATAATATTTTCGGTGACTTGGTCTATCTAATTGCTGTAACCACTTAGGATTAAACTTATACCCTTCTGGATCTTTCATATATGTATCTAAAGCTTCTTTGTAAGCTTTAACTACAGTTGCAACATAATAAGCACTCTTCATCCTGCCTTCAATTTTCAATGAAACTGAACCAGTTTTAACAAGCTCAGGAATATACTCTATCATACATAAATCTTTTGAATTCATTATGTACGTTCCTCTATCATCTTCCATTATAGGAAAATATTCTTCATTTCGTTTTTCTTCAACAAGCTTATATTTGTATCTACAAGGCTGAGCACAGGCACCTCTGTTAGAATCTCTTCCTGTCATATAATTTGATAATAAACATCTACCCGAATAAGACATACACATAGAACCATGTACAAATATTTCTAAATCTAAACTTTCTGGTATTTTATTTTTAATATCTGTAACTTCTTCTAGAGTTAATTCTCTTGCTAAAACTATTCTTTTAACTCCTTGTTTATGCCAGAATATAGCAGACTTATAATTTACATTATTAGCTTGAGTACTTAAATGTATTTCTAACTCTGGTACAACTTCTCTTGCAGTCATGATAATTCCTGGATCTGAAACAATTATAGCATCAGTTCCTAACTCATAAAGTTCTTTAAGATATTCTTCTAAGCCTTCTAAGTCTTCATTATGAGGAAAAACATTTAATGTCACATAAACTTTTTTCTCTCTGTCATGAGCATATTTTATACCCTCTTTTAACTCTTCATTGGAAAAATTATCTGCAAATGCCCTTAAGTTTAGCTTACTCCCACCTAAATATACTGCATCTGCGCCAAAGTTTATAGCAGTTTTTAGTTTCTCTAAATTACCTGCTGGAGCTAATATCTCTGGTCTTATCATTTTCATTCCTCCTTACAGTAAGTGCAATACCATCGCCCATTGGTATTACTGTTGTTACTAAGCTTTCATCACTTGAAACCATATCCAAGTAACTTCTCATCCTCTTAACTATAGTTATTTTTCTTCTTTTAACAAGATCATCACAGGCTACCATTCCTCTAAAAAGAACATTATCTGCAACAATTATACCATCTTTTTCTAATAATCTTAAGCAATGAGGTAAAAAATGATTGTAATGGCCCTTCCCTGCATCCATAAATATCATATCATATTTATCATTTAGCTTTTCTAAAACTTCTAAACAATCTCCTGGAAGCACTGTTATCTTATCTTGTAAACCATACTTTTCTATATTTTCACTTGCTATTTTTAACATATTTTCATCTCTTTCAATAGTCGTAATTTCACAACTACCTCCTGATGCTAAATTCATTAAAATAGAGGAGTAACCTATGGCAGTTCCAAGTTCTAAAATCTTTTTAGGCCTTTTAAAGTTAACCATAAATTGTAAAAACTTAGCCCCTTCCTTTTGAATTATTGGCACTTTATTTTCCATTGCAAAGTCATGCATTTCTTTTAAAATACCTATATCATCAGGGATAAGACTTCTTAAATAATTTTCCATGTATTCATAAGTAACTCCACTCATAAATATCCTCCATCTTCTTAGATTGTTAATAATAGACTAAATATTTTTTTAAAAACCTTGGGTTTTTTCTTTAACTTTTAAAAATTCATTGTAATCATCTGTAAAAAAATGTGTTCCGTCATTATTTGATACAAAATACAAATAGTTAGTTGATTTAGGATTAATTGCTGCTTTTAAAGACTCTCTGCCTGGGTTGCTTATAGGTCCTATTGGCATACCATCAACTAAATATGTATTATAAGGAGATTCTACCGTTAAATCTTTTTCATACAATTTTTCTTTGTGTTCACCTAATGCATATTGTACTGTAGCACATGATTGAAATTTCATATTTTTATTTATCCTATTATAAAAAACTGATGCTACAACATCCCTTTCTTCTGGGTTGCTAGCTTCTCTTTCAACTATAGATGCCATAGTAACTATTTTGTACAGTTCCTCATCTGAAAGTTTTTTATCATTTGTAATTCCCTCTATTTCTTCATTAAACCTGTCGTTCATAATTTTTATGATTTCTTCTCCACTACTTCCTTTTTTAAAAGTATATGTATCTGGAAATAGAAATCCTTCCATAGAATATTTCACTTTATTATCGGCTTTTATATATGTTGGAACAGTATAATTCTTAAATGATTCTAAGAAAATTTCTTTTTCTATTATACCTTTTTCCTGTAAAAGTGACGCTATTTGGGTTATATCATACCCCTCTGGAATTGTAATTTGAACTTTACTCTGATCTAAAGTAGCATCCTCTAAAACTGATAAA
The DNA here is from genome assembly GCF_018916625.1 of Clostridium senegalense. Taxonomy (NCBI): domain Bacteria; kingdom Bacillati; phylum Bacillota; class Clostridia; order Eubacteriales; family Clostridiaceae; genus Clostridium; species Clostridium senegalense. The sequence goes on from NZ_JAHLNC010000001.1 coordinate 619,204, forward strand.
AATTCTTTTAAGGAACTATTTTTATTTATTTTGTATTCACCTGGTTTAATATCTGGTTTATTTTCCAAACTTTTTATATAGATTTTAGGAATTATTACATTTTTCAATTTGCCTTCATCTTTTAATCGTGATATAACACTATATAAATTATCCCCCTGTTGTACCTCAATTACAAAATCTTCATTTGTTTTAAAAGGGTCTTTTATAGTATGACTATAAAAGACTCCTCCTAATACTAATATCCCCACTAGGCATAAACTAGATATAATAACACCTTTTTTCACAGACTCACCCCATTATTATTCTATTATTTATTTTTTTGCCGCTCTTTTTCTCATTGCTGGGTCTAAAATTCTTTTTCTTAATCTTATGTTGTTTGGTGTAACTTCTACTAATTCATCTGAAGCTATAAACTCTAAACATTGTTCTAATGACATATCTCTTGGTGTTATTAATTTTAATGCTTCATCAGAACCAGATGCTCTTGTATTTGAAAGATGTTTTTTCTTACAAACATTAACTTCTATATCTTCATTTCTTGAACATTCTCCAACTACCATTCCTTGATATACAGGAATTCCAGCTCCTATAAATAATACTCCTCTTTCTTGAGCATTAACTAATCCGTAAGTTACAGATTCTCCATTTTCAAATACAACTAATGATCCCCTGCTTCTCTCAGGAATTTCACCTTTAAATGGTTCATAGCCTTCTAATATACTATTCATTATACCATTACCTTTTGTATCAGTCATAAATTCGTTTCTGAATCCTATAAGACCTCTTGATGGTACTGTGAATTCAAGTCTTGTATATCCATTTATAGCACTAGTCATATTTAGCATTTCTGCTTTTCTAGGTCCTAGCTTTTCCATAACTACTCCCATGAATTCTTCTGGAACATCTATTGTTAAGTGCTCTATTGGCTCTAATTTCTTTCCATTTTCGCTTTTAAATATAACTGTTGGTTTAGAAACTTGGAACTCATATCCTTCTCTTCTCATAGTTTCTATTAATATTGATAGGTGAAGTTCTCCTCTTCCGCTTACTTTAAATGAATCAGCTGAATCAGTTTCTTCAACTTTTAAACTTACGTTTGTTTCAAGTTCTTTCATAAGTCTATCTCTTAAGTGTCTAGATGTTACAAATTCACCATCTTGACCTGCAAATGGAGAATTATTAACAATAAAGTTCATGCTTAATGTTGGCTCATCTATTTCTACGAATGGAAGTGCCTCCGGATTTTGTGCATCTGCTATTGTTTCCCCTATATTTATATCTGCAATTCCTGATACTGCAACTATATCACCTAATTTAGCTTCTTCAGTCTCTTCTCTTTTTAATCCATTATATGTATATACGTTAGATACTTTAACATTTTTCACTGTACCATCTTTTCTCATTACTGCTACAGTTTGATTTTTCTTTACAGTACCTCTTTCAACTTTACCTATACCAATTTTTCCAACATACTCGTTGTAATCTAAAGATGTTACTAGCATTTGTAATGGCATATCTACATATCCTTTTGGCGGATCTACGTGTTCAATTATAGCTTTAAATAAAGCTTCCATATTATCTGATTCATCTTCTAATTCTGCTTTAGCAATTCCATCTCTAGCAGAAGCATATATTACAGTAAAATCTAATTGTTCATCTGAAGCTCCAAGCTCAACAAATAGGTCAAACACTTCATCTATAACTTCAGCTGCTCTTTCATTTGGTTTATCTATTTTGTTTATTACAACTATTGGTTTTAATTCAAGCTCTAAAGCTTTTTTAAGAACGAACTTAGTTTGTGGCATTGCACCTTCATAAGAGTCTACAACTAGTAGAACGCTATCTACCATTTTTAAAACCCTCTCAACTTCTCCACCGAAGTCAGCATGTCCAGGTGTATCTATAATGTTGATTTTTACATCTCCATAATGAACTGCTGTATTTTTAGAAAGAATAGTGATTCCTCTTTCTTTCTCTAAGTCATTTGAATCCATTACTCTTTCTTGAACTTTCTCATTATCTCTAAAAACTTTACTTTGTCTTAATAGCGCATCAACTAATGTTGTTTTACCATGGTCAACGTGAGCTATTATAGCTATATTTCTTATATCATCTCTAGTTATTTTATCCATTAAATTTCCTCCAAATTTCTTCTTTTTTCTACAAATCACGTACAAAATAAAATTGGATACGGCTCTTGTACCCAATTTAAATTAACTATACCTATTCTAATATTATGTTTAATAAAAGTCAATGTTGTAATGTTTATATTAAGTTCTAAATTTCTTCTTACATATAAATTTTTGACAAAAAATATTTTATTATACATTATCAATTAATTTTATTCTAATTTTACATAAAATTCAACTAAAATACACAATACAACTGTTTCAAGTCACACTTTTACAATTAATTTTATTAACAATAAATCATTTAATAACTTTCAAAGAAATTTTAATATATATATTTATTCAATTAGCTAAATTTTAGTTAAATTTTTTTTGATTTTTTTTACAATATTTCCATTAATCTTTTATTACTTTTTATACTTTAAAGTATTTCTTTTATTATAATTAATTATATTGCTAATTCTTTAAGAATTGTATTTAAAATAAACCTTCACTTTATTTTTTAACATAATTATCATAAAAATTTAAGTTAGATTTCAATTTTTTATTATGTTTTTATATATTTTTTTATAACTAATAATATTATTAGTTTTCTTATTTATTTAATATAAAAACTATTTTTTTATTTTCAATATAAATATTTAATATTTTAATTATCTCATATGTAAATTATTTTTTTAATTTATAATTTCAAATTTGATTTTTTCTATATTTCTTCATTCTTTTTTCGAACTTTTAATTTTATTTTTTCTTTTTGAATGTAATTATGATTTTTTTTATTCAAATTTGCATTTGATAATTATTAACTACTATTTTCAATATGACTTTTTATAAAATTTTATTTTCTAGTTAAGTTTTATTTCTATATAATCAATTCACTATCAATTCATATTTTTTGAAACTATAAAGTTCCAAAAATATAAGTATTTTAATTTATTATTTTTAATACTATAATTTTTATTTTTTCACTTAGATTTACACTTATATATATCTAATTAGCCTTTAAAATTCATAATACTTATTACAAAACTAAAACTGTATAAAAATAGAAACTCTTTCTATTTTCATACAGCTTATTTTTTTAAACTTCCATTATTATAGGTAATATCATAGGTCTTCTTTTAGTTTTTTCATAAAGATATCCTCTTAATACTTCTCTTATATTACCTTTTATAGTTGGCCATTCTTTAATTTTATTTTCTTCACATTCCTTTAACACCTGTTTAACCAGTTCTCTTGCTCCATCCATTAAATCTTCAGATTCTCTAACGTATACAAATCCTCTTGAGATTATATCTGGACCTGCTATAACTGTACATGTATCTTTTTCAATTGTAACAACTACTGTAAGTATTCCATCTTGTGATAGATGCTTTCTATCCCTTAAAACTATATTACCTACATCACCTACACCTAATCCATCTACAAATACCTGACCTGATGTAACAGATGACACTTTTCTTATAGAATCTCTTGAGAGTTCAATAACATCACCATTTTCTCCTAAGTATACATTTCTTTCAGGCATACCTAGTTTAACAGCAAGTTCACCATGTTGTTTTAAATGTCTGTATTCTCCATGAGCAGGTATAAAAAACTTAGGTTTAACTAATGTATGCATTAATTTCAGTTCTTCCTGACAAGCATGCCCTGATACATGAACATCAGCTAATGCCTCATATATAACATCTGCACCCTTTTTAAACAATTGATTTATAACTTTAGAAACTAGTTTTTCATTTCCAGGTATTGGTGTTGCTGATATTATGACAGTATCTCCTTCTTGTATGTTTACTTTTTTATGCTCTGATGCTGCCATTCTTGAAAGCGCTGACATAGGTTCTCCTTGGCTTCCAGTAGTAATTATAGCAACTTGGTTATCATTGTACTTAGATATAGCATCAACATTTATTAATGTTTCTTTATCAATTTTGATATATCCAAGTTCTATAGCTACTGCCATTATATTTTCCATACTTCTTCCTGAAACAGCTACTTTTCTTCCATACTTACTTGCAGCTTGAATTATTTGCTGTATTCTATGAATATTAGAAGCAAATGTAGCTACTATTATTCTTCCTTTAGCTGAAAAGAATATGTTTTCAAAGCTTTCTCCCACTGTACTTTCTGACATTGTATACCCTGGTCGTTCAACATTAGTACTATCAGCTAACATTACTGTTACACCTTTTTTACCAAGTTCTGCAAATCTTGCTAAATCTGCTACACAGCCATCTATTGGTGTGTAATCTATTTTAAAGTCTCCAGTATGAAGCACTACTCCTACTGGAGTGTGAATTGCTATAGCAACTGAATCAGCTATACTATGACTAGTTCTTATAAACTCTACTGATACATTATCAAGTTTAACTATATCTTTAGGTTTTATATATTTTAAATCAACTGTACTTAAAATACCATGTTCTTTAAGTTTTATTTGAACAATACCTAAAGTTAGTTTAGTTCCGTATACAGGTACATTTATTTGTTTTAATATATATGGTAATGCCCCTATATGATCCTCGTGACCATGCGTTAAAAATATGCCTTTAACCCTATCTTTATTTTTCAAAAGATAAGTGACATCCGGTATTACAACATCTATACCTAGCATGTCATCATCTGGAAACTTTAAACCGCAATCAACTATAACTATATCATTTTTATACTCAATAACAGTAAGATTTTTTCCAATCTCGTTAAAGCCTCCAAGAGGTATAATTTTTATCTTATCTTTCTCTTTTCGCACTTTCTCCCCTCCTTTTTCTTTATTTTTTTTCATATACACTTTTTTATTTTCATTTTCTGTTAAGTCTTTATTAGTCATATCTTTATTAGCTTTAATGTTATTTTTTGTAACTGTATCTTTTTTTACCTTTGGCAATGAGTTTTTAAACTGTTTTTTCTCTACTAAATTATCGTCAGTTTTTTTTCTATTGCTTATGTTTACATTATCAGTTTTAATTTTCCCTGCCTTTTCAGTCACATTTTCTTCTTTATCACTTATTTTGTTATACGTTCTATAAGGTTTTTTATATTTTTTAAACCCTCCATTAGAACCGACTCTATTTTTAACCTTATTATTCACTACCTTATCTTCATGAATCGCTTTATTCTGTACTACTTTATTTTCATCAGTAGTTTTATTATTCGGTATATTTTTATTCTCCATATATCTTTTCCTAACTAAATTAATAATTTCTAAAATATGAAAAATCTTAATTTGTCATTTATTCTTTATTACAGTCTTCACACAATCCATAAAATTTCAAACTATGATTTTCTATTTTAAACTTATATTTTTTTTCTATTACTTCTTCTATTTCGTCAAGTAAATCCCCTTGAACTTCAATAACTTTATTGCAATCATTGCATATTAAATGATGATGTTGATGATTATCATCACCTTGACAAAGCTCATATCTACTTCTACCATCATCTAAATCAAGCTTACAAACAACTCCCATTTCTTCTAGAAGTTGAACTGTTCTATAAACTGTTGCTAGTCCTATCTCTGGACAATCAATTCTTACTAAGTCATATAACTCCTCTGCAGTTAAATGACTACCTTCACTGTTTATTATGCCATTTAATATAGCCCTTCTTTGAGGAGTTAATTTATATCCTTTTTCTTTTAAAACCTCTTTTAAATCTTCAATTTTCTCATGAGACATACTCAAAATATTACATCCTCTCTAAAATAATTTATATTTCACAGATAGGTAAATCTTTCTAATATGATAATTTCAATGAATGAAAATTTCATTTAAGAAGCTAAACTATCTTAACTCCTCTACAACTAACAAAACTAGTACTTACCTTTATTCTACAAATTTAATATTAAAAGAAATCTTCATTATTACAAAGATATTAATTTTCAAATGATAATGCTCTTTTATTATTCTAACTCTAGTGCCTCATATGCTTCTGAAATTAAAGCTAATTCATCATCCTCTTCAACTGGCACTAGTACAAGTTCTCCGTCTTCACTTTCCTCTATTCTTAAGGCTACATCATATTCTTCATCAGATTCAACTGGTGTAACTATAACATACTCTTTATCCTCTATATCTAATTTTACAACAATTTCAAATTCTATTTCATTTCCGTTTTCGTCCATTAACATTATTGTTTCCATTTTATTTTCCATATTCATTCTCTCCTTTTTTATATACTATCTAGATATCCTTGTAATATGTAAGTAGCTGCAATTTTATCTACTAATTTTTTTCTTTTACTTCTTGATAAATCTGCTTCTAGCATAACTCTATGTGCTGCTACTGTTGTTAAACGTTCATCCCAAAATATTATTGGTTTATCTGTATGTTTTTTTAACTCTTCGCAAAATTGCTTCACTTTTTCACCTTGTTCTCCAACAGTACCATTCATATTTTTAGGAAGACCTGAAACAATTTTTTCAACACTATATTCATCACATATTTTCATTAACTCATTCATATCATATTCTAGCCCTTTTCTTTTAATTGTAGTTATTCCTTGGGCTGTAAAACCTAAGGGATCACTTATTGCAACTCCAATAGTTCTATCCCCTACATCTAATCCTAATATTCTCATCATTTTAGTCTCCTAATCATGTTTTAGATATAAAAATCTATAAAACACATATTTTTCTTTAAAATTAAACGTAAATTTCAAATTAACGTTTTAAAACTTATACTCTTTATATGTTAATAATAAATAAACTATTTTAAATAATTTTCCGCTCTAAACTTAACATATTGCCAAAACTATTTTAATTGTAAAATTAATCTTTAAAAGTATAGAAATTTCACACATCATATTTTCATTTGCAAATTAAACATATTTCTCATAAGGCAATATTTTTGCATATGTTTTTACTTCCCTAATATATTTAATATATATTAATAATTATATAAAATCAAATGCTCATATTTTTAAATATGTTTATATTATGATAAAATTTAAAATTTTTATTTACTTTTAATGCTTTAGTTTTACTCTTAAAATTATTTCTTTCAAAGCTTAAACACCTAAAATAATTGGGTACTTTCTTACCTTTTAAATTCAATACTTAATTTGGTATAAAAACATTTTAAAGTTATTGAATAGATCTTAATGTGAAATTGTTATCATACATATTCTCTAATAAAATTTCACTATAGGATTATACTTTAGGATTTTAAAAGCTCTATGAATTAAGTTTTTATTTTAATACTTACACACTATAATTATACTTCTCCATATTTAAGTTCAATTTATGCCTCTTTAAATCAAAATGCTTCAATTAAACAAAACAATATATTGTATTATTGATATTTATTAAAATTCTTTTATTTTCTATATAATAATGATTTTATGTATATTTTTAACTGGAACTTTTATTCCTATACAAATATAATTATAAATTGTGGTTTTATTAAAATTTTAAAATTCACTCTTTTTATAGCTATAATAAAAGATCTTAGCCATTTTTCATCTATATAATACATAATTTTAAGTGAAGTAAATTTAATTTTACTTTATTATATAAAATTAATTTATAAAAATAAATATGTATAATTAATTATTTAATAGTTATTAACTATTTCTCTAAAATATATGTTTTTTTAAATATTTTTTATACATTATAATTTTCACTATATACTAAGCTGTTTTTGGTAAGTTTCATATGATTTAATATGCAGAAAACCATAAACTTTATACGAGGTTTAGCTATATGTATTTTGCAAACCTAACCATATAGTATATCATTCTATTACTATATTAGTTTCATTAAAAAATTAAAATAAAAATGCCAATAAGGCATTTTTATTTTATATCTAGATAAGCTTTTAAAACTTCCTCTAATATATCGTCTCTCTCTAGTTTACTAACCAATGCTCTTGCTCCATTATAATTTGTAATATATGTTGGATCTCCTGAAATTAAATATCCTACTAGTTGATTAACAGGATTATAACCTTTTTCTTTTAAGGCATCATATACGTCAGTCAATATCATCTTAGTCATATCTTTCTTATCTCTTACTCCATCAAACTGAACTGTATTTTGGTTATCCATTATAATCGCCCTCTTTCTTATCCATATGGATTATAGAGAGTAGAACTTAAAAAGTTATACTCTCATAATTGTTATATATATTATAAATCATCGGAAGTAAAAAGTACACTATTTAACAGAACTTTCTATTACTGCCTTAGCTTTATTAATTGCCTCATCTAATTTTTCAGGTAGTTTTCCACCAGCTTGAGCCATATCTGGTCTTCCACCGCCGCCGCCACCAGCTACTGTAGCTGCTTCTTTTATTATTTTTCCACAATGAATTCCATTTGATGTTACATCTTTTGTTGCCATAGCTACAAATTGAACTTTATTATTTGATGCACTTCCAAGAACAACTACTCCACTTTGAAGTTTGTCTCTTAATTTGTCTGCAAGGCTTCTTAATCCATCTCCATCTATGTCTTTTACTGCAGCAACTAATGTTTTTACTCCATTACATTCTTCTACTAAACTTAATAATTCATCTTCTAATCCACTTGATAATTTATTTTTTAAACCTTGAACTTCCTTCTCTTTTTCTTTTATTTCTTGAAGTAATCCTTGAACTTTATTTAATAAATCTTTTTCTGTACACTTTAACATTGATGCAACATCTTTTAATAATTCATTTTTTTCTTCAACAAATTTTACAGATTCTTCACCAGTTGTTGCTTCTATTCTTCTGATTCCAGCTGCTACTCCATTTTCACTTAAAATTTTAAATAATCCTATTTCACCAGAATTTTTAACATGAGTTCCTCCACAAAGTTCCTTACTAAATTCATCTACAGAAACAACTCTTACATCTTCTGAATACTTATCATCAAATAATGCAACTGCACCACTTTGTTTTGCTTCTTCTATAGTCATAACATCAGTAGATACATTATAAACTTTCATTATTTCTTCATTCAATCTATTTTCAACTTTTTTAATCTCATCTGCCGTCATTGCTGAAAAATGTGTAAAGTCAAATCTCAGTCTACTATCATCAACATATGAACCACTTTGATTTACATGATCACCTAAAATCTCTTTTAAAGTCTCATGCAACATATGGGTTGCAGTATGGTTTTTACATATTTTATTTCTTCTTTCTTCATCTACTGAAAGCTTAACTTTATTTCCAACACTAATTTCACCTTCAATAACTTTTACAAAATGAAGTATTTTCCCAGAAATATTTTTCTTACAATCATAAACTATAGCTTTAAAGTTTTCACAAGTTATAGTACCTTTATCTCCAACTTGACCTCCCATTTCAGCATAGAATGGAGTTTCAGTTGTAACGATAACCCCTTTATCTCCCTTTTCAAGTGAAGATACAAACTCATTACCATTTATCAGTACTCTCACTTCTGACTCATCTATTAATTTATTATATCCAACAAAAGAAGTTTTTATATCTTTATCTATTTTATTTGTTATAATGTCTTCATTTCCCATATAATTTGAGTCGCCTCTAGCATTTCTTGCTCTCTCCCTTTGGCTTTGCATCTCTTTATTAAAACCATCTATATCTACTTTTAAGTCTTTCTCATCTAAGATCTCTTCTGTAAGTTCTATTGGGAACCCATAAGTATCATATAACTTAAATGCTTTTTCACCTTTTAAGATATTTTCATTATTTTTTTCTAATTCTTCTATATATGATTTTAATATATCCATACCAGAGTCTATAGTTTCACTAAATCTTTCTTCTTCTAGTTTAATTACTTTTTTAATATAATCAGCTTTTTTTTCTAACTCTTTGTATTCACCTTTAGAAGTTTTTATTACTACATCACAAAGTTCACTTAGGAATATATCTTTTATCCCTAACAATCTACCGTGTCTAGCTGCTCTTCTTAAAAGTCTTCTAAGTACATATCCTCTTCCTTCATTTGAAGGTAATATTCCGTCACTAATCATAAATGTTACACTTCTAACATGATCTGTTATTATTCTTATAGAAATATCTTCTTGTGCATTTTCTTTATATTTTCTATTTGACATTTCACAAACTCTATCTACTATAGCTTTCATAGTGTCAATTTCAAATATATTGTCAACACCTTGCATTATAGTAGCTATTCTCTCAAGTCCCATTCCTGTATCTATATTAGGATGATCTAATTTATTATAATTACCTTCTTCATCTTTATCAAATTGAGTAAATACCAAATTCCAAAACTCAATTATTCTATCATTATCTGATGCCATTACAAATTCTTCTGCATCTTTAACTTGTCCAAGCTCTGGATTTCTATCAAAATGTATTTCAGAAGATGGACCACAAGGACCTACTCCTATTTCCCAGAAGTTATCTGCACCTAATCTAAATATACGACTTGGATCAACATCTGTTTTTGAAGTCCATATTTCAAAAGCTTCGTCATCATTTAAATGTATTGTTACATATAACCTATCTTTTGGTATTTGTAAAACTTTTGTTATATACTCCCATGCCCATGGAATAACCTCTCCTTTAAAATAGTCTCCAAAAGAAAAGTTACCAAGCATCTCAAAAAATGTACCATGTCTTGAAGTTTTCCCTACATTTTCAATATCCCCTGTTCTTATACATTTTTGGCATGTTGTAACTCTAGTAGATGGCGGTGTTTGAATTCCAGTGAAATACGGCTTTAATGGAGCCATTCCTGCATTTATTAATAATAAGCTTTTATCACTTTTAGGTACTAATGGAAAACTTTCTAATCTTAAGTGTTCCTTACCTTCAAAAAAGCTTAAATAAGATTCTCTTATTTCATTTACGGTCATGTTTTTCATATCTTTTCCTCCTCAAATAATTTGTTTTTCTGTAAAAAAAATAGAACTTCTTTCCCTAAGAAGGGACGAAAGTTCCGCGTTACCACCCTTATTATATTGATGACAATTATTTTCATCTTCAATATCTCTTAATTAAATATAGCTCAAAGACAGCTTCAATATATCTCCCAAGAAGTTTTCACCAACCACTTCCTCTCTTAATGTCTTAATATATTTACTAATTCTTATCATTGCCATTATATTAAATTTTTATATTTTCATTATATTAAAAAAGCTTAATTTGTCAACTATTTTATAAAAGAAAAACTTATTTTTAATATTTATTATTCTATTTGTAACTTTTTATATTCTATATTATATGCCAAATTTATGAATTTTAAATTGCAATGCTTCATTTAAATCTACAAATCATAATATTAAAATAAATATGCCTCAATATCTTCATATATCACTTTAATTGTTACCCAAATAGGAATAACTATTATCATACCAATTATTCCCCCAATATTTCCACCTATCAAAAGTAATATAAGTATAGTTAATGGGTGAGCATTAACACTGTCCCCTATTATTTTAGGGCCTATTATATCACCTTCTATCTGTTGTATTATGGCTAATACAATAGAAACATATACTGCAGTTCTTATAGATGTCATACTAGATAATATAATTATTGGTACTGCACCTATAACAGGTCCGAAATATGGTATGATATTAAAAATTGCATTAATTACTGATAATAATACAGGAAATTTCACCTTTAAAAATGCTAATGAAAAAAATGTTAATACACCTATTATTCCACATAATTCAAATTGTGTTATTATATATCTTTCTAACACTTTATCAATATGAAGCAGTGTTTTTCTTAATGCTGGTCGTTCACTATTAGGTATAAACTTTAATAATCCACTTAAAATAAGGTTATCATCACATAAGAAAAAATAAATTACTGTAGGGACTATTAAAAATAGTAATATATTTTCACCTAATTGTATTATTTTTTCTACTGCACTATTTGCCAATTCATTAAAAAGCAGTTGAACCTTTTCATATACTACAGTCATAAAATTTGCTATATATTCATTATTTCCCATAGGTATTTTTAAATTTTTAAACTTATTTATATACTCTTCTATAGTTATTAATAATTCATTTAAATTTTCACTTTCGTTAAATATAGAAGGAATTAATATTGTAAAAATAATTATTATTCCTAATATGATACTTAAAATTACTACTAACGCACTTAACCTAGAATTCATTCCTTTTTTTATTAAAAACTTATAATATGGTCTTAAACTATATGAAATTATAAACGAAAGTAATACTACCATTATTAAATCTAAAAATATAGGAAACTTCTTTAATATGAAGTATATACCAAATAGTATAAAAATCATAAAGCTTACATTAATGATTTTATCTTTATTTATTTTTTTCAAATTCATCAACCTCTACTTTAATTTTATATACTGCAAAATTTCTTTATATTTTTTTTAGTACCGGGAACACATACTAGTTGAAATTTTTTATTTTCTCCTATGTAAAACATATTTTTTTCCCCTAAAATCATTTCCTTTGCAATAAATATATTTCTTTCTTTAAGTAAACTGGAAATATTTTTTGCAACTACTATGCCTTTTAGTTTAAACTCTTTTTCTTCAAAAATTATATCCTTAACTATTCCTATAACCTCTGAATTTTTATTTATAACATATATTTTTTTTATATCACTAAATTTTAAATATTTACCTTTGTTAATACTTTTTACAACCATATTTTTATTATGATAAATTATATCTTCTTTTAATACATTAAAATTTTTTCTTAATAATTTATAAGGGGTTACAGAAAAACCTAAAATCTGTTTTTTATGAAAATTTATAAGAATATCATTAATATACCCTAAGGTTTCTCCTTCTATATTAACTACATCCATGTAAATAAAGTCACTACTTTTATACAAAATCTCACCACCTCTTCTATATTGTTTCCATATTTTTTTAAAATATATTCTTTTAATAAATATAAAAAGAGCTATTGCTCCATCAACTGAACTTGTTCAGCTGGTTTTGCAATAACTCTTTTTAATATTCTAATACATTTCTAATATATTTTAAATTAATCCAGTTACCATTATAATAATTACTGTTATAGGAATCAAAACTACAACTATAGGTTTCCACCAACTTTGTACCCTAAACTTTCCTGCACCTGTATTACAATCATCCATATATCCTTTAAATGTCCACTTTAACGCAATATATAATGACATTAATAATGCACCTAATGGCATTAATATACTGCCTGAAACATAATCTGCTAAGTCAAAGAAATTTTTGCCTAATATTTTAATTCCTGACCATGGACCTTGTGATAATATACATGGAATAGAAAGAATAAATATGATTCCTAAGATAATCCAAACCGCTTTTTTTCTATCTACCTTAAAAACCTCCGAAGCTGTACAAGTTATAGCTTCTAAAAAACCTATACCTGATGTTATCCCTGCAATTATAACCAAGAAGAAAAACGCTGCTCCGAAAAATCTTCCTCCTGCCATTTTTGAAAATAAATTTGGCATAGTTATAAATGTCAAACCTGGCCCTTCTGTTGGAGATAGCCCAAATGAAAATATAGCTGGAAATATTACAAGTCCTGCAACTATTGCTATTAATGTATTTACAATTATTATTATAGTTGCATCACTTGGCAAGTTACTATTATTTTTATCTAAATAGCTTCCATATACAAAGGAACCTGCAAATCCTATTCCTATAGCGAAAAATGCCTGACTTAACGCTGCAAGTATTACTCCACCATCAATTTTAGAAAAGTCTGGTGTAAGATACCATTTAACACCTTCTATAGCACCTGGTAATGTTAAAGACTTTATTGCAAGTCCAATTAAAAGAACAAATAGTGCTGGCATTAAATACTTACAACAACTTTCAATACCATTTTTTAATCCTTTATTAACTATAATTCCAAGTATTATAATCATAATTACTGTATATATCATAACTTCTATAGGATTTGATGTAAAGGACGTATATATTGTCATTATTTCTTCAGCTGTAGTTCCTGAAAATTGTCCTGTTAACATTTTTATAAAATAAGCAAGCATCCAACCTATAAGCATTGTATAATATGACATTATTATTGTTGCTGCTGCTACACCAAGCCATCCTATTGCTACCCATATGCTTCCCTTTTTTTCTAATTTTCTCATACCACTTATTGGATTAAGTTGTGTTCTTCTACCAAGTCCCATTTCTGCTATAAATAATGGAATACCTATTATTGCTGATATTAAAATATAAACTAATAAAAATGCGCCCCCTCCGTTGACTCCAACCATATATGGGAACCTCCATACGGCTCCTAGACCTATGGCAAAACCTGCCGTGGCCATTATAAATCCAAACCTACTTCCCCAATTTTCTCTCTTCTTATCCATAAATAACCCCACCTCTTTACTAAAATAATATGACTATAAAGATTTAAGATGTATATAATAAAACAATTTTTATATTTTATATTCTTATATACTATATAATTAAAGCAATTATCATGCCAAATATACTGGTCTTTATATAAAAGATCATAATTTGCTTTTAACACCTATATGTCTTTAAAACTTTATAAAAAATAATGCTTATTCTCTTTACACTCTTTTTTTTGCCTGTTTACTAAATCTATCATCAATTAATGCTATATATAATAAAAGCATAAAAAAATAGAGCATTTATAAAACAATGCTCTATTTTATATTATGGAAAAAAATTTCCTAATCACTATGAAATTTTTTTCCCAATTGAAAATTTATTACCTAATTTGAAAATCATTTATTTTATTACTTAGTTGCCTTCTACTTATTTCTAGTCTTCGTGCCGCTTCTGAAATATTTTCATTGCATTGTACTAAAACCTTATCTATATATTCACTTTCGAATTCTCTTCGTATTTCTCTCAATGGTCTTATTTCATCTACGTCATCATCGTATATATTAGATATGTTTTGATTTGGTAAATACTTAGAAGTAATCATTCCATTTTCCGCCAAAACAACTAATCTTCTTATAATATTTTTCATTTCTCTTAAATTTCCTGGATATTCATAAGTCATTAAAAACTTTTTAGCGTCATCATCTATATATTCTATTTTTTTGTTAAATTCTATTTCACATTGATTTAAGAAAAAATTTATTAACATCTCTTTATCTTCAACTCTATTTCTTAAAGGTGGTATTTCTATCACTATACTACTTATTCTATAAAAAAAGTCTTCTCTAAATGTTCCTTTTTTTATTTCATCATATAAATTCTTATTCGTTGCACAAATTAATCTAAAATCAACTTCTATTTCTTTATTACTGCCAATTCTTTGTATAGTCTTATTTTCTAAAACCCTTAAAAGCTTTACCTGAACATCTAAGGATGTATCTCCTATTTCATCTAAAAACAAAGTTCCATTATTAGCAAGTTCAAATCTTCCTACTCTTTTTTCTATAGCTCCTGTAAAAGCTCCTTTTTCATGTCCAAATAATTCTGATTCTAAAAGCGTATCAGAAAATGCACAGCAATTTACTGCTACAAAATTTTCTTCTTTTCTATCACTATATTGATGTATATAATTCGCAAAAACGTCTTTTCCTACTCCTGATTCTCCTAAAATCAATATATTTATATTACTTTCTGCTGCTTTCTTAGCTATATCTATTGCTTGACTAAATTCTTTATTATTAGTCTTTAAGACAAATTCACTACTTTTATCAAAAGCACACCTTAACTCCACCATTTCTTCTACCTTTTTTATTTCATCTATAAGAACTTCTGGTGAATCTCCTTTAATAAAATATGAAAATGCTCCCTTTTTCATAGCCTCTACTGCATTTTGTATGCTGCCGTATCCTGTAACTAATATAACTTCTATATTACTACTTATTTCTTTTATTCTAGTTAATAATTCTATGCCATCCATTCCATCCATTATTAAATCTGATAGTACTAAGTTAAATCTAAACTTTTTTATTTTTTCAATAGCTTCTTTTCCACTAGAAGCAGTTTCTACATTATAACCTTTCTTTTCTATTATTTTTTTTAATATAGTCGTATATTCCTTTTCATCATCAACCAATAAAATATCCATCTTATAACTCATTTTCCCATTCCTCCAATAAAGAAAAATTTAAGTAAAAAGAAGTTTCTTTCCCAAATACACTCTCTACTCTTATATTCCCTCCACATTTTTCAACTTCATTGTAAGTTATATATAATCCCAAGCCTGTACCTTTACCTATTGGCTTACTTGTATAAAAAGGGTTAAATATTTTAGTCAGTTTTTCCTCTTTAATACCACAACCATTATCATAAATTTTAAAATATAATATATTATTTTTTACCATAGCCGTTATAATGATTTTACCATTTCGCTCTACACTTCTTATAGCATCTATACTATTTGAAATTAAATTTAAAAATATATGATTTAATGATTCTTTGTATAACTTAAAACTTAAATTTTCATCACATTCTACTATAACCTCTATTTCTTCCTTTTCTAAAGATTTATTTTCTAATAATAAAATATTATCAATAAATTCTTTTATATTAGTCATTTTTAATTCTTCATTAGATATTCGTGCAAAATTCAATAGATTTCCAATAATTTTTGTTGCTCTACCTATATTATTTTCAATTGATAAAACATACTCTTTATTCTCATTATAAGTATTAGTTCTATCTTTTAATAAGTAGCAATAATTTCTTATTATGCCCAATGGATTTCTTATTTCATGGGCAATTCCTGCTGCTAACTCTCCTATTGCTGCCATTTTATTAGTTTGAATCATATCTTTCTCTATAATTTTTTCTTTTGTTATATCTTTTATAACAATAACAATTTTCTGTAAAATTTCGCTATTATCTTTAAATGGAAATGTATTTACTCTTAAAGTTCTTTCATTTATTATATATTCCTTTCTGAGTTCAAAATTTTCACTAAAAGTCTCTTCTATAATCTCACTAAATATGCTTACTTTAAACCTTCTAAAATACCCATCCTTTTTTAAAAATTCATAAAATGCATTATTAGCATGAGTTATTGAATAATCTTTTGTTACCACAATTACCATATCAGTTATACTATCTAGAGTATTGTTTAAAGTATTCTTACTTTCCATTAATTCTTTAGTGCTTGATTTCACCTTTTCTTTTAATAGATTGGTCCATATATATATAATGTAAGTTAATATTAATAAAATAAAAATGGCTACTAAGGTTATGCCAGTTAATCTACTATTTTTACTTTCTCCAATAAGTCTTAAATCATCTTTATACCATTTCTCTTTTATGCTACTAAAGGTTTCTTTTTTTCTTAATGAAAATATGCCCTTATTTAATATATTAATTAATTTTTTTTCCCCTCTTGGTACTGCTATAACAATAGGCTTTTCATATACACTTTCTTCTAAAGTTTCATAATTCCTATTTAAACCTTTACTTTCCATATAATACTTTATAACTGGCTCATCACCTATAGCCACATCAGCTTTCCCTTCCTGTACTAAATCTAAAGCTTCACTAACATCTTCTGTTAAAATAAATTTCCCATCTTGCAAATTTTCTTTTAAAAATTCTAGTGAATAATCTCCTTTTGGAACTGCTATTTTATATGGTTTTAAATTTTTATAATTTTTTATATTTGTGTATTTTTTAGGTTTTACTATATTTCCTTTTATAATATATATGGGATCTGAAAAGAGAAAGTAATCACTTCTATCATCAGATGGTATAATTCCATAACAATCTATTTGTTTAGTTAATATGTTATCTAAAGATTTTTTCCATCTATCATCAATTCTAAAATCAACTTCTTGACCTATTTCTATGGATAACGCATTCATAAAATCAACTAATATTCCTTTGTATTGTCCATTATAACTTTTAAATGCAAGCGGCGGAGCATTTTGATCTGATGCATAAATTATTTTTCCATGATTATTTAACCACCTATGCTCTTCTGCTGATATATCTTGGGATTTTTTAATATAAGTAATTAAATCAACATTATAAATATAAAATATATATATATTAAAAAGTAAAATGGCGATAATTATTGAAAAGATGCCCCCTCTTATTAACATTATTCTTTTTTTCATTCAATCCCCAACCTTATATAGATTTAAATTTTCATTAACAAACTGAATATTCTAACTTTTTTGAATAAATTTTTCATCCCCTATCTATATAAAAATAAAATCCATGGATATCCCATGAATTTTATCTTTTATCTTCTTCCCATCTATCTTCCCATTTAGGTAGATTATTGCGTTCTCTATAATCATTAATAGCTTTGTGTATAGTTTGCTCTGCAAGCACAGAGCAATGAATTTTTTCTGATGGTAAACCATCTAATGCTTCTATAACTGATTTATTAGTAAGACTCCAAGCATCTTCTAAAGTTTTACCTTTTATTAGTTCTGTTGCTATGCTAGATGATGCAATAGCTGAACCACATCCAAAAGTCATAAATTTAACTTTTTCTATTATATTATTTTCTACTTTTATATAAATCTTCATTATATCTCCACAGTTAGCATCACCAGCTTCACCAATTCCATCAGCATCTGGCATCGTTCCTACATTTCTTGGAGAATAAAAATGTTCTAAAACTTTATCACTATAATCCATAAAATCATCTCCTGTAAATACCCTGTATGTTTATAAAATGGCATTTAAACTACTACCATCTTCAAGTGAAAATCGTTCATGATAAGAAAAAAATATATATGTTTACATAAATTAAATATTAATATTTAATTTATTATATTATTAATTATAACATTAAAAACAATCTAATTGGTAAAATTTTTAGAAAATATACTTTGCTTTATCTTTACATATTTTAATAGTATTGTGTTCTTTATTTATTATTTGGAACTATTTTACTATCACGGATATGTACATTATCTTTTATAACCACTATATATTTTTCCTTAATTTAATATTTCATTCATTTTTTGTCCTTTAGATTTTACTTATAATTATGATATAATAAAAAACCTCCATTTTCATGAAGGCTTTTATATGCTTATAGTACTGTTTCTATTACACCGCCACCAACAACATAATTTCCATCATAAAATACTACTGATTGACCTTTTGTTATTGCTCTTTGGTTTTCTTCAAATACTAATTTTACTTTATTAACTCCAACTTGACTTAATTTTGCTTTAGCCGGTTTTGCTGAATATCTAACCTTAGCTGTAACTTCAATTTCCCCATCAATTTCATCAAATGGTATTAAATTAACATCTTTAGCTATCAACGTATTTCTAAATATATCTTGTTCATCGCCTAATACTACTTGATTTTTTTCTGGAATAATATCAATTACAAAAACTGGTTTTCCAAGTGCTATACCTAGTCCTTTTCTTTGACCTATAGTATAGTAAACTATTCCTTTGTGATCACCTAAAACTTTACCGCTTTTATCCACAAATTTTCCTGGTTTTACTTTTCTACCACTTTTCTTTTCTATATAATTTCCATGGTTATTGTCTGGTATAAAACATATTTCTTGAGAATCTTTTTTTCTAAACACTTCAAGTCCAATTTTCTCTGCAATTTCTCTTATCTCAGTCTTAGCATATTGTCCACAAGGCATTAAAGTATGCTCTAATTGTTCTTGTGTTAGATTATATAATGCATAAGTTTGATCTTTCCTATCATCTTCAGATTTTCTTAAAAGATATCTTCCATCCTTTTTCTCTATAGATGCATAATGACCTGTAGCAACATAATCTGCCCCTATAGATATAGCTTTTCTTAAAAGCTCCTCAAATTTTATATGTTTATTACACATTATACATGGATTAGGAGTTCTCCCATTAAAATACTCATCTACGAAATTGTCTATTACATAGTTCTTAAATGGTTGCTTAAAGTTCATAACATAAAAAGGAATATCTAATTTATCTGCAACCCTTCTAGCATCCAACACTGCTGAAAGCGAACAGCATCCACCTTCATTTTCTGCGTAATCTGGATCATCTGGTGATAATTTCATCATTATTCCTATAACGTCGTACCCCTGCTCTTTTAATAAATATGCTGCAACTGAGCTATCTACGCCTCCACTCATTCCTATGACAACTTTTTTTTTCATTATATATTCACCTATTCTCCATGAACCACATCATGTAATGCATCATGATCTGTCTCTTTAAAATCCCATGGCTGTAAACCTTGTTTAACTCTATAATCATTTATTGCTTTGTGAATTGCTTCTTCTGCAAGTACTGAACAGTGCATTTTTATAGGTGGAAGTCCATCTAATGCTTCCGCTACAGCTTTGTTAGAAAGCTCCCATGCTTCGTCTACTGATTTTCCTTTTATAAGTTCCGTAGCCATACTTGATGAAGCTATTGCAGATCCACAACCAAAAGTTTTGAATTTTGCATCAACAACTATATTATCTTCTATTTTAAGATAAACTCTCATTATATCTCCACATTTAGCGTTTCCAACTTCTCCTACGCCACTAGCATTTTCTATTTCTCCTACATTTCTTGGATTGGTAAAATGATCCATTACTTTTTCGCTGTATATCATTATTTTTCATCTCCTTTTATAAACTCATCGTATAATGGTGACATATCTCTTAATCTTTGCACTATTGTTGGAACTTTTTCTAAAACGTAATCTACATCTTCTTCTGTTGTTCCATCACCTATGCTTAATCTTAATGAACCATGTGCTATTTCATGTGGAAGTCCTATAGCTAATAATACATGAGATGGATCTAATGATCCTGATGTACAAGCACTACCACTTGATGCACATATTCCCATAGCGTCAAGCATTAAAAGTATAGATTCTCCTTCTATGAATTTAAAGCAAACATTAACATTTCCTGGCAACCTTTTTTCTCCAGTTGGTCCATTTAATTTTGTATAAGGTATTTTAAGCAAACCATTTATTAATTTATCTCTTAATTCAACTAATCTTCTATTATGTGCATCTAGATTATCACTAGCAAGTTCTATTGCTTTTCCAAGTCCTACTATTCCTGCTACATTTTCTGTTCCTGCACGTCTTGCTTTTTCTTGTCCACCGCCATGTACTAGATTGTGAATTTTTATTCCTTTTCTTATATATAGTGCCCCTACACCTTTAGGTCCATATATTTTATGTCCTGCTAATGATAGCATATCTATATTCATATCTTTAACATCAATAGCTACATTTCCTACAGCTTGCACCGCATCTGTGTGGAAAAATACTTTCTTTTCCTTACATATAGAACCTATTTCTTTTATTGGTTGAATAGTTCCTATCTCATTGTTTCCAAACATAATACTTACTAATATAGTTTTATCAGTTATTGCATTTTCTAAATCTTCAAGGCTTATTATACCTTCTTCATTTACATCTAAATATGTAATTTCAAATCCATGATATTTTTCTAAATACTCACAAGTGTGTAGTATTGCATGATGTTCTATTTTAGTAGTTATTATGTGGTTTCCTTTTTCTTTATGCGCAAAAGCTATTCCTTTTAAAGCCCAGTTATCCGCTTCTGATCCGCCACCTGTAAAGTATATTTCACTTCTATCTGCATTAAGTGCTTTAGCAACTCTATCTCTTGCTATATCTATTGCTTTTTTTGTTTCTCTTGATATAGAGTATATTGAAGATGGATTCCCAAAATATTGATTAAAATAAGGAATCATTTCTTCTAAAACTTCTGGTTTAGTGTAAGTAGTAGCTGCATAATCCATATAAACAACTTTTTTATTCATTTTGAACTGTCACTCCTTTAATAGTTAAAATATTTTTATAATCGTCTACTATATCCTGAAGAGTTATAGATGTTGTAACACTATCTATACTTTCTTTTATTTTTTTCCACACTATTCTTGTTGCACAACAATCAATATTGTCACAACAATCACTATCTAAGCAGGTTGATATTTCTATTGGGCCTTCTAAAACCTCTAATATATCATAAATTGTTATTTTTTCTGGAGATTTAGCTAAAACATATCCTCCAGCTGCACCCCTTATACTTTTTATAAGTCCTGATTTTCTTAGTGTAGAAAAAAGCTGTTCTAAATAATATTCTGAAATATTTTGTCTTTGAGAAATAACTTTTATAGAAACAGGATTTTTTCCGTAATTAATAGCTAAGTCAACCATAGCCTTAACTCCGTAACGTCCTTTTGTTGATAATTTCATTTTATCACTCCTTAATGTTGAGTGTTTTACTACACTTTGATAATACCAAATCAGAGTAATACTGTCAACAATAATTTTATCATATTTTCTATAAAAATTTTAAATATTTATAGTTAATTTGTTAGTATTTTTAATAATTAATTAGTCCATAGTTATATTTTACAAAATATAAACTTTAATTTTTTAAAAATAAATTAACTTTTTATTTATGTTCTACCAATATTCATATCATTTATATGTACCATTTACAAAAAAGTTTAATATTATATCTATATAGGTAGTACCTTTTAAACTACCTAATTTTGGAGGTGTTTTATGAGTAATAACTATAGCCCTTACAGAGATTTAGTAGTTGGTGTTAACTCAAATATACCTCTATTGAATGGCAAATTAGTGAAATATGTAAATTTCGATAATGCAGCAACTACGCCACCTCTAAAAAGGGTAATAAATGATATAATTACCTTTTGTCCTCAATATTCATCAATACACCGTGGAAATGGTTATAAATCTCAACTTTCCACTATATTGTATGAAGAAAATCGACGAGCTATAGGAAATTTTTTTAACTATGACGAAGAATATATGGATGTAATTTTTGTAAAAAATTGCACAGAATCTATAAACAAATTAGCCTATATTTTAATGGATTATAAACCTGAAAAAGATGTTATACTATCATCTGTAATGGAACATCATTCTAACGATTTGCCTTGGCGTAAATGGTATAATATAGACTATATTAATATAGATACTAATGGAAATTTATTAATAGATGATTTAGAAAAAAAATTGAATTTATATGAAGGTAGGGTTAAACTTGTTACAGTAACTGGAGCTTCAAATGTAACTGGGCATAAAACACCAATTTATGAAATAGCACAGCTTGCTCATAGCTATGATGCAAAAATTTTAGTTGATTGTGCACAATTAGCTCCACACGCACCTATAGATTTAAAACCATTTTATGATTTAAACCATATAGATTTCATTGCATTTTCCGGTCATAAATTCTATGCTCCATTTGGATGTGGTGCACTTTTAGGACCTAAAGATATATTTGCAAACTGTAATCCAGATCACGTTGGTGGTGGGACTATAGATTTTGTTATGCATGACTATATTAAATGGGCTGATTCTCCAGATAGGCATGAGGCTGGAACACCAAATGTAATAGGAGCATTAGCTATGGTTTCTGCAGTAGATGAATTTTCTAAATTAGGCATGAAGAACATTGAAAGTTATGAAAAACATTTAACAAAATATGCTACTGTAAATATGATTTCTATACCTAATTTGATTATTTATGGAGATTATTTGAATTTTAATAATAAAGTTAGTATAATCCCTTTTAATATAGAAGGAGTTCATCATAATATAGTTGCTAAAGCTCTTTCTTTAGAATTTGGAATTGCAGTAAGAAGTGGCTGTTTTTGTGCCCAACCTTATATGCAAAGACTTTTGCATATTTCTCCAGAACAAAGCAGAAGTTTTATTCCCTTACCTAAAGAAACCTATCCTGGAACTCTTCGTGTAAGTTTTGGAATGTATAATACTATAGAAGAAATAAATGTTTTATTATATGCACTTGAAAAAATTGCTTTAAATAGATCTTATTATATATCTAAATACTCAAATATAGATAGCTCTATATTAATTAAATAATTATGAAAAGGACTGTTTTAAATTATTAATTTAAAACAGTCTATTAAAAAAATTAAATTTCCAATTTTTAATAGTGATTTTTTTAATGGATAATATATAATTTTAATTGTAGTGGATAAAATAAATATTAATTAGTATTTTAATTTAACATTTAAAATACACAAGTATACTTAAGAAATTAAAGAGGTAATTTATATGAATATTATTGCACATTTGACAATTGGTCATAAAATCCAACCTATATTAGAAGAACGACTTGATATTATTATTAAACCTGTTTCATTTTTATATGGTAATATACGACCGGATGTTAAAAAAAAGAATATGAAATATCATGTGAACCATCACTGTGTAACACATCTTAATACTTTAATTAATAATATATATTCTAATATAGACAATGACATAACTTATAGTAATTTTATGATAGAACTAGGTAGTATTTGCCACTTTATATGTGATTATTTTTGTTATCCTCACAATGAGCACTACGACGGAAATCGTCCAGACCATCATATATATGAACAAAACCAAGTGTTTTTTATAAACAAAAATATAAATAGCATTTTAAATAACTTAATATTAGAACCCTATGAATTATTTAATTGTCCAAAGGACATTTTAACTGAAATATTTTCACTTCATGATAAATATTTAAATGATAATACATTAAGTAATCATGAAAAAGATGTAACATACGCTTTACGGGCATGTCTTTTAACTACAGAAAGTTTATTTAGAGTGTATTTGGCTCACTGTAGACAAAAAAAAATGTTATTTAAAAATGCATAAAAGAAGCTATGAAACTTTAATATCCATTAAAATTTCATAGCTTCTTAATATTACGTACCATCTATAAAAATTTAAATAATATTTTTATTCTAAACTTGCTCTTAAAAGTACTGATGCAAGCTCACTATCTTCTCTTGATAAAACCCCAGCAAGTGCCATTATATAAAATTTATCCAACAAAATTATAGCATCTTCTTTAGGATACATAGTTAAATCATTTCCAATATATTTTATCATATTTAATGATTTTTTCCCCTCAGGCAACCTAGTAAGAGCCCCTCCAGTTCCAATTATATACTTAACCTTTGATAAATCCTTCCCATAAGCTAAAAAATTTTTTCCACTACCATAGGACCTCTTTATTACACCAATATGTCTTTTAATTGCTAACTCAACAGCTTTTTTACATAGGACACTACTCCATTTCTTTTCCTCATCTGACTCCGGTATAGGTTTTATGTTATTTAGTATCTGCACATCTGTTAATCCCTTTTTTTCATCTTTATTCAAATTTGAAATTAAATTTTGACTATTTATATAAACACCTAAATCGCCTTCTACAGTCCTTTTAGCCTTTGGCTCTGGTATCACTAACATATCTAATATTTCTTTAGATCCTTCTGTTACTGAATGAACATCTGTCGTTGCTCCACCTACGTCTATAACAACTAAATCACCTATATTTTCATACAAAAGTTTTGTAGCCTCCATTACAGCCCCTGGTGTTGTCATTATTGCACCATCTACCATTTTTCTTATCTGTTCCATGCCTGGTGCCTTAACAATATTTTTTTCAAATGCTTTCTGTATAATTTTTCTTGCAGGTTCTACATTAATTTCGTCTACCCTAGGATAAACATTATCTATTATATATAACTCATCGCCTTCAAATATTTCCTTTACTTCTTCTACATTTGCTATATTTCCACAATATACTATAGGTATATTTAAATTTTCATTTTTTATTATTTCTGAATTACATAGTGCTGTATCCCTTTCACCATAATCTGTTCCACCTGCGATCATAATAAGATTTGGACTAATTTCCTTTATTTTTTTTAAATCGCTTTTTCTTAGTTTTCCAGCTGTAACCATTTTTATTATTCCACCTGCGCCTAAAGCTGCTTCTCTAGCAGCTTTCACTGTCATATCTTCCACAAGACCATGGACTGTTATTTTCAATCCTCCAGCAGCACTACTTGTTGCTAACATTTTTTTATATTTAATACTTTCTCCTATAGCATTTTCTATATCTTTAATCGCATTTTTAAGTCCTATAGTTACATCTCCATCAAGCACTGTTGTAAACGCCTTACCTTGTCCCACAATTTCACAACCATTAGTAAAACTTAGTGCTGTAACTAATGTTGTAGTGCTACCTATTTCGGCTACCAAGTAATCTACCTTCATTATTTTCACCTCCTTATTATTTTTAATTTCCCTTATGCTTTATTATAGGGTTCTAAGTTGAATTTTTGATTTATTAACTCTTACCTAAGATATTTTTTAATAATATATAGAACTTTAAGTTAGTTATGATTTTTAATTATGACTTAGAAACTCTTATAAAGTTTTTTAATATTTTTATCACCGAAACCCAAGGAAAGGTTTCGTCACTGCCTCAACAGGACGTCGATTCAGCCCTTTAGTCCTAAAAATTTGAAAAAGATTATTAGAGTTTCTTGAAATAACTAACTGAATAACAGTTTAAAGTTTTATTTACCATTTTTAAACAATAAATTTCTTACATAAGCTAAACATTAATCCCTAGAACCCTAAATTAATACACTTAATTATTCTTCATTTTTTCATAAGAGTTTCAATTATAAATGATGCTACATCATTACCATGAGTTCCTCTTCCAAATCCACCATCCATACCATTTGCTACAGCTATTTCATTAGTTACTTGTGTCCCTCCTGAAACTAATATAAATTTATCCCTAACACCTTTTTCCACACAAAGATCATGTATTTTTTTCATATTCTTAGTGTGTACATCATTATGAGTTATTATTGTACTAGCTACTATAGCCTGAGCTTTCGTTTCTATGGCAGCATCTATTAATTTTTCTACTGGACAAGATGTTCCTAAATAAACACATTCTATTCCATATCTTTCTATGCCACCATGTTTTATATCTATAATTTCTCTTAACCCAACAGAATGCTCGTCTTCGCCTACAGTAGCAGCAACTATCTTTATAGGATTTTCTTTAACATATTCTCTCATGAAATCGTCACTTAAAAGTTCTTTTTTTTCTGGAACTTTCAATTCATCTTTTTTAACTGCAAAATTCACTCTACCTTTAATTTCTACTAAAGTTCCCTCTGCATCTTGCATGATTTGTTTGTGAATAACTTCAACATCTGTTAAGTTCATATTTTTACCCATTTCAATAGCCGCTGCTTCTGCAGTACGTTCTTCTTCAGGTATAAAAATAGTAGCGGATACATACCCATCTTTTTTCCATTCTACCTCTGGAATTATAGTTCCATCCTCCTTAACTTTTTCCATTCTTCTATAAACATTATCCTCTTCGTCTAACTCATCAATATATTGTATTTTTTCATGTTTACATAAGGTACATCCATCTATAGGATCACAAGGTTTATTGTATTTTTGGGGTATATTATTATAACCAAAATGACCACAAACCGGAGCAAAATAGTCTTCATCTCTTTCTACTACTGTACCAACTCCTATACCACCATCTATCTTTCTTGAAATTCCATCACTGTTTCTTGCTGGATATTCTCCTGAGTCAACAAAAAATCCTTTTTCTACTGCTTCAAAATATCCTCCATTTTGTAATATTTCTTCTAAAAAAAGCACTGCTCTTTCTTTGAGTTCTCTAACTTTTTCTCCTAAATAACCATCTTTTTTAAGCTCAACTAAATCCATCAATCCGTCCATACCTATTAATGCTTGTTTTGCAGTATTAACAGCATGTATATTATTATAATGCCAAGGTACATTTCTACCTTCATCAGGTGTTATAGTACTTTGAATATCAACTGATGTAAGCTTTGAAATCAAAAGATTTAATGTATGAGTTACCGTAGCTTCCCTAGTGCATGAATCCATGTATTTTGTATTCATTTGAGCTCTCATTTTATAATTTCTAAACAATTCTCTAAGTGCTACTGCGTAAGGCAAATCATATCTTAAACAAGGAGCTGGAGGTGCTGTTGGTGGTACTGTTGAAAGAGCTATATTTTCGCTTTTCATTCCTATAAGTTCAGAAAATTTTGAATTTATAGCATGCTGTACCATAAGCTCTGGCATTACATTATAACCTTTCATAGCTGTTGCATTAGCATTATGTGCTCCATCTATTTGAAGTGTACCAGCCCATGCCATAAGTTTTTTTGCAACTGCAGCATCTACAAAGGAACGTACCATATTTATATTTCTATACAATACATTGTATTGTGGATCTTGGTGTGCACCATTTACTCCTTCCTCCGCAAACATAACTGCAATATCTGGTCCTGCTACACCTGAAACATATGAGTGAAAATTAATAGGTCTTCCTACTTCTTCTTCTATTAAATCTAGAGCTTTTCTTGTAGCTCTAACTTCCTTTCTTGTAATAGGAACTCCGCCAATACCTTCTGGTGTTCCTTCTATCAATCCATCATAATGACTTTGTCCTGCTGTTCTTATAACCATTATATGATCCGCACCATGCCAAGCAGCCATTCTCATCCTTCTTATATCATCTTCAAATCTTCCAGAAGCTATTTCTGATGTAATTATAGGTATAGGTTGAGGATCTATATTATTAAAACTTCTAGATGATGGAAGACTTCTACTATTCTCTAAAGGTTTGCTAATCTCCTTATAAGTAAATTCCCCAATAGGTTCTTCATATTCTTCTCTCCAATGCCAACCTCTTCTCTTAGGCGTATATTTATCTAAATCTTTTAATATTTCTTCCACATTGATTTTTTTATCCTTTTCTAACAATTTGTATCCCCCCTAAACATTTCAATAGCTTCATTCCAACCATTACCCTCCGCCAAAATTCTTCCTGCTTGCATATACCCTATACCTTTTTTATCTGCATATTTTAAAACTACATTTCCAATGCCTTTTTGTAATAAATTTAATTTATTACCTTCTGCTACTATTTTTCCAGCTTCTATACTAGAAAATCCCATTCTTAAAAGAACAGATCTTTCAATTGATGGTGAGGTATTTTTGTATGATAAATCTACTAGTGGTTTTACTATTTCTTCTGTTAAACTCCAAAATTTTTCGTAAAGTTCTTCATCACTTAAATTTTGTAAATGCTTTCTTCTTACTTGAAAATCATCTTCTCTTTTCATTGTCCATCCCCCCATTTTATAAAAATTAAATTCAATCATTATCTTAAATTAAAAATTTATTTTACATATACGTTAAACTCTCTAAGAATATCTAATAACTCCAGTTTTGATAATTTAGTCTCTTCACATAAGAAGTCTAAATCTGTCATGGTTATAGTTTTATCTTCTAAATTTTTAACACTATTTTTTATAAGCGACTTTCTATAATGATTTAAATCTTTTTCTGATATAGATATTTTAGATGGGTTTTCTGGAAGAATAATATTCTTACCTGGAACCTCTTTTTTAGGATCACCAATTATAATATCTATTCCATTTTCCTTGGCAAAAGTTAATTGTGGCAAAATATGCTTACCAGCACCAGTATATTCAGTTTCCTGAACAACTAAAATATCATCATCCTCCATCTCTTGAGCTATTACAAATGCTGCTGCTAATGATGTGTTTCCTGCTGGACCTCTCTCTAACCCTTCTATTTTTGATAATAATTCAGTAACATAAAAAACTTCCCCTTGACTCAAAGTAACATATCTATCTAAATATCTTAATGGCCTTGCTGCACTTCTTGGTACATCACTTCTATCTGGCCACACCATAAATGGTATTCCAAAACCAGTGTGTCCTGTAGTGAATGATTTTCTATTAAAATCAGTATCACTTGCCATATGAAGACCTTGAAGATCAACAGAAGCTCCTATAACTTTAGTATCAACCGCGCCTGCCTTTATAAGCCCTCTTGCTGTACCAGTAACATTCCCCCCCCCAGCATGTGTTGAGATAACCGCTATAGGATCTTTACCAAACCTTTCTCTACACTCAGTAGCTATTTCATAACCTAAAGTTTCAATTCCAGCTACTCCATAAGATGAATATAATGAGGCATTATAAAATCCTGTTTCCTCTAAGACTTCTAAGAATGTATAAAATAATTCTGGTCCTGCTGTAAGTTGTATAACTTCAGCACCTAAACAATCACATTTTCTTCCTTTTTCTATTATTTCAGGTTGCCCTATCTTTTTTGAATCATAACACTCTTGAACTATTATAGATTTCAATCCTTGCATAGATGCTTGAGAGGCAACTGCTGCACCATAATTTCCAGATGTTGCTGATACAACACCTTTATACCCTCTTATTTTTGCATCATAAACAGATACAGATGCTCTTCTATCTTTAAAGCTTCCCGATGGATTACAACTTTCATCTTTTATGAAAATTCTAGCCGCTTTCCCTGTCTTAGATACTTTGCGTGCCAAATTAGTTATATTCTTTAATTCTAATAAAGGTGTATTTCCTACTCCTACTTTACTTTGAATCTTCATTATTTCTCCTAATGAGTATCCTATATCTCTCATCATTCCTTCATAATCAAAGGCAATTCTTCCAATCTCATACTTTGAAAAATCTATCCCAACTGATTTAATCATTATTTCATTCTTTCTAGACATTAATTTTTCATACTTATTCAAAACTTTCACCTCCTAAAACTAATTTTCAAATAAAATTTCTTTAGCTTGCTTTCCTATATAGTCAATTTCGCTTATGTGTTTACCAAAACTATGATTATAGTTAGGGTTTTCTTCAACTAATACACCACGTATTTTTCTTCCTATAATAGTTTCAATTTCAACTTCATCTCCAATATTACAATCCATAAGTACATGTCCTCTAACCCACATTTTCAATGGAGTTGACTTTGTATCTTCTGGTATATTTTTAGCCCTATCTTCACTAGTCAATACTATCTTTGAGATTTCAACATAACTTCCTTTTTTTATCATAGTTCTCCTCCCTAATTCATTTTAAATAATACTTTAATTGATCTACAAAATTATTCTCTATAACATGAGGTATTTGCATATCTATCATTGTTTTTAAACCACTTTTACTTGATAAAACCTGTGGAATCATATTGATTGCAACAGCTGCTGTTCCTATGTTGCTGCAAATATCCTGTGTTATACAAAGATGTAAATTACCATTTCCATAAATATCTATATAGTCACCAGTTTCAAAGCCTTCACACTGAGGATATATTTGCTGTGTATGTTCTAAAGCTATTATTTTTTTGTTATTTCTATAAGCTATGGCTATATGATTGCATCCTGCAACCATTCCTGGATGTACTATAACAGTGTCTGTTTCTCTATAAGTATTCGATATAATAGGCTCCTTACTTTCAACTATCTCATCATATCTTAGACCTAATGTATTAGCTATCATGGATATAGATTGAGCAAAACCTATCTGTCCTTTTATAGTTCCTCTTTCTGTACCTTTTTCAAATTCCTGAATTGTAGTACCTACTCCTTGGCTTTTTATAATTGTTCTTCCAAGTCCTGATAAATCAGTAACTCTACTTGCTCTTATTGATTTTATGTTTTTATAAGAAGCTGTAAGCATCATAATAAGAGAATTCAACATAAATCCTGTATTAATACCTGTACCAAGTACCGTAACATTATTTATTTTTGCTAAATCATCAAGTTCTTTGGATAGATTTGATTCTATTGAATTAGGATATATCATCTCCTCAGAAATTATTATGCAATTTATTTTATTTTGTATTATCAGTTTTATTTTTGGGAATATAGATTCTACAAATGAATCTGAATCAATAGCTAATATAACAATATCTGCCTCTACACTTTTAAGTATTTCTATAGGGTTATTATTAATAACAATATAACTATTACCATAATTCAAATATTCGCTTAATTTTAATCCAACTTTTGATTTTTCTTTATCTATAGCTCCTACTATTTCTAACCCTTCTTTATCTAGTGTCATTCTTGCCATTTCACTACCTATAACCCCTAATCCCCAAAAAATCACTTTTATATTTTCCATGCTCAATCCCCCAATTAACAGAAATACATTTCAAACTACCCTAGACTTAGATATTCATTTTTAAATTATCCATTCCACAACTTAGATACTTAAGATAGTGAAACATGCTCAGAATCATTTAAAATTCAGCACTTATTTTTGTATGAAAATACTTTAAGTCTATTGAATAAATTTAAATTGTAGCTTGTTTCCCTATAATTATTAAAGCAATTTCAATGCCATATTTAATAGTAATATATGTTAGTTTTTCAATTTAAATCTCTATTTTGTTTTAACAAATTTTAAACTTTCTTTAAATAACGACCATTTTTTTGCACTAACCGCAAATTTTTTTTACTTATTAAGTATGAAAATACCATTTTTTACTAAGTAAACATAAAAAAACTAGAATAAATGCAAAAATATATGCACTCATTCTAGTTCATAAATATATTTATCAGTTTATAGAATATTTTTTTAGTTTATATTGAAGATTTTGCCTAGATATCTTAAGTTCTTTTGCTGTTCTAGTAATATTTCTTCCATTTTTCGAAAAAATTCTTTCTATAATTTCTTTCTCCAAATTATCTAAATAATCACTAATTGAAACATTTCCTTCCCAAAAATAAAGTTTTTCACTTTTATTATTAAATATAGCTTTATTTTCAAAGTATTCCTTACTTAATACTTCGCCTTCATCTATCATGTTCATTGCTGCTTCTATGACATTTTTAAGTTCTCTTATATTTCCATGCCATTCATAATTCAAGAAATCTTCTATAACCTTTTGGTCTATTAATTTAATATTTTTATTCAAAATATTGTTGTAATAATCCAAAAAGTAATTCGCTATTTTTTCAATATCCTCTTTACGTTCTCTTAGTGGCGGTATATTAATTCTTATAACACTTAACCTATAGTAAAAATCTTTTCTAAGTTTACCACTATCAATAAGTTTTTCAGGCTCCTCGTTTAATGTTGCTATGATTCTAACGTCTATATCTACTATTTTGTTACTCCCTATTGGCCTTATATATCCATCTTGAAGAACTCTTAAAAGTTTAGATTGAAGATAAGGTTCCATAGAATTAACTTCATCTAAAAGCATTGTTCCTCCATTAGCTTCTTCAAATAAACCTTTTTTATTTTCTGCTCCAGTAAAACTTCCTTTTACAGTTCCAAACAACATAGCTTCTAATAGAGCACTAGGTATAGCAGCACAGTTTATAGGAATAAACGGCTTGTCTTTTCTAACTCCTCCATAATGTATACTTTGAGCAAAAACTTCTTTACCAGTTCCAGTTTCT
Source organism: Clostridium senegalense (assembly GCF_018916625.1). NCBI lineage: Bacteria > Bacillati > Bacillota > Clostridia > Eubacteriales > Clostridiaceae > Clostridium > Clostridium senegalense. Next base: position 652,299 of record NZ_JAHLNC010000001.1, read on the forward strand.
CCATATATTAAAACTGATGAGCTGCTCAAACTAGCCCTTAAAGATTTGTTCACTTCATTTTTAAGAATTAAATTATCACCTATTATATCTTTAAATTCATAATGATTTTTTTTAGATTTTTTATTATTTTTCTCTAAATCACACAATTTTTCATTTAAACTTTTTATTCGAGTCATATCTTTTGCAATCTCTATAGCTGCTATAACCTTATCATTCGCAATTACTGGAACTGTTGTATTTATAGATGTTATTTTTCTACCTTCTTTATTAAAATAATTCTGTAATACATCCCTATATTCTTTTTTCTCTTTAAGTGCTTTCATAAGTGTAGAGCCATTTTCCATTGCTTTTAAGTATTCATAAACTTTTTTACCTAATACTTCTTCTTTTTTTAAGCCTTCTATTTTTTCCATTGCACAATTATAATAGATAGTTTTCCCTTTATTATCTACAATGTGTATTCCCTCGTTAATATTGTTTATTAAATACTGTAAAATATGCTCACTTTTCATTTTAACTCACCACTACATATATAATGGATGTTTATTACAAAGTATAGCTACTCTTTCTTTTATTCCTTCTAAATCTTTTCCTCTATTTTCTACTACATCATTTATTAAAGAAGCTATTTCTTTCATATCTTCTTCTTTAAATCCTCTAGTTGTTACTGCTGCAGTACCAACTCTTATTCCACTTGTTATAAATGGACTTTTTGTTTCAAATGGTATAGTGTTTTTATTTACTGTAATTCTTACCTCGTCTAACATAGCTTCTAATTCTTTTCCTGTTAAATCTTTACTTGTTAAATCTACAAGCATAACATGGTTATCTGTACCACCAGAAACTATTCTAAATCCGTAATTTTCAAGTTCTTCACCTAAAACCTTTGCATTTTTTACAACTTGGTCTATATATGTTTTAAAATCATCTTCCATTGCTTCCTTAAAACAAACAGCTTTTGCTGCTATACAATGCATTAAAGGTCCACCTTGCATTCCTGGAAATATAGATTTATCTAATTTTTTAGCAAATTCTTCTTTGCAAAGTACAGCTCCACCTCTTGGTCCTCTTAAAGTTTTATGAGTTGTAGTTGTTACAAAATCTGCATATGGAACTGGTGATGGATGATGTCCTGTAGCAACTAATCCTGCTATATGAGCCATATCTACCATAAAATATGCTCCTATTTCATCAGCTATTTCTCTAAATTTTTTAAAATCTATAACTCTTGAATAAGCACTTGCTCCAGCAACTATTAATTTTGGTTTATATTCTAATGCTTTTGCTCTAACATCTTCATAATCTATAGTTTCTGTTTCCTTATCTACTCCGTAAGATACAAACTTATATAATTTTCCTGAAAAATTAACTGGACTACCATGTGTTAAATGTCCACCATGACTTAAATCCATTCCAAGTACTGTATCTCCTGGATTTAACACTGTTAAATATACAGCCATATTCGCTTGAGAACCTGAATGTGGTTGAACATTTGCGTGGTCTGCATTAAATAATTTTGTCATTCTATCTCTTGCTAAATCTTCTACCTTATCTACAGCAAAGCATCCACCATAATATCTTTTTCCTGGATAACCTTCTGCATATTTATTAGTTAGTACTGATCCTAATGCTCTTATAACTCCTTCTGATACAAAGTTTTCTGATGCAATTAGCTCAATATGATCTTCTTGACGTTGTGTTTCCTCATTAATAAATTCTAGTAACTCTTTGTCATTAAGTTGTAAATTATTTAAATTCATTTTTTTGCCCCCCTAAATATATTGAATATTAAATTTTTAATTATGCAAAATAATAATGTTTTTAAAATCTTATTAATTTTAGCATTATTTTATTAACATTGTAACAAATTCTTTTATATTTCACAAACTATAAATTTTAAATTTTTTTTATAGTTTCTATATAAATTTAAATAAATTATGTAATCGATATAATTTATAATTCATTTAAAAAATACATAATTTATTACATATTTTATTTTTAAATATACAATAAATATTAATCTATATTTTTCCAAATGAAAACGAATACCATTCTATATTTTTACTTTTATTAAAATATTATCAAATTTATTTGTAAAAATAAGGATTATTAAATAATCTGTTAAAAAATTGTTAATAAACTTTAAATTTAAAATTAACAGAAAAATAAATTTTATTTTTTAAATATTTTCATATCCTATTGAATTTTGCAAATTTTTATATATAATTGAATAAGCATAATTTTTTTCATCGAAAGGAGTAGCCATGTATACTGATAATATTATTCATATAGCAGCAGATGCTGGTAAAATAATGCTTGAAAATGGTGGCGAGACTTATAGAGTTGAACAGACTATTTCTATGATATGTCAAGCTTTTGGACTTAAAAATGTAGAGAACTTTGTTACTCCAACAGTTATAGTTCTTTCTATAACAAATAAAAATTCTGAAACTATAACTACAGTTAGACGTTTAAAAAATAGAACAGTAAATCTAAAAAAAGTTGCCCTTATAAATGATTTGTCTAGAAATCTCTATACAAATACTTTATCTATGGATGATATAAAAAAAGAATTACATTACATAAACAATATACCTGCGTATAGTTCTGACATAAGTTTAATAAGTTCTACACTTACAGCAGGATTTTTCACATTACTATTTGGAGGAAATTTAAGAGACTTCTTTATTTCTTGTTTCATTGGACTTCTCATAACTTTTACAGGAAGGCTTTTTGATAAATATGAAGTTAATAATTTTTTTAGTAATGTTTGTGGTGGATTAATTTCTTCTTCTATTGCAGTTATTATAAATCATATTAATCCATCTTTTAATGTAGATACTATAATAATAGGTTCTATAATGCTTTTAGTTCCTGGGTTAGTTATTACTAATGCTATTCGAGATACTTTATCTGGAGATTTACTTTCTGGTATTTCTCGTTCTGTAGAAGCTTTAATAATAGCTGCTAGTATAGCAATTGGAACTGCTATTGGATTTAAAGTCTGGATATTTATCTTAGGAGGTACACTATAGTGAAAGTATTGATATTAGCTTTTATATATGCATTTATAAGCTCTTTAGGATTTGGAATATTATTTAATGTTAGAGGAAAAGACTTATTCTTCGCCTCTCTTGGTGGTGGTCTATCTTGGTTTGTGTATAAATTAGCTATTTTAAATGGACTTTCAGATGTATTAGCCTTATTCTTAGGAACATTAATGGTCAGTATTGTTGCTGAAATATGCGCCCGTGTATTTAAAAATCCAGTAACTGTTTACCTTATTTGTGGGTTAATTCCCCTTGTTCCTGGAAGCGGAATGTACTATACAACCTTTGAGGCTGTTAAAGGAAATTATTCAACTGCTCTTACAAAAGGCATACAAACTTTATTTAATGCTGGTTCAATTTCTGTATCAGTTATGTTTGTTTCTACATTGAGTAGGCTTTTAACAAAAATAATTTTAAAATCTAGACTAAAAAAAATGGAGAGTGAGCAATAATCTCTGTTAATAAACTAAATGAATTTCTTATACCAACATATTTGAAGAATATATAATTGAAATTCTTCAAAATGTTGGTTTTTTATTAAAAATTCAAAAAAATGAAGGATTTTTAAATGCTCATTTTTTATATACTATATTTTTTTAACTAATATAAAATTTTAATAATACAATATATACAAAATATATTGTATTATTAAAATTTTGCAATTTTTTTATATCCTATTGAACTTTCTTTATATTTCTAGCTATAATTATGAGGAGCATTGTTAAATTTATAATAGAAAGGAGCATACATGGATACTGATAATATTATTCACATAGCTGCAGATGCTGGTAAGCTGATGCTTGAAAATGGTGGAGAAACTTATAGAGTTGAACAAACAATTTCCACAATATGCAAAACATTTGAAATACATAACGTGAACAGTTTTATAACACCAACGACTATTGTAATTTCTATTAACAATAATGGTGAAACTGTTTCTACTGTAAGAAGATTAACAGGAACAACCGTAAATTTAAAAAAGGTTTCATTAGTAGCTGATTTATCAGAGAGAATATCTAATAAATCTATTCCAACAAGTGAAATTGAAAGAGAATTAAGATATATATCTACACTTCCTCCTTATAGAGATGATACTGTTTTAATAAGCTCAATGTTTGCTGCAGGATTTTTCGCATTATTATTTGGAGGCGCTTTTAGAGATTTTTTCATTTCTTTTTTTATAGGGATGTTAATTACATTAAGCGGTAGAATTTTCAAAAAATACAATGTTAACAGTTTTTTCACAAATGTGTGTGGAGGATTTATAGCTTCTTCAATTGCTGTTATTGCACATCATTTTAATCCAAACTTTAACATTGATAAAATAATTATAGGAGCTATAATGCTTCTTGTCCCTGGGCTTTTAGTTACTAATGCTATTAGAGATACTCTTAACGGAGATTTAATTTCAGGTATCTCTAGAGCTGTCGAAGCTTTAATTATAGCAGTAAGCATTGCTATAGGAACAGCTATTGGATTTAAATTATTCATATTTATTTTAGGAGGTACTCTATAATGCCTCAATTATTATTAGATTTCATATACGCATTTATGAGCACAGTATGTTTTGGTGTTATATTTAATATTAGAGAAAAACATTTATTCTTCACTGCTTTAGGCGGCGCATTGTCTTGGGTAGTTTATAAATATCTATTATTTTTAGGTTATTCGGCTGTAGTTTCCATGTTTTTTGGTACAATAGCTGTAAGTATGGTATCAGAAATTTGCGCAAAAGTCTTTAATAAACCAGTAACCTTGTATTTAATTTGTGGATTAATTCCTCTTGTTCCTGGAAGTGGAATGTATTATACTACTTTCGAAACTGTAAAGGGAAATTATGAACTATCTTTAATTAAAGGATTAGACACATTATCTTATGCCGGTTCAATAGCTGTAGCTGTAATTCTTACTTCTACAGTAGCAAATCTTTTAACTAATATATTTTCAAAAAAACGCACTTATTAAATTTTTTAATATAAAAAACGTCCTTAATTTGTAAATTAGGGACGTCCTTAAATTTAAACATATGCTCAAAATTCAAACACTTAAATATAGATTTTGTTATATTTTGATTTTAATATTCATACTCTTTTGCATTTTCACATATGGAGATTTTAAGTGTTTTTCCTTCTAATAATTTCTTATAGGAACACAAAAATTCATTTAACTCCATATCTTGAATATCTATTTTATTAGAACTTCTTAATATAACATTTTCTTGCTCTAGTAAAACATCTAAATCATTAATATCATTAGTTATTTTATATATCATAACAGCAGAATTTTTAGTTTTCCCTTGATATTTTTCTTGAAAGCTAATAGTTTTTCTTAAACTTTCATATTCTTCAGTTATGTTTCCAAGACCCATAGAATTTAAATCAACACCAAAATCTTTCATTTGATTTTGTAAATCCTCAGAATTAAATCCATATCTCTCCATGAGTTTCTTTTGAATATTCATTAATTTTTCATTAGATATAGAGTTTTTATCCATGTATTCCTTTAGACTCTTTGTAAAGTCACTTATATTCATTTTTCCTTGTGACATTGAATAATATAACTCATATATATAATTTTCAAATTTATCGATATCTTTATCACTTGCTTTGGTTTTCAATTCATTAAAATTAATTATATCACTCATATACTTATTAACTAATTATCTAAATTAGTTAGTCCTCCTTTTTTATACTTATATGTATTGTAACATGATATTAAAACTTCCATATGTAAAATTCCATTATGTTTCATGTATATTAAAACATAAAATAAACTTCACAACTTTTATAAAACTTAAATATCAATGATCATTTACAGTCTATTATGGTTAGTAAAATGCTCCCATATGATTTTGAGTATAATTTATACATACATATTAAAAACAAATTTAAATTTTAAACTTATTTCATAACAAATAGAATCCACTACAGTACCTGTTATTAGCTTGCAGTTGTTCAAAACACTCTTAGCCACCTAATAGTATTAATAATTTTTATGTCAAAAATACGTTGTTTTAATTAGCCTCTACAATAAACTGTTATTAAATTTTTATATACTGAATAGTTTTTATTTATTTAGTATAAAAAAAAGGTTACATAAATGCAACCTTTAATTCTTTAAATTAACCCCACTATGCCGTCTCCAAGGCGTATTTGAACCCGTACTACCACGGGTGGAACCCTCCTTTATTTTTCTGGTACTTAAGTCGTACTCAAGTCAACACTCCAAATAAAGAGCAGTGATTCCTATTGTTAAAATGTTGGCTCAATATAGGCCTTTTCCACGCACACAGTAGGAAAATTAATTCAACTTATAACTATATTATATACTAACAATACTATTTTTTCAAATATTTATTAATACTTTTTAACAAAATTTATTATACTTTTATTTTGTCCACAATTTTGAAATATATGCTCAATTCATAATTTCTTTTAACATTAATTTTCTTCTTTTTTCACATCGGTTTTAATACATAATTCTTGTAACTGTTTATCATCAACAAGATTTGGAGCTTCACTCATTGGACAATATGCATTTTGATTTTTAGGGAATGCTATAACATCTTTTATGTTATCTGTTCCAGCTAAGAACATAACCATTCTATCAAAACCATATGCAAGTCCGCCATGTGGAGGTGGTCCATATTTAAATGCTTCTAATAAAAATCCAAATCTCTCCCATGCACTTTCTTTACTAAATCCTAAAAGCTCAAACATTTTTTGTTGAAGTTTAGTATCATGGATTCTTATACTACCTCCACCAAGCTCTTCTCCATTTAAAACTATGTCATAAGCTTTAGCTCTAACTTTTAAAGGATCTACATCTAAAAGTTCTAAATCTTCATCCATAGGACATGTGAACGGATGATGTAATGCTACATGTCTTTTTTCTTCTTCATCATATTCTAATAATGGGAACTCTGTTATCCAAACAAAATTAAATTCATCATTATCTTTTAATATTTCAAGCTGTTTTGCAATCTCTAATCTTAATGCTCCTAATGATTGCAATACTACACTATCTACATCTGCAACTATTAATACTAAATCTCCAACTTTAGCTTCTGCAGCATTTAATAAATTTTGCATTTCTTCTTCACTAAAGAATTTAGCTATTGGTGATTTAATTTCTCCTTCTTTATATGCTATCCATGCTAAACCTTTTGCTTTATAAGTTTTAACAAACTCTCCAAGCTTATCTATTTTTTTCCTACCCATATCTGAAGCGCCTTCTACTGTTAAAGCTCTTACAGAACCACCATTTGCTATTGCATTTTTAAATACCGCAAATTCACTATCTTTAACAGCATCTGTGATATTTTTTATCTCCATACCAAATCTTAAATCAGGTTTATCAGAACCGTACTTTTCCATAGCTTCCTTAAATGGCATTCTTTTTATTGGAAGTTGTACGTCTATTCCTTTTATTTCTTTAAATACTTTTTTAATCAATCCTTCGTTTAACGCTATTACATCATCAACTTCTACAAATGACATTTCTAAGTCTATTTGCGTAAATTCAGGTTGTCTATTTGCTCTTAAATCTTCATCTCTAAAACATTTTACTATTTGATAGTACTTATCAAAGCCTGAAACCATAAGCAATTGTTTAAATATTTGTGGTGATTGTGGTAATGCATAAAACATTCCAGGATAATTTCTACTAGGAACCAAATAGTCTCTAGCTCCTTCTGGAGTACTCTTAGTTAACATAGGCGTTTCCATCTCTAAGAAACCATTTTCATCTAAATAATCTCTAACAATTTTATTTGCTTTATTTCTTATCATAAAGATATTTTGCATATCTGGTCTTCTTAAATCTAAATATCTATATTTTAATCTTATATTTTCTGCTGCATCTAGATTTTCCTTTATATATATTGGAGGAGTTTCTGATTCAGATAATATTTTTATACTTTCACCTTTTAACTCTACCATTCCAGTTGGAATATTATTGTTTGGAGATTCTCTTCTTACAATTTCACCAGTTACAGCTATACAATACTCTGGTTTAGCTAAATCAGCTTTTTCAAAAGCCTCTTTATTTATTTCCTCTCCAAACATTACTTGTAGTATACCAGTTCTATCCCTTAAATCTATAAAAACTAGACCACCTAAGTTTCTTTTTCTTTGGACCCATCCCATTACAGTAACCTTTTGAGAAACATGTTTCTCTCTAAGTTCACCGCACATAATGGTTCTTTTAAGCCCATTTAATGCTTCTCCCATATTTGTACCTCCTAAAAATTACTTATCCTTTATGTATAGATATACAAAAAAATTATTAAGTATTTATAACATAAATTTTATTCCGGTTATAGCTCTAATAGCTATAACTTCATTATATGGGTTTCCCTCCTAAATTTAAATTTATTTAGATAAGAAACCCATTTAAAATAACAATTTAAACTCAATTGGTTTTATGAAATTGAAAACCTTCTAGTTATAAATTAAGAATTTAACTTCTATTCCTAATGGCAAACTAATTATTTTTAATTATATTTGATATATCATTTATATTATCCAAACTAAGTTCAAATTGATTTCCATCATCCATTCTTTTTAGCTTGAATTTTCTATTATTTATTTCTTCTTCACCTAAAACTGCTGTAAAACTTGCTCCAATTTTATTTGCAAATTTCATCTGTGCTTTAACACTTCTTCCAACATGATCACAATCTGCCTTTATTCCTACATGTCTTAAGGAATTAACAAGTTTAACAGCCTCTATTTTAGAACTTTCCCCCATTGAAACAATATAAGCATCAATATAGTTTGGTTTTGGTATTTCTATACCTTTTTCTTCAAGAGTTAATAATAGCCTCTCCATTCCCATACCAAAACCTACAGCAGGTATATCCTGACCACCAATTTCTTTAATTAAGCCATCATATCTACCACCACCACAAAGTGTAAATCCATTATCCATAACTTCAAATATAGTTTTAGTATAATAATCTAAACCTCTAACAACCATAGGGTCTACAATATAGCTAATTCCTATAGCCTCTAGATATGTTTTTAAATTTTCAAAGTGATTCTTACATTCATCACATACATAATCTAATGTTATAGGTGCATCTTTTACAATTTCTTTACATGCTTCAACTTTACAGTCTAATATTCTTAATGGATTCTTTTCTAACCTACTATGGCAAGTTGGACATAATCCTTCTTTTTTTAACTCTAAATATTCTTTTAATGCATCATTATATTTTTGTCTACAATTTGGACATCCTAAATTATTTATATGAAGCTCTAGTCCTTCTATTCCAAAGTGTTTATATACATCCATAATTATACTTATTATTTCAGCATCTACCGAAGCCTGTTGTGAACCAAAAACTTCAACACCAAACTGATGATGTTGTCTTAATCTACCCTTTTGCATTTTTTCATATCTAAATGCTGGTGTAAAATAATATAATTTTGTTGGTTGCGCATCTGCATAAAGTGCATTTTCAACAAATGCTCTAACAGCTGGTGCTGTGCCTTCAGGTTTTAATGTTATACTTCTTCCGCCTTTATCTTCAAAAGTATACATTTCCTTTTGAACTATATCTGTTGTTTCACCAACACCTCTTTTAAACAAATCTGTACTTTCAAACATTGGAGTTCTTACTTCTAAACAACCGTATTTCGCAGCTATATCTCTCATTAAATTTTCTACATAATGCCACTTATACACTTCTGATGGTAATATATCTTTAGTTCCTTTCGGTGCTTTAAAGTTCATGAAATTCCTCCTTTATACTCCATAAAGAGATTCTAATAAATTTATTTTCTTCTCTATCATCTCATCTATTCTTTTTATATATTCTCTTACATCTTTTACATTTCCAAAGCGCTCAATTCTATTATCATTTAAAAAAACAACTTTTGAAACAGCATCTGCTCCTAATGCCACAATTGTTTGTTTTTCTTCTATCATCTGTATATTATATATACCTTCTTTACCATCTTTTGAATATCCTATATTCTCCATGTTCCCTACCATATTCTTTTGTCTATACATATAATATGGATTCATATCAAGTTCCTTTGATAATTGAACAGTCTTTTCATACATATCATTAAGCTCATCTTGACTAGGTATTTCAAATTTCTTATTATTTATTAAATTCTCATAAAGTTTAGAAGCTCTTTTAATAGACATGCCATGCACTGTTAAACTTTGAGGATTTAACTTTTTAATAGCTTCACAGGTTTTATTTATATTAATTAGATTCTCCCCTGGAAGCCCTACTATTATATCCATGTTTATATTATCAAATCCTAATTCACAAGCTAAATTAAACTTTTCAACTACAGACTCAACATTATGATTTCTTCCTATAACTTTTAGTGTTGAATCATTCATTGTTTGAGGATTTATACTTATTCTTTGAACTTTATATTTTTGCATTGTTAAAAGCTTTTCTCTTGTAATACTATCTGGTCTACCACATTCAACTGTAAATTCTTTTATATGTTTATTTTCTATAAAAGAATTATATATATGTTTCATTATATATTCAAACTCTTCATTGTTTACAGCAGTTGGAGTACCCCCTCCAAAATAGACACACTCTATTTTAAGTTCCCTTTTAGTTATATATAAGCTTAGTTCTGATATTTCTTTATGTAATGCTTCTAAATAAGGTTTAACTATATTTTTGCAGCTTGATATTGGGTTAGATGTGAATGAACAATACGCACACCTAGTTGGACAAAATGGCATTCCTATATAAACACTAATAGTTTTTTCATCCTTATTTATTATATTTCTTTCCCATTTTGCAACATCTATACAAAGTTGAGATTTTTCTTTTGATGTAAAATATCTATCATTAAATTCTTTTATAATATCATTTTCACTAATATTTTTTTCCAAAAGTTCTATAGCCTTTTTAGATGGTCTTATTCCAACTAAAGTTCCCCAAACCAAGTTTTTGTTTGTTAAATCAGTTAGAAAAGCAAAAACTGCTTTTCTAACTTCTTCTTTAATTTTATAATTATCATTTATAGTATAATCTTTAATAATATCTTTATGTTTTATAGATATTTTTTCTTGAAAAATATCTATTTTTATATCCTCTTTTTCATCAACAAATTCTATATCACTGAAAGCATAAAATAAATTTATCATTTGAAAAATATCATATCTAAATTGTAAATTATTTAAATTAACTCTTATTTCAGTATCCTTATTATACAATTTTTATCAAGTCCTTTTTCTAAAATTCTATCTCAAAAATGGATTAGTTGCTTTCTCTCTTTCCATTGTAGTTCTTGGACCATGACCTGGGAATACAACAGTATCATCATCTAGTATCATAAGTTTATTTTTGATAGAGTTCATAAGGGCTTCTGTATCTCCACCCTCTAAATCCGTTCTACCTACAGAACCTGTAAATAATGTATCACCTGTGAACACATTATTTCCTATTTTAAATGTAAGCCCTCCTGGCGTATGTCCAGGTGTTTCTATACATTCTATCTCAAAGTTTTTCAACTTGATTTTATCATTTTGTTTTAAGTACATATTTACACCATTAAAGAAAACATCTCCATAGATATAAGTACCTTTTTTCATAAACTTATAATCTTTTTCACTTATTCCTATTTCTCCACCTACAAGTTTGAACAATCCATCTACTCCACCTACATGATCTACGTGACCATGTGTTAGAAGAATATACTTCACATTTGCGCCTAATTTACCAATTTCTTTTTCTATATCATCTACATCTCCACCAGGATCTAAAACAACTGCTTCTTTAGTTTCTTCATCCATGATTATATAGCAATTTGCTCCATATATTCCTGCAACAACTCTTTTTATTACCATAATTAACACCCACCTATAACTAAAAGTCTTTTTTACTTTCCAATAGTAATGTTACAGGTCCATCATTTTGTATATAAACCTGCATATCTGCTCCAAATTCACCAGTTTCAATTTTATTTTCACCTAGTTTATTTTTAAACTCTAAAACTAGTTTATCATACAACTCTTTTGCTTTTTCTCCACCTTGTGCCTTCATAAAATCAGGCCTTTTCCCTTTTCTACAATCGCCATATAACGTAAACTGAGAAATTAAAAGTATACTTCCACCTATATCTTCTACAGAAAAATTCATTTTATCATTTTCATCTTCAAATATTCTCATTCCTAAAACTTTTCTTACTATATAATCTATATCTGCTTCTGTATCCTCTTTACTTATCCCAATAAGAACATTTAATCCTTTTTCTATTTTCCCTATGATTTTATCTTCAACTTCAACTCTAGAATTTTTTACTTTTTGAACTATAGCTCTCATTTTTATCCACCCTATCTAATTTAATTTTTTATTCTATAAACGTCATATACACCATTTAATGATCGTATCTTCTTTTGTATTTTAGTTAATTGCTCTACAGTGGCTATAGATATTTTAACATTTATAATACTTTCTCTAGCCTTTGTTGTTTTTGCATTTATTGATATAATATTTACACTGCTATCATTTATAATTTGAATTATATTTGTAAGTACTCCAACTTTATCATCAGCCTTAATTTGAATTTTTGTCAAATACTCACCAAAATTCTTTTCATCTTCCCAACTTACATCTACAATTCTTTCCTTTTCTTTGTTTTCCAAAGCTATGAGATTTTTACAATCCTTTCTATGTACTGAAACTCCACTTCCTTTAGTTATATATCCTATTATTTCATCCCCCGGCACTGGGTTACAGCACTTAGCAAACCTTACTAACAAGTTTCCTTCCCCTTTAACTTGAATATGTGAAACCCCTTTATTATTTGCTCTAATTTTTATAGTGTTTTTATTTTCAATGGATTTTATTTCATCATCTTTGCTTTGAATCTGACTCTCATTTAAAGACTCTTTAAGTTTATTAACGATATTAGTAGGTATGATTTCATTTACACCTATCGCTGCATATAAATCATCTAAGCATTTTAAATTATATCTTTTTAAAATTTTTTCTAGGGCAGAAGCTTTTAAAATTTCATTTAATGTAAATCCATGTTTTTTACATTCTTTTTCTAAAAGTTCTTTTCCCTTTTCAATACTTTCATCTCTTTTAGCACGTTTAAGCCATGATTTGATTTTACTTTTAGCCCTATTACTTTTAGCTATGTTTATCCAATCCATTCTAGGCCCTTTAGAATTGGAAGAAGTTATAACATCAACAATTTCTCCAGTTTTTAAATGATATGTTAGCGGTACAATCTTGCCATTAACTTTTGCCCCAGTACACTTATGTCCTATATCTGTATGTATACTATAAGCAAAATCTATAGGTGTAGACTCATATGGAAGACTTATTACATCACCTTTAGGAGTAAAAACAAAAACTTCATCTGAAAATAAATCTATTTTAAAACCTTCCATAAATTCTTCTGCATCTGAAGTTTCTCCTTGCCATTCTAACATTTCTCTAAGCCATGAAAGTCTTGATTCTAAAGAGTCATTATTATTTGATATGCCTTCTTTATATTTCCAGTGAGCAGCAATACCATATTCTGCTATCCTATGCATTTCATAAGTCCTAATTTGAATTTCAACAGGTTTTCCAAAAGGTCCTATAACTGTAGTATGTATAGATTGATACATATTAGGTTTAGGCATAGCTATATAATCTTTAAATCGTCCTGGTATAGGCTTATAAATAGTATGAACTATACCTAAAGCAGCATAACAATCGCCTATATCATCTACAAGCACCCTAACTGCAGTTAAATCAAAAATTTGATCTATTGTTTTATTTTTCTTAACCATTTTCCTGTATATAGAATAAAAGTGTTTTGGCCTACCTTCTATTTCAGATTTAATTCCAACTTTATCTAAATTATCTTGTAAATTTTTAATTATATTCTCTATTTGAACTTCTCGTTCTGCCCTCTTTTGGCTTATTTCTTTTACAAGTTCATAATATTCTTTCTCATGTAAATATCTTAAAGATAAATCCTCTAGTTCCCATTTTATTTTAGATATCCCTAGTCTATGTGCTAATGGAGCATAAATATCTAATGTTTCTTTTGCTTTTTCTTTTTGTTTAGCTTCTTTTTTAAATTTTAAAGTGCGTAGATTATGTAACCTATCCGCAAGTTTTATAAGTATAACTCTTATATCTTTTGCCATAGCAAGAAGCATTTTTCTTACATTATCAGCTTGTTGCTCTTCCTTAGTTTTATATTTAATTTTACCTAATTTAGAAACCCCTTGTACTAAATCAGCTACCTCAACACTAAACATTTGGCATATATCTTCATATGTATAATCTGTATCTTCTATAACGTCATGTAGAAGTCCAGCTACTATAGTTGATGTATCTAGACCTAATTCTGCCAATATACAGGCTACCTCTAACGGATGAATTATATAAGGCTCACCGGATTCTCTCTTTTGCTCTTTATGTGCTTCAAAAGATAATTCAAAAGCTTTACGAACTTCTTCTATATCAACATTTGTACAATTTTTATTTATTTTATCCAATAACTTTTCTAGCATCTAGATTACACTCCTAAAACTAAAGGCTGGTTAAGTAACCAGCCACTATTTTTATCAATGATATTATTATATAATAACAATTTTATTAATGCAATTTGCTTTAAACATTTTATAGAAATAATGTCAGCTTTTATTTATAATATCATCTTTATTATTAATGTAGGGATACAAACTTGAAATTAAATTTATTCAAGAACTTAAAAATATTTTCATTCAAAATTCAGTGTTGAGTTTTGATACTTATGAGATTGTATAATTCCTTTAAATATTTAAGTTTTAAAATAAATAGTTTTTAAAGCTTACTTGAAACCCTGCAATTAAGCTGTTAATTTTTATAAATACCATTTTAAGATTAAAGGTTATATTGTACTAAAGACATTACATCATAGTCTTTTATCTTTTCTTTTCCATTTAGTTCTGTAAGTTCAATTACAAAATCTAAAGAAACTACTTCTCCACCCATCTTTTCAACAAGACTTGCCACTGCAGAAACAGTTCCACCTGTTGCTAATAAATCATCTACTATAGCTACTCTTTGACCTTTTTTTATAGCATCTTTATGAATTTCTAATGTATCACTACCGTATTCTAGTCCATATTTAGTGTTATATGTTTCATATGGTAACTTACCTGGCTTTCTACATGGAATAAATCCAACTCCTAGTGCATAAGCAACAGGCACTCCAAATAAAAAACCACGAGCTTCTGGGCCAACTATCAAATCCACATTTTTATCTTTTAAATGTTCTACAATTTTGTCTATGGTGAACTTTAAAGCCTCTCCATCTCCAAGTAAAGTCGTAACATCTTTAAAACTAATTCCTTCTTTAGGAAAATTATCTATAACTCTTATTTTTTCTTTTAAATTCATTGTCGTTTCCCCCTTTTTATAATTTATCATATTCTTAGAATTTAAATTATCTCAAAATCCTAAAAACCACAAATATACCTTGCTAAATGCAATACATCAAAACAAAATGTTATTATGTCCTGTATTTATATATTAAACTGTATATTTAAACTATAATTAACCATCACCAAAATTATACATTTAGTATATATAAAATATGATATTTTATTCATTTAAATATTACTTAATAACAGAACATATAAAACATTATACAAACTCTCATTTTTTAATTAATATAGTGAAAAAGCCTCAACTTTCAGGATATATAAACATTTTAATTACACCTTTGTATAAATTATACAAAGATTTTTGATTTACTATTAAAATTCTGCTTTTTACTTTTTTTTATTTCATTATACAGATATTTAGATATCTGTTTTGCTCTATGTTTTTCATTAGTAGTAAATAATTCTATAGCTATTCTTGCATTATCTATTCTTCCCATAGCGTTAGTCCTTTGAAATATATCCATCGTCA
Source organism: Clostridium senegalense (assembly GCF_018916625.1). Lineage (NCBI taxonomy): Bacteria > Bacillati > Bacillota > Clostridia > Eubacteriales > Clostridiaceae > Clostridium > Clostridium senegalense. Next base: position 668,241 of record NZ_JAHLNC010000001.1, read on the forward strand.
AATTATTATGTATAAATTCTTCTATGTCATCTACATTATTATCATCAATTAAAGCTCTTATACCATAATTATTACTACATTCTAATTGTTTTAATCCTTCATCCACTATAAAACAGTTCTCACCAATAACAGGCACTCCTTTAGATATAGTCCCTAACATAACAAGATCTATGTACTTATTTATACAAGTCATTTTATAATATTCTGATACAGTTTGTACTAACTTGTAAGCTACTCCAGATGCTGAAAGATTCTTAAATGGATAGTTGCATCCCTCTTTATTAGGATTTATAACAACAACTTCATCATAGCACTTACAATCTTTATGATAATCTGTAACAATAATATCTATATCCAGGTCCCTGCATAGTTGAATTTCTTTTTCTGAGCTTACAGTAGAACCTACAGTTATTATCAGATCTGCACCTAAGTACTTTATGTAATTTTGTATATCATTATCTTTTAAATTTCTATCTTCTCTAATTTCATTAGGTTGAAAATACTCCACATCAGCATTTAAGTATCTTAATACTAATATTAAAAGCGAAATTGCAGTAATACTATCAAAATCATAATAACCATAAATTACTATTTTTTCTCTCTCATTTATCGCTTTTATTATTCTTTTAAGAGCACTCTTCATACCTTTTAGCAATAGAGAATTATAGGTATTTTTAACGTAGTGTTCATCCATAAACATGCTCCTCCAAAACAATAGAAAACAACTAATATTATAATTTAAAATCTATAACATTACAAATATTTTTGTAAAAAAAAGCAGGAGATATGCCTTTTTTTTCACAAAAAACCTATCCCCCATAATATATATTATATTTTTTTGCAATTTATGTTATATTTTTGCTGCTTTTTTTCTATTTTTTAAGATAACCCAAATTGGACTAGCTATAAATATTGATGAATACGCTCCCATAGCTATACCAATTATTAATGGTAATGAAAATTCTCTTATGCTTGGAACAAATACATACACTGCAGTTATAGTAAATAATGTTGTAAGTGCAGTATTTATAGATCTAGATAAGGTTTGATTTATACTTATATTTGCAATCTCAGAGATTTCTACTTTTCTCATTTTCTTTGAATTCTCTCTAATTCTATCAAATATAACTATTGTATCATTTATAGAATATCCTATAATAGTAAGTATTGCCGCTATAAATGGTGTATTAACAGGTATTCCTAAAACTGCATAAACTCCTACAGTTATTAATACATCATGTACTACTGCAATTATTGCTGCTGCTGCAAAATTAAATTCAAATCTAAACCCAATATATATAAGCATAGCCACATTTGCAACTATAGCAGCTATAAATGCTTTCACTTTTAGTTCTCTACCAATAGTTCCACCTAGATTTTCTTTGTTTAAAATTGCTGAATCATCTAATGAAAATTCTTTTTTCATATCTTCAATTAAATTATCAGTTGTTTCATCTGTAAGTACACCGTCTTGAACTATTATTTCAAGTTCTTTTCCATTATCCACAACTTTAGTAGCATATTTATTTTTTGCATATTTTTCTAATATTTCATCAGCTTTATTCTTCTCGAATTTATCATTTAAAGCTATATCTATAATTGTACCACCTGTAAAATCTATACCATAATTTAACCCTCTAAATGCTACTGTACCCATTCCTACGATTATCAGTATAAGGGATATAGTAAACCAAATTTTAGTTTTTTCTATAAATTTCATTTTAATTTACCCCCTTTTTAACACCAAAGTGGGATGGTTTATTAAGAATACCAATATTTACCGCCATATTTATTAAGAACTTTGTAACAGTTAAAGCAGTAAATATACTTATTACTATACCAATTACAAGCGTTAACCCAAATCCTTTAACTGAACCAGTTCCTATTATATATAAAGAAACAGCAGCTATTATAGTTGTTATATTTGAGTCTAGTATAGTTGCTAAAGCTTTACTAAATCCAGATTCAACTGATGATTTTACTGATTTTCCAGTTCTTAATTCTTCTCTTATTCTCTCAAATATAAGTACATTAGCATCAACAGCCATACCTACTGTTAATAAAAATCCTGCAATACCTGAAAGAGTTAATGTTACTTCAAAGATAGCAAAAGCATATAATAACAGACATACATATAATACAATGGCTAATGAACATATAATCCCAGGACGCTTATAGTATAAAGACATAAATATCATAACAAAAGCTATGCCAACTACAGCTGCTTTCTTGCTCAATCCTACAGCTTCCATACCAATAGTTGGTCCTACTGTTTTAACAGAAAGAGTTTGAACAGGTACTGGAAGCGCGCCAGATTTAATTATATTAGCTATTCTTGTAGCATCTTCTAAAGACTTCATGCCGGTTATAACTGCTTTTCCGTCAGTTATCGCTTGATTTACTTGAGGATTAGTTAGAACCTCATCATCCATTGATATTGCAATTTGTTTACCTACATTTTTAGTTGTAGCATCTGCAAATTTTTTAGTTCCTTCATCATTAAATTCTAATCCAACTACAGCTTTTCCTTCATTGTCATATTGAGCAACTGCATTTTTCACATCTTTTCCTGAAAGAATTATATTTTTTTCAGAGTCTGTAAACTTTAAATCACCTGTTTTTCCAACAGTATCAAGTACAGATTTTGTGTCAAATTGACCTGGAATTTCAATTCTTATTCTTTTTTCCCCTTCACGAGTTACTGAAGTTTCACTGACTCCTAATTTATTTACCCTCATAGAAATTAATTCAATAGTTCTATTAATAGTGTCTTTATCTACTTTATCAGATTTTATCTCCATAAGTATAGATGAACCACCTTGAAGATCAAGACCTTTATTTATGGACTGTCCAAAAGATTTGAATCTATATCCAAAGGCTTCTGCACCAAAGTATCCAATATATGCTAGCAAGGCTATAATTACCACAGCGCCAATAAATAAGGACACACTTTTACCTCTCTTCATGTCTATCCCCTTTCTTACATTAGTAAATTTATGTTTTTTCCAATGTTATTTATTATATATCTTCCAAAATTCATAGTCAATCACAATTTTGGATTACTTTTCTTCCATTTCCATAATTTTAGTCTTTAATGCTATAGCACACTCAACTCTCTTTTTCTGCATTTCACAACCAATTTCATATGGTATATGCATATCACCATTAAAATTGAAGTTATTTGCTTGACATCCACCGCTACAATAAAATCTAGCCCAACATTTTTTACAAGTTGGTTTGTTATATATATGAGCCTCTTTAAATTCTTGAACTATTTCATTTTTCTTTATTCCATCATATATATTTCCTATTAAATAATCTTCGTTTCCTACAAATTGATGACAAGGATAAATATCTCCATCTGGAGTTACTGCTATGTACTCATGTCCTGCTCCACATCCAGATATCCTTTTATATACACAAGGACCACCCTGAAGATCTATATTAAAATGATAGAATCTAAATTCTTTTCCTTCTTTATGTCTTTTTAACATTTCTTCATATAATTTATCATATTGTTCAAATATTGTTGGTAAATCTTCTTTTCTTAAAGAAAGTTCATGTTTATCTGGAAGTACAACAGGTTCTATAGAAATTTCATCAAAACCTAAATCTGCCATATGTTTTACATCTTCAAAGAAATCTGTATTTTCTCTTGTAAATGTTCCTCTTGCATAGTAAGATTTAGATTTATCTCTCATATCTACCATAGATTTTATTTTAGGTAAAATGCTCTCATAACAGCCTGAACCATCTACTCTAACTCTTACTTTATCATTGACTTCTTTTCTACCATCTATACTTAAAACTAGGTTACCCATGTTTTCATCTAGATACTTCATATTTTCTTCATTTAAAAGTGTTGCATTTGTTGTCATTGTAAATCTTATATTTTTATTATGAATTTTTTCTTGTTCTTTTGCATAATCTACAATTTCCTTAATTTGTTCAAATGCCATTAATGGTTCTCCACCAAATAAATCTACCTCTATATTTTTTCTTGGTCCTGAACTTTGGATTACAAAATCTATTGCTTTTTTGCCTACTTCTGGAGACATCGCTTTTCTACATCCATGATATTCACCTTCATCTGCAAAACAATATTTACATCTTAAGTTACAATCATGAATTATGTTTAGACACATTGCTTTAACATATGATTGCGCTTGTCCACTTTTTTTTGCTATATTTTCATATAAATCTAATGAATATAACATTCCTTCACTTACTAATTCTTTTAATTCGCTATAAACTTCTTCTATACTTTCTACAGAATATTTATTTTTAAAATCTTCAACTAATTCTTCTTTACTTCTTAATTTGTTTTCATCTAAAAGATCATAAACCAATTCGTCAACTACGTGAACCGCTCCTGAGTTTACATCTATTACATAGTAATCATTATCTTGTTTAAATTTATGAATTAACGCCATTTTATTCCTCCTACTAAACACAAAGCAGCAACTATATAGTTACTGCCTCTTTTTACTATTAATTAGTTTTCACAAGCTAAGTTAGCTACTGTGCATGAAGTTTTACATGCTGATTGACAAGAGTTTGCACACTCTTTGCATCCTGGCTTCTTTAAGCTTTCTTTTATGTTTGATTTGTTAACTGTTTTAATGTGTTTCATTGTAAATTCCTCCATCCTTTAGGTGTTTTTAATAATATATATATTATAATTTCAAAACCTGTTATTGTACAATAGTATATATCAAGTTTTTAAAATTTTTTTCATATTTATTAATTACACCTATGTTATATCTATAATTAATTTTAATTTTATAGATTCACTGTAATCATTCCTGATAATGCACCTACTAAGGTAGCCATAATCACTCTTGTAATTTCCTTTACTCCAAATGCAAATTCTTTACCACATAATATTGAAACTATAAATAATGCTACAATATAAAATAATCCAACTAAAATTCCCATAAGCCAACCATTACTTCCGGCTTTAATAGTAGCGCATATAGTTCCATATATAATACTTATTAAGGTTAGTATTATATAAAATATAGAATTTACTTTCGGACCCACTGATATGACACTTATAAGCAATGAGTATACTATTAATGCAAACATTGTTAATATAAATGCTCTAAGTACACCATGTCCAACACAGGAATACTTTATTTTTTTACCCATTATAATCCCCCCCTATATTGTAATATATTACAATTAGGGGGCTTTTATTCATTGTTTTATTCTGCTTTAGTGTCTTTTTCCTCTTTTGATTTTATAACATAACTAATTCCGTTTTTAGCTAGTTTTATCCTTGCTCTATCCGGACCACTCTCTAATATTATAAATTCTTCTTGGATATTAACCACTCTTCCCATGATTCCACCTTTTGTCATTATTTCGTCATTAAGGCTTAAATCACCTAACATATCCTGATACTTTTTCTTTCTTTTTTTCTCTGGCAAGAAAATCATAACATAAAATAACCCTAACATTAATACTATAGGTACAATGTTAAATAAAATAGCTTGCATCCTTATTCCTCCTTGATTTACACGATTACTTATAATCATGTTAAATTTTTTAATTTAATTTTAATTAAATTTCATCTCATAGTACTTATCGTAAAATGATACATGGAGCATTTTAACATATTTCTTTATAAAAAGTTATATGTTTTTTAAAATTAATGAACTTTTTTAAAATATTTACCTATCTTTTATATTATAACCATAATATATAAATAGTAAAACCTATTATTTTGAGCCCCACGCTTTTAATTTTTCTGCTTTAAATTCTTCAAAATAATCTCCATCTATTGCATTTCTTATATCTTCCATAAGCTTATTATAAAAATACAAATTATGTAATACACAAAGCCTCATAGCTAACATTTCTTTAGCTTTAAATAAGTGCCTTATATAAGCTCTATTATAGTTCTTACATGTTGGACATTGACATCCTTCATCTATTGGTGCATCATCTAATTCATGCTTAGCATTCATAAGATTTATTTTACCATGTTTAGTAAATACGTGTCCATGTCTTCCATTTCTTGCTGGTAAAACGCAATCAAAGAAGTCTACTCCTCTTGATACTGCCTCTAATATATTTTCCGGTGTACCAACTCCCATTAAATATATAGGCTTATCTTGAGGTAAATAAGGTACTACTGCATCTATAATTCTATACATATCCTCATGACTCTCACCTACAGCTAATCCACCGATAGCATATCCATCTAAATCCATCTTTGTGATAGTTTTAGCATGTTCTATTCTTATATCTTCATAAACTCCACCTTGGTTTATTCCAAAAAGCATTTGTTCTTTGTTTATGGTATCTGGTAAAGAATTCAATCTATCCATTTCTACTTTACATCTTTCAAGCCATCTTGTCGTTCTAGCAACAGATGCCTCTACATATTCTCTTGAAGAAGGATTAGGTATACACTCATCAAAAGCCATAGCAATAGTAGATGCTAAATTGCTTTGTATTTGCATACTTTCTTCCGGTCCCATAAATATTTTTTTCCCATCAATATGAGAGTTAAAATAAACTCCCTCTTCCTTTATTTTCCTCATTTTAGAAAGGGAGAAAACTTGAAATCCACCTGAATCTGTAAGTATAGGTCTATCCCAATTCATAAATTTATGTAATCCACCCATTTTGCTAACAACCGTATCTGTTGGTCTTAAATGTAAATGATATGTATTTGATAACTCTACTTGACAGCCTATGTCTTTTAGGTCCATAGATGATACAGCACCCTTTATAGCTGCTAGTGTACCAACATTCATAAATACAGGAGTTTGTATAACTCCATGAGGCGTTGTAAATTCACCTCTTCTTACCTTTCCACTTTTTTTTAATAATTTGTACATAAATCCAACCATCCTTTTGTAATTTTATTACACATGTTTTTATAATAGTTATGTATCAAGATCTAATGTAAAAACATTGCATCTCCAAAACTAAAGAACCTATATCTCTCTTGTACAGCCTCTTTATATGCATTCATAACAATATCTCTTGTTGAAAAAGCACTTATTAACATTATAAGTGTTGATTCTGGAAGATGAAAATTAGTTATAAGAGCATCTACTATTTTAAATTTATATCCTGGATATATAAAAATACTTGTATATCCTGATTGTTCTTTAACTCTTCCACTTTCATCTGCAATGCTTTCTAAAGTTCTATTGGATGTTGTTCCTACTGCTATTACTCTTTTACCGTTATCTTTTGCAGCATTTATTGTATCAGCATTTTCTTTATTTAAATAATAATACTCTGAATGCATTTCATGCTCTTCAACCTTTTCTGTTTTTACTGGTCTAAATGTTCCAAGACCAACATGTAAAGTAACAAATGCTATATTAACACCTTTTTCTTTAAGCTTTTCTAAAAGTTCTTCTGTAAAATGCAGACCTGCCGTTGGCGCTGCAGCCGATCCAACTTCCCTAGAATAAACAGTTTGATATCTTTCCTTATCTTCTAATTTTTCTGTTATGTATGGTGGTAATGGCATTTCCCCTAAAGCATCTAGTACCTCTTCAAATATTCCTTCATATTCAAATCTAACTTTTCTATTTCCATTTTCAAGTACTTCTATTACTTCAGCCTTTAATTTACCTTCCCCAAATTCAAATCTGTTTCCAACTTTAGCTCTTTTTCCTGGCTTTACTAATGTTTCCCAAACATCTTTTTCTAATCTTCTTAAAAGAAGGAATTCCATTTTAGCACCAGTTTCTTCTTTATGTCCATATAACCTTGCTGGCATAACCCTTGTATCATTTAAAACTAAGCAATCACCTTCATTTAAGAAATCTATAATATCCTTAAATGTTCTATGTTCTAACTCTCCTGTATTTTTATCAACTAGCATAAGTCTTGATTCATCTCTTTTATCTAATGGCACTTGTGCTATTAATTCTTCTGGTAAATCAAAATAAAAATCTTTTACGTTCACTGTCTACACCGTCCTAATTTTTAAATTTATTAAAAATAAAAAATTCAAATTATATTTATATAGTATAAAATTTTAACATAACCTTTAGATTCTTACTCTTATCATATGCGAAACCTTTATACCATCAAAAAAGTTACATTAAGTGGCTAGCTCTAGCAATAAACTTTCATATATAACCTTCTTCTAGCCACTTTTTACTCTTATATAGTATTAATTTTAAATGCCATCTTTAATTCCTATATATAACTTTATTTTTGTCTCTAATATAAATTCTCTCAAGGTTATTATTTTACCACTTTATAAGCTATATCTCAAATATTATTTTTCTGGCATTTGAATGCCTAAATGTCTATAAGCCTTTTCTGAAGCTATCCTTCCACGAGGTGTTCTTATTATAAACCCTTTTTTTATCAAATACGGTTCATAAACTTCTTCTAAAGACCCTAATTCTTCTCCTATATAATAGGCTAAAGTTTCTATTCCTACTGGCCCACCACCAAAATTGTATATTATTGCTTCTATTATTTTATTATCTATTTGATCAAATCCTTCTCTATCAATCTCTAAAAGATCTGCTGCATTATTTGCTACTTCATAATCAATTATTCCATTTCCTTTTACAATGGAATAGTCTCTTACTCTTTTTAATAACCTATTTGTAATCCTAGGAGTACCTCTAGACCTTTTTGCAATTTCTAATGCAGCATCTTCTTTGATAGATACATTCATAATCTCTGCTGACCTAACAACTATTTCTTTTAATTGATTTTCACTATAATATTCCATAGGACAAAGCACTCCAAATCTATCTCTAAGTGGAGCTGTTAAAAGTCCTACCCTAGTTGTAGCTCCTATCAAAGTAAATTTAGGTAAATCTAATCTTATAGACTTTGCTGATGCGCCCTTTCCTATAACTATATCTAAAGAATAATCCTCCATTGCTGGATATAAAATTTCTTCTACAGCTCTATTCAGTCGATGTATCTCATCTATAAACAAAACATCATTATCACATAAGGATGTTAAAATAGATGCTAAATCTCCAGCCCTTTCTATAGCAGGTCCAGATGTAACTTTTAAATTTCCACCCATTTCTTTTGCAACTATATTAGCAAGCGTAGTTTTTCCTAAACCTGGTGGTCCATAAAAAAGAGTATGATCTAAAGGTTCACCCCTCATTTTAGCTGCTTTTAGAAATATATCTAATCTTTCTTTAACCTTATTTTGACCTATATATTCTTTTAATCTTTGCGGCCTTAATGAGTACTCTCCATCGCCATCTTCTTCTATAAAATCAGAAGTAACAATTCTATCCTCCATATAATTACTCCTTTCTTTAAATTATATAGTAACCTTTTTTATACCACTTTAAAACTAAATTATTTCATTAAATATCTTAAACATTTCTTAATCATATCTTCTATATTTGCTTCTTTTCCAACAGCTTTAACTGCTTTTTCAGCCTCTTTCTCTGAATATCCTAAAGCTAGTAAAGCACCAAAAGCCTCGTTATGAATAACATCCATTTCTATTATAGTCTCATCTATTCCAGTTTCCATGACTTCTTGCAAATCTAGCTTATCTTTTAATTCTAAAATGATTCTTTGGGCTATTTTTTTTCCTATTCCAGGAGCTTTTGTAATAGTTTTTTCATCACTACTTAATATTGCATACTTAAGATTTGTAACTGTACATATAGATAATAATGATAATGCTGCCTTTGCTCCAACCCCATTTATTGTAAGTAGCAAATTAAACATTTCAACTTCTTCTTTTGTTAAAAATCCATAAAGTCCTATGAAATCATCCCTTACGATTTGGATAATATTTAATTTTACTTCATCACTGGTATTGGGCATCTGGGCCATTGTATTTCCTGATGTAAATATCTTATATCCAATTCCATTGTTTTCTACAACTACATAATCTTTATTTATAGAAATGAATTTACCCTTTATATATTCATACATTTTTATAAATCCTTCCTAACATTCTATAATTTTTTACTAATAAATTATAACATTAAATTTATATAGTATTTCACTATATTACTTTAACATCAACAGATTTTCAATTCAACCTTAACACTTTTAAATTGCATCAATGTATGATTTTAGTTAATTTTTATATGTGTATATAAAAAATGCATAGTAAAATTACTATGCATTTTAAACTTAATTATTTTATATTTTATGAACTACATAATGCTTTTGCATATTCTAATGCTGATTCTTTATCATCAAATTGATATTCTTTTTTTCCTTCATAGAAACTTTCTATTAAATTGCCTTTATCCTTAAGATTTTCTAATGTTATAGGCCTTTTATCTTCACTTCTTACATTTGGAACCATATTTTCAACAACTACTAAATTATTATCTTCTTTTTTATTGTATATAACAACTTTATTCTCATTTATTCCTATAAAATATTTTCCACTTTCATATGCATATCCTGGAATCTCTTTTATAAAGGTAATTTTATTAGAGGTATGTTTATCTAATTTATATCCATATCCTTTATATATTTCTTCTAATTGTCCCTCTTTTAAATCTTTAATTTTATCTTTATCCTTTTCTACTAATTTCATCATTTTATCATCATTTATAAAATTATTGCAATTAGAATATTTTATAAGAAACTCTACCACTGTATTATCTTTTATATTCGCAGAACTAACTTCCTTTGTTAATGTATCTACTTGTTTATTCTTAGCTATATTTATATAAAATGAATATCCACAAAAAAACAATGCAAAAACTATTATTAATGATGATAAAATTTGAAATTTGTATTCCTTTAATTTGTTCATTTTTAAATTCACTCCTTTGTATAAAAGTCTTTATTAAGATTTTTATCCATTTTTATACTTTTTATACAATTATGATGAATATTGCTGAATAAATTTAAATTTGAATTTATTTTTTTATATTATTTTTTTATTTTGTTTATGAAAGTTTAGATATTTCATATTTTGTGATAAAATAAATAGTGCGAATATTTGAATATTTCAAATGATTAAGAAGGGTTTTTATATGATAAATTTAAATATATTAGATATAAATAATAACATAAAAAGAACTATTCTAGTTAGTTTTTTTATCTCTATTGGGGCACAATTTCATATAAATTTATTTTTAACAAATTTTAAAATTTCATTTGCTATAATACTTTTGCCTATATTTATATATTTTCTAGGAAGTTTTAATGTTGCCTTAACCACATTATTATCTTCACTAGGAGTTTTTTTTCTAAGAATAATCGTTCATTTTCTTACTACTGGCAGTTTTGATAATTCAATTTCAGCATACTCACCTGAAATATTTTTTTATATATTTTATGGATTATCTTTTAATTTTTATATAAAAACTATTAACTACAATTTAAAAAATAAATTTTTTCTACTTAATCTAATAATAATAGATTATTTTTCTAATTTTATTGAAGGATTTATTCGTGTTGGTACTATAATCTTTTCCTTTAAAGTTCAAGAAAGTATTATTTTAGTTGCCATCATACGTTCTCTTTTAGTGTATATAGTTTTTGTTGCAATTGATTATTACAGTATTATCCTTTTAAAAAAAGAGCATGCTGAAAGATATAAAAAACTTTTATGGGTAACAGCTAAATTAAAAGGTGAAGTTTTTTGGATGGAAAAAAATATGCATACAATTGAAAATATAATGTCTACATCTTATGGCCTTTTCGAAAAAATTTCTAAAAACACATCTAGTGATACCTGGGCCAATGATTCATTAATAATTGCAAAAGACATTCACGAAATAAAAAAAGAATATTATTTAGTTGTTAGAGGAATTAAAGAAGCTCTAGAAGATAATCTTAATGATAACGGTATTTATTTTGAAGAAATCATAAAAATTCTTCAAATTAGTATGATACGAGAAATTTCTTCCTACAAAAAGAATATCTCCTTATCTTTCTCTATAGAAAGAAATTTTTTTACAAGCAAACATTATTTTCTTATGTCTATTCTTAGAAATTTAATTATAAATTCAATAGAATCTATTACTGATGATAGGAAGCATTATATTAATGTTATTCATTATACAGATGAAGGAAATCATATTTTTAAAGTTAAAGATGATGGATTAGGCATTAAAAGTGAAAATTTAAATTATATATTTTCACCAGGATATTCAACTAAAATCAATTATGAAACAGGAGAAATTAATCGTGGTCTAGGGTTAAGCCTAGTAAAAGACATAATAACTGATGAATTACAAGGCTCAATTGATGTTACTTCCCTTGAAGGTATAGGGACAACCTTTTTAATTTATATACCAAAGAATATATTGGAGGAATCATAACCATGAATTTTTTTTTAATAGATGATGATGTAAACATAATAAACATATTAAAATTAATCATAGAAAGTAGAAGTTTAGGAACAATTATAGGATATTCTACTAACGGAATAGATGGATTAGAAGATATAAAAACCTTAACTCCTGATATTGTTATAGTGGACCTTCTGATGCCTTTAATGGATGGTATATCCTTAGTTCAAAAATGCAAAGAAGAAAATTTAGATATTAACTTTATTATGTTATCTCAAGTAAGTTCAAAAGATATTATAGGTAAGGCCTATGAAGCCGGTATTGAATTTTTTATTCAAAAACCTATAAATGCTATAGAAGTAGAAAATGTTATAGATAAAGTATCTAAATCAATATCAATAAATAGAACATTTTATAAAATGCAAAATTTATTTATAAAAGAAATTTCAACAAATATAAATGATTCTACTCCTCAAACTGAAGAATTATCTAAAGAAAATAATTTTATGTTAAAACTTCAAGCAGTACTTCAAAAATTAGGTATCATGGGTGAGTTAGGTAGTAAAGATATTTTAACTTTAGTTGAATATTTAATAAAAACTAATCAGAGTGTGTATGATTTTACACTAAACAAACTTTGCAAAAAATTTACTGACAGTCCAAAATCAATGGAACAAAGAATCCGTAGAGCAGCAAATGCCGGAATGGTCAACCTTGCTAATCTCGGACTTGAAGATTATATGAATGATAGTTTTAATGAATATTCTAATACTCTTTATAATTTTGAACAAGTAAAAAAAGAAATGGACTTTATAAGAGGGAAAATTTCTGCTGGTGGAAAAACAAACATAAAAAAGTTTTTAAATGCATTAATGTTTTATAGTAAAGATTAATACTTATAATTTCTATTTCTACTTATTATTAAGCATCAAAATTTATATTTTAAATTTAATTTGCAACTTTAAAATATTTTTATGTAAGATGCAGTGTTGAATTCTAAGTGATTTTGAGCATTTCTCACTATTTTGGATATTCAAGTTTGAGGATGTATAATTCTTAAGATCAACTTAGTACCTTATATGAATATCTTAATTTAAATATTGTAATATAAACTTCAATGAAATGTATATGTGAAGATAACTTCTTTTCTTATACATTTTATTGAAGTTTTTTTAATTAATTATATCTTTAAGTTTTTTTATTTTTTAACAACCTATTAAACATTTATATATTTATTTAAATTATTATTAAGTTAATTTATAAAGCCATGTACATTGTTTAAATTTTTAGTATATTCTAAAAATTTAAATATTTTTCTTGTAATTATCTGTAGTTTTCTGTAACTACCTATTATACTTATAAATAAGTTAAAAGAAACCTATTTGTTTTAAAAATCGTTAGTGCTTTTTACATGTAACATTCATTTTTTATTATCATATTTCACTTTGAAATTTTTTCACATGTAAGCTTTAATTTTAGGAGGGGTTTTATGTTAATACTAGTTAAAGGTATAGGACTTTTACTATTAACCTTAGTTTTATTCTCACTATTTAGTTTAAAAATGCCTAAAGGACAAAAAGCAATGTCTGGACTTGCTAATGCAGCAGTAGCTACTTTTTTAGTAGAAGCCATCCATAAATATATAACTGGCGACTTATTACAACTAACTTTTTTGGGAACTGTAGGTACGGCCGCAGGTAGTTTAGGTGGAGTTGCTGCTGTAATATTGGTATCATTGAATATGGGGGCTAACCCTGTTTTTGCTGTAGCTGGTGGTGTAGCAGTTGGTGGCTATGGTATATTACCCGGCTTCATAGCTGGATATATTATTGGACTTATATCTCCTTATATAGAGAAATATTTACCTGAAGGATTAGATGTAATATTAGGTGCTTTAATTATTGCTCCACTTACAAGATTTATTGCTATAGGTGTTGATCCTGTTGTTAATTCCACTTTAGTTAGTATAGGTGGAATGATATCCGTTGCCGCTGAACAATCACCACTATTAATGGGCTTTTTGCTAGGTGGAATAATGAAAATGATTTGTACATCTCCATTAAGTTCAATGGCTCTTACTGCAATGCTAGGACTTAAAGGTCTAGCAATGGGTATTGCTTCTATAGCTTGTGTAGGAGGGTCTTTTACAAACGGATTAATATTTAAAAAATTAAAACTAGGAAATAAAAGCAATATTGTAGCAGTTATGTTAGAACCATTAACTCAAGCTCATATAATAACAATTAATGCAATCCCTATATATGTTTCAAATTTCTTTGGTGGAGGCCTTGCTGGACTTTCAGCTGCAATATTTGGAATAATCAACAACGCCCCTGGTACAGCATCACCGATTCCTGGTCTATTAGCACCATTTGCTTTTAATAATCCTAAAAATGTGATCTTTGCTATAATATTTGCCATACTTGGTGGAACTGTTGCTGGATTGCTTGGTGGGTCTGTATTTAAAAATAAAGGCAGACAACCTTCTAATATTACCGGAACTGAAGAAGTAGCCTAAAATAAATAATATAAATTAAGACAGACTAAATTACTTGTCTGTCTTTTATTAATTATTTTTGAATATATAGCTATACTAATATATTGCTTTTCTATATTATTAAAATAATGTTCTCTTAAAACTCCCTCTCTATAAAAATTTAGTTTTTCTATCAATTTTACAGATGGTGTATTTTTTATATCTATTTTAGCTATAATTTTATGCATTTTGAGATTATTGAAAAAAAACTCTTCAACAGTTAATATACATTCACTTGCGATTCCACATCTCCAATATTCTTTTAAAATACTATATCCTATTTCTGCATTATTTGAATTAAAATCTATATTATATATTCCTATCTCCCCTAAAAATTTTTCAGTTTTCTTATCTATTATACTCCACCTTATACCTGTTTTATTTTCATACATATTTTTAACTTTTTTTAAATACATATCACACTGTTTTTCTACATTAGTAATCTCCATGCCTGAATTTTTCATACTTTCATCATCTGACATCATTTTAATAAATTCATCTTTTAAACTGTAATTTACTTCTTTTAAGTAAAATCTTTCACTTTCTAAAAAAGGAAAATATTTAAAGTAACCATTTCTATCTTCTATACTCATAAAAAACTCCTATACCATTTTATAAATTAAAAGCAATAACTATATAAATTATTAGTTATTGCTTTTATAATTTATTTAATATTATGATAAAAAGTAAAAACCTATGGCAATCCCAATTATAATAGCTCCTACTATAATTGCATTTGCTTTAGCATTTGATTTTAAAAAATATTTTTTAGTATCATTTGGTTCTCCTCTAAATTCCGCTTCTCTAGCTGAAGTTCTTCTAAAACTATCTAACATAAATAGCACCCCCTAATTAAATTATATGAATTTAATTCATATAATTTACCATACAACACTTTTATTACATACATATTATCAAAATATTCCAAATATAGCAACTAATATCATCATCTTTTGTATCCTTGTCTTATTATTTTGAATTTAACCTAAAACAGTAATATATCTAATTTATTAAAACACAATACCTTAAATTATTCTTTTATCTTCAACTGTAAAACACGCTTCAAATTTATATACTTAAAATATTTAAATTTTACTTTATAAATTACATATGACTTTCAAAAACATAAATACAATTTTCTCTTTCATCTAAAAGAAAAGTAATCCAATCATAATTATCATTTTCAAACTTATGAAAATATAAATACTTATTATTATTATCTAGTACTAAACTTTTTTTCTTATAACTTTCTTTGTTATTACTATAAAATTTTTGCATATCCCCTACAATATATTTATTACATTCCTCCCATTTAAGCTCTTTTTTTATATCAAGTAATTTTTCTTTAGAATATTGTAATATAACAATATCTTCTCCATCACCAAAAAAACTTGAGCCACTGTCTAAAACTTTTAATTCCTTTTGTGCCTTTGGAAGATTTAAACTCCAATTTGTATTTAAAGATTCAACATAGTTTTCAAAATTTGTTCCTCTTATAAAAACAATTCCACCAATAATACATATTATAAACAAAAATAACATCCACCTTATAATTCTATTTATACTTTTTCTTAAAGATATAAATAATATAATAACTATTATGCTAACTATTATTATATAAAGCATATAAACACTCCATTCTTATGATTATAATTTTAAAAATCTATCACTATATTGTTTACTAGAAAAAAACTTATTAACTAAAAAAATCTACCTTTCATTACAAATAGTTATTCTGTAATGAAAGATAGATTTTCCAATAGTTTATTACAACTATTAACCTTCCCATCCTTCTGGGAATTCAGCATTGTGGTAAACTTCTTGAACGTCTTCATCATCCTCTAAAACATCAAGCATTTTTTGGAACTTCACAGCTGTTTCTTCATTTATTTCAGTGTATGTATCTGGTATCATTTTCACTCCAGCTTCTAAAAATTCAATTCCACTTTCTGATAATGCTTCTCTTACTTTTCCAAAATCCTCTGGTGCAGTTGTTACTACAAAAACTTCTTCTTCTGCAGCAAAATCTTCTGCTCCTGCATCTAAAGCTAACATCATTAATTCATCTTCATCTATGCTATCAATTTTCTCTATAACTATTTCACCTTTAGACTGGAACATAAATCCTACACATCCTGTTGAACCCATATTTCCACCTTGTTTAGAAAATGCATATCTTACATTTCCTGCTGTTCTATTTTTGTTATCTGTTAAACATTCAACTATAACAGCTGTTCCTTCAGGACCATATCCTTCATAAACAATTGTTTCATAATCAACAGCATTTAACTCTCCTGCTGCTTTTTTTATGGCTCTTTGAATGTTATCATTTGGCATATTTGCAGCTTTTGCTTTTGCTACAACATCTCTTAATTTAGCATTTGTATCTTCACTAGGTCCACCATTTTTAACCGCAACAACTATTTCTTTTCCTATTTTTGTGAATATTTTTCCTCTTTTAGCATCAACTTTCCCCTTCTTAGCTTGTATGTTATGCCACTTTGAATGTCCTGACATTTGAACTCCTCCTAACTAAATATATAAATACTGCCTATAATGGCTTATTTTAAATATTACTGCAACATTATAACATAATGAAATATTCCTTTCAAATTCAAGAATATATAAATTCTTATCAAAATCAAGTTAAATATTACACTCTTTATATAACCTATTTCCCATTTTAAAGTAAAATTCTTCATCTTCTTCACTTATTATAACTTTTCCACTTGTTGCTTCTACAAAACTATTAGAGACTTCTTCATAGTTACTACTTTCACAGTACATTATCAATTCAACTTTATCTGTGTAAATTATATCCTCTATATACCAATTGTTAGTCCCACATATATACTGTATTTTTCCTAGTAAATCATACTCTAATATAACTCTTATCTCAAACCCTTTAACCTTTTCAACAATCCCAGCTTCTTTTATGGCTTCAGCAGCGCCCTTCGAATAAGCTCTTACAAGCCCACCAGCTCCTAAAAGTATACCACCAAAATATCTTGTAACAACAACTGCTACATCTGTTAAATCATTTTTCTTTAAAACTTCTAACATAGGTATACCTGCTGTCCCTTGAGGCTCTCCGTCATCACTATACCTTTGAATATTCTTATTTTCTCCTACAATATATGCAGAACAATTATGTGTAGCTTGTTTATGCATACCTTTTATTTTACTCACAAATTCTTTTGCTTCATCTTCTGTTGTTACCCTTTTAGCATATCCTATAAAAACTGATTTTCTCTCATCAAATTCTGCCTTTGCTTCATCTTTTATAGTAAAATAACTCATACCATTCCTCCATTCTATATACCTAAATATTCCTCACAAGCCTTTTGTATATATGCTTTATCTGTAGAATTATATATTTCTTTTATTCTTTCCTTATAATCTATACCATTAATTTTCTTTAATGACTTTATGGCATAGCTAACCACTTGACCATTTTCATCCTTTAATGCTCTTGCAAGCGCTGGCTCACATTTCCCATTACCAATTTTCCCTAGTGCAGAAACGGATAATCTTCTTATGTTTACAAACTTATGAACCGTACATCTTATAAGAAAGTCAACGGATTTATTAGACTTTAGCTCTCCTAACATCCATATTGCTACTTCTTTTTCTTTTAATGATATATTCAAATGATTATTTAATATGTAATCTATAAGTTTAGTTTTATTAACTGTATCTAAGCTATTTAATATATATATTCTTTCATTTTTAGCTACTGTAGTTAAATTTTTAAACAATTGTTCAATATTTTCACTCTTATTTAAATATCTATATTTCATCTTTGACAATATAAGATGTCTTTGAACATCACTTTTGTCAATATTTCTAATTCTACTTATGGCATCTAAAGATTTTCCTTCTAAATGAAGAAAATATGATATTTCCTCTTCAGAATAGTTCTCTATAAAATTCCAATCGAATTTTACTAATCCTTTGCTCATCTTCTCACCACCTGTACACATTTCATTATATACATTATAATATACCACTTTATATTTTCATAGCATGGCATAATTAAATGGCATAATTAAAAGATGACTCAATTTCATTAACAATGAATAAAGTCACCTTTTAAAAATATTATTCTACTATATATTTTTTACACTTATTATAAACTTCTTCATCACCTTGAACTTCCATCAGCGTTCCTTCTGCTTCATAACTCTCACTATCTACTTTTCCATTTCTATGAATATATGCAACAGTACTTGAATCACTATATGGAATTAAAACTTTAAATTTTTTCAACTTATATGGGAGTAACTTTGTACATTTATTTAAAAGCAAATCTAAATTTATATTTTCTTTTGCAGACACTTCTATTATCTCATAGTTATCGTACTTTTCTTTTAATTTATTGATTATATCTTTATCTGCACTATCTATTTTATTTAAGATTAACATAGTAGGTTTATCATTAGCCTTAAGCTCTCTTAAAACTTCCTCTACAACTTCTATTTGCTTTTCAGCATCACTATTAGCACTATCAACAACATGAAGTACTAAATCAGCATATATAACTTCTTCTAATGTAGATTTAAATGCTTCAACTAGATCATGTGGAAGTTTTCTTATAAATCCAACTGTATCTGTTATTGTTCCTACTCTATTATCTGGAAGAAGTATTCCTCTTGTAGTAGTGTCTAAGGTAGCAAATAACATGTCTGCTTCAAAAACTTTTTCTTTAACGGTAGCAGATTTTAAAGGATATAAATCACATAACTTATTTCTCAGTGTTGATTTCCCAGCATTTGTATAACCTGCAAGGGCTATTTTAGATACAGTATCTTTACTTCTTTTTTCTCTTTGTGTAACCCTAATATGTTTTATTCTGTCAAGTTCTTTTGAAAGATCTAATATTCTTTCTCTTATATGCCTTTTATCTGTTTCTAATTTTTTCTCTCCTGGTCCTCTTGTACCTATACCTCCACCAGTTCTTGAAAGAACGGTTCCAAGTCCTGCAAGTCTTGAAAGTCTATATTTAAGTTGAGATAGTTCTACTTGTATTTTTCCTTCTTTCGATTTAGCACGTCTTGCAAATATTTCAAGAATTAATGTAGTTCTATCAATAACTTTAACGCCTAATGCTTGCTCTAAATTTCTAACCTGTGCTCCCGAAAGTTCTTCATCAAATATAACAACATTGGCCCTTAATGATTGTCTAATTAAAGCTACTTCTTCAACCTTTCCTCTTCCTATATAAAAAGCTGGGTCTATCTTGTTCTTACTTCTTTTTTGAAGCGTTGAATATACAGGCACTACCTCACAAGCTTTAGCAAGCTCTTCTAATTCCTCTAAACTTTCTTCATCTTCAGTACCTACTAAAACTGCTCTTTCTGTATTATCTTCAACGACATTATTATTTTTAATAATATCTTCTATATATTTTATTTTTTCTAAAAGGTTAAAATTTAAAAGTTCCTCACTATTTCTTAAATGTACTTCTTCTTCTACTAATATATTATCAGTTACATCACAAAAACCGATATTATAATTAAGCTCTTCACTTTCACTAACAGCTATTGCTACCATAGCATCTAATTTTAATTTTATTAATGCTGATATATCTAATGCGGAAAGTTTAGGATTACCATTGGGATGAGTATGTATTACCCTTACACCTGAAAGTTTTCCTTCACGAACATCAATTAAAGGCACGTCAACAGTGCTACTATCTCCTACAGCTATTGAGACTATGTTCCCCTTTCTATCTATTGCAACACTAACTTCCCTTTCAATTTCTAATGTAACTTCTTTTAATATATTTACTATATCTAAAGTAACAATAGTATCTTTAGGTACCTTTAAATCTTGTATAACTTCTAATTTATTTAATATGGATTTTTTTACTCCATCTATATTTCCATCTATCATGCAAACCCCTCCTTATAAAAGCTAACTAGCATACTTTTTTTAAAATCACATAATAATAGTATAGCATCTTAAGCTAAATATCTACTAATATTTATATCCTTGCCAAATTCCAATTAATTTTATACCTAACTAAATTCATAAGCTTATATTTAAAATTTTAACTCTAACTATGTTTTTTCTGTTATTAAACACTAGGATTATAGCTTGTTTTATATATTTATTGAAAAAACTTATAATTGTTGTTAATATAAATAATATATCATTTTCATAATACAATTTATTGTTATTTAAAATTCAATATATTATTTACACTAAGGGCATAATATTTAACGTATATATTATTTTTAAAAGCATTAATTAAACAATAAATTCAAACAAAATATTTATATAGGGGCGTGTTCAAATGGAAAACAAAAAAGTTAATGTATTATTTTCTAAAGAAGAAATTGAAAAAGCAAATGCTAGACTAGGAAAAGAAATTTCTGAAGCTTATGAAGGAAAAAAACTTTATGTTTTATCACTTCTTAGAGGTAGCTTTATATTTGCTGCTGATTTAGTAAGATATATATCTGTTCCTACAAAAATAGGTTTTATGACAACCTCTAGCTATGGTCATAATGAAGAATCATCTGGTATTGTTAAAGTTGTTAATGATGTTCCTGACAATATAGAAGGCTTTGACGTTTTAATTGTTGATGACATTATTGACAGTGGGATAACAATGGATTTTGTTGTAAATCATATAAAAAGCTTAGGTGCAAATTCTGTTAAATGTTGTTCTTTACTTGATAAACCATCAAGAAGAAAAGTAAGTATAAAACCTGACTTTTGCGGATTTGCTATTGAAGATTTATTTGTAGTTGGTTATGGTTTAAACTATGGTGATTATTATAGAAACATACCTTACATATTTAATTGGGAATCATAATTAATTTATTTAATCTTAAAACGAGTGAAAAATCACTCGTTTTTTTATTGTTTATTCATATCCATTTGTATTGAAGTTTCAGGTATTTTTCCTACTATAATCGTTTCTGCTATAGGTACCTGAGTAGCAACTTGTACATCTTCATTAGCCATAGGTAATATCACTTTAATATTTGTTTTTACTTCTACATATATTTTATGTCTTACTTGATTTATACCTGCTGTCTCAAAATCTGAACTGTATTTTGTTTCTACATGCCCTATCGGTTGCATTTTAGCTGTTATTTTAGGTCCAAAATTTGCCAATATATTATTCTTAGTTATATATCCAGTTGGAATTTTTACATCTTGATAACTTAAATTATTTAATTCTTCCTGAATTTCTAAAGATACTTCATTAGCAATTTTGTTCATCTTTAATGTGTCTGCTTGTACCAATACAATATTCCCATTTTCATCTTTTTGAAATTTAATAATATCTTCATAATCAAATTCATTTACGTATTTTTCCAAAATAGATTTATTCATGACTTGCACTGCTCTTGCTCTCATTTCTCCATCACAAATTGCAAGAACACTTGGTAATATAATTTCATCAAAATAATATATAAATGAACTAAGTATGGTAAATATAAATATAATTACCATTACTATTTTTAATTTCATGTATTTTTTCATATACAATTATCCCCTTTTTTTAATAAAATTTTCTTAATATGTTTACTTTCTAGTAAAATAGTAATAATAAATTATATGTACTATTATTTATATAAAGAATAATTTTATAAATTTTATTAATTTTATATAGTATGATATAATACAAAAATGATAATCAACAGAATAATCCTAAGGAGGATGCTTATGAGTGAAAAAAAGCCTACGGTTGAAAATAAAAATAATAAAACAAGTAGAAAAAAAATACTTAAAGGTATATTTATTGTATTTATTATATTATTCTTATCATGTGCAGCAATAGGTACTGGCGTAGTTTACGGTATGATAAAAACTGCACCAACAATAGATGTGGAAAAGTTCCTTGATATTGAGGAAACTTCTACTATATATGATTCTAAAAGTAATCTAATAGATGAATTCTTAACTCCAGAGCGACGAATATCTATAGATATAGATAAAACTTCTGAAAATTTAAAAGATGCTTTTGTTAGTATAGAGGATGAACGTTTTTATTCTCATAAAGGTATTGATTTTAGAAGAATAGGTGGAGCAATATTTCAAGATGTTAAAATCATCTTTGGCATGTCTGAAGGTAATTTACAAGGGGCATCTACTATAACTCAACAGTTAGTTAAATATAGATATTTTCTAGAAGATTCTCTAGAAAATAGAACATCCATAAAAAGAAAAGTTCAAGAAATGTACTTATCCTTAAAGCTTGAAAAAGAACTTAGTAAAAGTGAGATTTTAGAATCTTATATGAATACTATATACTTAGGTGGAACTTCCCATGGTGTAGAAGCTGCATCTCAAATGTATTTTAATAAATCTTCAAAGGATTTAACATTAAAGCAATCAGCTTTTATAGCAGGCGCTGCACAGAATCCATCTGTGTCTTATTATAATGCTTATGAAAACTTTAAAAATAATATACCTTTTGATTCTCCTAGAACAAAAACTGTTTTAGATAAAATGTTAGAACTTGGCAAAATAACTAATACAGAATATGATGCTGCCATTGAAGACCCTTTGACATTTGATTTTAATATTAATTCTAACAATGGAATGAATTTTGAATATTTTTCAAGACCTGCCATAAATCAAGTTGTGGATGATATGGTAGAGATTTATAAAATTTCTAAATCCGAAGCACTTGATAAATTAATGTATGGTGGTTATAAAGTTTATACCACTATGGATACAGAACTTCAAAATGAGGTTCAAGAAATAGTAAATGATTCTAATGGATCTATATTAAATATTAATGATAATCCAAACTTACAAGCATCAGCAACAATCATGGATTATAAAACTGGTGATGTTAAATGTATTGTTGGTGGCCGTGGTAAGCAAGAACCAAACTCTTATAATAGAGCTGCTTCTGAAAATTTCTTACGTTCTCCTGGTTCTTCATTAAAACCACTTACAGTCTATGCTCCAGCTATAAATGAGCAGATTTTAACTGCTGGTTCAATGATTGAAGATTCTCCAATTCCAACTTCAATAGGTTCAAAATATGGAGATCCTCCATATGATCCTAAGAATGCGCAATTAGACTATGAAGGTTATATGACACTACGAGATTCTATACGTAGTTCTAGAAATACAGTTGCTACTAAAGTAACAGACACTATTGGTCTTGATGTTTCTGCAAAATATGGCACAAATTTTGGAATTCAACTAGATGAAACAGATAAAAGCTCAATTTCAGCTCTAGCTTTAGGACAGCTAGATGGTGGTAGTTTAGCTGGAACAAATCCATTAGCCTTATCTGCAGCTTATGGAACTTTTGGTAATAATGGAGTTTACACTAAACCAAGATTATATACAAAAGTATTAGATAGACACGGAAAAGTAATTTTAGAAAATAAAATTGAAACAAACACTGTCTTATCATCTCAAGCTTCATATATAGTTTATGATATGCTAAAAGAACCTGTAATTGGAACTGGTCCTAGTGCCGCTTTTGGTAATATGGAAGTTAGAGGTAAAACTGGTACTGCTTCTGATTCTACTGATTTAACCTTTGCAGGATTAACGCCTTATCTTTCTGCTGCAGTATGGATTGGAAATGATGATTATACCCCAATTTATAATATGAACAGTGATAAACCTGCTGCACTTTGGGGTAGAGTTATGGCTGCTGCTCATAGGAACTTAGAATATTCGGAATTAGCACGTCCTGATGGAATTGTCAGTGTAGATATCTGTAGAGACTCAGGTACTCTTCCTACACAATTATCTTATAAAGATCCTAGAGGCAATCGTGTATACTCAGAGTTATTTATTGACGGCACTCAACCTTCTTCTTTAGATAATATTCACGTAGAGTCTCAATATGTTTTAGGTGCTGATGGAAAATATTACTTACCATCTGAAAATACACCAAAAAGCAAAATAAAAACAGGAGTATTTATAACTAGGGATTATTATTCATATGTATTTCTTAATGATTCAAAATGGTTAGTCCCTACTGAAACAGATCCAACATCTTATAAGACTACCGATAAAGACAAGGATAAAAATAAAGATAAGGATAAGGATAAGGACAAAGACAAAGATAAAGATAAAGACAAAGACAAGAATTCCAATTCAAATAAAAATAAATCTAGTAATAGAAAATTATTTTAAAAAACAAAGTAGAGCTTTGAAATTCAAAGCTCTACTTTGTTTTAGCATTAGATAAAACTGACATTATATATCCAAATACAATAGCTGCACTTATTCCTCCAGCTGCACCTTGAACACCACCAGTAAATATTCCTAGAAAGCCATCTTTGTCAACAGCCTTCATTACACCATTTGCTAGCGAATACCCAAAGCCAGGTAGTGGTACAGTAGCACCAGCCTTTCCTATTTGCACTACTTTTTCATATATTCCAAGGCCCTGTAATATAACACCACCTGTAACAAACAAAACTAATATCCTTGCTGGAGTTAACTTAGTTGTATCCATTAATATTTGACCAATAACACATATTATTCCACCAACTATAAATACAGATAAATATTCATTCATTTAATCACCATCCATTTCAATAGCTACAGCATGTGCAATACCTGGTATAGTCTCACCTTGTAGGGTTGATATAGAATTTAAAAGTGCTCCCGTTGAAACTAAGAGAACTCTTTTTAATTCTCCTTTAATCATCTTCTTGTAAATATAACTTCCCATAACAGTTGCTGAGCAACCACAACCACTGCCTCCAGAATTGGTATCTT
The DNA here is from genome assembly GCF_018916625.1 of Clostridium senegalense. NCBI lineage: Bacteria > Bacillati > Bacillota > Clostridia > Eubacteriales > Clostridiaceae > Clostridium > Clostridium senegalense. Next base: position 693,732 of record NZ_JAHLNC010000001.1, read on the forward strand.
GCTTTTCACAATCAAATATTTCTGCACCACAATCAATGTAATTTTTTTTAACATCAATTTTATATTCTAATAATAGCTTTTCTGTTATTGTTTTTCCTATACTACCTAAATCTCCAGTAACAATCAAATCATAATAATTAGGTTTTAAACCTGTATCAACAAAGTGTTGTTTAATTGTATCTACTGCTGCTGGTGCCATTGCTGCTCCCATTTCATTAGGATCTGTTATCCCATAATCTTTAATCTTACCTGTTGTAATATATGTAATATGTGGTTTATGCTTAACATTTCTATTTGTTAGCATCATTGCTCCGGCTCCTGTAACAGTCCATTGACAACTAGGCGTTCTTTGACTTCCCATTTCTAATGGAACTCTAAATTGTCTTTCTGCTGACGAAAAATGCGAGGATGTAGATGCGATAGCATAATTAGCACATCCAGCTTCTACAGCCATAGCTGCAACTGAAAGAGTTTCTGTCATATTAGAGCAAGCACCATACATGCCTATAAACGGTATACAAAGATCTCTAGCCATAAAACTTGAGGAAAATAATTGATTTAATAAATCTCCACTAAATATATAGTTTATATCACTTTCTTTTACATTTGCATCTTTTATACAACCTTGAACGGCTGAATAGTGTATTTTACTTTCTGCTTTTTCAAAGGTTTCACACTGACACATATCATCATCTAATATTTCGTGAAAATAATCTTTTAATGGCCCTTCTCCTTCTTTAGGACCTACAACTGTATATGTAGAAAGAATTTTAGGTTTACTTTCTAATTTTACTGTTTGCTTTCCCATTCTGATTGCCAAAAAATCACCACCTAATAAAATAATATAGAAGTCCTAATATTACTGAAGCTGTTGTTCCATATGCTAAAACTGGACCTGCAATTGTAAATATTTTTGCTCCAACACCTAAAACATAACCTTCTTTTTTAAATTCAATAGCTGGAGATACTACAGAGTTAGCAAACCCTGTTATTGGTACTACAGAACCAGCACCTGCATAATCACCAATTTTATCATAAACACCAATTCCTGTTAGGCTAGCTCCTATAAATATCATTATTATAGGTAAATATACTTTAGCCTGTTCAACAGATATTCCAAATCGAAGTAATACATTATATATTACTTGACCTATAGTGCAAATTAATCCTCCTGTCCAAAATGCTCTAAAACAGTTTTTTATTAAATTTGGTTTAGGAGTTTCTTCTTCATATAACTGATGAAATTTTTTCTTCAGTTTATTTTCCTTCATAAAGTTCACCTCTTTTATAACTATTATTCTTCTATATATTATTAGTAACTAATCTTACTATTATTCTTTAATAAGATTTATTAAAATAAAATATAATCTTATTTAAAACTTTATACCTAAAAATTAAAAGTGGTTAAGATATTTTTACATCTTAACCACTTAATTTTTCTTTCATAATTTTCAATACTTTTTTCTCTATTCTAGATACTTGAACTTGACTTATACCTAGCATTTTAGCAACTTCAACTTGTGTTTTATCCTTAAAATATCTTAACATAATAATTTGTCTTGATTTTGCATCTAATTTACTTAGTGCTTCTTTTAATGCTAATTTATCTAAAACCTCTGTATCTTCCTCATAATCTTCACTTAATTTATCAATTAATAATACTGGTGCACCATCATCATGGTGAATAGTATCATATAAATATTGCATATTATTAGATGCCTCTAGTGCAGTGATTATTTCTTCTTTAGGTATTTCTGAAAATTTAGATAATTCTTCTATTGTAGGATCCCTTCCTAATTTTTTTGCAAGTGTATCTTTATCATAATGTATCTTTTTCGCAACAGTTTTTATACTTCTACTTACTTTTATTATTCCATCATCTCTTAGAAATCTTTTTATTTCTCCTACAATCATTGGAACTGCATAAGTTGAAAACTTAACATTAAACCCATCATCAAAATTATTTACAGCTTTTACAAGGCCTATACAGCCAATTTGAAATATATCATCATACTCATAGCCCCTATTTAAAAATTTCTTACTTAATGCAGATACTAGTGGTAAATTCATTTCAATTAGAAAATCTAGAGCTTCCTTATCGCCACCTTTAGCTTTTTTTATAAGCTCCATATTATCATCGTAATTATAATTATTCACCTTATAATTTTTTTCCCCCATATTAGTCACCTATACTGCTGAGTTAAAAGTTTTCTTCATAATAACTTTAGTTCCTTCACCTTGTGTTGATATTACCTCTAAACTATCCATAAAAGTCTCCATAACAGTAAATCCCATACCTGACCTTTCTAAGTCTGGTCTTGAGGTAAATAGTGGCTCTCTAGCTGTTTTTACATCATTTATCCCTTTTCCTTTGTCTACAACAATTACAGTCAATTCATTTCCTTCTATAGTCGCCTCTACTTCAACCATTTTGGTTGAATCTTCCTCATAGCCATGTATTATAGCATTAGTAACCGCCTCTGATATAGCAGTTTTTATATCATTTATCTCCTCTATTGTTGGATCTAATTGAGCTGCAAACACTGATACTACAACTCTTGCAAAGCTTTCATTTTCAGATTTACTTAAAAACTCTATTTTCATTCTATTGTGACTCATCTTAATCCCTCCATTAAACATTCTTTAATGCTTCATCAACATTGTCATAAACATCAATAATTTTAAATAAACCTGACAACTCAAAAACCTTTTTTATAGAAGGTTTTAAATCTGTCACACATAGACTTCCACCATGCATAGATATTTTTTTATATCTTCCTATAACAGCTCCTATACCTGAGCTATCCATAAAAGATACTCCTGAAAAATTTAATATAAGTTTCATAGTTCCTTCCATATCCATCCTGTCATCTATCTTATTTCTTAGTTCTGAAGCACTATGATGATCAAGCTCTCCGTTAAGTTTTACTATTAACTTTTCATTTAACTTTTCAAATGTTAATTGCATAATATTCCCTCCAACCATTACTGAAATTCTAATATTAATCTATTTAACTTATTATTATATTCTTTTAAATCTGTTATATTACAAAAACATTATAACACAAATTTAAATTTTTTACATTATTTTACTATTATTTTATAATAAAACTTATTTTTTATAAGCAAAATATAAAACATTTTCTAACTTAATCCAATATTTTTTAATATTATAGAATTTATAAATAAGACTTTGCAATAACATTTATTATATAAATTGAAGCCCTATTTCTCTTTCAATTTAATAATATAATTTACTTTATAAATTTATATAAAATAAAAAATTACGGTTAGAATTATCAGAAACATAGTGCATAATGAACGCCTTAACTCTTAACTAAAATAACTTTTAACTATCTGTAAAATATTAATTGAAATTTTCTCGCTCAATAAATAAATTTAAATTGCAGATTATTTGCCTATAGTTTTATAAATGAACAATAACATTTCACATCAATTTTATTGTTCATTTATTAATTCAATTTCTTTATCATTAAAATTAAAATATTCATATAATTGTTGCTCATTTGAAAGCTCTTTTCCTTTAATATTAGGTATATATAATCTCATAAGATTATTAGGATAATATTCATATAAGTCTTCTCCAAGTTTTTTTGCAAAAGTTTTAAAATAAAAATCATAAATTTTGCTATTTAATATAAACAATAAGTCTTCATATCTAAAATTTTTATTTTCTTTAAGTCTTAATGCGTAAACATCGGCACTAAAATAACTACCATTATCTAAAGAAAACTTATTAGCAGATGCCTTGAATGGGAATATTATTTTTTCTTCTTCAAAAATTTCTTTACTTCTTCCCCATTGAAGTTGATACCATTTTCTGACCCCTTTTATACACTCTCTTCTTTTACTTAGTTTTTCTTTATATTGTCTTATATGATTTATTGCATTAGGCTGCATTTCTTCATCTTCTATTAAATCAGAGTATATTATATAATTTTTTCTTCTATCTACTTGATTTTTCTTTATAAAGCTTCCTTTTATCCAAGGTTTTAATAATTCCTTTTCTATATTTTCACATTTTATAGTTTCTTCATCAACAACAAAAGCCTTATCGCACCCTGTAATAATGCCTTGATGGCTAGTACAGATATCTGATAATTGAAACTGGCAAAAACTTTCTATTTTTTCTACAATAGATTTTATATCATTGCTTCTTAAAATCCATCGTTCTCCATTTAATGTAGACTCACTTATTAAAAATTTTTTATAAGCATCTCCCTGGTTTAAAAATAAAGAGTTATAAAATTTATCATCCTTACGACCTTTATCAGATAGCGGTTTTATAATTTCCACATCCCTTAAACTATTTTTTTCTTTTTCTATAAAAATAATTACTGGGTCTATACCTACACCTTTAAAAGGCCTGACCCCATAAAAATCTATTATTCTTATTATGTGAGTATTTTCTCTTAATGTTTTTCTTAATTCTTTACCACTAGATGATTCTAAAAAATATCGTGATGTTATAAATGATAATTTTCCTTTTACTCTTAATAAGTCTAATGACTTTTTAAAAAAACAATACGATAAATCACTTTTGTCTTTGAATATATCTCTAAATCGTTCTTTTAATTTTAACGAGTATTCTTTATCTATTTGTTTAGGTCCTACATATGGAGGATTTCCTATAAATATATCAAATCTTAAATCTTCTTCTAAAAATAAAAAGTCCTTATTGCCAAGATTTTTATCATATATATAATTACTACAACTAAACAAATCTATTTGTAAAATTTTTAATGCCACTTCATCTATATCAAATCCATATAAATTATTTTCTATAATATGTCTAGTTATATCTTTTTCCAAAATATTGATACCATTAACTTTATTTATATTAGATAAGTTCTCCTTATACACTTTATATAGGTGTGTAAAACATGGAATAATCAAATTACCAACACCACAAGAAGGATCTACTACTTTAATATATGGATTATTTATCACATCTTCTTTAGTGATACTGCTTTCAACTATATATTTAGCTATTGGATATGGAGTATATACAATCCCCTTTTCTTTATTTTCTTTTAACCCTTCATAATAATATTCTCCAATCAAATCATCTTCTTTTAATTTAATATTTTTTTTAAATTTCACTATGGCAGTTTGTTTAAAAATTTCATCAATTGGAGTTATTAAAAGATTATATAACTCCATAACTTGCCTTTTAAAATCAAAGTCCATAACTTCCCCTCATCTTTTCTCAATATTCAAACAATTTCCTTAATTTAGTATATCATAATTTGTAAAATTATTGAAGTATATCTGTAAATAAAAGGGTTTATATCAAAATGATACAAAAAAAGTCACTCTAAAATAGATTTAATTTTCTATTTTAAAATGACTTTTTTATATTCCTAAATTTATTAAATTAATTTCTATAGCTTACTTTCAACTATAGCTAATATCTCATCTCTTCTTGCTCTTCCGTCATTAACCAAATGTTCTATTTCTGTTTTTACATTTTTCACATATTCTTCATCTTTTATGGAAGTTACATTAATTTTTACATTTAATATAGCTGCTTCTAGCCCACTTTGAGCCATTAATGCCGCTACTCCAGCATCTGAAACTGCATTTTTATTTCCATATTTAGCAACTGATAATATATAATCATATAAGCTAAATGTCTTTTTAGCAGTTTTTAAAGGTACTTCTAATGAACCCTTATAACCCAACTGTATTTTAGCACTTCTAGCTTTTTTTTCTTCATCACTTTCTTTAGGCATTTTAAATGCTTTCATAAGTTCTAAAAATACTTCAGTATCTTCATTCATTAAATCTAAGAATTCATCTTTAACAACATCACAAACTTTTAAGCTATTATCTACTTGAAGTTTTTCTTCTTCACTAAGTGCTTCATAAGATTTTTTTCCTATTGTTAAATTGCATACCATAGATACTAATGATGCTGCTAATGATGCTGATACTGCTGAAACACTACCGCCACCCGGTGCAGGTGAATTTGATGCAAGTTCACTCATAAATTCTCTAATTGTTTTTTTATCTAACATATTTTCTTTTCGCCTCCCTAATTAATTTCCAACAACAATTTTACCATTTTTTATAACTTTGTCTACTGCATTTATACCAAAATGATAAATTAGGTAATTTAAATTTTTAGAATTAAATATAACTATATCTGCTTTCTTATTTTCTTCTATACTTCCAATTTGTTTTTCACGATTTATTGCTGCTGCTGCATTTATAGTCATTGCATTTATTATTTCTTCTGGGAACATCCTCATGCCAAATGCTGCAAATGTCATAACTGCTTGCATAGATTCAGTTGGTGATGTTCCAGGATTACAATCTGTGGCTAAGGCAACAGTAACGCCATTTTCTATCATATCTCTAGCTCTTGCAAAACTTCCAACCATAAGGTAAAAAGCGGTGGAAGGAAGTAATACTGCTACTACATTATTATCTGCTAAAGCCTTTATTCCATCATCACTTGCTGCTATAAGATGTTCTGCAGAAATTGCCTTAACTTCTCCTGCAAGTTCTGCTCCTCCCATTGGTTCAACCTCATCACCATGAACCTTTGGTATAAGATTAAATTTCTTTCCTTCTTCTAAAAATTCTCTACACTCTTCTACTGAAAATACACCATCTTCACAAAAACAATCTATAAACTCAGCTAAATTTTTATTTGCAACCTCTGGAATCATTTTTTTTGCAATTTTTAAAAACTCTTCTCTATTATTTTTAAATTCTGCTGGAAGTGCATGCAATCCCATAAAAGTTGAAACTACATCTACTGGATGACTTTCATTTAAAATTTTATTTGCATTAAGCATTTTTAGCTCTGTTTCTAAATCAAGACCATATCCTGATTTACTTTCAACAGTAGTTGTTCCATATTTTAGCATTATATCCAATCTATTTTTACTTTCATCAACTAATTCCTGTAATGAAGCCTTTTTTGTATTTTCAACGGTACTTAAAATCCCACCACCAGAATTTAAAATTTCTATATATCCTACTTTATTTAATTTTAATGGTAATTCTTTTTCTCTCGATCCACTATAAACTAAATGAGTATGAGGATCTATAAGTCCTGGTGTAACAGTTTTTCCTTTTCCATCGATTAACTTATCACAATCATTTAAATGTTTTTTATATCCATCGCCTTGTCCAACTTCAACTATAATATCATCTTTTACAATGATATATCCATTCTCTATGATATGAGCATTATTCATATCACCTTTGGTCTTTCTATGACTACCTTTGCAAGTCACCAAACAGTCAATTTCTTTTATTATCATTGACATACTAAACACCTCAATTTTAAATATATAGCAAGACAAGCTCCTATTTAAAGTTATATCTTAATCTAAAAATAACTTTTTTAAAGAGTTTTACTGAATCTAGAGTGTTCCCGAGCATGTCTCACTCTTTTGGGTATCCAAGTTTTAAAATATAAACTTTAAAGTCAACTTAGAACCCTATACATCTTCAAATGAAAGCATATAAATACAAATACTATACCAAATATTCCTGTTAAATAAATGAGAATACTAGTCTATTATTTATTTTTTATGCCTAAATTTATAAACTATTCACTAATTCTTTTTTCTAATATTTGATCCATTGAAAAGTTTTCTATTTGAAGATAATATTCTGCACAATCTATTAAAGATTTCATCGGTACAAGCCCTATAACTTCACTACCTACTACTGAAACACCGTATCTTTTTGCTTCCATTTTAATCATTTCAAAAGCTCTGTAAACTGCTGTCTTTTCATAGTTTACAAGATTCATAGAAACTTGAGCTATATTTCTCTCTTCTAACATAACTCCCATAGCCTTAACGAATCTTAATCCACCACCTAAATGTCTTACTGTTTTAGCAATTTTATCTGCAATTTCAACATTTGATGTATCTAAGTTTACATTAAAAGCTACTAATGGTTGTCTTGCTGCTATTGCAACACAGCCACCTTTAACATTAACCTCTTTAGGACCATAATCTGGTGTCCACATTTCTTCTTTTATTTTTTCAAAGAATCCTTCATATTGTCCTTTTCTAACTTTTGCTAGGTTTTCTCTATGTGATGCTGTAGCAGCTTTTTCATATAGATATACTGGTATATTAAACTTTTCTCCTATTGTTTTACCAACTCTATTTGCAATTTCTACACATTCTTCCATAGTTACTTCACTTATTGGAACAAATGGAACTACATCTAATGCTCCCATTCTAGGATGTCCACCTTCATGTGTGCTCATATCTATTAATTCATAAACTTTCTCAGCCATATTTATTATTACTTCTTCTACTTTGCTTGGCTCTCCAACCAATGTAACAACACTTCTATTGTGGTCTGTATCACTAGAATAATCTAATAATTTAACCCCTTCTTTACCTCTAACAGTGTCCATTATTTTTTCAATTTTTTCTCTGTCTCTTCCTTCACTAAAGTTTGGAATACATTCAATAATTTTTGCCATACTATTACCCCCAAATATTTTTTATATCATTAGTATTTTATATCTACTATGTTATTTACAGCAGATAATATTTCGCCTGATTTTATTAAATCCAATACCTTATCTAACTCTTTATACATAACAACATCATTCTCTATAAATCCTACATTTTTTCTTATTGCATCATAGCAAGCCTTAGTGCCTTTTCCTAAATTTAAATCAGTTCTAAAATCAATAGCTTGGCATGATGCTAATAATTCAGTAGCTAATACTCTTTCAGCATTTTTTAGTATATCTCTAGCTTTTCTTGCTGCTATTGTTCCCATACTAACATGATCTTCTTGATTAGCTGATGATGGTATAGAATCTACACTAGCTGGATGTGCTAAAACTTTATTTTCAGAAACTAATGCTGCTGCTGCATATTGAGTAATCATAAATCCTGAATTTAGTCCACCATGTTTAACTAAAAATGCAGGTAAATCATTTAATTGATAGTTTATAAGTCTTTCTAATCTTCTTTCAGAAACATTTGCTACCTCAGCAATTGCAATTCCTAAGAAATCAGAACTTAATGCAATTGGTTGTCCATGGAAGTTTCCTCCAGATATAACATCGCCTTCTTCTGTAACTATTGGATTATCTGTAACAGAATTTATTTCCGTTTCTATAACAGATTCAACATATCTTATAGCATCTTTAGATGCACCATGTATTTGTGGAACACATCTTAATGTATAAGCATCTTGAACTCTTAATTCCCCCTGACGAGTTACAAATGTACTACCATCTACTAAGTTTAATATATTTATAGCTGTTTTTTGTTGACCTGAATGATTTCTTATTCTATGAGTTCTGTTATCATAAGCATCTTTTATTCCTCTTAAAGCTTCTAAAGTCATTGCTGCTGATATATCACTAAGTTTTAATAAATTTATAGCATCATATGTTGTTATAGATGCTACTGCTGTCATAACTTGTGTACCATTTATAAGGGCTAATCCTTCTTTAGAAACAAGTTCTATTGTTTCTATTCCAGCTTTTTTCATAGCTTCTTTTCCAGACAAGATTTCTCCATTTAACTCTGCTTCACCTTCACCTATCATTGGTAAAACCATATGTGAAAGTGGTGCTAAGTCTCCTGAAGCTCCTAATGAACCTTTTTCTGGTATTGATGGATGTACTTTTTTATTTATCATATCTATTAGAGTTTCTAATGTAGATAACCTTATTCCTGAATATCCTTTTGAAAGGTTGTTTGCTCTTAGTAACATTATTGCTCTAACATACTCTCTTTCTAAATTTTCTCCAAATCCACATGAGTGAGAGATTATTAGATTTCTTTGTAATGTCTTACAATCTTCTTTTGTTATAGTTACATCTGCAAATTTACCAAATCCTGTAGTTATACCATAAACAACTTTTTCATCATCAACTATTTTATCTACTATGTTTCTAGATTTTATGACTCTTTCTTTTGCCTCGTCGCTTAACTCTACAAAATAATCATTTCTTGCAACATCTATAATTTGTTGTAAGTCTAAATCTTTTCCATTTATAATAACCTTTTTATCATTTTCTAAAATAGTTTTACCTTTTTCTTGTCCTGTAACATTGCTCATATCTAATTGCCCCCTTTTGATTTATATATAAACTAAATTTAGATAAAATATTGCATATAATTCAGATAATCCCCTAAACTTCCAAATTTTGCAATTAACTCTTATTTTATATCTTTATACTACATATTCTTTATATTTTTTAATTCCCCTTCAAAAAATAAAAACTAAATTGTCTGAATATTTTTAACTTAGTAAAGTTATAAATTATTTTTACAAAAAAACAAGGTTTAACTCTCTCTAGTTAAACCTTGTTTTTAATCTCATTTACCTATTTTTGATTTAAATTTTGTTTTATCTATTAAAGATATTAAAAATCCAACAAAACATCCTATTGCTGCAACAATATAAACCCATCTCATTCCATATATAAATACATCTTCTCTTCCTTCTACATAGCTTAATACTCTATAACCAATTTTATAACTCATTCTGTTATACAAAATAGATGTTGCAATTGAAACACCAAATACAAACCCTAAATTTCTAATAAGAGCATTAATTCCACCAGCTATTCCTAATTTACTTTTCTCCACTGAAGACATAACTAAATTATTATTAGGAGATTGAAATAATCCACTTCCTACTGCTACTACAGCCAGTATAGCAATAATAATTACAAAAGTTGACTTTTCATTTAATGTAGCCATTCCTATTAACCCTAAAGTTGTTATAACAAGTCCAATTAGTGTAAGTATTTTACTTCCTATCTTATCTGATAAATATCCACTTAATGGTGCTACAATAGTTAATACTATAGGATATGCCATCATCATAAACCCTGTTTTAGCAGGTGACAACTTTAATACATCCTGAAGATAAAATGGCTGAATTATATTTATACAACTAATCCCTATAAATGCTACAAAAGCACAGAATATATTAATTGAAAAAGTTTTATTTTTAAATATAGACAAATCTACCATTGGATTTTTAATTTTTAATTCTAACCTAATAAATAAAGCAAAACATATTAAAGCTATCACAAATGATATTATTATCTTTATGTTCCCATATCCTATTTGTTGACCTGTAAGCATTGCCCAGAATAATGTAATTATGCATATCAAAAAAAGTAATGCACCTTTTATATCTAGAGTTTGATTACTAGTTGTCGTATCTTTAGGTAAATATTTTAATGCTGCTATAAACGCTATTATACCTATAGGTACATTTATTAAGAATATATATTCCCAACTTACTACAGATATTATAAGTCCACCTAAAGGAGGTCCAAGTAATGTTCCCAGTGCAACAAATGTGCCTGATATTCCAATTGCTCTTCCTCTTTCATTCGCTGGAAAAATTTGAGTTATTATTCCTTGACTTGTGGACATAGTCATCGCTGCACCTATTGCTTGAATAACTCTAGAAAATATTAAGAAATCTAATGTATTTGATATACCACATAATAAAGAACCTAAAACAAATATTAAAAAACCATATTTAAATACATTGGTTTTCCCTTTTATATCTCCAAGTCTTCCAAATATAAGTATTGTAGCTGAAATTATTATAAGATAACTTGTAACTACTTGTTCTATTCCTGCCATTGATGTACCTAAATCTTTTGCCATAATTGGCAACGCTACATTTATTATACTGCTATCTATACATGCCATAAATGGAGACATAACTACTATAGCAAGTATTAACCATCTATTGTTATGTATATATTTTTCATCTTTTGTCATAGTTTAATTTACCCTCCTCAATTAATTTAAATTCTTATCTCTCTATTTAATACTTAGTATTAAATTGTTCAACATTTTTGTACATATTTTCTAATAAGCACTCTGCATTTTTTTTCTCTGTTTCTTCTAATCCATCAGTTATCATATTTAACCATCCATCAAGTTCATTTAAAATACCTGGAACTATAGCCTTAGCATTATCAGTAAGATATAATTTATAAGCTCTTGAATCCTCATTATTAACTATTTTTTGTACATACCCAATTTCTATAAGTTTTTTTATAGCTCTTGCTGAAAAAGATTTGTCTACTTTCACATATTCACTTAAGATATTCTGACTTATTCCTTCGTTATTATATAGAACCAAAATAAAAGGGTAGGTTCCAAAACTCAGATTGTATTTTTTTAATGCTTCATCTATGTATCCTTGAGATGCCCTATATATTATAGCCACATATTTTAATAAAAAGCTTCTTTTATCCATCTATGCACCTCCTTATTTTTCATTTAAATTTAAAATTTAACTTTATCTTTATATATAGGGTTTCAAATTAAATTTTAAACTTATTTATTTATCAAATAAGAAAACTCAAATTAGTATTTTTTCAATAACTAACAGATTATTTTAGTTAAGAGTGAATAGTGAACAGTTGTGGTCATTACTTTCATCCTAAATTCTTAATTCATAGTTCTTAACTAACTACATTTGTACCTATTTTTCTCAACTGATAATAAAAATTTGATGTATAAATTTAAGTTATAGATTGCATCCCTATAATTGCTTTATTAATTATTTTTAAAATATATCACAGTATAGTTGACTAGTCAACTATATCCGTATTAGTCTTATTTTTTAAAATTTTTTTACAATTTGAATAAAATTACTATATAAAAAACACTAGATAATTACCTAGTGTTTGTCCTTTAAAATTTCTTTATAAAAATTATGATATTTTTGCCAAAATCTACTCATTGTAAATTCTTTCAGTACTAAATTTTTAATATTATGTCCTAAAACTTTTAAATTTTCACCCTTATCATAAGCCTCTAACATACTTATATAAATATCCTTTTCACTTTGTGATTTTATCAATATTCCATTATTAAAATTTATTATATTTTCCAAATCTCCAACTTTGGTAGTTATGACTGGAATTTCCATAGCTGCTGATTCAAGCATTGCTAATGGTGGAGCTCCCCCTTCACTATAAGATGCTATAATTGTACAATCACATATTTTTAGATAATCCCCTACATTTTCAACAAATCCACCTAAAATAACTTCTTTTTCCAAGTCCAGCTCTACTATAAGTTCTTTTATTCTGTCTTTTGATTCTCCATCTCCTAATAAAAGCAACTTAGAATTTTTATTATCATTATTAAATTTAGCAAATGCTCTAATTATATTTTCATGATTTTTTATAGGATGAAATCTTGCAATAACTCCAAAAACAAAATCATCTTCATTTATTTTAAATTTATTTTTTAATTGATCTGATGATTCTTTTTCAATAAATTTATTAATTCTTATACCATTATTAACTACTGCTTTCTTTCCTTCAAACTGCTTTTCTTCTAAAAGTCTTAATAAATTCTCAGAAACTGTAATATAATTTTCAAAACTTTTCAACCCTAATGAACTTAATGGTGTATATAAATAATACTTAAATTTATTATTTAAAAAATCATATCTATAATCGCTATGAACTGTTGCTACAGTTTTACATTTTATTTTATTTTTTATAAAAAAATGTATTAAAAATGGTGATGCTCCATGAAAGTTAACAATATCTATATCATTTTCCTCTGAATATTTTACTATTTCATTATTTATAACCTTCTTCTGAAAAATTTTATAGTTTATATTTGTATTTTTTACTTTATTAGATAAATACCCTTCTCCTACACAACCTAAAACATTTTCAAAATACTTATTATCCTTGCTACATAAACTTAATATATGACTGGCTCCTCCGCCATTATCATTTCCCGATATAATATGTAAAACTTTAATTTTAATCCCCTCCTAAAAAGTTTAAAGAGAAATAAAAAGCAATTTATATTTTTAGTTTAATCAGTATATTATATAATACTTTAAAATAATAATCTATACTTTAAAAATAAGTTACAATGTCAAATTATATTATATTCTTTTATAAAAAAAGAGCATAATATGCTCCCTATTCTACCTATTTTTTATGGTAGTAATTAAAAATTTAGGTATAACACCTAATCTTTTTATTCTCGAAGGATTTTTTAATGTTCTATAAAGCCATTCCAATCCACAATCTATCATCCATTTAGGTGCTCTATTAACTTTTCCAGAAATTACATCAAAGCTTCCACCGACACCCATATATATACTACATGGCAAACTTTCCATATTCTTTATAATAAATTCTTCTTGCCTTGGTGCACCCATTGCTACAAATATAGCATATGGTTTCTTTTCTTCTATTTCTTCTAAAATATGTGTACAGTTGCTCATCTCAAAATATCCATTATGACTTCCGACTATATTTAAATTTTTATATTTTTCTTTTAGTTCTTTCTTACAGTCTTCTAAAACTTCTTCATTTGCACCTAATAAATATATACCTTTATTTTCCCTATTGCAAACTTTAATTATTTCATCCATTATTTCAATTCCAGCCAATTTCTCTTGTATAGGTTTTTTTACTATTTTTGATGCGATAATAGTTCCAATTCCATCTGGAATTATTATTGATTTATCTGATGTAAAAAAATCAAATAATTTTTTATTATTTAATCCTAGATTTAATATTTCAGGATTTCCAGATACAATATTTATTTTTTCTTTTGAAAAAACTTCTTTAATAAGCTCTTCTTTTGTTCCTGAAAAAATATCATAATCTAATAATTTTATTCCCATTTAAAATGCCCCTTCACTTTTAAACACTTTTACAACTGTTTGGAATAATATTTTTATATCTAATAATAAAGAAAACTTCTTTATGTACGTTAAATCATAATAAACAGTTTTGCCAAGTTCTATTTCTCCTCTTCCATTTACTTGCGCAAGTCCTGTTATACCTGGTAATACTAATAATCTTTGATAATAGCTTTCTGGATAATATTTTACAACATCAGGTATCTCTGGTCTAGGACCAATTAGACTCATATCTCCTTTAAGAACATTAAATAATTGTGGTATTTCATCTAAGCTAGTTTTTCTTAGAAATTTTCCACTCTTAGTAACTCTATTGTCACTTTTGCTTTGAAAAACAAAATTATTCATATTTTCAGGATCTATTTCTAAGTCTCTTTTTGATTCTGCTGAAACTACCATAGTTCTAAATTTCAATATAGTGAAATTTTTACCATCCTTACCTACTCTCACTTGTTTGAAAAGTGCTGGTCCTTTTGAATCTAATTTTATCCATGCCCACAATATTATAAATATTGGAGATAATATTAATATACCTATAATTGATAATATTATATCTGAAATTCTTTTTATCCCAAACTGTATAGCTTTCCCTCTAATTTCACTATAAGCGTCTATTTTTATGTCATTTGCGTCCATTGTATCCCTCCACATCATCTATTTATAAACATTTATTCTTTATTTTAATACTTGCCATATTTTAATTTTATAATTCTATAAGATTATGAAATTAATTATATATTTTCAAATCATTAAACAAAATACTTTCTGATAATGCTATAAACAACCAAAAATAAGTAGTTGTTTGTGGTGAAAAAAATAGATTATCTAAAAAATTCATAGCTAAAAAAGCTATAATAGATGCCATAACTCCCATAAAAAATGATTTATACATTTTATTATGAGAATTTTTATAAACCTTAATTACACTTCTAATTGAACTTATGATAACAAGGGCAAATGAAATTATTCCTAATATCCCTAATTCACTTTGAATTTTTAAATATGAGTTATGACTACTAAATCTATGGTAATCTTTGTACTTTAATTCTGGATATTTTTCAATATATTGATCATATAAAGCTACATAATTACCATTTCCTACTCCTAATATAGGGTTTTCTTTTATCATTTTTCCTGCTACCTTCCATAGCTTTATTCGTGGATCATTTAGCACTGATGTTTTAATATTTGAAAACCTATTTATTAAAGATTTATCAAATAAAACTATCGGTACAAATATTATAAAAACAGATAAAAATTTATAATTATACAAAAATGCTAAAACTAAAAGCCCTATCATAAATCCAACAGTAGCATTTCTTGAATAAGTTAAAAATATATTTATAACTATTAATAATGACGTTATAATGTAAAAAACTTTACTTTTTTTATTATTTTCATTAAAAATCAACATAAATATAGGAAAGAAACTTAAAACTAAATATGCTCCTAATCCATTTGGATTTTCCATAGTCGATGTAATACGTGTTCCTTCTGAAGATATAAATATTGGATCTAAACCAATCTTTGTAAAATACTGTATAACTCCATATACACATAAAATTGATGTTGTAAATACAAAATAATTTATTATGGTCTCTATACTTTTCTTTTCTTTTACTTCATATTTTACTATAAATAGTAAAGCTATATATGTTATAAATCTAAATGTTTCTTTTAATGCTAATCCTTTTTCTGCAGAGTATATTATTGAAAAAGCCATAACTATAGCTAGTACAATTATACTAATACCCAAAAATGAGGTTATAAAATTATTTAAATTCGAATAAAGTTTTTTTCTATTATTTTTATTTTTTAATGAATATATAGCATAAATAAAAATAATTAACATTAATATAATATCTGGAACTTTACCTATAATCCCTAGTTTATCATTTATTATAGGTAAAATTAATACATATATACAGATTAAATAATATAATAATTTAGATGTTTTATTCATATTATCACCAACTCTTTTTAACATTTAAAGTGCCCATACCTAAAGGAAGGGCCCTTAAACCTTATAAATTATACTTTCACTAATATGCTCTATTGTAAGTATTTTTTTCTAATTAATCTATCTTGAAGTCTTAGTATTTTTATTTATCCTTTTATTTGACTTTAGCAGATAAAAATTTACTAAACCATCTAAAAATCCTATACCATAGCTAAAATGTAATATAGGAAAAACTATAGGAATATATTTTAAAAGCTTTCTTTTACCTTGGGTTATCTTAAATGAAGATATTAAATCTCCTATTAAGTATAAAGCTAAAACTACCATCCAAATATAGAATATAGGTTTAAAAAATAAGCTTAGTACAGCTGCTCCTATATTTCCTAAAACAAATGCCATTGGTACTAGATGTCTTATAGATGGTGTACCCCCATGCTTTTGCATTACTCTAACTTTCCAAAAACCATATTGAAAATATTGTCTCCAAAGCTTTTTAAAAGATCCTCTACTATAATATGTAGATTTAATTGTCGGAGATAGTAATATCTTATATCCACCTTTAGTAACTCTAAAATTAATTTCATCATCTTGATTTCTAACTAATTCATCATCAAAATAACCTATATCTTCCAAGACTTCTCTTTTATATGCGCCAAATGCTACTGTATCTACAAACATTTCTTCTTTTGCATATCTAAATAATGCATTTCCTACACCAAATGGTGAACTCATTGCCAAGGCAATAGCTGTTCCTTTATTATTTTCACTAATAGTTTCTATGGGACCGCCTACACAACCTACCTCTTTATTATTAAATAATAAATTCATATTATTTTCTACAAATTTTTCATCAGCATATGCATGAGCTCCAAATATTATTATACTATCAGCATTACTATATCGTATTCCTTCATTCATAGCTTTAGGGGCCGTTAATCCTTTGTTATCAACTAAATGTATATTGTCATATTTATCTTCATATTCTTTAATTAAATCCCTCGTACCATCATCAGACATTCCATCACAAACTAAAACTTCATATAAATCTTTAGGATAGGTCTGATTTACAAAAGAATCTAAACATTCTTTTATGTAGTTTTTTTCATTTCTACAAGGAATCACTACTGAAACGGTATGTTTATCTATGTCCATCTTTATCTCCTTTGCAATTTTTTCACATCACCAATTTAAAAATTACTTTTCATAAGTTCATCTTTAACTTCTCTAGCTCTTTCTTCCCAAGTATTTCTTTCAAATACTTCATTCATATTTTTAAACTTAAATTCTAACTCACTTCTATGTTCATATATTTCTTTAAGTTTATTTTTTATAGAATCTAACTCATATTCACATGTATATCCTATGTTATTTTCTTCAATAAAGCGTCCACCTATGCCACCTTTAACTGCAATTATAGGTTTTTTATGGGATAAATAATAAAATAGTTTCATAGGCATTGCAAATTTCCAATACTGTGATGGTTTAGTCAACAAACAAAACACATCTGCATTTTTAGCCTCTTCATCTAATTCTTTATCCTTTAAATGAAGTATTTTTATTCTACTATTAATATATTTTTTATATTTATTTTCCACGCTTTTCCATTCATTTTCTCTACAAACTACAGTTAATGTATAATTTTCATCTTCATTTATAACTTTAAAAACCAACTCTAAATCATATAATTTTCCTAATCCACCACTATAAAAAATATTAATTTTATCATTATATACTTTATATTGATTATCCTCACAATTAATATAATCACATCCTGATGGCAACTTAATTCTTTCATAATTATATCTTAATGGTATGTATTTTCCCATTTCTATAGATGGTAAAAACATGACATCTAAAATTTTATTATACATAAATAAATCATAATAATAGAAAATATATGCTACTGTTCTTTTTAGAAAACCTACGCTTTGTTTATATTGATCAAATTTCCAATGAATATCCCTATAAAATAATCCTATCTTTATATTGTTTTTTTTACAAAATTTCATAAAAGAAAAATCCATTAAAGGGAAAATAGGTAAATGATTTTTTTCTGTTAGAAGCGTTGGTTCTGTAGAGCTTTCACTATATATAAAATCATATTTTATACCTTTTTTTATATTATTTTTTATAACTTTAATTTTTTCTTTTCTTTCTTTTCCATATCCACTAACAACATCAACATCATATCCAATATCTTTAAAAGCTTGAATCATTTTCATAGGTCTTATTTGAGAAGCTGCTGCATAATTTTTATCTATTTTAAATGGAATATGAAATATACACTTTTTCTTCATTTTTTCCTCCAACTTACAGTTCCAATAATTAGTTATAAAATTCATCTAACTATTAATATAGATAAGCTAATGAATTTACTTAATTAATCCATTTATGCTTATCTATATATTTTAATTAATTTTAATATTAAATTTATCAAATATTACAGATGAATATTTAATAAATAATAATAATCCTACAATACTAATAGTACTAGAACTATATATAAAGTCACAGAATCCACCTTGACTAGCAATGGCAAAATTCGATGTTAAAACTGCGAACAAAGTTATATTTATAGGATCCTTTTTACACTTCAAGAAGATTACAAATATGCCTCCAAATAATATTCCCATATATATAGCTGCAAATACTACACCTTTCACTCCAAAATTAGCAAAAGCTTCTCCAACAAACATAGCATTCATAACACCGGCTATGCCTTTATATACATTTCTGCTTCCATAATACCCCATTACAACTTTTCCAGATCTTACATGACTTTTTCCAATTCCTAGAAAATGTAAAATCGAAGGTGAAAAGCTACGTCCCATAAGTAATGGCACCCCTGATGTAAATAAATCTATATGAAACATCAGAGTAACTGCTTGGGTATATATAGTTCTTCCAAGTGGTCCTTCATAGATACTAAATATATTATTTAATCTTCCATTTAAGGCATACATTGCAAATATAATTGCTCCAAGGAATACAATTAGTGGTGCAAAGAATTTTAACTTTATTCCGCCTTTTACATATATGTATATAATTATAAATACAAATAAGTAAAATACTACTGGTGCCTTAGCAAAATTGTATGTTTTTATTAAAAGCGAACTTATAAATAATATAGAAAATAATATTTTCCATTTTTTATCTTTAACAGTCATACAAAATGTAAAAGCTAAATATGATAACATTGGTATGAATGTTAATACAAAAATATTTGCTACATATGATGTTATATTTGATATTCTAATTCTTTCTAAAGCTAAATCCAAATTAGGATCTTTAAATATTAGTTTAAAGATTGGTATATAACCAATTCTAACAAACATATATGTCATTACCATTATGCAAAATGCTGATAGAGATGCTGTAATTAAAAAAACATTTTTTTCATTACTTGTCTCAACTTCTTTTTTTAAATATATATCATAGTCTCTTTTAGCATCAACTTTAAATATTTTCTCAATTAATAATATAGTTAATGGCATTGCTATAATAGTAAACAATAATAAATAAAAAGTTTTATCTATATTTTTATCTTCTATTATATATCCAATCATATAGTGTTTTCTATCACCTAAATAAGCTAAACTAACTCCGATATATGCTTGTAAAATAATAAGATAAAATGTATATGAAATTAAATTTAATTTATTAGGCATTAAAGTACCCGCTGCCTTATAAAATAAATAGGCAGAAAGTGCTACTCCTGAAAATATTAACATTAACTTGAAAAATATAATATCCATATTACTTATACCTTTCCTCTAGTAGATATAGTTTTGTTTCATCATCTGCTTGACTGAATTTATTAACTAGATGTTTTATAGGCTCTCTATTTACATCTTTATCTAAATAAATTTCATTAAGCTTTTCCATATTGGAACATACACTTATATCTTTTACTAAAGTTAATCTTAAATTTAATATTTCTATATTTTCTAAATTTGCTATCTCATCAATATTACTTATGTCATTATAAGAAATATTTAATTCTCTAAGTTTTTTATTATTTTTTACAAAATCTAAATTAGTTAATTTATTCGTTGATAATTGTAATACTTCTAAATTTTTTAATGGTGATAAATCTGGAAGTTGTGTTATTCCATCATTATTCATTTTTAATTCTTCTAAAGAAATTATTTTATTTATAGAATTTACATCATTTATATAATTAGATGTTATATCCAAATCTCTTAAATTTCTCAAATTAGTTAATGCATCTACTGATGTTATTCTATTGAGAGTTAAATTAAGTCTTTGTAAATTTTGAAGATTAGATAAAGGTGTAATATCTGATATATTGTTCTTCACTAAATTTAACTCTACTAAATTATTTAGTGATGATAGTGCACTAATATCTGTAATATAGTTACTACTTAAACTTAAATTCATTAATGTTTCTATTTTTCCTAATGGAGTTATATCATATATTTTATTACCATTAAATTCCAGTATCCTTAATTTAGGTAATTTACTTAAAGGTTCTAAATCTTGTATTTTATTTTTATCTAAATTTAATTGTTCTAATTCCTTAAAATTTTCTATTCCTGTTAAGTCTGTTATTTCACATTCTGATAAATTTAGTTTACTAACCTTTTCAGTATCTTCTATATATATATCTCTACCTATAATGTTTAACTCTTTCTTAATAGACTTTTCTAATTTTTTATCTGCAAAATTTATTACAGCCGTATCTGGGTCAAATTTTCTCCATGTCATCATTAAAGTAATTATTAAACTTAAAATTATAATACTTACAATGGCTATAGATAATTTATGTTTTATTATTTTATCTTTAGATATTTTTAAATCCAATTTTTTCATTTTATCACCTCTTAGCTAGCCTTGCTTTTATTGATTTTACTACTCTACTTTTTATTTCTTTATCAATCTCAGTAATTCCTAATAAATGTTTAGCCGAAATTTTTTCTTTAAATATATACATTCCCAAATATATAAAACCATATACTGTGTATGATATGGTAGATGCTATTGCTGCCCCATTAATACCCCATTTAGGAATTAACATTATATTAAAGGCAAAATTAATCATAAATATTGAAAATGCAATAACCGTATGTATATATGGTTTTCCTATGCTTTGAAAATATCCTCCGGAAACTTTTCCAATAGAAGCAAATGCTATACCTACAAATAATATTTGAGTTGGAAGTTGAGATGATGCATATTCCTCTCCATAAAGCCAAATAATTAATGGACTAAATATTATTGCTCCTATCGAAAAAATTAGAGTAATGTAAAAAACATACTTAACCGTAAACGCAGTAGTAATTTTTCTTTGCTCATGTGCATCATCTGAAATATTATATAATCTTCCAGTTATAGCAGTTCCTACGCTAGAGGGAATCAAAAATAACATCTCTGCTAAAGTAACAGATACGCTGTATATTCCTAATTGTACTTGTCCTAACATATCACGAACTAAAAATTGATCTAATTTATAATTTAAGAAAACAAATAAATTTCCTAAATATATCATTCCACCAAACTTAAGCTGTTCTATTAACAATTTTTTATCATAAGAACTTAAATTTAACTTATAGGCTCTTACATTTCTAAATAATAACGGTATTGTTATTAATATAAATATAAGTTGTACTCCTAAATAAGATACTAAGTTCAACCATCCTGTGAAAACCAAAACAAGTAATACTGCAGTCTTCATAAAAGTATTTTTTAAGTTTATATTATTTGCCATATATATTTTTTCATCAGCAACATAATAAGATGTAAATAAATTTGCAAATAATGATCCAATAATAGTAACTATCATTATTCCTATTATCAGCCAACTATAATTTAAATTCCCACCTATCTTCCATCCAATAATAATCATTGTAATTACTAAGGATATAGCAATTATAGTTAAAATATTAGTATTAAATATATCCTGTGGCGAACTTTTACTTTTCTTATAGAAATAAGGTAATGAATATGTTATTCCTAAATGACCATATTCTGATATGGTTGATATAATTAAAGTTAAATATGCCAAATCACCTTTTCCACTTGGACCTAATTGTCTTGTTATTAACAAGTTAGTAATAAAAGAAAAGCCCATTATCATTATTTGTGTGATAAAATTACTAGCTATATTTTTAGCATAACTCAAATTCAAATACCTCCAAATTATAATCTTTCATATAAATCTGACATTGTTTTAACATTTTGTTCCCAATCATACATATCTAACACTACTCTTCTACCTTCTTTTCCCATTTCTTTAGCTATAGATTTATTTTTATATAAATACTCAATTTTATCAGCTAATTCATTTTCATTTTGTGGTTCAAATAGAAGTCCTGTTTCATTATCTTTTATAACTTCTTTTAATCCACCACAATTTGAAGCTATTACAGGTCTTTCACACGCTGATGCTTCAATTGCAGATACTCCAAAACTTTCACTTAATGAGCATAAACACATAACATCAACTTTATTTATATATTGTGGAACTTCTGTATTTTTAACTCTTCCAACAAATTCAACATTTTTATTTAAATTCAATTGTTCAGTAAGATTTATAAGATTTTTTCGCTCACTACCATCACCAATAATTTTTAATTTTATACTCGTATCATTTGTTCTATCAATAACTATTCTTAAAGCCTTTATTAAAGTATCTATACTATAAATTTTTTCAAGACTTTTTGCTATACCTATAGTCATACTTTCTTCTTCGAAAATCTCTGATATCTTACTAAATAAATTAACATCCACCCCAAAAGGTGTAATTACAATTTCTTTTTCACTATTATAACTTTTTATTTCTTTTGCCATGTCATAACTTGTTGAACATAACACATCTGCTTTATTAAATACATAATTCAGTATTTTTTTATATATCCCATTTGATTTTGGGAAAAGATATACATCACTTCCCCAAACTGAAACTACAAATGGTCTAACACCACTTACAGCTCCAAAAAAACCGTAACTAGATGCATAATAACTATGTAGTATGTCTGGATTTATCTTTTTTACAAGTTTTTTAACCTTACGAGCTAAGAAAATGTAACTACTTTTATTCTTATACATGGGCTTTAAAACATAGGTTTTTACGTTTCCACTATATTTATAGTCACTTTCCCTCATGCTTATTAAATGTATATCATAATTTAACCCTGAAAAATAATCTAACCATTTTTGTGTGTGAATGCTATCAGCATCTGCTAATATACATAACTTAGTCATATACACACCCCTTATTCTTTCATATTATACTAAATCTAAAACTAACTTTTACAAGCTATTTATTGATTTTTTAAAAGTTGGTCTTCTGGAACTTCTCTAAATACTTTTGCTGGATTTCCTAATACTATTTTTTCCTTTGGGGCGTCTTTAGTTAAAACACTTCCTGCTGCTACTAACGCATCCTCTTCAACTATTTTTCCCGGTAAAATTACAGCTCCAGCTCCAATTCTACCACCTTTTTTTACTGTTACTCCTTTAAACTTTCCAAATCTTTCTTTAGAACGTGCTGCATAATTATCATTTGATGTTGCAACACATGGTGCGATGAATACATTATCTTCAACCTCTGAATATGCTGTTAAATACACATTTGTTTGTATTTTGCAGTTATTCCCTACTTTGCAGAAGTTTTCAATAGTAGTACCTCTACCTATTATATTTTTATCTCCTACAGTTACATTTTCTCTTATTGTTGCCATATCAGCTATAAGAGTTTTACTTCCGATAGTACATCCAGCATAAATTATAACAGATGCACCTATCAAACATTCCTGTGAGATTTTAGCTGGTTCTAATTTTTCTTCATCTTTAAATATGCTATTTACACCTCTCATAGGTAATTTCCCAATAATTGTATTATCATCTATTCTTACATTTTCACCTATAATAGTCCCATCATGAATAACTACATTGTGTCCTATAATACAATTATCACCTATAACTACATCATCTTCTATAACAGCAAATCTTCCTATTTTTACATTTTGTCCGATTTTACTTTTATCTGAAATATAATTCATCATCGTTCTCACTTTCTACTTAAAAAATTAGTTTTTTAATTTTTTTATATCTTTCATTTCAATTGATGCAAAGTTTTCCATTGGGAATTTAACTGGCATTCCTGTTAATCTTGATTTGTAAGCTGCAAGGATTATTTCCATAGCTTTTTTTCCTTGTTCTCCACTAACTAATGGCTCTGTTCCATTATTTATAGCATCTATAACATCTTTAAATAGTGCTGTATGTCCAGCACCATAAACATTATCAACTTCACCTGATGCTTCTTTTATTACATCTTCTTCTTTTTCTAATTCGTCTTCAAATCTCCAAGTTTCAATCTTATTAACAGCCATTCCACCTATGCATACTGCTGCTTTTTCTCCAAAAATACTTAAAGTTTCTTCTAAATTTTTAGGGAATACACATGCACTACCTTCAACAATTCCTATAGCTCCATTTTTAAATCTTATTATTATAGCTCCAAAATCTTCTGCTTCTATATCCCTTAAAAATGTATCACATTGAGCATATACTGTATCCACTTCTCCACCTAACATCCATTGAAGAAGATCTATATTATGTATACATTGATTCATTAATGTACCACCATCTTGAGCCCAAGTTCCTCTCCATGGTGCTTGCTCATAATATCCCATATTTCTATTCCAAAGTATTCTTGCTGTACCATTTACAAGTCTACCAAATCTATTCGCTTCTATTGCAGTTCTTAACTTTTGTATCGGTGCATTAAATCTATTTTGATGAGATATAGATAGAGTAACATTATTTTTTTTAGCAACAGCTATCATTTCATTAGCATCTTTTACAGATAAAGCCATTGGCTTTTCAACTATAGCGTTTATTCCATTATTCATGCAGTATATTGCTATCTCTGGATGATATCCACTTTCAGTAGCAATATATACTATATCAATTTCCATATCTTCAATCATTTTTTTATAATCTGTATAAACTTTCACATCACATTCACAGTTCATATTTTTTATATATTCATCTTTTTTAGCCATAGCTTTTTCTTCCACTACATCACAAGTAGCTACTAAAACAGCCTCTTCTTTATTATTTACTATAGCTTCTACTCCCTTGTAAGATATTCTTCCACAACCTATAACCGCAAATTTAAATTTTTTCATAATAATTCCCTCCTACGCTTCTCTATTACAAAGTTCTTCATATATTTTCCATAATTTCTCTTCTTCTTTTTTCCAATTAAATTTTTCTTTTATAGAATATATACCGTTATTACCCATTTCATCTCTTAACTTATCATCTTTCAAAAGATGAATAACATTTTCTGCTAGTTCATTTTCATCCTCTGGATTAACTACTAATCCTGAATTGTATGCAGTAATATAATCTTTTATAGGTGGCATATAACTTCCAATTACAGGGATACCACAACTCATATATTCAAATTGTTTAGTAGGTATATTTTTAAAGTATTTAGGTAATGGTAATAATGTAACTAATCCTATTTTAGATTTATACATATATTCTCTTACCATTGCATGTTTCACTTTTCCTGTAAATTTTATATTTTTTTCTAAGTTATTATCCTTAATATATTCTTTTAAAATATCTTCACACTTATCATAACCAAAGGGACCTACAAATATCATCTTTATGTCTTTATAATTATATTTATTTTTAATTATATTAACAGTTTTAAGAATTTGTAATGCTCCTCTTTCGATTGTAATTCCTCCCTGATAAATCATATCATATTTTTTTTCTACCTCATATTTTTTTTCAGGAATAAACTGTGTAAAGTTATGGATTACCTCTACATTTTTATTTACTACTTTAAACCTTTTTTCAACTGCTTCATCTGCAGTAATTATATAGTCAAATCCCTTTGAAATAATAAGTTCAGTTTTATCCACAAAAAATGTAGATAATGGTCTTATCACTTTAGGTATCTTATTTGACATATTAGCCATATCCGGATAATGCTCATGAACATCATAAATTATTTTGCAATTAGGTAATTTCTTTTTTATTTTTTTTGCTTTATATATAATTTCAAAATCGTGAAAATGATATATATCTGCTTTTTCTTCTATGGCCCTATCTATTAACTCCTCTAGAATTAGAAATCTATCTTTCAAATTTTTAGGTTTTGTTATACCTACTACTTTTATACCATCAATTTCGTGAATTCCTCTTTCATATGGTGCAACTATGGTTATATCCTTATATTTTTTTAAAAGAGATTTTGCTTCCTTATGAAATATTCTAGAGTCTGTTGGACTATGACCAGTTGTGAGTATACATATTTTCATCACCTAAGCTCCTATTCACTTTTTATTGATACAATCTTAAGTATTCACTATATAAACTATTAGCACTTTGAGTCCAAGTATATTTAGTTTCAACTTTTATTTTAGCATTTCTTTCTATGTCTTTTCTTATGCTATCATTTTCTAGTACATATTTTATTTTATTTGTTAAGTCTTCTAAATTTCTTGGTTCCATCAATATACCATCTTTAAAATCTTCTATTACATCTTCAATGCCTTCACCTTTACATCCTATTACTAACTTACCCTGTGCCATAGCCTCTATATAAACTACGCCAAAACCTTCTTTATAGCTAGGTAACACAAAAATATAACAATTTTTCATATATTCCATAACTATATTATGAGGCAATGCACCTTTAAAAATAACTTTATCTGCAACACCATTTTCAAAAGCTAGTTTTTCTAAACTTTCTCTTTCAATCCCTCTTCCTATAATAACCAAATTTAAATCTTCATAATCATTATGTATATTTGAAAAAGCTCTTATAGCATAATCTATACCTTTAGTTTTTATTAAATTACCAACAACTAAAATATACCTTTTTCCATGAAATTCTTGGTATATACTTTGGCTCTTTTTTGATACAATATCATTTAATTCTATACCATTAGGTATAACTGCATAATTATTTTTTTTACCAGTTATATTTTCTGCTTCTCTTTTTAATTTATTACTTACAAATATAACTTTATTTGATTTTTCAAATACATGAACCACCTTATTTTTAAAATTCTCATCTAAATTAACCGTATAGTTCATATCTTGGCCATGTATTGTGGTCAACAAAGGCTTATTAAAATGTTCATTTAACATAACAGCTCCATATCCATCTGGTAACGCTACATGTGCATGGATTAAATCAAATTTGAACTCTTTGTATAATTTTGATGTTATTTTTTTAATTCCTTTATATAAAATTTCACCTGAAGATCTAAAATTTAAATTTTTAGGCAGCCAAACTACTCTAGGATAAAAAACTTCTACCCCTTCCCATATAGCTTTTTTAGGTATATTATAATACCCTTTATATTTTTTTGAAAGTAATGTAAGTATATATGGTGTATACGGAATTGGTGATATAACTTTTATATTCACATCCTCCTTAGAGCTTTTTAATGCTTTAACTTGTTTATGAATAAATATCCCATTATTTTCATTATAATTATTAGGATACATATGAGATATTACTAGTATATTCATAAGAATTCTCCTCGTTTTTTATTAGATAAAGCACATAGTTAATAACCCTATGTGCTTCAATTTCAAACAAAGTGCAATAATTAATTATAGTTTGTTTATTTTATGTCTGTTGTTTTTAACATTTTTAGTAGCATTTCTAGTATCATATAATAAGTTAGCTTTTTCAACTATTGATTCATAATCATAACAACTATGGTCTGTAGTTATAAGAACTATATCTGCACTTTCTATTTCCTTTTCCCATTCAACTGATATATACTCTTTACCTTTATGTTTAAATGATGGGATATATGGATCATTTACTAACACATTTGCACCTTTTTTCTCTAATAATTCTATTACTTTTAGTGTTGGAGATTCTCTCATATCATCAATATCCTTTTTATAAGCAGCTCCCATAACTAATACTTTAGAACCATTAAGTGCTTTTTTATCTCCATTTAATAAGTTCATAACATTTTCAATAACAAACTCTGGCATAGAGTCATTTATTATTCCTGAAGTTTCTATTAATTGAGTATGATAATCATATTCTTTTGCTTTCCATTCTAGATAAAATGGATCTAGTGGTATGCAATGTCCACCTAATCCTGGACCTGGGTAAAATGCCATAAATCCATAAGGTTTTGTTTTTGCTGCATCTATAACTTCCCAAACATCTATTCCCATTCTTTTACATAATATAGCCATTTCATTAGCTAATGCTATGTTTATGTTTCTAAATGTGTTTTCAAGTATTTTTTCCATCTCTGCAACTGCTGGACATGAAACTTCCATTATTTCTCCTTCTAATACATTTCTGTATAGTTGAGCAGCTACTTCTGTACAAGAAGTTGTACATCCGCCAACAACCTTTGGAGTATTTTTAGTATTAAAATCTTTATTACCTGGATCAACTCTTTCTGGTGAGAATGCTAGGAAGAAATCTTCTCCACATTTTAATCCAGTTTCTTCTAATATAGGTTTTATAACTTCTTCTGTAGTTCCTGGGTATGTAGTACTTTCTAGAACAACTAACATTCCTTTATGTAAATATTTAGCTACGCTTTTAGTTGAACTTACAACATATGATAAATCTGGTTGTTTGTATAAATCTAATGGTGTAGGTACAGCTATACATACAGTATCAACTTCTGAAACAAAACTAAAATCTGTTGTAGCTTTTAATTTTCCTTCTTTAACTAAACCTGCTAAATCGTCATCAACTACATCTCCTATGTAGTTACGTCCTTCATTTACCATTGCAACTTTTTGATCTTGAACATCAAAACCAATTACTTCGTATCCTACTTTAGCCTTTTCTACTGCTAACGGTAATCCAACATACCCTAAACCAACTACCCCTAATTTAGCAGTTTTATTTTTTAGTTTTAATAATAATTCTTCTTTTAATTTATTTGACATTTTACTTCCTCCTAATTCAAGTTAGACTAATCTATTTTGCACTACTTTTGAAAAAACTCTTTTAACTTATCAGCTGCATATGCTACCAATTGAAAGTTATTTCTGGACATAGTGGTAAAGCAAATGTTTAGTACTATTATCTTCTATAATCTATAAATTATTTTTTTGCTGATTTTAATTACAAATAAATATTATAGATTTAGTTTTATCAGTTATATGTTTTTCTATACTATTTAATCTTATATAATATATTTCAATTATTTTGTATTAGTTTTGTTTCCTTTTATATGTTGGAACTTTTTCTTCTAGTAAAGCTATTATATCTTCTTTTTCTATTTTTTGCACTTCTCTAAATTCATCAACAGACTTTTCTATAAACTTCATATCAACATCCATAGGTTTTTCAATAAATATTTTTTTATGGTCTGTAGATGTTAATGCAACTTCATCCATTAAAAGTTCCTCATATAGCTTTTCCCCTGGTCTTAATCCTACATACTCTATTTTAATATCTATATCTGGTTTAAATCCTGAAAGACTTATTAAATCCTTTGCTAAATCAGCCATTTTCACAGGTTTTCCCATATCTAGCACAAATATTTCTCCACCTTTAGCCATTCCCCCAGCTTGTATAACAAGTTGAGCTGCCTCTGGTATAGTCATAAAAAACCTTGTTATCTCAGGATGTGTAACTGTAACTGGTCCTCCATTTGCTATCTGCTTTTTAAATAGTGGTATAACCGATCCGTTACTCCCCAATACATTTCCAAACCTTACAGCAACAAATTCAGTTTTACTTATTTTATCAAATGCTTGAATTATAAGTTCACAAAATCTTTTAGTTGCCCCCATAACGTTTGTTGGGTTTACTGCCTTATCTGTACTTATTTGAACAACTCTTTTTACATTAAACTCATCACAACACTTCATAAGATTATATGTTCCTACAATGTTATTTTTTATTGCTTCTGCTGGATTATTTTCCATTAATGGAACATGTTTATGGGCTGCTGCATGAAATACAACATCTGGTTTATAATTACTAAATACTTCTCTTAATCTTTCCATATCTCTAATAGATGCTATTATAACTTTTTTCTCTTGTTGTGGATGGTTTCTATTCAATTCCATCTCTAAGTCATATGCATTATTTTCATAAATATCAAGTATCACTAAT
This sequence comes from Clostridium senegalense, assembly GCF_018916625.1. Lineage (NCBI taxonomy): Bacteria > Bacillati > Bacillota > Clostridia > Eubacteriales > Clostridiaceae > Clostridium > Clostridium senegalense. The sequence goes on from NZ_JAHLNC010000001.1 coordinate 724,490, forward strand.
AACCTTGGTTTAAACTTTACTATTTGTCTACATAGCTCAGAACCTATAGAGCCACCTCCACCAGTTACTAATACTACTCTATCCTTTATATATTTATCAACATTTTCATTATCCAACTTAATTTGTTCTCTACCTAAAAGATCTTCTATATTTACATCTCTAAGTTGTCCCATGCTAAAGTTATCATTCATAAGTTCATATACACCTGGAACTGTTTTTAATTTACATTTAGTTTCTTTGCATATGTTTAGTATTTCTTTCTTATCGTGTAACTCTACTGATGGCATTGCTAAAATTATTTCTTCAACCTTATAATCATTACAAGCTTTTACTATAGATTTTCTTCCGCCTAACACTTTTATTCCATTAATACGCTTTCCTCTTTTATTTTCATTGTCATCTATAATTCCAACTATATTGTAACTTAAGTCTGAATGTTTTTTTACCTCTTTTATAATTAAAGCTCCAGCATCACCTGCACCAATTAAAAGGGTATTAACTTTTTTCCCGCAAATTCCTTTTGGTGTTTCTTTGTTACTTAATAATCTTAATATAAATCTAAGACCACCTAAACTTAAAACACTTAACACCCAAAAAATTATATGAACATTCATAGGAAATCTATAATATGGACTTCTTAAAAATGTATAACTTATATAGTAGCTATAAATTACAAACACTATATTTGTTAAACTAACAGAATATACTATAGAAAATAATTCATCAATAGATGCATATTTCCATATATTGTCATACAACTTAAATATTTTATTGAAAAATAAGGTGAAAATAATAAGTGGTATTATAGAGACCTTAAAAAACAACTGATAATTCTTTGTAATATTAAAATCAAATCTTAAAACTAAGGCTATATACAATGATAATATTACGAACAAAATATCTAATATCATTATTCTTTTGTCATTTTTCATAATTTCACTTCCTAAGCCTTTATATTGTTTAATACAAATTTTATTTAAAAGATTGTTATTTTATAAATTATCTTATTTTTAATTAATAAAAATTTATAAAAAACCTTTATTATATAGATTGTTCAAATCCCTTTATAATTTTACAACATTTTTGCAATAAATCAACTGCTTTTTTAACCTTTTAATGCCATTTTACCATTGTTATTGTCATTTTTCATTATAATTTTAGCATTTATATAAAATCCATTCTATTTAAATCTATTTTTTTCTTTGTTAATTAATATATTTTTCTACATTCTATATTTTAAATTAATTAAGATTCAACTTTTTTATTTCTTTTAATATTTCATCTTCTGGATTAATTTTTTCTGCCAACTCTAAATGAATTTTCGCCTGCTCAATATCCCCTAAATTTAAATAACACATAATTAAATTAGTACATATATCTACTGCTTTGGTAACTTCAAATGCTGCTCTAAAATACCTTATTGCATTTTGATAATCACCAATACATGCAAAATTTATTCCTAATTCATTAACTACAGCTACATCATCACTGTTTATTGCTTGAGCTTCATTTAAATAATATATAGCTTTTTCATTATTCTCTAGAACTCTATACGCAATAGCAATATAGTAATAAATTTCCACAGTATTACCCAATTCATCCATTAATGGTATTAATAATTCTAAAGCTTTTTTAGGATCTTCATATACTAATTCTTTTCCATCTTCATATTTTCCTATTACTTCAAGAGAATTTTTAAATTCTAAAACATCATTTGTTTGTTCTCCACCTAAAGAAATATATTGATTTATAGCAAATAATGCACCCTCTAAATCCTTATCTTCTTTTTTTAGTATTGCTTCATAAAAATATGGTGTATTAAATTCATCTATTTTTTTACATTCTTCTATCAATAATAATTCTTCTTCTTTATATTTTTCCTGTTTATTTCTTAACCCATCTACTAATAATAGTGCTTTATTATAGTTTTCTTTTGTCTTTTCTATTTCTAAAAGTCCCTTCAATAATATATATGAGTCTTCATACTTTTCATTTTTCACATTATTAAATATGGTACCTTTAATAAATTTAACGCTACCATCTATATCTTTTATTATTTCTTTATATATTTTATTAAATTTAAATTTTTTATCACAACCTAAAACAAAAAATATTCCTTCTAAGAATAATGTTATTGGAATATTTTTTAAATCATCCCCATCCTTTGCCTTTCCGACTACATCCTCACTTTTTACAGGTAAATAAACATTTTCCTTAAATTCATAAGAATTAAATTTAGTTCCCTTTTTAATTTCCAAAAATAAAACCTTTGATAATTTGTTTAAAAAATGACTTTCTATATTACTCATAGTTCACCATCCTAATCTAAATGTTTAAATTAATGTATTAAAAACTCAATTTACTATAAACTAAGTTTATCAATACAATTTTTCAAATTATAAAATCTAAATTTACATTTTAATTATTATTTAAAATATTTCATTTAAGTATATTAACATATAAAATCTATATTATACAAAATATAATTTTCATAAAATATTTTCACTATATTTACTTAAAATTAAACTTTACAATGTCTTTTAAATATTATACAACATAGTGTGTTTAAATAAAAATAATATTAAATATAACTAAAATTCATTTATAGGGAATTATATCATAGAATATTAAAATATACCTAATAAAATAATATATATTGCAAAATATATATTAATGAATGTTTATTTATATCCTTAATTTAAATTAAAATTTTAATGTAAATGTATAAATTAAAATTTCAAATTATTTATACATATAATTATAAGATTCTAAGCTGAGTTTTAAAATTATTTATTTATGAAATGAGAAAACTTTAAATAAACTCATCCTAATAGCTTTGATATTATTTTAATTAAAGAGTTATGTTAATTATTACTCACTATGTTCCTAATAGTAAATGTATTTTTTAAGATTGATTTTTAGTCTTATCCATTACTTTTAACTATCTGTAGTTGCACTTATTTTTATCAACTCATAACAAAGATTTGGTGAATAAACTTAAACGTAAGCTTATATACCTATACTAGGAAACATAAGATAAATTTGGAATTTTATATTGAAGTAAAATCTATTGCATTTACAATTTTATTATCTTATAATTAATTTGTTTTAAATTAAGCAGTACAGCATGTTTTTGCAAAACTATACTATATATCATTATAAAAATTATATTTATACGCTTACCAAGCATTGAGATGCTTTATTTATAGAGAAAGAGGGGATATTAGATTGTATAAGTTAAATCAACATGAAACACCACTATTTGACGCCCTAATGGAATATGTTAATAGAGATACTCTACCATTTCATGTTCCTGGACATAAAAAAGGCATTGGTGCCTATAAAGAATTCAAGGATTTTATGGGTGAAAATCCTTTTAAAATTGATGTTACTGTTTTTAAACTTGTTGATAGTTATCATCATCCAACAGGTCCTATAAAAAAAGCTCAAGAACTTGCAGCTGATGCTTATGGTTCAGATTCTTGCTTTTTCTCAGTACACGGTACATCTGGGGCTATTCAAGCAATGATACTTTCTGTTGTAGGTGCTGGAGATAAAATTATAATCCCTAGAAATGTACATAAATCTATAACTGGAGGAATAATTTTAGCTGGTGCAATACCTGTTTATATGCAACCAGAGCTAGACAAAAAATTAGGTATAGCTCATGGCGTTTCTCCTGAAACTGTAGATAGTACTTTAAAAGAACATCCAGATGCTAAAGCTGTTTTAATTATTAATCCAACTTATTATGGTGTTGCTACAGATATAAATAAAATTGCAGATATTGTACACTCATATGATATACCATTAATAGTAGATGAAGCACATGGTCCTCATCTAAACTTTAATGAAAAACTTCCAATGTCTGCTATGGAAGCTGGTGCTGATATATGCGCTCAAAGTACTCATAAAATTATTGGAGCTTTAACTCAAGGATCTTTACTTCAAGTTCGTTCTAAAAGAATAAACATTGGAAGGGTTAGACAAGTTATAAATTTAATGCATACAACATCACCATCTTATATACTTATGGCTTCTTTAGATACTGCTAGAAAGCAAATTGCTTTAGATGGTAAGGAACTTTTAGATAAAACAATAGAACTTTCAAATTATGTTCGTGAAGAAATAAATAAAATTCCTGGTTTTTATTGTTTTGGTGAAGAAATACTTGGAAAATCAGGAGCTTATGCTTTCGACCCTACTAAAATAACTATAACTTGTAGAGATTTAGGTATAACTGGTTATGATTTAGATATGATTTTATCAAATAAATATCATATTCAAATGGAGCTTTCAGACTTATATAATGTTCTTATTGTAGGTTCATTTGGTGATACAAAGGATGGCATGGAAAGGTTACTTATTGCATTAAGAGAAATAAGTGATGAATATTACGGAAAAGGTGCCAAAAAAGCTGATTTTATAGATATACCACCAATTCCAGAACAAATGCAAATACCAAGTGAAGCATTTAATAGTATTAATACACCTGTTAAAATTTCTGAAAGTGTAGGAATGATAAGTGGCGAGTTTTTAATGGCTTACCCTCCTGGAATACCAGTACTTTGCCCTGGTGAAAAAATCACACAAGAAATAATAACCTATGTGCAGAAGCTAAAAGATACTGGTCTTTATGTTCAAGGCACTGAAGACCCTAATGTTGAATATATAAAAGTAGTTAAAGAAGAGGATGCTGTTTATATAGACGTAAACTAAAATAAGCTCTAGAATTTTAATAATTCTAGAGCTTATTTTTTGCATTATACATATAAAAACAAATAATAAACCAAAGATTCTAAGAATATTTATCATGATATAAAAAGATTTAATTATGCCTTATTAATTTCCATCCTTTTGACCTGGTATAGTTCCATATATATATCCTCCATTTTGTAGATTATAATCTAATGTTTCAAACATATCTCTAACTGATATTATTCCTATACCATACAATCCATTTTCTGGCTCATAAACGGCATATGAATTCATTGCATTTCTAATAGTTTGCATATCTTCGTCTGTCTTTATATTGGTACTAAACTTAACTTCTTTATCTAAAGCTTCATAAGCCTTAGGTTTATTTACAAAATATACATTATCTATTTCCTGATTATCATAAAGCTCTCTAAATACTCTACCTAATGCTGAATGATCACTTTGTGGCTCTTTAAAATAGCTAAAAGTAAAAAATTGATAATCTTGTCCATCACTTATAAATTTTCTTATATCTGTTCTTAATTCATCTACATGTTCTTTAGTACTACTATCTGGTATATCTAAATATGTTCTATTTTCATCAGGTATTCCATACGCATCTAATTCTCTATTGAATTCATTGGTTCTCGCCTTTGCAAACTCTTCTAAAGTCATAGTTGATGGTATTTTAGGACTTAATTTTCCTGATTTTATTCTTTTATAAACAAAAGACCCATTCCCTCTATTTATAAGAATAACTTTAACATTTTCTGGTCCTAACTCTTTTACTGCATTCATTATTGCTGAATGAGCAAATAGTATTACATCATCTTGATGACTAAAGAAAAATGCTGCCTTAGGTTTAGTAAACTTAAGTTCTCCAGGTTTCAAATCATTTTTTATATTTAAAACTTTTTCTAAAAATTCGTTAGGTATTTTTGATTTAAAATATATATTTTTAAATTCAACATTTTTTAGATATTCTTTTTCATCTTCTGTAATATTATTTTTATAGAAAATTATTGGTCTTTTTAATACTGAACATGCTAATATATCTTCTTGTTCCTTTGAGTCTAAAATTACAACAGAATTAGATTTTGAAAAAAATTTACTATTTATTTTTATACTAGAATTATTAAAATCTTTAATATCTATTAAAGACTCATCATTGAATTTTTCTTTGGAAAATAACCCTTCATTTAAAATATATCTATTTTCTTTTTCAACTTTAGTTATGAATTTGTTATTTTTCACATCTTCTTTTGTTGAAAATAAAATAGGTGCTTTCAATTTTGATGCTACTGATGCTATTAACATATTTTTATCCTTATCCTGTTCCGATGCTACAAAAACAGTATTATATCCACTCATCTCTTTTGCTATATTTTTACTTAACTGACATATATCTTTTCCACATATCCTTTTTATTTTCTTATTTGAATCAATTTCATTTTCAACAGTTTTAGATATACTTATGTCATTTCCTATTATATATACTTCTTCTGGATTTATTCTGCTTATTTCATTTTTAACGTCCTCTGGTATACTATCGTTATCGATAACCAACACTGATGCATTTTTATAACTAGCTAAGGGCATAGCTAATAATTTTTCTAGCATATTATTTTCATTTACTAAAACAACATTTTTGCTTTTTAGGGACTTACTCATATCTATATATTTATTATATAGATCATTATCTTTCAATCTTATAGTTTGTCCCTTCAAGTTTTTAGTTGTTTGTTCACTTTCCTCAATGGTTGGTTCATTGTTAATTAAAATTTTATAACTATGATTTTTCACATAGATTTGTTTAGATATTATACCCAAAGATATAATTAGAATAATTGCCATTATAGCAAAACCTATCTTTTTTCTCTTTTTTCTTTTTTCTCTTTTTTTTCGTCTTAAATTTATTGTTCTTGCATTTCTATATCCTTTATTCATTATATCCCCCCAAATAATACTTAACCATAGCAAAAGTGTACTTATTTTTATGTATTCTTTAAATTATGCACTCAATGTAAATTTATTTTTTACATAATATATTTTATTCTTTCTATATATTTTTGTGTTACAAAACAAAAACAAAACCTATTAAAATAAATTTCATTAAATTTTATTTTAATAGGTTTTACTTTATCTTTTTATTTTTTTCTTATATAACTCTCTACACATATTAAATAATACGTTAATATGTTTTCTATAAAGAATATATAGTAATGCTAATTCTAAAATACCTAATAAAACATATATATACCCAAATTTGAAAAATGTAGCATAAAATGTGTATATACACAATGCAAAAGTCATTATATAAAATCTTTTAAGATGATAATTTACCTTATAGTATCTAAGACCTATATATGTTCTTATTGAAAAAAACACTATATAAGATAATCCTGTAGAAATAGCTGCACCTACAGCTCCCAATTTAGGAACTAATATAAAATTCCCTATTATATTTACAACGCATGAAATTACAGATATGTATATATGCTTTCTTTGCTTCTTTTTAAAATTAATTCCTAAAACAGTAGTTTCTGAAACTGTGTACATTATTGGCATAAAACTTAAAAATGGTATTATGTAAGCCGCAGTCCTATATTCAGAACCTAAAAATAGAATAATTATATCTCTAAATAAAATTAATCCAATAGTACAAAAGAACATAGCAATAGTCACAATTAAACTTGCCTTTTCAAAAAACTCTACATCCTCTGGATTTTTCTCATATCTTTCAAAAGCTACTGGTACCCAAAACGTAGTAAAACAGCCCTGTAATATAGTAAGTAATGCAACAACCTTTGCTGCTGAACTATATATCCCTAGTTCCTCTGCCCCCCAAAAACTTTGTATTGCAATTCTATCAGCTGATTGAAAAATATAATGTATAGCCGCTGTTATAACCAATGGTGCACCATATACTAAAATTTCTTTCGTATCAGTTTGTAGTTCCATTTTACTATCTTTTATATTAAATATATTCCAATATTCTCTCTCACATATTATGGCCATTATAGTAACTGCAACATTAGAAAATAATAGTGCTAAAACTAAAGCCATATAATTATCTTTAAGATAATATCCTGCAATAAATATCATAAATAAATAAAAGACTTTATTCATGACAATTAATAATGAATATGTTTTAGACTTTTGTTGCATTCTAACAACTAATAATGCAAACCTATTAATTAATAAAAAGCTTACATGAACTATAATGATTATTAAAAATATTAAACTATAACTTCCAAATATAAATTTAGATACATACTCTCTAAATATAATTGCTAAAATTATTAACAATATATTTATTATAGCTGGAACTTTTACACATCTTAATAGCAATAACTTTCTATTTTCTTCTTTTTCAGCATAAAAAAATCTTACAAATGCTTGATCTATACCAAATACTAATATAATCATAACTAAACTAGAATACAATTCAAACTGAGAATATATACCAAATTGTACTGGTGAAAACATTCTTGTTATAATTGGCGTACTAATTATTCCAATCAAAAAAGTTATCCAACTTCCTACAGAAAAGGATAAAAATTTATTTAACAAACTCTTATTATTCATATTTTATACCTTCTTCAAAATTAAATTAAACATAATTTAAATTATATATGGATAAATTAATATGTCAATAATACTATTATAAATTGAACTTCAGTTTTACTCTAAGTTTTTTCTTTCCTATAAATCTTTTCACAATTATATTTAAAATACAAAATTCAATCAATTAAACAGCCCATTCACTCCATTTGAGCTATACCAACCTATTTAAAACTGAATTTAAACTCCTATAAAAAGCTATAGGAGTTTAAACATACTGCACTTTATACTTATTAATATGACTTTTACTTTCTCACTGTATTATTTCTTAACAAATACATTTTATTAGCTGCCACTTTCATACCAGCATTATCTAAAGTCCTTATATATTGATTGTAATTCATACTTAAGACATTACCATATGATTTAAGCAAATTATTATAATAACCTAACAAATAATTTGTTTTCATAAGTTTTTCATTATGTCTTGTATTAAACAAAATACTATTTACTCTTCTTTTTTTCTCTGCTTTCTTTTTAATATCATAATAGTAATCTTTACCTTTTCCAATAAGTAATATTTTTTCATAATTTACCTCCATAACCTGTCTATAATATGGATGTAATATTTCAATCATTCTTTCATTAAAATATTCATTTTTTTTCTTTTCTTCTTCTATTACTTCTTTTAATTTTTTTAATTTCTCGTTAGTTTTCATCCTAAGTGAAGGCAGTCTTTCTATTATATAAGTTACCTTGTCAATATTTTTAGGATGACCTTTTTTTATAATTTCTAGCCCTTCTAGAACACTTTCATAATCATTTTTATCTTTATTTATATCTGCTTCATCCTGAAGTGCAGCTAGTATACTTCCCTTTTCTTCATTTAAATATATATCCATATAATAAAAAATTCTAGCTAATCTTTCGCACAGAATTCTATCTTCTACAACATTATCATCCTCATCTATATACATATAGTTTTCAGGTTCTACACTTAAATTTTTAGTAAACTTTTTTATAAATATTACTTCTCTATAAAGCTTTCTATTATGACTTATTGGTTTAGATACTTCTATATTTTCTATTGATTTTTTATATGGCAACAGTTTGTCCATTAATTCCTTTGATGGCTTATCATACAGTTTCATAAAATATTCCTCCCTTGTTCATCCAAGTTCACTAATTTATAGGGCTTTAAATATTGTTAATAGAATCAAATAAACTTAGTGTTAAAATAGTTTTTACTTAACTAAAAACTATCTATCCTTAAAGTATAAATACATTATATCAAATTTTTTAAAAATTCCTATAATTCCATGTGATTTTATAAATAAAATTAGGGCTATTTCAAAATAAAATTTTATCATTATTTCGAAATAGCCCTTAATTACATTATGCTTCCATACCTAGTTTTAAAGCTTTTTTATTTAATTCTACTGCCTTTTGAGGTACTAGTGTTGAAACTACCTCTTCCCAATCTATTTCTCTTAAGTCTAATGCTTTTAATAATGCTCCTAAAAGAACTACATTCTGAGCCTTTATATTTCCTAATTCTTCAGCTATATTTGCAGCATTTAAAACTACTAATTTTTCCACTCTTTTTTTCAATTCACCAATTACATCTTCTGGATATTTCTCTTCTCCTATCAACACTGGCACTGGATGTATTTCATATTCATTTACTACTAAATGTCCACCTTCTTTTAAAAATGGTAACGCCCTTAAGGCCTCACTTTTCTCAAAAGCAACAACTACATCAGCTTTCCCTTCTTCTATAAGTGGAGAATACACTTTTTCTCCAAATCTTACTTGAGTTGTAACACTTCCACCTCTTTGTGCCATACCATGAACTTCTGACATTTTAACATCATATCCGTGTCTTAATAACCCTTCAGATAATATTTTAGATGCAAGTATTGTACCTTGTCCCCCAACACCTATAAATAATATACTCTTTACATCCTTCATATTATTCACCAACCTTTTCTATTGCATCAAATGGGCAAACTTCTTTACACAATCCACAACCATTACACATGGATTCATCTATAGAAACAACTCCATTTTGGAATTTAAGTGCTGGACAACCTGTTTTTAAGCACTTTTTACATTTTTTACACTTTTCACTATCTACTTTACAACTTAAATTTGCTCTCTTCTTTAAAACTTCTTTTATTAATGCACATGGCTGTTTTGTTATTATTACAAATGGTTCTTTGCTATCATGGGCATCTTTAACAGCATCTTCTGTCTCCTTTAACTTATAAGGGTCTACAACTCTAATATTCTCTTTCTTCACACCACAAGATACTACTAAAGCTTCTATATCAACCATAGGAGCTGGTTCATTTTGAAGTGTTTTTCCACTTCCCGGATTTTCTTGATGTCCAGTCATACCTGTTATTCTATTATCTAAAATCACAGTAACTATTGGAGTGTTGTTATAAACAGAGTTTATAAGTCCTGTAACCCCTGAATGGAAAAATGTTGAATCTCCTATAAATGAAAATACTTTTTTTCCTTCCCTTTTACCTACTATCGATGCTCTTTCTATACCTATTCCACCAGAAATGGATGCACCCATACAAATTACTGTATCTCCTACATTTAAAGGAGGATTCATACCTAGAGTATAACATCCTATATCACTTGTAGATATTACATCCTTATATTTAGATACTGCATAGAAAATTCCTCTATGTGGACATCCTGGACATAGTACTGGTGGTCTTGATGGTGGTCTTACATCGGATTTATAGTTTATTACAGAATCTTCACCTAAAATAGCTTTTCTTACAATTGTAGGGTTTAACTCACCACATATAGGTATAATTTCTTTTCCTATACAGTTTATCCCCATTGCTTTTACTGCTGTTTCTATATATGGATCATTTTCTTCAACTACATATAATTTTTCTACTTTACTTGCAAATTCTTTTATCATTTCATCTGGCAATGGATAACTTAATCCTATTTTTAAATAAGATGCGTCATCACCTAAAACTTCTTTACAATATTGATAAGAAACACCACTTGTTATTATTCCAACTTTAGTATTTCCTATTTCAATTCTATTTAACTCACAATTATTTGAGTATTTTCTAAGCTTCTCTAATCTTTCTTCTACTTCATAATGTTTAGCTCTAGCATTAGCTGGTGTCATAATATATTTTTTAACATTTTTTTCATAGGGTTTTACTTCTACATTTTTTCTTTCCCCTACTGTAACCACAGATTTTGAGTGAGACACTCTTGTAGTTGTTCTAAATAATACTAAAGTATCAAACTCTTCACTAATTTCATAAGCTTTTTTCATATATTCTATGCATTCTTGTGAGTCTGATGGCTCTATAAGTGCAACTTTAGCGTGAGGTGCATAATACCTATTATCTTGTTCATTTTGTGATGAATGCATTCCCGGATCATCTGCTGTTACTACTACAAACCCTCCATTTACTCCTTCATAAGCCATTGTAAATAATGGATCTGCTGCAACGTTCAATCCAACATGTTTCATAGTGCATAATACTCTTGCACCACCTATTGATGCACCTGATGCAACCTCAAATCCAACTTTTTCATTAGGTGCCCATTCTGCATAAACACCTTCATATGTTGCAAAATTTTCTAATATTTCTGTACTTGGCGTGCCTGGATAAGCTGATGCCATGTGGCAACCTGCTTCATAAGCTCCTCTTGCGATAGCTTCATTTCCAGTCATAATTACCTTTTTCATAATATCCCTCCAAATCCCCAAATATATATATTTTCTATAAAGTAAAATTGTTACTTACCACATATTAATTAAACAAGTGTAGCTCCTAAAGCTATTGAATATAATTTAGATTGAGCGCTATCTGCTCTTGAAACTAACACTACAGGACATTTAGCCCCTAATATAACTCCAGCACTTTCTGCATCTGCAAAATATGTTAAAGATTTGCCTAAAAAATTTCCTGCTTCTATATTCGGAACTAATAATATATCACTATCTCCTGCAACATCACTAACTATACCCTTATGTTTTGCAGCTTCTTTTGATATAGCATTATCTAGACCTAATGGCCCATCTATGATACATCCCTTAAGTTGTCCTCTTTGATTCATAGCAGTTAATGCTGCTGCATCTAAAGTAGCTTGCATATTAGTATTTACCACCTCAACGGCACAAATTGGCGCAACTTTAGGACACTCTATACCTAAAGCATGAGCAAGATTAACTGCATTTTTTATTATACCTATTTTATCTTTAAGCTCTGGATATGTTACCATACCTCCATCTGTTAATAAAATTAGCTTGTGATAATTAGAAGTTTCATAAACCATTACATGAGATAATAAATTGCTAGTCTTAAGACCACATTCTTTATTTAAAACAGCTCTTAATAGGTCTGCTGTTCCCAGCATCCCCTTCATTATAAAATCTGCTTCCTTATTTACCACTAATTGGACAGCTTTTGCTGCTGCTTTTTTTATATCTTTTTCATTTATAATTTTAAATTTAGATAAATCTATGTTTAAATTTCTAGCTATGCTAATTATTTTATCTTCATCACCAACTAACACAGCATTTATTATATTTTCATTGACCGCTTCATAAACTGCCTTTAAAACTACTTCATCTTGCGCTACAGCAATTGCTAATGTTTTCTTTTTACCACTTTTAGCTTTTTCAATTATTTCTTCTAATTTAGTTATCATAATATCCTCCTTCACTGCTTTGCAATTTTAGGCATATTTAATTAAATAATATAAAAAATCTCTTGCTATTTTTTAAAATCCTTTATTTTAATCCCCTGATATGCTTGTATTTTACAAAATAGAATTTGAAATTTTAGACTATTATCTTCTTTTACATACCTTTTTTTAATTTTATCTTTATTAACCTTATAGGGTTCCAAGTTAAGTTTTAAAGTTATCCATTTATCAGATGAGAAAACTCAAATTAATATTTCTATCAATAACTAACAGATTATTTTAGTTAAGAGTTAAGAGTGAATAGTTAACAGTTGTGGTTATTACTACTCACTTCGTTCCTAGTAATTCTCAACGTATCTTTTTATAAATTTGTAAAACAAATTATATTGATAGATTTTTTTAAAGCATTTTCAGAAAGTGGTTGTCACTTTCATTCTAAATTCATAATTCATAAATAACTATATTTGTACTTATTTTTCTTAACTTATAACAAAAATTTGATGTGCAAATTTAAGTTGGAACTTGTTTCCCTATAGTTATAGCTTAGAAACTCTTATGATTTTTTTTAACATTTTTAATTTATAACAAACTATAATTTGAATTTTTATTACTATGTAACAATTGCTTGTACATTTCAAATTCAAATTTTTAAATACATTATATACATATACACTTTTTTTGGTTTTATAACCAATTAAGAATATTATAAATATTCTTAATTAAAGTATACCTCCTTGAATCTTAATGTCAATTTTAACAGCTAAATTTTATCAAAAAAATGTAAATTTATTTTACTTTTTTTGTATTTTTATCAAATTTGTTTATATTTATAGTTAATTTAATATATTATACAATAAAAAAACAGTAAAATTTTATAATTTTTTAAATCTTACTGTTTTTCTTACCTTAAATAAGTTATATGTTATTTTTCATATATTATACTTTCATTAATACTTTCAATATTTTTACAACCTGTTAATACCATTGCTGATTTTAATTCACCTTTTAATTGGTTTACATAGCAAGTTACACCTTCATTTCCGCCACCAAAAGAAGCTGTAACAAATGGTCTTCCTATAAGAACTCCATCTGCACCTAGTGCTAACATTTTTAATACATCTACTCCTGTTCTTACCCCACCATCTACAAGTATTTTTACTTTACCTTTAACAGCTTTAGCTATATCTGATAATACTTCTGCCGTTCCTGGTGTTTGGTCTATAACTCTTCCACCATGATTGGAAACTACAATAGCATCTACGCCTGCTTCTACAGCAAGCATTGCTTCATCTACAGTCATTATTCCTTTTAATATAAATGGTAACTTAGTACTATTTACAAGTTCCTTTATTTCTTCTATCCCTTTAGGCATAACTGGTTTCCCATGTAAAGCCAATGTTATTAGTCCACATGCATCTATATCTACACCAATTGCAAAAGCTCCTGACTTTTCCGCTAATTTTATTTTTTCTATAACATTAGGATTTTCCCATGGTTTTATAAATACAATTCCATCTCCATCATATTTTTTTAACACTTCAAGGTTAGTCATTAAGAATGAATCTACTGCTGTATCTCCCACCATAGGATATATACCAGAATCTAAACAACCTTCTATTACCCAAGTTATGTACTCTTCCTCAGTAAATTTTCCACCCATATTTAAAGTTGTACCTGTAACTGGTGCTGCAAAAACTGGTATATCCATTCTTTTTCCAAAAAACTCTGTTGAAATATCTATATCCTTTGCATCGTGCATAACTCTCATATTTAATTTTATATTGTTTAAAGCATCAAAATTAGCTTTAAATGCTTCACCAGTACCTTTTCCGCCCATTCCTGGAACTTCACCAGCACAAGCCACACCATTGCAATTTTTACAAACTCTACAACTTCCATTTAAATTTTCTCTAGCATTTTTTCTAATATCATTCATGTTCATTTTTGTGTCAACCCCTCCATAATTTATATAATAAATTTAAAATAATATACTATTTATTGTTTTCTTGGAAAAGAAACTCTTCTAAAGTTTCTTCTGTAAATATTTTTATACCATTTCTATATAAAATCTCTGCAGCTACTCCATTACCATCTTTTTTATTACCACTGAAAGTTCCATCATATATTTTTCCAAAACCACATGATGGACTTCTTGCCTTTAATATTGCATACTCTGCACCTATAGATTTTGCTATATTAAGAGCTTCATTTGCTCCTTTTAGAAATTCTTCAGTAGCATCATCATTTTTATCTGGACTCAAAACCCTTGCCTTCCCATCTAAAACCATCGCTCCATCACCGTCTATTATTTCATGAGCCACTCTTGGTGTAGCCTGTCCTCCAAGTTGTTCAGGACATATAGGCATAGCTTGTCCTTCTTGTAATAATTTTAAAACTCTTTCATCTAAATTATTACCGCCATTATATTTACAATTTACTCCACACAAACATCCACTAACTAATATCATGCCTATCACTCCCACGTTATTTTATTTAAATTTGTTCGTTAAATCTTTGTTATCAGTAAAGAAAAATAAGCATAACTATAGTTATTTAAAATTTAAAAGTTTAGCAAAAAATTTATACTAAACAAGGCTCTTCCTAGAAAAGATACGTTCAGTATTATTATAAGTACATCAACTAGTAATTAATCATAACTCTTAACTAAAATAAGCTGTCAACCATTAATATGCTGTTAATCTTAAGTTTTCTCATCTGATAAATGCATAAATTTAAAATTCATCTTAGAACCCCATGTGCGTAAAGCTAAGCCACTTTATTCCAATAAAACATTTTCCTTTTAAGCTTTTACTACATTAATGTAATAATAAAGAATTTAAATAAACTATTCATTGAAAATTGATTTAGAGTTTCTTTGAAATTTTCACAGACTAGCATTTTAAAATTTTTCATTATTACTTTTTAACACTATAAATTTAGAATTTTTAGTTTTAGCTTTACACCTATGCTTAGAACCCTATATAACTTGAATAATTTAATTATATCTTATAGAAATCTTTTTTCAAAATATTTTACAAATGTACCCTTTAAATTTAAAATACCAATAATAATACTCACACAAAAACCTTTGCTCATACTATTATATTTTTATACTATAAAAGTTCCAATGATAGTATGTATCAATGGAACTTTTGTAATATATCTTTTTATTTAAGTTCTACAATTGTAACACCAGTTCCACCTTCACCATATTTTCCAAGTCTATGTGATTTTACATGTGGGTGCCTCTTTAACAAATCATTTATTGAGCTTCTTAAAATTCCTGTACCATTTCCATGAATTATTGATACTTCACCAAGTCCAGCTATATATACATCATCTAAATATTTATCTACGGTATATATAGCCTCTTCTGAATCCATACCTCTTAAATCAACTGATGTAGGAGTATTTTTAAGTCTTAATTTAGCTTCCCTTTTTTCCATTTTTCTTATGGCTTTATCTGGTTTAATCGATTTAGATTTTCTTAAATCCTCAAATTTTACTGTTATTTTCATTATCCCAGCTTGAACTTGAACTTCTCCTTTTGAATCTACTTTAGAAATTACTATAACATTTTGATTCAATCTTGGAAGGTATACTTCATCACCTTCATTAACTTTTTTTAGCTTTTCTCCTGCTGCTTCTTCATGCTTCTTAGCTTCTATTAACTCTGCATGTTCAAGTTTATCTTTTATTTTTTTTCTTTCTTCTTCAAGTTTTTTTCTGGCATCAGAGCTATATCCAAGTCTTTCAATTTCTCTTATATTTTTAAGAACTGTATCTGATTCTTCTTTAGCCTGTTTTATAAGATTTTTAGCTTCTCTTTGTGCCGAATATAGTGCATTTTCTCTAGCCTTTTCAAATTTATAAAGCTTTTCCTCATATTTTTCTTTTAATTTCTCTGCATCTTTTTTTAGAGCTTCAGCCATTCTTGCATCATTTTCTGCCTTTATACTTTTAGCTTGAAGACTTTGAATAAGTTCTTCAAAATTCAAACTATCTGTAGATATGTTTTCTTTAGCATCTTTAATTATATACTCTGGAAGTCCTAGTCTTCTAGAAATTTCAAAAGCATTGGATTTACCAGGAACTCCTATTAATAATTTGTAAGTTGGGCTCAATGTCTCCACGTTAAATTCAACAGATCCATTTTCGACACCTAATGTTTTTAATGCATATCCCTTTAACTCACTATAATGAGTTGTAGCAACAACTCTACATCCTCTTTTTTTCAAATTCTCCAATATAGATACAGCAAGAGCAGCACCTTCCGTAGGATCTGTTCCAGAACCAAGTTCATCAAATAAACATAAAGAATTTTCATCTGCTTCTTCTATTATTCCAACTATATTAGTCATATGAGATGAAAAAGTTGATAAACTTTGTTCTATACTTTGTTCATCACCAATATCTGCATAAACATTTTTGAAAAAGCTTACTACTGAATTACTTTTTGCTGGAATTAAAATTCCGCTCATTGCCATTAAATGAACTAACCCTACAGTTTTTATAGTTACAGTTTTACCTCCAGTATTAGGACCTGTAATTACTAAAGATGTAAACTCTCTACCTAAATATACGCTATTAGGAACAACTGCTTTAGCATCAATCAATGGGTGTCTTACCTCAATTAAATCAATAATTCCCTTATCATTTATTTCTGGACAAATTCCATTTATTTCACTAGCATACTTAGCTTTTGCGAATATAAAATCTAATTCCCATAATATATTTGCATCATTTTCTATTAACTCTATATTATTTGTTACCTTTTTAGATAACAACCTTAATATTCTTTCTACTTCTTTTTTTTCTTTTATAAACAACTCTCTTATCTCATTATTTAAATTTACAAGACTCATTGGCTCTATAAATAAAGTTGCTCCAGTAGCACTTTGGTCATGTATAAGACCTGGCACTTGATCTTTATATTCTGCTCTAACTGGAAGAACATATCTATCGCCTCTTATAGTATATAAATTTTCTTGAAGATATTTAGAATTAGCTCTTAAAAGTGAATTTACTTTTTCTTTTACAGATGAACTTTTTTGTTTAAGTTTTCTTCTAATATTATAAAGATCATCTGAAGCTCTATCTGACACTTCTTCTTCACTTACTATTGCCATAAAAATTTCATCTTCTAATTTTTTTATAGGTACTATTCCTATACATATATCTTCTAAAACCCTATATCCTTCTTCTTCCTCTTTATGAGATATATACTCTTTAAAACTTCTACTACATTTAAGCATAGATGCAATTCTTAATAATTGTTCACAGGTCAATGAAGATTCTTTCTTAGCCTTATTTATTGCTTCCCTAACATCATATATACCTTCAAATGGAGGATTTCCTTTTGTTGTTAACAGTTTAAATGCTTCTTTAGTCTCCTCAAGATGTTCTTTTACTTCATAAAGATTATCATAAGGAGTTAATTTATCTATAAGCTCCCTTGCTGCAGGAGTTTTTGTATATTTTTTCAATTGTTCTTTTATCTTATTATATTCTAATACTCTTAAAGTCTTTTCTTGCATTTATATCACCTACTTTATTCTACTCCTCTTTTATAATGACCTCTTGTATATCTTTTATAATCACCTTCAAATTTGTCTTCCATAGCCATTTTTATTATTTCCTTAGATTTATTATAATCTTCATCTATCAAATCTATCCTAAATGAATCTATATTATTTCTTCTATATTCTTTCATATTAGGAATTAGATTTAATGGTACATTATTATAAATATGACTTCTACAGTATTTATCCGTTAAAACTTTAAATTCCTCACCTTTTCTATCTTTTAACACATAATCTCCTTCAAAGCATTTTTCAGAACATGAAGATTTACTACTCTTTCCTCCAAACAAACTACCTATTGGACAATATTCACTAACCATAAGTTCATACTTTCCATAAATAATCACTTGAGGTTTTAAAGTTGATTTTTTTGCTAGATTATTTAACTCTTTATTATTTAATTCAACACTCATAACTGCACCATCTAAGTACTCACTATAAAACTGTGAACTATAACTATTAAATATATTGAGTTTATAATCTCCTATTATATTGATTCTATTATAAAATCTAGCTATTATAGCTAAATTTGAAGTAACTATCCCCTTTATTCCACTTATGTTTTTCTCTATTAAGTCACAAATTCCTTCTAATTCTTCTTTAATTATATTAGGAGTCTTTATATACACATTCACTCCATTAATATTTGTAACTTCTTCTATTCGTATTTTACTACCTTTAAAGAAACAGTCTAATGCTATATCCTTAACTCCACTATCTACTGCCGCATTAAGTTGTTCTATATTACTTACTACCACCATAAATTCTGGAATATTAGATTTTTCTTTAGGTTTCTTTGAAATATAACTAATATCTTTTTTAACTTTATCTTCTCTTCTATATTTTGATATTAAAAAATTTATTATTTTGTCTGTAAGTTTTCTACGAATAGCATTTATTGAGGATACTGCCATAAACCCTTCTTCAAAGTCTAAAAACTCTATTTTGTTTAACTCAAATGGAGTATCCCCTAATTTATTTAAAGATTTTAATAATCCTTCTTTATCAAGTGGTCTTTTTAAAGCCTTTTGTACTATATCTCCACTTACTTCAAATTCATTTTCTTCAAATTTACCAATTAGTTTTAAAGCATATCCTACCTTAAACTCAATTTGTAAATCTATTGGTAATTTTTTAGCATACAGATTTTCATATATGCTAGAAAGTTCTTCTAATAAAGTTATATCTCCTGCTTTATAAAGAACATCTCCAGATTTATATTTAGTTGGCTTTAACGTAACTTTTTCTCCTTTTTTAGCATATTCAACATCATTTTTATTTAATTTTATTCCAGACACGGCAAATCCATCATCCTTAATTCTAATGCCGTCTTTTAAATGTATGTCTTCTTCTAATGTTATGGTTAAGTCCTTTTGAACTTTGCCAAGATATATACCACTATTTTTAGGACAATTATATGCCATCATATCTTTTCCAACATTTCCAAACATATAGGCCTTTGAAAACCCTTCTCTATTAAATAATTGAGTAAGTTTCTTATATTCATTTTTAATATCAACAGGTTCATTATTGTAATAACTATCTATAGCTTTTTTATAACTTCCAACTACACCAGCAACATATTCTGGTCTCTTCATCCTACCTTCTATTTTTAAAGAAGAAGTTCCACTATCTATTATTTTTTTTATTTCATCATAGGTACATATATCCTTTGGAGATAATAAGTATCCTGCCTTATTCAATCCACTTTTCTTATTTATTAAAGTATATGGAAGTCTACAAGGTTGAGCACATCTACCACGATTTCCACTTCTACCTCCAATTATACTACTCATAAGACATTGACCTGAATAGCTAACACATAAAGCTCCATGAACAAATATTTCCGTTTCAATACCTAAATCTTTAGATATGTATTCTACCTCTTTTAGCGACAACTCTCTAGATAAAACTATCCTTTGAAATCCTAATTTGTTTAAAAATAGTGCACCATCGCCATTATGTACTGTCATTTGAGTAGATGCATGTAACTCAAAATCTGGAAATAACTTTTTACATCCATAAAATAGTCCCAAATCTTGAATTATTAACGCATCAACACCTATTTTATATAAAAATCTTATATATTCTATTGCCTCATTATATTCTTCTTCTTTTATTAATGTATTAACTGCTATATATACTTTTACTCCATAAATATGGCAATAGTCTACTGCATTCTGTAAATCTTCATCATCAAAATTATTTGCATATGCTCTAGCAGAAAATTTACTTCCGCCCATATATATTGCATCACACCCTGAAAGCACTGCTGCGTACAAGCTTTCCATACTTCCACTTGGTGCTAGTAACTCCACTTTTTTCATTGTTTCTCACTCCTATTTTGAGCCTTTAGTTTTGAACTTGCTATCTAAAAAACTATTTACATTGCCTTTTATTATAAATCTTTTACAACACCTTATACAATTATAACAATTGTAATAATATAAATCCAACAATAATTTATATAAGGTCCTAAGTTAGGATTTTAACTTACACTTTTATCAAGCGAGGAATTAAACACCTATCTTAGAACCCTATATACACTTTATTGACATCTATTTAAAAGCTTATTATATTCATCTAAAAGTATATTTACTGTAGATTCCCAACTATAATTTTTAAATACATAATTTTTCAAACAATCATTTTTTCTTTTATAGTAAGCTTTTAAAATTCCTTCTTTTATAGTTTGATCATCATAAGGATTACAATATACAGCTAGCTCTTTAAAATACTCTGGCATTGCACCTTCTTCTGTTATAAGCATATTACACCCACTTCCAGCAGCTTCCAATGCAGCCAAATTTGTAATTTCCATGAAGCTAGGTATCGCATATACTTTTGCAAATTTATATGCATTAAACAAATTATAATTATCCATAAATCCTAAATATTTTACATTTTTATATTTTAAACATTCTTTCAAATAATTTTTATCATCTACTGCACCAATTAAAACTAAATCAATATTTAATTCATTGCAAATTCTACTAAGTGTTAGCTGGTTTTTTCTTTCTCCTATTCTTCCTACAGCTAAGACATAATTACTTACATTATATCGCTTCTCAAAATTATATAATGGAACATTTTCATCCTCAACTTCACTTACACCATTTTTTAAAATTATAATATTTTTATATTTTTTAAAATCCTTCTGTAATACATTTTTTTCCCATTGACTATTACAAACTATTAAATTACATTTATTTAACACTTCTTCTCTATATAAATTGGAACTCTTCCAAAATTTTAATTTATCCTCTTCATTTTTGTATTTATAGTACTTTTCCATATTAAAATATAAAGGTGTTATTACTAACTTACACTTACATTTTACTGCTTCTTTGTGATATTTATAAATTTGACCTATTTCATTAATATTAAAAAGATGAACTATATCATAGCCTTTAAAAGAATAAACATTTCCATTATTTATAGTAACATTTATATCTAATAATCTTAAATGCTTGTAAACTTGTTTTATTATAGCCGTGTCGCTACCTGTATTTTTCAAGTAGTCTTGTCTTACACATAACAAAACTTTCATGCCACATCTTTCCTCCTATAGTGAACTATTAGAATATAACTATGCACTATAAGTAGTATTTAGCACCTTATATTTTCAATTGTTAATAAAATACATACAATTTATACATAAAAACTTCAAATTTTGTATATTTAAAGCATATTTTATATAATTAAAGTTATGAAAAATTTATTTTCATATTAAGATTTTTAATTATAATTCTATTAAAAGAAAATAGCTTGTAAGATGTAATATCTACAAGCTATTTTATATTTAATAACGGATTAATTTTTAACTTTTCTTTAGTCAATTCTTTTCTCAGTTCTTGTAACTCTAAAACTAATTGTTTATTTCTAGCTAATTGTTCGCTTTTTTCTAATCGTAATTTTTTTAGTTCTGATAATAATTTTTTATTTCCATTTGTTAATATAGACTTTTCTCTATCTAAGTCATCATTCTTTTTTTTTACTTCTTTTAAAAAATCAGTTACTATTAAAAGTTCTTTATTAATTTCATCTATTTCCTTTAATAATTTTTCAGTTTCTTTCACTTCACCATCATTTTTTATTTTAATTTCTTCTAATTCTTTAGTCAACTTTTCATTTTTTATTATAGTTTTTTCTCTAAAATCTTCAAACTCTTTTAATTTATTATTAAGCTGATTTTCTCTATTTTGAATTTCTATATCTTTTGACTCTATCTCTAAATTTTGATTTTCTATCTCTTCAACTTTATATTGCAACTTTTCCTTTGTAAGCGCTAACTCTTCTTCCATAGACTGAAGTTCTAAATCTTTTCTTTCCAATTCTTCTGATATAGATTTTATTTTTATATCATTTTCTTTTATCTCATCACTTTTTATATATAACTCCATATCTTTAGCCTTTATTTCTTCATTTTTCTCTTCAGCTTCTTTAACCCAATTAGTTAGTTCTTCATTTTTCTTTTCTAATTCTTCTTTTATAAAATTAAGTTCCTTTTCTTTCTTTTCTAATTTTTCTTTTACATTTTTCAATTCAGAATCTTTCTCACTAGAATCTATTGCTAAAACTTTTAATTTTGTAGCTTCTTCTTGTAGCTCATTAACTTTTGGTTCCATCTCTAAATATTTTTTCTCTAAAATTTCATTATTAGATATAAGTTTTGAATTTTCTTCTTCTAGTACTTCAATTTCATTTTTCATTTTTTCTAATTCAGAAATTAAAAGTTTATTATCATTTCCAACCTTCTTATAGTTTTCTAGTAACTTTTTATAGCTTTCTTCACTTTTTAAAATTTCATCTCCCATATTTAAAGCTGCTAAAACTGTAGCATCTCCTGGGCTTAATTTTTTATTTGTGGACATTAAATCTTGAATACGATTATCTAAATATTTAGCTACCTTATGCAAGTATTGATCATTTTCCTCGCCTTTTAAGTTATATTCAATTCCATTTATTCTAACGGTTATAATGTTCAAAAAAAACACCCTCTTAAAGATTATAGTTGCTAATATTTTATCATAAAACTGTATTAAAATAAACCATATCTAACCATTTTATTTTTATCATTTTAAAATTATACTATAAAATTCTATAATATATTTTAAATTTAAAGCTTTCATTATCATATTTGTAAAACTAAGCTACTTTATTTAAATAAAATATCTTTCTTTTAATTCATTGATACATTATGTAATAATAAAAAATTGAAATAAGTTATTCATTGAAATTTTTTTAGAAACTTTTATAGGTTTTCATTTGATTTTTGACCTAATATAAGAACTGATTAGTAGATATATAAGTTTATTTTATTTTCCTATAAATTCCTTAATTATATTATACCTGTTTCTATATCTAAAATCACAAAAAAGCAAAACAAATTTATTTGTTTTGCTTTTTTCTTATTCTATCTTAATTCTGCTCCTAGTTTATGTTGAAGAGATCTTAATATTTTATCATGAACTTTATTTACATCATTGTCTGTTAATGTTTTATCCTTATGTCTATAAATTATAGCATATGCAACACTTTTCTTTCCCTTTGGAATTTGCTTTCCTTGGTATACATCAAACAAATTGCAACTTTCAAGTATTGCTCCACCTTGCTTTTTAATAGTCTCTTCAATTTCTTGAACTAAAATTTCCTCATCTACAAGTATTGCTATATCTCTAGTTACAGCTGGGAACTTTGGAAGAGGCTTATATTTTTTATCAAGTTTAGCATTTTTAAATAATATATCTAAATTTAATTCAGCAATGTAACATCTTTCCTCTACATCATAGTTTTCAGCTACATCTGGATGAACTTCACCTAGAACTCCTGCATACTCTTTACCTATATATAATGCAGCAGTCTTTCCTGGATGGAATGATGAATTTTCACTTTCTCTTTTAAATGAAACTTTTTCAATTCCTAATTCATCAGTAATATTTTCTACTACACCTTTTAAATCTAAATAATCCATTTCTCCATACATTGCTAAAGTAACTATATTTCTTTCTTCTGGCAACTCATATGAATCTTCAGTTGGTATATAAACTTTCCCTATTTCAAACAATCTTACAATATTATTACCTCTAGCATTGTTTCTTGCTAAAGATTCCATAGCAGATGCTAATGTTGTTGTTCTCATTATACTAAAATCTTCACCTAATGGATTTTTAATTTTAACTGTTTTTCTCAATTCACTGTCTTCACTTATTAAAAGCTTATCAAATATTTTAGGACTTACAAAAGAATAACTTATTGATTGGTTCAATCCACTGTTAATTAAAGTATTTATAGTTTTTTCTTCTAAATTTTGTTTTTCACTTTTTCCACTTTTCTCCGCTTCACATAAAGGCATTGTATATGGAACATTATTGTAACCATATATTCTTACTATTTCTTCTGCAATGTCTTCTTTAATATTTATATCACTTCTAAAAGTTGGAGATTTAACTTTTAAAATTTCTCCATCTATCTCAGTAGTTAAATCTAAGCTATCAAGGTACTTCTTCATATCTTCTTTTGTTAATTCAGTTCCTAAAAATTTATTTATCCAATTACTATCAACTTCTAAATATTTATCTTCTTTTTTCTCGTTATAAATATCTATGGTACCTTCCATTATCTCTCCTGCATTTAATTCTTCAATTAAAGCACAAACTCTAGAAATTGCTATCTCTGTTTGATTTGGATCTAAGTCTTTTTCAAATTTTGATGATGCTTCTGTTCTTAAATTTAATTTTTTAGATACATTTCTTATGTTTACACCTTCAAAATTTGCACATTCTAAAAGAACCATAGTTGTATCATCTTTAACTTCTGAATTTAATCCACCCATTATACCTGCAAGACCAATTGTCTTTTCTCCGTCTTTTATGCATAATACATTTTCATCTAAATCTCTTTCAACTTCATCTAAAGTAGTAAACTTCTCACCACTTGCAGCTCTTTCCACAACAAAATTATTAGTTTTTATTTCTCTTGCGTCATAAGCATGTAATGGTTGACCAAGCTCTATCATAACAAAGTTTGTAATATCTACAATGTTATTTATAGGTCTAACACCTACTTCTAAAAGTCTTTCTTGCATCCAACCTGGAGATTGTTCTATTTTAACATTTTTTATACCTTTAAGCATAAATCTTCTGCATAGGTCATCTTTTATATCTACTTTATAGCTATCACAAATATTTTCAGTACACTTTGCTTTATATTCTATTTTAGGCATCTTATAAGTAGTTCTTAAAGTAGCAGCAGTTTCTCTTGCTATACCAACAACACTTAAACAATCTTGCCTATTAGATGTTATTTCAAACTCAATAACTGCACTACCCATTTTAACAACTTCTTTTATATCTACACCAATTGGAGTATCTTCTGGTAATATTAAAAGACCATGTACTGGCTCATCTCCAGCTGTTCCTAACTCTTCTTCAGAACAGAACATACCTTGAGATACTACACCTCTTAATTTGCCTTTTTTAATTTTAAGTCCTCCATGTAATGTAGCTCCATGTAATGCTACTGGAACTATATCTTGTTCCTTCATATTAGTTGCAGCTGTAACTATTTGTATTGGTTCTTCTTTATTAATATTCACCTCACAAATAACTAACTTTTCTGCATCAGGATGCTTCTCTATTTTTGTTATTTTTCCTGTAACTACATTTGTAATATCATCTCCTGTAATTACAAGTTCTTCTACCTTTGATCCTGATAATGTTAACGCATCTGCTAATTCCTTTGGTGAAATGTTTATATCAACGTAATCTTTAAGCCAATTTACTGGAACTTTCATTGTTATTCCTCCTTTAAATTATAATTTATTAAAACTGATTTAAGAATCTCATATCACTTTCATAAAGTAATCTTATATCATCAATTGCATATTTTTGCATAACCATTCTATCTAATCCAAAACCAAATGCAAATCCACTATAAACTTCTGGATCTATTCCACATTTTCTTAAAACTTCTGGATGTACCATTCCACATCCTAATATTTCTATCCAACCACTACCTTTACATACTCTACATCCTTCTCCATTGCATACAAAGCAAGTTGCATCCATTTCTGCTGAAGGTTCTGTGAATGGGAAATGATGTGGTCTAAATTTAGTTTTAACATCACCAAACATTTTTTTAGTAAATGATTCCAATGTACCTTTAAGATCTGCAAATGTTACTCCTTTATCTATAACAAGTCCTTCAACTTGATAGAATATAGGTGAATGAGTAGCATCAACTGCATCAGAACGATAAACCTTACCTGGAGCTATCATTTTTATAGGTGGTTTTTGGTTTTCCATTGTTCTTATTTGTATAGGAGATGTCTGTGTTCTTAACACTACATTATCATTTATATAAAAAGTATCTTGTTCACCTCTTGCTGGATGATCTTTTGGTATATTTAAAGCTTCAAAGTTATAGTAATCCTTCTCTACTTCTGGTCCTTCTTCTATAGAAAATCCCATTGATAGGAATATTTCTTTTATATGTTCAAGTGTTAAATCTAAAGGATGTCTATTACCTATTGTTTGTTTTTTGCCTGGCATAGAAATATCTATAACTTCATTTTTAAGTTTATTATCTTTTTCTCTTTTAGCAATGTCAGTAGCTACTTTCTCTATAGACACTTCTAAAGCACTTCTAACCTCATTGGCAAGCTTTCCAATCACAGGTCTTTCTTCTTTAGATAAACCTCCCATTCCTCTTAGTATCTGAGTAAGTTCACCTTTTTTTCCTAAGTACTTAACTCTTATATCTTCAAGGTTAGATTTTTCTACAACAGCTTTTATTTCTTCTAATGCTGAAGACTTAATTGCTTCTAATTTTTCCTTCATAATTAAATAAACTCCCTTCTTTAAAATAAATTAAACCTTTATGTAAAATTGTTATAAGTTATATAACATTTACTATCTTAATCCTAGACTAAAAATTTTAATTTAATCTTATAAATTACATAGATTTTTAAGATTAACTTTAAGTTTATGCATTTATCAAATAATATTTTATATTTATTTTTGCATATAAAAAATCCGCCCCTACAAAGGGACGGATATATCCGCGGTACCACCCTAATTAAACTTAAAATAAGTTTCTCTTAGTTAAAAGATATCGGTTTAACCCGCTAATTACTACCATTTTTATAACTTCACAATTAGAACTCCAGAGTGAACTTCACTATAAAACATTTCATATAAGAACTCTCAATCTATGATTCTTATTCCCTGTATGCTTTTTATACCTACTTTTCTCCTTCACAGTTTAGACACATAAATTAATATAATAATGCTTAGTTTATCATTTAATACAATATGCCTCAAATATTAATTTTTAAATATAGTTTCTATTATACTCATGTTTCATTTTAAATTCAACATTTTATTTAATATTTTTTTGTCTTACTGCCTCATACATCATTATAGATGCTGCAACTGAAGCATTTAATGATTCTGCTCCACCTGGCATTGGAATTTTTACCTTTTCATTGGAAAGTTCATAAATTTCATCACTAATTCCATTTCCTTCATTTCCTACAGCTATAATAACTTTTCCCGTAAGATTAATGTCATAGAAATTATTCTCAGTGTCTAAAGAGCTAGTAACTAATTTATATCCACGTTCTTGTAACTCTTTTAAAAAAGATAAATCTTTATCTTCAATTATTGGAATATTAAATATTGACCCCATTGTTGATCTTAATGTTTTTTCATTATATATATCAACTGTTCCTTTGGTAATTATAATTCCTAAGCAGTCAGATGCATGAGCAGTTCTTATTATAGTTCCAAGATTACCAGGGTCTTGAATTCTATCCACTAAAATGTATACTCCGTCCCTGTTTGATAAATTTAATGCTTTGTTTTCCACTACAGCAATAGCACCTTGAGGAGTATCTGTACTACTTATGATTTTTAAAATACTACTACTTACTGTATAAACGTCTCCTAAAAAATTTATATATCTATCATAATTTT
Source organism: Clostridium senegalense (assembly GCF_018916625.1). Classification (NCBI taxonomy): domain Bacteria; kingdom Bacillati; phylum Bacillota; class Clostridia; order Eubacteriales; family Clostridiaceae; genus Clostridium; species Clostridium senegalense. Next base: position 753,012 of record NZ_JAHLNC010000001.1, read on the forward strand.
CACTAGTACAATTTTCACTTATAAATATATATTTTATATTAAATTCAGATTTTATTGCTTCTTCTATAAATCTAAAGCCTTCAACTAAAAATAACCCTTGAGAATTTCTATGTTTTTTTTCTTTTAGTTTTCTTACATTTTTTATTAATGCATTTTCTTTACTACTAATGTACTGCAACATTTAATCCCCTATCTAATTAATTTTTCAAGATTATTTAGTTGCTTAGTTTCACCTATAGCTACTACTATATCTTCTTCTTGTATTCTTTCATCTGGTGATGGAGCAACGTTTATTTCATTATGAGTTTTTATAGCCATAATATTTATTCCGTATTCTGCCCTTAAGTTAAGTTCTCTTAAAGTCTTACCATACCAAGCTGGTGAACTTACAATCTCTGCAATACTAAAATCTGGAGAAAGTTCTATATAATCTAAAATATTAGAAGAACATAAGTTATGAGCTACTCTTACTCCCATATCTTTTTCTGGGAATATTACTCTATTAGCTCCTATTTTATATAAAACTTTTGCATGTAAAGCATTATTAGCTTTTGTTATTATATGTTTAACACCTAATTCTTTAACTAATAATGTTGATAATATACTTGCTTGGACATCAGATCCTATACTTATTATTGCAACATCAAAATTACTAATTCCTAATGCTCTTAAGCTATGCTCATCATTAGCATCAACTTGTACTGCATGAGTAACTTTATCAGATATGTTTTGTATTACTTCTTCATCTTTATCTACTGCTAAAACATCATTTCCTAGTGCATACAACGTTTCTGCAACAGATGTTCCAAATCTACCTAATCCAATTATAATAAATTGCTTTTTAACCATAATAATCACCTCTACCCAACTAAAATTTTATCTTCTGGATATTTTATACAAACTTTTTTATTTTTTCTTTTCTTAGCAATAGCTAAAACCAATGTTAATGGACCAACTCTTCCAGCATACATTGTAAGCGCTACTATTATCTTTCCAATAGTGTTTAACTTTTGAGTTAACCCCATAGTTACTCCAACTGTACCAAATGCTGATGTAGCTTCAAAAATATAAGACTCAAAAGGTTCTCCACTGGCAGACTGTGTTATAGCTAATAAGACAGAAACTGTAATTACTAATCCTATAGCTATAATCATAATAGCAAAAGATTTATATACTATATCTTGATTAATTCTTTTTTTAAATATAACAGTTTCATCTCTACCAGCTATAACTGATTTAACTGTCATATAAAGTATACCAGCTGTAGATGTTTTTAATCCTCCTGCTGTAGATCCTGGTGAACCACCTATAAACATTAATATTATTGTTAAAAATATTGATGGAATAGTCATTCCAGCTACAGATATAGAATTAAATCCTGCCGTTCTAGGACTTACTGATGCAAACATAGATGCTAAAAGTCTTTCTTTTATTCCCATATTTTTCATAGTTTCAGGATTATTATATTCAAATATGAAAAATAGTATTGTTCCTCCAATTAATAAAGTAGAAGTCATAGCTATTACTACTTTACTATGTAGTGATAATTTTTTTCTATTTCTATAGTTATATATTTCATCCCATACAAAAAAGCCCAATCCACCTATTACAATTAGTGCTCCTATTGTACATATTATAACGACATTGTCTCCATAATTAACTAAACTATTAAAGTTACCCATAAGATCAAATCCAGCATTACAAAATGCGGATATGGCATGGAATATACTATAATATATACCTTTTATCAATCCAAACTCAGGTATGAACTGTGTGCTTAATAATAATGCTCCAAGTCCTTCTATGGAAAAAGTAAATATAAGTATATACTTTGCAAGTTTAACTATTCCTTGTAATGAGGTTGAATTCATGGACTCCTGCATTATTAGCCTTTGCTGCAATGTTATTTTTTTACCTATAAGTAATGATAACATTGTTGCAAAAGCCATAAACCCTAATCCACCTATTTGTATAAGACATATTATTACTGTTTTGCCGAAATAATTCCAATGGGTACCAGTATCTACCGTAATTAAACCTGTTACACATACTGCTGATGTAGATGTAAATACTGAATCTATAAATGGAGTAACAGTACCATCATTACTTGATATAGGTAAACTTAATAATACTCCTCCCAAGAATATAATTCCGGCATAACCAATAGCTAATATCTGCATAGCTGTAAAATTTTTCATTTTAAAAAAATTACCTAGCTTTGATTTCACCAATAACACCTCTAATCATATATTTTCTCTTGAATGTAATTATATACTCTTTTTCTAAAATATTATACTACTTTTACTTATTTTCTTTAAATAATTATATAATACAAAAATGTAGCACAAGGCTACATTTTTATGTATTGTATTTAATTAAGCTCCTAATTGTTTTTTAGCAACTTCAACTAATTCAGCAAATGCTTTTGGATCATTTATAGCTATCTCAGAAAGCATTTTTCTGTTTATATCTATTTCTGCAAGCTTCATTCCGTTCATGAATCTTGAATATGAAAGACCATTCATTCTTGCAGCTGCGTTTATTCTAGCTATCCAAAGTTTTCTGAAGTCTCTTTTCTTTAACTTTCTTCCAACATATGCATTTCTTAATGCTCTTATAACTGACTCATTAGCAGTCTTAAATAACTTGCTCTTTCCACCGTAGTATCCTTTTGCAAGTTTTAATACTTTTTTATGTTTTTTACGAGCATTGATAGCTCTCTTTACTCTTGCCATTTAAAATACCTCCTAAATTATAAATATGGTAGTAATTTTTTCATTGCTTTCTCTTGAGTAACTGAAACGTATCCAGTTTTTCTAAGATTTCTTTTTGTTTTTGAACTTTTCTTAGTTAATATATGGCTTTTGAAAGCTTTTGCTCTTTTTAACTTTCCTGTTCCTGTTTTCTTGAATCTTTTAGCTGCACCTCTATGAGTTTTCATTTTTGGCATAATAAATTCCTCCTCTCAGTGTTTATGCTCTTTTTGGAGCTAATATTAATATCATATTTCTACCCTCTTGTTTAGCTGGCTTTTCTATAGTATAAACATCACCTAGCTTTTCAACAAAAGAGTTCAATATCTTATGTCCTACTTGTGAGTTTTCAATTTCTCTACCTCTAAATCTCACAGTAACTTTTACCTTATCTTCATCTAATAAGAATTTTTTTGCTCTATTAGCTTTTATAGTTATATCATTCTCTTCAATAGTAGCACTCAATCTGATTTCTTTTATGCTTATTGTTTTTTGCTTTTTCTTAGCTTCTTTTTCCTTTTTTTGTTGTTCATAGATAAACTTACCGAAATCCATAATCTTACAAACTGGTGGTTTTGCATTTGGAGAAATCATAACCAAATCTAATTCCTTTTCCTCAGCAATTCTTAATGCTTCCTTAGATGTTAGAACTCCTAATTGCTCACCCTCATCAGTAATAACCCTAATTTCTTTTTCCCTTATGTCTTCATTCATCATGAAGTCTTTATTTTTACTAATAGCAATTCACCTCCTGGTGTAATATATAGAATATATCTTATAATATATTTCTAACACTGATTATACTTATATAATAATAAAAGGACGGCAAAGCCGTCCTACTGCATTCATAGAATAATTTTACTACAGTGTAACCTTACTAGCATAACTGCAAGGTGAGAAACGGCTGTTTCTTCTTGTTTAATCTCTTATTTATTTCAACATCATGTATTGTAACCTAATTTTCTTTTAATGTCAATACTTTTTTCAAACTTTTAAATAGCTTTTTATTTGCTTGCATTTTATACATTCATCACAAAAGGAAACTCTATCACCAAATACTTTTTTTATAGTTTCTATAAGTTCCTTACTTTTACAATTTTGAACACAATGTATTATAACCTTTTGCGGTGCTGTTGTAATCAATCCACTTATTATTAAATCTTCAATTGTTACATTCAAATTTAAATTATCTACAGAAAGTTCATCCATTATACTTTGAAGAACATCTTCACCTAATTTATCTACAAGTGCATAATTACCATCATTATTTATGATTATATGAAGCTCATCTATTTTGCTTTCTTGGACATCTATAAAATATTTTAATAATTTTATAAACTCATCATACTCTTTTTCAACCATAAATTTTTCCACTATTTTTTCAATAATATCTTGTATTTCACATGAAAATTGCTTCATCCTAAATTTTATAAATCCATCTATATTTATATCACTGTTTTCTTCTAAAAATAATACTATTTTATCTACAATATCATTTTTTCTATTCATATAATAAATCATATGTTCATTTATTGGACTATTTTCCTTTTGTAAAATATTCAAAACTTCCTTTTTTATTTCTATAATATCTTCACATTTTAAAAAGTAAAAATTATCAACTAAATACTTAGAAAGATTTTTTTCACAAAAGTCATCTACAAGCTCTTTAAACAAAATATTTCCTATATACAAATTAAACATTTTTTGAAATTTAACATCATAATTTTCGTCATCACAATAAATCTTTATAATATGATGTTTATTTTCTATACTTTCAGAAACTCCTATTCTTACGCCTTTAATTTTGAAATACTCTCTTGCATTTCTTATAGCATCTATTAAATAATCTCTAGAATTCTCTTTTATAAGTGTTAGCATCAACATATAGCTCACTCCTTTTTAGTATGGTAACTACCTAACTATAAAAGCTATAACTTGTAAACATATTATTTAAATGATAATATATAAAAAATTATATTTCGTAATTATTATGTGTTTTATAACAATTCATATACATTAATATTTTTAACAATTATCGACAGCTAAATTATAAATTTTAAAGTTAAAATACTTCAACTTGAATTTATAATTTATCCATTTATCAAATGAGAAATCTTTATATACTTAATTCTATATTAGTATATAGTTACTCTTCTCAATTGATAGTAAAAATTTAATGTATAAATTAAATTTAAAACCTCTCAATAAAAATCAAAGAAAGAAGTGTTCATCATTGAAATTAGCATTAGTTGATTTTAGAATTTCTCAAGAAGAAATTAGAGCTCTTGAAAATTTAAATTGTATAGTAATGAAATGTCCTCCTTGTAATAAACTTTATGATGCAGTTTGTGGACATCCCGATATGCTCATAAATGTAATTTCTAATAAAAAATTAATGGTACATCCTGATATGAATACAGATTTTATTAACATTTTGAAAAATAAATATAATATATCTTTTATGTATTCAAATAATAGACTTACAGATAATTACCCTTATGATATATTTTTAAATGCAGTAAATTTAGATAACTATTTTATACATACTTTAAAACATACAGATAAAAAACTTTTGAATTTAGTTTCTCACAAAAATTTAATAAATGTTAAACAAGGATATTCTAAATGTTCTACTGCAATAATAAATGAAAAAGCATTGATAACTACTGATAAATCTATTTATAATGCCTTATCACATTATGATTTAGATGTTTTGTTACTTCCATCAGGAGATATAACTCTTCCTGGTTTAGATTATGGATTTATTGGTGGAACCTGTGGTCTACTAGATTCTAAGCATTTAGTCTTTTACGGTTCTTTAAATCAATATAAATTTAAAGATAATATTCTAAAATTTTTAAATAAACATAATGTCACACCTGTTTATCTATCTGATACCAAACTAATAGATAGAGGAAGTATTTTCTTTTTAGATATTTAGGCTTTTAGATTAGACTCTTAATTTATTATATTTTGATTTATAGTTTTTTGTTAAAAATTAACTTCGACTTTTAAATTTGTAAATTTACAAATTTTAAACTTAATTAAACCTCTTTGAAAGTTACATTTGAAATTTAATAGTTTATTTAAGACTAATTAATTTTTAATGTAGCTTTAACTCTAATTTTTGTAAATATGTATTAAAATAATTTTTTAAACACAAAAAAACTCATTACACAAATGTAATGAGTTTTTGGAGGCGCCACCCAGATTTGAACTGGGGATAAAGGCTTTGCAGGCCTCTGCCTTACCACTTGGCCATGGCGCCAAATTGGAGCGGAAGACGGGATTCGAACCCGCGACGTTCACCTTGGCAAGGTGACGCTCTACCACTGAGCCACTCCCGCATTTTTGGTGGCTCGAGCAGGAATCGAACCAGCGACACGAGGATTTTCAGTCCTCTGCTCTACCGACTGAGCTATCGAGCCTAAAATTTATTTAATTAAATGGCGACCTAGAAGGGACTCGAACCCTCGACCCCCGGCGTGACAGGCCGGTACTCTAACCAACTGAGCCACTAGGCCAAAATGGTGGTCACAACAGGGTTCGAACCTGTGACCCTCTGCTTGTAAGGCAGATGCTCTCCCAGCTGAGCTATGCGACCATCTCTTGTGCTCTCACTGAGCACATTTACATAATACAAAATCTTTAACCATATGTCAACACTTCAGTTATTAATTACATTAATTTATTTTTATTTTTCTTTTATTTTATTGTTGTTTCTTTATTTTGCTTTATAATCTATTTTTTATATATAATGCTTAAATTTTCTTTTTATTTTCTATTATTTATAGAGAGATGCAATCTATAACTTAAATTTATACATCAAATTTTCATTATCAGTTAAGAAAAATAAGTACAAATATAATTAGTTAAGAATTATGAATTAAGAATTTAGGATGAAAGTGACAACCACTTTCTGAAAATGATTTTTAAAAATCTATAAATATAATTTGCTTTGCAAATTTATAAAAAGATATGTTGAGAATTACTAGAAACGAAGTGAGTAGTAATAACCACAACTGTTCACTATTAACTAAAATATAAGATTCCAATTTTTTAATTTAACTTCAATACTTTAAACAATATACTTATCATAAGTTAAATATTTTTTTGGAATCCTATATCTTAAATTTTAGGTTTTTACGTTATTATTTCTCAATTTCTTTTAATAATTTACCTATATCTTCTTGAGTAAAATCATAACTTTTATTACAAAAATGGCACTTAAGTTCTTCTGTTTTTCCATCATCATATATTTCTTGTAAATCTTTTTTTCCTATACTTATTAATGCATTTTCAACTTTTTCTCTTGAACAATCACACTCAAACTCTAAAACACCCTCATCATAAAACTTTACATCCATATCATCAAATAGAGAATTTATAATATCCTGTACCGTTTTTCCATCACTTATCATTGTTGTAACTGAAGGTATTTCTTGAAGTCTATAACTTATAATATCTGCTACAAAATCAGATGCACCTGGCATCATTTGTATTATAAATCCACCAGCAGCTTTTATACTTAAATCTCTATCAACCAAAACGCCAACTGCTACTGCTGAAGGAGTTTGCTCTGAAACAGTAAAGTAATATGCTAAATCATCACCTATTTCACCAGTACATATTGGCACTTGACCTACATACGGTTCTTTTAGTCCCATATCTCTTATAATTTGCAGATATCCATCTGTTCCTATAGCTCCACCTACATCTAGTTTTCCCTTACTATTTAAAGGAAGATCTACACTAGGATTTCCTATGTATCCTTTAATTTTTCCATCGGTATGAGCTGTTACCACAACACCTTTTGCATCTCCACCTCCATTTATTTGTAATGTTAAACTATCATTTTCTGATTTTAACATAGCACTCATAAGTCCTGCTGATGTAAGCATTCTTCCTAACGCTGCAGATGCTGTCGGTGTGCAATTATGTATTTTAGTAGCCTTTTGTACCATATCTGTTGTTATAGCTGCTATTATTCTAACCTCTCCATCTTTAGCTGTTGCTCTTATTATCTTATCCATAAATCTCCAACCTCCTATTTACAATTAATATTAAAACATTATTTTCTTACTACATAAGTTATTCTTTCACTATCTTTTGTTATTTCTTTATCTTCATAACAATCTAATATGCAATTTACTTTAAATCCTATTTTATTTAGAACATTTAATATAAATTTACTTTCATACGCCCTCTCTATATGTTCTTCATCAAACCTTTTATAAACTTGTCCTTCTTTAACAAAAAATGTTAGATACATATTTACTATGTCATCTTCAAGATAATTTTCCCAAATATAGACAACATCTTCACTATCATAATTAAATACATTATTGCCTAATATATTTAATAATTTATTACTAGAATTCATATCAAAAATGAAAGTTCCACCTATATTTAACACTTCATAAACACCTTTGAAGTAATCTTCTAATGCTTCTTCTTCTATTATATAATTAGTAGAATCTAAACAACATGTAATAAGATCAAATTTATTTTTTATTTTCAAATTACATATATTTTGACAAAGCACCTTTGCTCTTATAGACTTTTCTCTTAATTTTTCCTCTGCCACAGTAAGCATTTCTTGAGATAAGTCTACAGCATATACATTCTGAAATTTTTCACCAACCTCGACAGTTAAATTTCCAGTTCCACAAGCCAGATCTAAATAATTTTTTCTTTCTATATTAAGTTCATCACATATGCTTAATATTTTAGTTGCCCATTTTTTATAATCAACGTCTCCATATATAAGTTCATCATAAATAGTAGCAAAATCTTTATAACAACTCACTATTGAACCTCCATCCTCTATATATTATAAATATATCTTCGTTTTAAAATCTATTGCAATTATATATTAAAAACTTCTTATTCTATACAATTTATAAGATTTAATGTTTATAGCTTTTCTTAATATATAATACTAAATTGTTAAAATACGCACAAGAAGGTTTTTTGTTAATCATTTATTTCATTATTTTTGGGTATTTTAAGTTGCTTTTTCTTTTTAGTCATTAAACCACCTATTCTACCACTTTCTTCTGTAGTCAAACTGCTCCAACCATGTTTTTCAACTTTATCTTTAAGACCTAACTCTTCTGCTATTTCATATTTCATTTTTTCTCTCAATTTTTCATAAGGAGTTAGTTCTCTATTACTTTTCAACTTTGCTTTTATAACTTTTTTTAATGGTGTTTTTCCCATAAAAACCCCTCCTATCGTATTAATATTCTTTACGATAAAAGGATTTTTATACATAAAAAGACTTGCAAAACGCAAGTCCTTTTATTGTTCAATATAGGTATATTTAAAATCTATAGTTCCCCACATAGGTCTAGTAAAGTTTTTAATTTCTTTTCTAACATATATATTCCTTATCTTCCATAAGCATGGACTAATAACACTATCTTCTTCTACCAATATTTTTTCCGCCTCATTAAATAATTCCATTCTACTCTTTTGATTATTAGTTCTAGAAGCTTCTCTTATTAATCTATCATACTTTTCATTAGACCAACCTGTTTGTATTATCCCAGCTGTAGATGACCATATATCAAAAAACGTGCTTGGATCATTATAATCACCAATCCAACTTTGAGCTGCCATTTGATAATCCATAGCCCTAGTTTTCTGTTGAAACTCAACCCAACCAACATATTCTATATCTATATTTACACCTAATTTTTTTTCAAAAATACTCTTTTCTAACTCACTATAATATTTAGATTTCTCATTTATTTCTGATTGTAAATATTTAAATGTATGATTTTTAGGATCTGGATCTAAACCAAGCTCCTTAAGTCCTTCTATTAGCAATTGTTTAGGATTATCATATTCTTTTTTCAAGTTATTCACTGGGAAATAATTCACATTCGTTCTATATTCTTCGCTCCCCAATTGAACACCTGGCGGACACCAACCTAATGCTGGTTCTGCTAAATTTCTAAAATCATCTTCACAGGCTTCTTCTCTTGCTGCTGCAATTATAAACGCTTTTCTTATTTTATTATTTTTAAAATATTCATCCTGTTGATTAAATATAGTATAATTTACTGAACCATCATAACCTTTTTTTATATTGAAACTGTTACTATCATTTAACTTTTCAATAGTTATTTTATCATAAACATTTGCTATGTCTAAATCTCCGTTTAAAAGTTCATTCATTTTTCTTTCTTCATCCTGCACAACTTTCATTGTAATTTTTTCTAATTTAACGGATTTTTCATCCCAATATTTTTTATTTTTCACAAGTTGAATCTCATCATCGTGAGTCCAACGAGATATAATAAAAGGTCCTGTGTAAACCATATATTGTGAACCTGATCCATATAGTTCCCCATATTTTTCTACTATGTCCTGTCTTTGAGGTTCCATAACTTTAAAATAAGTTAAGTTTAAAAAATATGCCGTTGGTACTTCTAAAGTTATTTGCAATGTAGATTCATCTATTTTCTTTACTCCTAATTCTCTTTCAGGAACTTGTCCTAAATTAAAATCTTCTGCATTTTTTATTGGATATAATAGAAATGCATATGGAGAGTTAACTTTTGGAGATAGTGTTCGTGTTATCCCATATATATAATCCTCTACCTTTACAGGCTGACCATCACTCCACTTCATATCTCTTAACTTAAAAGTCCAAACTAACCCATCATCAGATACAGACCATTTTTCAGCTCCTGCCGGTTTTATAATATCTTCACCATTTTCATCAACTTCTATTCTAGTAAGCCCTTCCATAACATTAGTTAAAACTTGAGATGAATAAGTATCTACTGTTTTTGATTGATCTAAAGTTTTAGGATCGGAATCTAAAAGCACTTGGAGATGATTTTTATCCTTTTCTACTATTTTATCCTTATTTTCTTTTCCTTTATTACATCCTACTAAAGCAATCATACAAAGAATAACTGCAATAGATATTTTAAATATATTTTTAAACTTCATCTCTACTACTCCTTAACTTATATTAAGACTCTGTTAAATCTTTTTACACTTTTAGCAAAATAGATAATTTTCTCATAATTAATGTGATATCTTTTCAAATTTTCCTTAATTCATCACTTCATAAAAATATCTATATATTAATTATATATTAATTATATGTAAATATTCAATTATATTAATATATTATCATATAAATCTTATAAGGGAAATAATCTTAATTTTTTAACACATCATTTTAAAATTATATATAGTTTCAAATTTCAACTTATACTTTTATCAAGTGAAGATTTTTAGTTTAAATAAAACAATTTAGTAGGTGATCATTTACAATTTAAAATAAGAAAAAGTGACGCACACAACGCCACTTTTCTTATTTTTATATTTATGTTATTCTCTTCCTGAAGTGTATACATTTTTTAAATCAGCAGTTCCAAATGTAGGAGATATATATCCTTTAACAAATTTACGAACATATGTGTTTTTAAATCTCCACACACCTTGAGTTATAACTGCATCATCAACTAATAATAATTTTTCTGCTTCTGCAAAAAGTTTAGCTCTTTCTTCAGTATCCATTGTTTTAGTCGTTTTATTTATTAACTCATCATATTTTTCACTTGTCCAACCTGTTGGAACTATTCCAGCAGTAGACATCCACATATCAAAGAATGTCATAGGATCATTATAATCTCCACCCCAAGCTTGAGAAGCTATTTGGAAATCTAATTGTTTAGTTCTATCTTGGAATATAGGCCAATCAACATACTCAACTTGTACATCTACACCTAAAGCTTGTTTAACATTTTGTTGTTCAAATTCAGCAAATTGTTTATTTGTAGCACTTGTTCCAGATTCTAAATATTTAAATGTGTGTTTTGATGGATCTGGATCAAGACCTTCTTCTTTTAATCCTTCTATTAATAACGCTTTTGGATCAGAATTTTCTTTTTTAATTTCATCTAAAGCATTAAATTTAATCTTTTCTCTAAATTCAACATCGCCAATTTTAACAGCCGGAGGACACCAAGCTGTCGCTGGCTCTGCTAAATTTCTATATAAAGTAGAACATGCACCTTCTCTATCTTTAGCAATAGCATATGCCTTTCTTATTTTTTTATTTTTGAAATACTTGTCATTTATATTAAACATTGTGTAAGTTGTTGAACCGTCATAGCTTTTCTTAATTTCAAAGGCATCCATTTTATCAAGTTTTTCTATCCACTCCGGTTTAGAAACACCAGCTATATCTAAAGACCCATTATATACTTCATTCATCCTTGCATTTTCATCTTTTATAATCTTCATTGTAGCCTTTTCTAGCTTAACATTTTCTGCATCCCAATACTCTGGATTTTTTTCTAATTCTACTTTATTGTTATGAACCCACTCTTTTATAACAAATGGTCCACAAAATACCATTGTATTTGCATCCGTACCATATTTGTCCCCAAATTTTTCAACTATATCTTGTCTTTGAGGTTGCATTACTTTAAAGTATGTTAACTCTAAAAAATATGAACATGGATTTTCAAGGGTAAATTCTAGGGTTTTATCATCTATTTTTTTTATTCCAACATCTTCCACTTTTGCTTTTCCACCATTATAAGCTTGTGCATTTTTAATTGGATATAATAAGAATGCATATGGTGAAGCTACTTCTGGATTTAAAGTTCTTGTAATACCATAAACATACTGGTCTGCTGTTACAGGCTGTCCATCATTCCACTTCATATTATCTCTTAATTTAAAAGTCCACTTTAATCCATCATCTGATTTTTCCCATGATTCTGCTCCAGCTTCAATTACTTTTTCTTGTCCATTTTCATCTACAGTTAGTCTTGTTAATGCTTCATTTACATTTGTTAAAACTTCAGATGAATATTTATCTGTTGACTTAGATTGGTCAATTGTTTTAGGCTCGTCCTGTAATATTACATTAACATATTGCTCCTTATCTATTTTTTCTTTACCTTCTTCTGCAGCATCCCCAGTACCTTTTCCAGCACTTCCACATCCAGTAAATACCATTGACGTAGTCAATGAAAGTGTAAGTAAAGCTGCTAATATTTTCTTGCTCTTCATAAGATTTCCCCCTTTTATTACCATTACGCACCATTACAGGTAAAAGTAAATCAATAATTTACTTATTGCTAACTAGCGTATATTGTAAAGTTTATTTTTTTAATTTAAAATTACCTTATACTTATGATTATATATATACATTTAAATAAATCAATAACATTGTCACATTTTTTACAATATTTTAAAAATATATACATTTGCATAACATTTAATAAGAGAAGTTCATTTTTAAACTAATTTATTAACTTTTTAATAACTTTGTTAATTTTTTTAAAATATTTCTACATGCTTCTTGCTTTAATATTATTTTTTTACATATAAAGTTGATGTTTTTTATCTTTTTTAATTTTTGATTTTTAAATTTAAAAGCGATTTCAAAATAATCTTTTATTTTGAAATCGCATGTTTTATTTATCTATTCTCTACCTGATATATAGGTGTGTTTTAATTCTACTTCACCCCACATTGGAGACATATAGTTTTTAATATAATTTCGAACATAGGTATTTTTAAATCTAAACACCGTTGGTCCTATAACAGCCTCATCTACTAGTAACAACCTTTCTGCTTCTTCAAATATTTTAACTCTTTCATTCTGATCTGTAGTTTGACCTGCTTTCTTTATTAACTCATCATATTTTTCACTTTCCCATCCATTAGGAGCCATTTTAGCAGTTGATATCCACATATCAAAGAATGTATTTGGATCATTATAATCACCAAGCCAACCTTTATGAGCCATTTGGTAATCTAATTTATTAGTTCTTTCTTGGAATATTGGCCATTCAACATAATCTATATCTACATTTACACCTAAAACACTTTTGAAATTTTGTTGCATAAAATCACCAAATTCTTTGGATCTAGCATCAGTTCCAGATTCTAAGTATTTAAATGTATGCTTTGTTGGATCTGGATCCATATTTTCTTCTTTAAGACCTTCTATTAATAATGCCTTTGGATCTGTAGTGCCTTCTTTCTTTAATTCATCTAAGAAATTAAAATCAACTTTCTTTCTATACTCTTCTCCACCAATTTGTATTCCTGGAGGACACCAAGCCGTTGCCGGTTCTGCTAAATTTCTAAATAAAGTTTTACTCATTCCTTCTCTATCCATAGCATAAGTAAATGCCTTTCTTATCTTTGCATTTTTAAAATATGGATCTGTAAAATTATATGCTATATACCACGCAGTACCATCGTAACCTTTTTTAACTTCAAAATTATTAGTTTTATCCAATTTTTCTATCCATTCCGGCTTAGAAACACCAGCTAAATCTATAGATCCATTATATAATTCATTCATTCTTGAACTTTCTTCTTTTATAATCTTCATAGTAACTTTTTCTAACTTCACCGCATCTTTATCCCAATAGTTAGGATTTTTAACTAATTCAACTTTGCTTTGATGAACCCAATCAGTTATCATATAAGGACCTGTAAACAAGAACGTATTTGCCTCTGTTCCATATTTATCTCCATGTTTTTCTATTAAATCTTTTCTTTGTGGTTCCATAACTTTAAAATACGTAAGTTCTAAGAAATAGGTACATGGTGCTTCTAGCGTGAACTCTAAGGTAGATTCATCAACTTTTTTAAGTCCTAAGTCTTCTGCTTTAGCTTTTCCTGTATTAAATGCCTGTGCATTTTTTATAGGATACAACAAATACGCATATGGAGAACCAGTCTCTTTATTTAAAGTTCTAGTTATACCATATATATAATCATCTACAGTAACCTTTTGTCCATCGCTCCAATTCATATCTCTCATTTTAAAAGTCCATTTTGTTCCATCTTTAGACATTTCCCAAGATTCTGCACCAGCTGGTACAATTGTATCTTTTCCATCCTTATCTACTTCTAAACGAGTTATAGCTTCCATTGCATTTCCTAAAACTTGAGACGACACTGTGTCTGTTGCTTTAGATGGATCTAATGTTTTAGGTTCTGCACCTAAAATCATATTTAAATATTGATCTTTATCCATTTTTGCTTCTTCTTTATTGTCATTTTTACTATTCTCACCTTTTTTTACATTTCCGCAACCTGCCAAAAAAACAGACATTCCTAAAGAAATTGTTAATAAAGCTGCCAACAACCTTTTCCCTTTCATATTCCCTACCCCCTTAATTTTTTTATTTCTCTCTTAATATATATTCTTAAACAGCTTAAGTAATTCTATTTTTAAGTTTTATTAATACAGTTTAAACCATATATTAATAGTTAAACCATTTTCTTCATAGCCTAATGAAAGTTTCACCATTATGTATTATTAAAAATTTGTATTTTAAAATGTTTTTTAAAGGGCCATTCCATAACTGGAATAGCCCTTATCTTTTTATTAACGACCTGAAGTATATAGATATTTAAGATCCATAATTCCAACGCCAAATGTTTTTGTTGTTGCATTTTTTACATACTTACGAACATATGAATTCTTAAATCTATAAACTGTTGGACTAAACACTGCTTCATCATAAACTAACATTTTTTCTGCCTCTGCAAATAACTTAGCTCTTTCTTCTGGATCTATAGTTTTAGTTGTTTTTTGTATTAATTCATCATATTTTTCATTTTTCCATCCACTGTGCACAACGCCAGCTGTAGACATCCACATATCAAAGAATGTCATAGGATCATTATAATCTCCTGTCCATCCCATTGAAGCTATTTGATAATCTAGTTGTTCTTCTCTACTTTGGAAAACAGCCCATTCACAAAATTCTGATTTTAAATTTACGCCTAATACACTTTGGAAATTTTGTTGTTCAAAATCAGCAAATTCTTTAGAGGTTGCATCTGTTCCTGCTTGTAAAAAGGTTATTGTATGCTTAGATGGATCTGGATCTAACCCTAATTCTTTTAATCCTTCTATAAATAAAGCTTTTGCATCTGGGTTTTCCTTTTTAAGTTCCTCAACAGGATTGAACTCAATTTTCTTTCTATACTCTTCATCACCAATCGAAACTGCTGGAGGACACCAAGCTAATGCCGGTTCTGCTAACCCTTTATATAAAGTTTCACACATACCTTCTCTATCTGTTGCTAGCATAAATGCCTTTCTTATTTTTGCATTTTGGAAATATTTATCCTTGTGATTAAAGAACATATATGCTGATGAACCATCATAACTTTTTAAGACTTCGAAGTTGCCACTATCATCAAATTTCTTTATCCATTCTGGTTTACTAACTCCAGCCATATCTAAAGAACCATTGTAAAGCTCATTCATAGCAGAACTTGTTTCCTTTATAATCTTCATTGTAGCTTTTTCTAATTTAACATTTTCTGCATCCCAGTATTCAGGATTTTTTTCTAATTCAATCTTATTATTGTGTACCCACTCTTTCATTTTAAAAGGTCCACATGACATCATAGTCTCTGCTTCTGTTCCATATTTATCTCCATACTTTTCTATTACATCTTCTCTTTGTGGTTGCATTACTTTAAAATATGTTAAATTTAAAAAGTAAGAGCATGGATTTTCTAAAGTAAATTCTATAGTTTTATCATCTATAGCCTTTACCCCTACATCTTCTAATTTACCTTTTCCACCATTATATGCTTGTGCATTTTTAATTGGGAACAATAAGAATCCATATGGTGAACCAACATCTGGGTTTAACGTTCTAGTTATACCATAAACATATTGTTCAGCTGTTACTGGCTGTCCATCAGACCACTTCATATCCCTTAATTTAAATGTCCATTTTAGTCCATCTTCTGACTTTTCCCAACTTTCTGCTCCAGCTTCTTTAATTACTTCCTTGCCATTTTCATCAGTTTCTACTCTTGTTAGCGCTTCATTTATATTTGTTAAAACAATAGATGAATATAAGTCACTTGATTTTGATTGATCTAGTGTTTTAGGTTCTTGAGTTAACCACGTATTTATATACTGCTCATCATCCATTTTTGATTCTTCTTTATTATCCCCACCTGCTGCATTGTTATCATTTTTTTTACTTTCCCCACAACCAGTTAAAGCTAAAGATGCAGTTAAGGAAAGTGTTAATAAAGCTGCTAATAATCTTTTACCTTTCATAAAAATAGCCTCCCTTTTATCAACCTAAGCAAATGAATAATTCACTTGGCAATATTATATACTTATATATATTTGAAAAGAACTTAAAAAATTACTTTTTTTTACTTAATTGTAATTTTTAATTATACCTATAGCGTATATTAAAGCTCTACTCAAATCAAGTTACTTTTTTATGAACTTTGAAATAATTTAATAATATAAATTCATATTTCTGAATATATCAAAGCTATTTATACTGTTGAAAAGGTTTTTATACCTCTTTTCTTTATTTTTTGACATCTTTTTTTTACTTTATTGCATCTTATTTTAGTTAACAATCTTTATTATTTATTTAAAAAAGAAAATATTTTAATATTTTCTTATAAGAAAATATAACATTTTTAAACTTTTGTATGCAAATATGAATATTTATATACAATTTTAAACATATGTATAATTCTAGCAACTTTATTGCAATAAAATATCTTCCTTTTAAGCTTTTACTACATTAAAAGAAGAATGGCTTCAAATGAATAAATTCATTTAAAACCATTCTTTTTTATAAAAACTTCATATCATATTTTATAATAAATGACATGCTACAAAGTGGTTTGGTTCAACTTCTTTGAATTCTGGATTTTTTTCACTACAAATAGGTTTAGCATATCTACATCTAGCTGCAAATCTACATCCTGGTTTTGGATTTATAGGACTTGGAACTTCTCCCTCAAGAGCTATTCTATTCTTATTCCTTCCAATTTCCGGGTCTGGTATAGGAATTGCTGAAAGTAGCGCTTGAGTATATGGATGCAATGGCTTTTCGTATAAATCATGACTTGATGCAAGTTCAACCATAGTACCAAGATACATAACACCAACTCTATCTGATATATGCTTAACCATAGATAAATCATGGGCAATAAATAGATAAGTTAATCCCAGTTCCTTTTGTAATTTTATAAGCAGATTTACTACCTGAGCCTGTATTGACACATCTAGTGCAGATATAGGCTCATCACAAACTATAAAATCTGGTTCTATAGCAAGAGCTCTGGCTATACCTATTCTTTGTCTTTGTCCACCTGAAAACTCATGTGGAAATCTTGACGCGTGCTCCTTATTTAATCCAACCAATTGCAAAAGGTGATATATTTTATCAGTTCTCTCTTGACCACTATATAATCCATGTATATCTATACCTTCACCAATTATATCACCAACAGTCATTCTAGGATTTAATGATGCATATGGGTCTTGGAATATTACTTGAGCTCTTCTTGCAAATTGCTTTTTTTCTTTTTTATTTAGCTTACTTATATCATGACCATCAAACAATATTTCTCCATCTGTAGCTTCATAAAGTCCCATAACTGTTCTACCACAAGTTGTTTTACCACAACCTGACTCACCAACAAGTCCTAAAGTTTCACCTTTATAGATATGAAAACTAACATCATCAACAGCTTTTAGTGTAGCATTTTTTCCTACATTAAAATATTTTTTTAAATTTTTAACATTTATTAAAATTTCATTATTATCTTTTTTTCTTCTATCACCAGCCATTACTCTTCACCTCTTTTCAGAACTTCAGGAACTTCAACCTTAGGTGCCATTGAATGTTTTAACCAACAAGCTACTTCATGAGTATCACTAATAACTGTAACCTCTGGCATTGCTTCTCTGCAAATTCCCATACAATATTCACATCTAGCTGCAAAAGGACATCCAACAGGTGGCTTTATCAAATCTGGAGGTGTTCCATTTAATGCATATAATACATCTTTATTCTTAGTATCTAATCTAGGAACTGATTGCAATAGCGCCCAAGTATATGGATGCTGTGGATCATAGAATATTTCATCTAAATTTCCTCTTTCTATTATTTGTCCTGCATACATAACTTGAATTCTATCAGCAACGTCTGCAACAACACCTAAATCATGAGTTACCAAAATAACAGCTGTTCCAAGCTTTTCTTGTAAATCTCCTATAAGATCCATAATCTGCGCTTGAATAGTAACATCAAGAGCAGTAGTTGGCTCATCTGCTATAAGAATCTTAGGGTTACATGCAAGCGCTATAGCTATCATAGCCCTTTGTCTCATACCACCTGAAAATTCATGTGGATATTGATAAGCTCTTTTATCTGCATTAGGAATATTAACAAGATCAAGCATTTTTATAGCTTCTTTCATAGCCTCATCTTTACTCATTCCTCTATGAATAATTAAACTTTCTGATATTTGTTTTCCAATTGTCATAGTTGGATTCAAAGAAGTCATAGGATCTTGGAATATCATAGATATATCCGCACCTCTAAGCTCTCTTAATTCTTTTTCATCCATATCTAAAACACTATTCCCATCAAATTCAATTTTACTTCCTTCTTTAATCTCTGCTGGCATCGGTTCTGGAAGCAATCTCATTATAGCTTTCGCTGTAACAGTTTTACCACAACCAGATTCTCCAACTACTGCCAATGTTTCACCTTTATTTAAATGAAAGCTTATACCTCTTACTGATTGAACTTCACCAGCATAAGTATGAAACGAAACTCTCAAATCTTTTATATCTAATATTTTTTCCATAGCTATTCCCTCCTACTACTGACGTAATTTTGGATCTAATGCGTCTCTCAGACCATCTCCAAGTAATTGGAATGATAGCATCGTTAAAGAAATCGCTAATGCTGGGAAGAACAATTGCTCTGGATAGAATATTAAGTTCTGTTGAGCAGCTGATGCCAATGCACCCCAGCTTGTGTCTGGTGATTGTACGCCAAGTCCAATATAACTTAAAAATGCTTCACCAAATATAAATCCAGGTATATCAAATGTTATGGCAACAATCATAACACCTAGTGTGTTTGGTATTAAGTGTCTTGCTATTATTCTTGATGAACTTGCACCTAGTGCCTTTGCTGCAAGAACATATTCTTGCTCTTTTATTTGTAGTAATTGTCCTCTAACAAGTCTAGCCATATAACACCATCCTGTAACGGTCATGGCTAAAATCAACGCTCCAATTCCCTTGCCAAATATCAAAGAAAATAATATTACTATTATTAAATAAGGTATACTTACTAATATTTCTAATATTCTCATCATTATATCATCAACTATTCCGCCAAAGAATCCTGCAACGCCACCATATATAGCACCAAGAACTGTATCTATAATAGCTCCAACAAGACCTATAAATATAGATACCCTACCACCTTGCCACACTCTTCCAAAAGTATCTCTTCCTAATTGATCTGTACCAAACCAATACTGTGAATTTGGTGGTTGATTTACTAAATCATTGTTTGTAACTTCAAAACTTACGCCAGATATAGCTCTTGCTATCATAGGACCTATAATAACCATTATAGTTAAAGCTATTAATATACAAAGCGATACTATTGCAACTTTGTTTTGTTTTAATCTTCTCCAAGCGTCTTGCCAATAAGTCATACTAGGTCTTAAAATTAAATCTGAATCTAACTCTTTACAACCTATAATTTCAAATTTTTCTTTTGATAATTCTGCCATAATACACACCCCCTATTTCTTTCCACCTGAAACTCTGATTCTTGGGTCAACTAATCCATATACTATATCTACTACAAATAGTGAGAAAATAAATAAAAAAGAAATGAATATTGTTTGTCCCATAACCATTGGATAATCTCTATCGTTTATTGATGAAACGAAATATTGTCCTAGTCCAGGTATAGCAAATATACTTTCAATAACAAATGATCCTGTAAATATATTTGCAATTTGAGGTCCTAATAATGTTATAGCTGGAAGTATCGCATTTCTTATAACATGCTTCCATATTAAGCTTACCTTTGAAACACCTTTAGATTTTGCAGTTAATATATAATCTTGTCCTATTACATCAAGGCAATTTGCTCTCATATATCTTGCATAAGTCGCTATAGATCCAAAACTTAATGCTATAGTTGGAAGTACTGTGTATTTAAGTCCACTTATTCCAAATCCAGCCCAACCAGTTGATGGTAATAACATCCATTTAACTGTGAAGAAGAATTGTAATAATGACCCTATTACGAAACTAGGTACAGAAATACCTAAAATCGCTATAAACATAACTACATAATCAGGCCATTTTCCCCTATTAAACGCCGCTATAATACCTAATAAAATTCCTAAAGTAAATCCTATTGCTATAGCTTGTATTCCTATTTTAGCTGAAATCGGTGCATAACTTGCAATAGATTCTGTAACACTTCTTCCTGCATAAGTTATAGACTCTCCTAAATCTCCATGTAGTGCATTTGTTATAAATTTTTGATATTGCACTATTACTGGCTCATTCAAACCATACTTTTGATAATAGTTTGCCTTAATTTGCGGTGGCAAATTTCTAGCCATAGAAGCCAGTGGGTCACCTGGTATAGCATGTATTAACATAAATGTTATTGTTATAGCTATAAATAGCGTTACAAACATGTACCCCAGTCTTTTTAACGTAAATTTTAACATCACATCATCCCTCCATTAAAATAAAGTGCTTGCAACGAACTATTTTATAAGTTCGTTGCACTTTTATTGTAAAACACCCTTACTTTCTTCCAGAAGTATAAGCGTATTTATAATCATTTACTCCGAATAATGGATACATTACATCATGAACATATTTAGCTACGTAAGTGTTTCTCTTTCTATAAACCATTGGTGAAATAACTGCTTCTTTATATATTAATAGTTCTTCTGCTTGTTTAAATAGTGCCGCTCTTTCATTTTGGTCTGTAGAGTTTTGAGCTTTCTTAATCAATTCATCGTATTCTTCACTTTTCCAGTCAGTTGGCACAACCCCTGCTCCTGATATAAACATATCAAAGAATGTCATTGGATCATTGTAATCACCTTGCCATGCTGCTGCAGCCATTTGATAATCAAATTCTTTTGTTCTTTTCTGGAAGATTGGAAAATCAACCTGTTCCACTTGAACATTTACACCTAATACTTGACTATAATTTTGTTGTGCAAAATCAGAAAACTCTTTCGCCTCTGCATTAGTGCCAGACTGTAAGTACTTAAATGTATGTTTAGATGGGTCCGTATCTAAACCTAGTTCTTTTAATCCCTCTACTAACAATGCCTTTGGATCTGAATTTTCATCCTTCACCTTTTTAACAAAATCTTCTGATTTACTTCTAAATGTTTCCTCACCACTTTTTACTGCTGGTGGGCACCAAGCATATGCCGGTTCTGCTAAACCTTTAAATAAAGTTTGAACTGAGCCTTCTCTATCTGCAGCTATCATAAATGCCTTTCTTATCTTAGCATTTGACATATATTTATCCTTAGTATTAAAGAATGTATATGTTGTAGCCCCATCATAGTTATTTATAACATTAAAGTTTCCAGTTTCATCAAACTTTTTAATCCATTCTGGCTTAGATACACCACAAGTATCTAGTGACCCATTTAAAAGCTCACTCATTCTTGAAGGTACTTCCTTTATTATTTTCATTGTTAGTTTATCTAAACTTACTTTATCTTTATCCCAATATTGATCATTTTTTTCTAATACAAATTGGTTATTATGTGTCCACTCTGTAATTTTAAATGGTCCATTAAATATTAATGTATTCGCTTCAGAGCCATATTTTTCTTCATTTTGCTCTACAATATCTTGTCTTTGTGGTTGCATTACTTTAAAAGATGTTATTCCCAAGAAGTAAGCACATGGACTTTCTAGTGTAATTTCCAATGTTTTATCGTCAACTGCTTTAACTCCTAATTCTTCAATTGGTAACTTACTTGAATTCACTTGTTCCGCATTTTTTATCGGATATAATAAGAATGCGTAAGGTGAACCAGTTTCTGGTTTCATTGTTCTTTTTATTGAGTATTCAAAATCTTTAGCAGTAACAGGTTTTCCATCACTCCAATTAGAGTCTCTTAAGTTAAATGTCCACTTTAATCCATCCTCGGAAGTTGTCCAACTTTCTGCTACTCCTCCAGCAACTTGTTCCTTTCCATCTTTAGTTTCTGTTCTTGTTAATGCATCCATACATTGAACTAAAACCTCTGAAGAATAAGTATCAGAACTTTTAGAAACATCTAAGGTTTTTGGTTCCAATGTCAATACATTTAAATATTGCTCTGCATCCTTTGTTCCCTCTCCTACATTTTCTCCATTAGCACTTTCACTTCCACCACTTCCACAACCAGTAAGAGCTATAGATGCAGTTAAAGAAACTGCTAATATTGTTGCTAACATTCTTTTGCTTTTCATTATTAGTCCCCCTTATTTTGTGGCAATGAATTTAATTGCGTATTATATTTTGAATTTTTAGATAATTCCAATTAATTTTACGCCCTAAATCATAAAATTTTATTTTTATCTAAATTTTCAATTTATTAATATTTTAATTTTAAATATATTCATATTTTATATATATTTTTAAACACTGCCACTTAACTTTTATACTTAACTTTTTACCAAAATCCAAACAGAATTATTTGGAAATTTTTATTTTTTATAATACTATCACATCACTTTTCAATTGTCAAACAATTTAGTTTTCATTTGTTTATGAAATTTTATTACTTTTAATGATTTTTTCAAATTTTTTTTATTTTTCTAATGCTAAAAGTCATTAATTTTCTCTATTTTGGAAAAATTTATTTCTAATTTGTAAACATTGTTCTTTTTTCTACTATTATATTCAATATAGAATATACTTTTTACAATTTAATATTAATCATTTATTTTTTTAATATACTCTAATTGTTTTACAAATAATTAGTTTAAAGTTTATCTTTGAAACTATTATTTTTAAGCTGTGTTAAAATTAACTACTAATTATTTATTTTTCACTATTTGTTATTTAAATTTAAGTCATAATAAATATCCTCCTGATTTTTTTAATATTTTTTCTATTTTTTAACTTATTATATTTTATTTATATATATATTTATGTAAGTAATTATATTTATTATGCTTAAATTTAAAACTATTTTTTAATTTTTTTTTAACAATGACTGATTTAAAATGTATTTTATTTGTATACCGTTTACTATTTTAAAATAATTTTTTCTAACTTACACTTAGTATATTTTGTTTGTTATGTTAAGTTTTATATCTTTATTTTAAATTTTTCTGTTTTATTTTTAAAATTTATTTGTTTTTCATAAAAATTGCAATTTTTTTTAAAGCAACTTTTAACAATTCATACATTGTTTATTATTCTGTAAATTTATTACATGATTCTTTTTTTGTTTTATTTTAATTTTTTCTTTTTATTTTGCAATAGAATTTGAAATTAATTGCATTTTTTTCATAGTGCAATTGTTTTCATTCCTATTTTTTTATTTTTTATTCATATATATATATCTTTTTTTATATAATTATTTTAATATACTATATAGAAGCTAATATTTTTTATATTGTTTCATATATTTTAATATGCATATTTTTACAAAGGTATATAACTTTATTATGTAAAAATATATAATACTATTATAGAGAAATAAATTTTAAT
Organism: Clostridium senegalense; assembly: GCF_018916625.1. Classification (NCBI taxonomy): domain Bacteria; kingdom Bacillati; phylum Bacillota; class Clostridia; order Eubacteriales; family Clostridiaceae; genus Clostridium; species Clostridium senegalense. The sequence goes on from NZ_JAHLNC010000001.1 coordinate 777,343, forward strand.
TCTAATATTAACAACTTAATTTTGGAGCTAATATATCAATTATATTTTCTCATGTAATACGGATTATAATATATATTTGAGGAGTGATTATTTTGAATTATAATGTAGCTGTTGTAGGTGCTACTGGTATGGTAGGAAGACAATTTATAAGTATATTGGAAGAAAGAAACTTTCCTATAGATAATATTTATTTCTTTTCTTCCAAACGTTCTGCAGGTAGTACTTTAGTTTTTAAAAATAAAAAAGTAATTGTAGAAGAATTAACAGAAGCTAATATTAAAAATAAAAAAATTACCTTTGCATTATTTTCAGCTGGTGGTGATACTAGTTTAAAATTTGCTAAAACTTTCGTAAAATATGGAGCTATAGTTATAGATAATAGTAGTGCTTTTAGAATGGACCCTGCCGTTCCATTAGTTGTTCCAGAAGTTAATTGGGAAGATATAAAAAATCACAAAGGTATAATTGCCAATCCTAATTGTTCTACAATACAAGCAATGGTAGCTTTAAAACCACTATATGATGTATATGGAATAGATAGAATCATATATTCAACTTACCAAGCTGTTTCTGGAGCTGGTCTAGGTGGATTTAAAGATCTTGAAAATGGTTCAAAAGGAGAAAGTCCTAAGAAATTTACATCTCCTATAGCTTTTAATTTAATACCACAAATAGACGTGTTCTTAGAGAATGGATACACTAAAGAAGAAATGAAAATGATAAATGAAACAAGAAAAATCTTTCATGATGATTCTTTAAAAATAACAGCAACTACTGTTAGAGTTCCTGTATATCATGGTCATAGTGAAAGTATTAATGTTGAACTAAAATCTTCTTTTAATATAGAAGATATATTTAAACTTTATGCCTCTTCTAAAGGTATAGTTTTAAAAGATGATATTGAAAATTGTATTTATCCTATGCCTATAGATGTTGCTGGGAAAGATGAAGTTTATGTTGGTAGAATTAGACGAGATTTTAGCACAGACAATGGAATCAATCTTTGGGTTGTTGCTGACAATATAAGAAAAGGTGCCGCACTAAATGCAATTCAAATTGCTGAAGTATTTATTGAAAAAAATCTTATTTAATTATATATTTTAGAAATATAAATTTATTTTAGAAAGGATTGTTAATATGAGTATTTTTAAAGGTTCTGGAGTAGCTATAATTACCCCTTTTACTAAAACAGGAGTTGACTTTAATAAATTAAAAGAATTATTGGAATGGCATATCTCTAATGATACAGATGCAATTATTATTTGTGGAACTACCGGTGAAGCTTCTACAATGACTGAAAAAGAAAAAAAAGATACAATAAAATTTACTGTTGATACTATAAATAAAAGAATTCCTGTAATTGCTGGTACTGGAAGTAACAATACAGCTTCTGCTATAGAAATGAGTAAATATGCTGAATCAGTGGGAGTAGATGGATTATTAGTTATAAATCCATATTATAATAAAACTAGCAAAAAAGGTCTTGTTGCACATTTTAAAGCTGTTAACGATAATGTAAATACACCAATAATAGTTTATAATGTACCAGGTAGAACTGGCATGAATATACCGCCTGAAGTATTAAAAGAAATATGTGAATTTAAAAATATAGTTGCAGTTAAAGAAGCTAGTGGAGATATGAGCCAAATTATAAAAATAAAAGCTCTATGTAAAGATAAACTAGATATTTATTCTGGAAATGATGATCAAATAGTTCCAATATTAGCTATGGGCGGTATAGGTGTTATATCTGTTCTTGCTAATGTGATTCCTAATAAAGTTCATAATATATGCAAATTATTTGAAGAGGGTAATGTTAATGACGCTCTACAGCTACAATTAGATACATTGGATTTATCTAACAATTTATTTATAGAAACTAATCCTATTCCTGTTAAAACAGCTCTTAATTTAATGAACAAAAATGTAGGTGATTTAAGATTACCACTTGTTGATATGGAAGATAAAAATAAGGAAGCTTTAAAATCTTCTTTATCTGCTCATAACTTATTATAAAATTTAAAGATTCTATATGCCCATAATTTAAAACCATATAGAATATAATCTTTAAATCATTTAGGAGGATACTATGATAAAAGTACTTTTAGTTGGATGTAGTGGAAAAATGGGAAAAATGATTTCTTCCACATCTAAAAACTTTAAAAATTTAGAAATAGTAGCTGGTATTGATAAATTTAATGATAACACTTTAAATTATCCAATATTTAATACTATATCTGATTGTAATATAGATATAGATGTAATTTTAGATTTTTCTAGACCAGATTCTTTAAAAGATATTTCAACTTTTGCACTTAAAAATAATAAACCTGTGATATTTTGTACTACAGGATATTCTAAAGAAGAAAAATCACAAATACTAGAATTATCTAATACTATTCCTATTTTCTATTCTGCAAATATGTCTATTGGTATAAATATAGTCAATTCTGTGTTAAAAAATATAAGTAATTTACTTTTCAAAGATTTTGATATAGAAATAATAGAAAAACATCATAATCAAAAAGTAGATGCACCTAGTGGTACCGCATTACTTCTTGCTAACACTATTAAAAATTCTATAGATTCAGATACTAATTTCATATATGGAAGAGAAGGAATCTCCAAAAGAGATGATAAAGAGATAGGTATACACACAGTTCGTGGTGGAAATATAGTTGGAGAACATGAAGTTATATTTGCTGGTGCCGGTGAAGTTATTTCAATAAAACATTCTGCTATTTCTAGAGAAGTTTTTGCAATAGGTGCATTAAGAGCCTGTGAATTTATGTTTAATAAATCTAAAGGTTTATACTCTATGGATAATATCGTAAATACTAATTTATAAAAAATATAGCTCTAGAGAATCTAGAGCTATATTTTTTTTATGAAATTTTCTAATTTTTTTAAAGCAGCTTTTAATTCCTCATTGCTATAACAATAAGATATTCTAATATATCCTTCGCCACCTTCTCCAAAAGCAGTTCCTGGAACTATTGCTACTTTTTCTTCATTTAAAAGTCTATGACAAAATTCTTCACTAGTCATATTAAATTTTCTTATTGATGGGAATATGTAAAAAGCCCCTTCTGGTCTGCACACCTTAAATCCCATATCTTTCAATCGCGTATATACATAATCTCTTCTCTTTTTAAATTCTAATTTCATAGTTTCAACATCTTTAAGACCATATTTTAATCCTGACAAAGCCCCATACTGACTTATAGATGTAGCACAAGATACATTATATTGATGTACCTTTAGTATATTTTTCATAATATCTTTTGTAGTACATATATATCCTATTCTTAAACCAGTCATAGAAAACATCTTAGAAAAACCACTAACCATTATTATCTTTTCTCTTATATCATAACACTGACTTATAGAATAATAGTCACCATAACAAAGAGATGCATAAATTTCATCACTTATAACTATAATATCATTTTCCTTTATTATGTTATGCAAGCTTTCCCTTTCCTCTAATGTAAGTATACTTCCACAAGGATTACTTGGACATGATAATACTAATATCTTAGGTTTGTGAGTATTAATCATTTCCTTCAAATGACTAATATTTATAGTAAAATCCTCATTCAAATTGTAATTTACTATTTCACCACCTACGATTTTAGTTATACTTTCATATGCAGGATATGCTATATTAGGTATTAATACTTTATCTCCACTATTTATAAGTGCCATAAAAGTGCTCATAAGACCTTCACTACCACCTACTGTAATGCATATTTCATCTTCTTCATACTCTATACTATTATTTTTTAAGTATGCACTTATTTCTTGTCTAAGCTCTAATATCCCAGCATTTGGTGTATATGTAGTTTTATTTTCCTCAACTGCTTTTAAAACTCCATTTTTCACTGATTCTGGCATTGGAAAATCTGGTTGACCTAGCGTTAATGATATTGCATCATTAACCTTTAAAACCTTATTATAAAATTTTCTTATACCTGATATCTCTACTTTTTCTATATTTTTGCAAAAAATATTATCCATCTTTAATTACCCCAATTCTATATTAAAATTCTATTCCTTTTCTAGCTGGAACTCCTTCATTATAATAATGCTTAACTTCTTTCATCTCCGTTATAAGATTTGCCTTTTCTGCTATTTTTTCAGGAAGATCTCTTCCAGTGATTATAAGTTCCATATCTTTAGGCTTATTATCCATAATGTATATTATCTGTTCTTCTGTTAAAAGTTTATTTGTTACAGCACCAATCACTTCATCTAATATCAAAATATCACATGTTCTATTTTTTATAGTATCTAAACAAAAATTATATGCTTCTCTTATTTCTAGCTTTAATTGTTGTTTTTCTTCTTCATTTAAAGTCCAGAAAAATCCTTTAGTCTTTTCAAACCTAAATATATTAAAATATGGAGCCATTTTTTTAGCACTTTCAAGCTCACCTGTATTTCCTGTTTTCAAAAACTGAACAACATATACAGTGTATTTATTCCCTGCTGCTCTAGTTGCTAAACCCATAGCTGCAGTAGTTTTACCTTTTCCATTTCCTGTATATATTTGAATATATCCTTCTTTTAAATTTCCCAAAATTATTTCCTCCTACTTCATTATATATGTATTTTAAATCTAATTGTAAAATACTATTCATTTTTTATAAAAACCTTTAATTTTATAGTTTTTAAAAATTTTATTTCATAAATATATAAATTGAATTTATGTTGATAATTTATAATGGTTACTGTATAGTTTTATATTAACGTATAAAGTTTTTTATAAAAACAAATAAATATTACATATATGTCTTTAAATAATTTTTATTTTATTATATCATTTATGTTGTGAGTATTAACTAATGAAAGGAGTTATATATATGAATTATAATTTAACAGATCCATATGAGATAGCTAGATTTATAAAAGAATCAAAAAAAGCTACTCCAGTAAAAGTATATGTAAATGGTGATTTAAGCAATTGTAAATTTGATAACATAGAATGTTATGGCCATGGAAATTTTTACATATTATTTGGAAACTATGATGAGGTTAAAGATTTCTTAGATAAAAATAATAGTATAATCAATAATTTTAGAGTAGAAAATGATAGAAGAAATTCTGCAATTCCTATGCTAGATATGAAAGATATAAATGCTAGAATAGAACCAGGCGCTATAATTAGAGATAAAGTTAGTATTGGTAAAAATGCGGTTGTAATGATGGGTGCAGTTATTAATATTGGTGCTGAAATTGGTGAAGAGAGCATGGTTGATATGAATGCAGTAATAGGTGCTAGAGGAAAACTAGGTAAAAGAGTTCATCTTGGAGCTGGTGCTGTAGTTGCTGGGGTTTTAGAACCACCTAGCAAATCTTCATGTGAAATTGGAGATAATTCTCTAATTGGTGCTAATGCCGTTATACTTGAAGGTGTAAAAATTGGTGCAAACTCTGTTGTAGCAGCAGGTTCTGTTGTTACTGAAGATGTACCTGACAATGTAGTTGTTGCAGGTTGCCCTGCTAAAATTATTAAATCTGTAGATAATAAAACTAAAGGAAAAACTGAACTGTTAGATGATCTTAGAAAATAAAAAAGGTGCACAGCACCTTTTTTTATTTTCTATATTACATCTTGAATTTTTTCACTATCATTACAATCTTTATTTTCATTATCTTCCATATCAAATTCCTTATTTTCTGTATCACAAATAGCTATATCACTTTCGTCTTCTTCAACTCTTTCCATTTTTGATATAGAAACTTCATATGCTATTTTTTTAACTACTTCAGTATCAGATATTCTTTTTTGATACTCTCTACTTTGAACTCTTCCCCAAATTCTTATGTTATCGCCAACTTCTAAACTCCTACAGAACCTTGAATTTCTTCCCCATGCAATAGTAGGTATATAATCTGACTTGTTATATAATCTATTTACTGCTAATAACATATCTGCAATTTCTCTACCAAAAGGAGTTGTCCTATATATAGGCTCTTTACATATATATCCATCTAAGAAAATTTGATTTGGGTTTTTACTTTTTTCTTTTAACTCTCTAATATCTCTAGCAAAAACAGTTAATATAAGTCTATTAGATCCATCTACAAATTTATTATAAGATCTTAACTGTCCTTCTACTATTAATTCTGTTCCTAAATTCATATCTATACCAGTTGTAAGTCTTTCTGAAACTGTTATATTTAAAATATCAGTAGTATCACTTAATCTTGGAACTTCTAAACTAAAATTATAAAACCCTTCTCCATACATTTCATGACTAAATTCTAATCCTGATATAATTTTACCCTCTAAATAAATTTTGTTATTCAACATTGTATTGTCCATAGTAACCCCTCTTTCCCTTAGTTCAGTTTAGTTTTATATCATAGTATATTCTTCTTATCCGATAACTATGACCAATTTTATGAAAATTCTTATAATTCTTAATTTTATACCTTTAATCATTTGTTTCCATTATAATACAAATAGTATTTCTATGCAATGTATTATTTGTTTTTTATTTGCCTTCCATTACCATCTATTTTGTATCCATCATCATAGATTAAGTCTGTGATGGTAACAAATTCGTACCCTTCTTTTGATAATTTTTCTAAAACCATTGCTAAGGATTGTGGCGTATATTTTGCATTATGAAATAGTACTATAGATCCTTCTTTAGCTTTTTTTAGAACTCTTTCTGCTTCAATTTCTGCACCTTCACCTTTCCAATCTATACTATCTACATTCCATTGTATACATTTTCTACCTGTTTTCTCTACAATATCTAATGCCATATCATTAAATGCACCTTCTGGAAATCTAAAAGTTTTACTGGTTTTATTAGTAACATCTAATAATTTTGCGTCAGTTATATCCAGTTCTTTTATTATTTTTTCTTTTGATATAGAAGTCATATTTGGATGTTTATTACTATGATTTCCTAATTCATGCCCCCTTTTATCAATTTCTTTTACTTCTTCTGGAAAATCATCTATCCAAAGGCCAACCATATAAAATGTAGCTTTAGCATTGTACTTATCTAGAACATCTAAAATTTCATCTATATTGTTTTCTCCCCAGGTAGTATCAAATGTTATAGCTATCTTTTTCTCTTTTGTTTCAACTGAATAAATAGGCAACTTTTTATTGCTTTGCGAAACCACCTGAAGAGTGCTTGTACTACTTATTCCTATAATAGTAAGTCCAATAATCATAAGTATTGATAAAGTAATTATGAATCTTTTTTCCCCCTTAAATATCTCTATCCCCTCCATAAAATTAACTACCTAGTTCAATTAAATATTATTCAAATCTGATTCACTATATTACTAAAACTATTTTAATTTTTAATATAAATATAATGAAATAATTTTTAATCATTGATATAATGTAATATGAACTTAATTTTCACATTACATTTTAAAATATATTTAAGAACACTTTTAAAATGAATACATGCTCAAAATTACTTTATTAATAGAGAAAACATTTAAAATCAACCTTTAATGTTCATAAAATAATTTTAATTTAATGTGAATTTAATTATTTTATTAAAATAAAAATAATTAACTGGGTTACTTTATATAATATAAATATATAGGGCTCCAAAATTGCAAAGTATGAATTTTGGATACCCATAAGGTAAATACTACTTTTAATTAACTTAAGTATAAGAAAATGTTTAAAACATTCTTATAACTTATAAATTAATTGAGTAAGTATTTTACTATAATATTAATATAAATATAAGCTATTAAATAATTAAACTTATATTTTATTGATAAGTCTTTACTTTTATTCAAAGGAGGAAATTGAATGTTTGAAGATTCTATGAACTTAGCAGAGAATAAATTATTATTATTATATATTCTAAATAAAATCAAACTTCCTATTTCCAATATGCAAATTACAGAAATAATTTTAGAAAATAACTTTATGAATTATTTCACGCTACAGCAATATATAGTAGAACTGACCTCTGCAAATCTTTTAAAACATATTACTGACCACGGGAAAGATAGGCTAGTTATTGCTGATAACGGAAAAGAAGTTCTTTCATTATTTGAAAACAGAATCTCTAAAGAAAAACTTTCTCAGCTTGAAGAATATATGGAACATAAAATCTCTAGTATAAAAAAAGAGCTTACTGTAACTGCTGATTATACTATAGAAAATAAAAATAGTTATTTAGTTAATTTAATTGCTTCTGAAAATGATACAACACTTATAGATTTAAAAGTTAGTGTGGCTTCTAATAAGCAAGCTAGAGAACTTTGTTATAGATGGAAATCTAATTCTTCAGATTTATATACAAAAATTATTAATGCATTAATTGACGAAGATTAAACTTAAATTTTAATCATTCCTTTGGGCTCAAAATTTAAAGGAATGATTTTTTTACTTTTACTTATTTTATCTATTTTTATCAATTGATTATAATATATATCTTCAACATATATATTTTTTTCATCCACCAGAATATCTTTTAATATACCTCCTATTTCTATTTCATCAACTTTTTTTAATTTTGTAATATCAACAATTGTTATTGTTCCATCGCCAAAATTTGATATATAACAATAATTATTATAACAACACATATCTATAGGTATATTACCTATAGTTATACTAGCTATTTTATTATCTTTTAGCGATATAACTTTTAATTCACCCTTTGTCTCCTCGCCCATATTACTTTCACATACTAATATTTTTTCACCATTTTCATACCATAAAGCTTTTACAGGATAATTACCTACCTTCATATTTTTTATTTTTTCTTTTTCTTTTAAATTTATTATGCTTATATCATTACTTAAAGTATTTGCTACAACAATACTATTATTTTCTGGTGAAAAGTCTAAACTATGAGGTGATATACCACAGCTTATTACTTCTACTAGTTCTTTAGATAAAATATCAAAACATACTATGGTGTTAGATTCTTCACAAATTATATATAACTTATCGCCTATTAACCCCATATGACTACATCCTGATCCTATATAAAATTCTTCTATACCTCCATCATTTTTAAACAAATATATTTTATTGTTTTCAAAACTAGATATTATAAATGCTTTGTTATCAATACATATATTAAACGGTTTTATTTTTTCATGATAATTTAATTCTATAGGTTTTTCTAAAGTAAAATCATTAATATTTATTTTATCTATCCTATCGCTAGCAGAATTACAAATATAAAGATAACTCAAAAAATCACCTCCTCACAAGACATAAATATTTTAAAACTTACACATATAAGTCTATTACTTTTATACATATATCTTATGTTAAGGTGATTTATTATGATACAGTTTTTGTCATTTTTCGATTTATTAGGCATGTGAAAATAAATAATAGACCAAAGATTTGAAGCATATTAGTCTATTATTTATTTGATTATGCCTTACTTAAAATTTCTAATTATTTTTCTCATATCTCCAATCATATATAAAGATCCACTTATTAATAATAAATCTTCATCTTCACAGTATGATAAAGCTTTTTTATAAGCCTCTTCATAAGTTTTTATAGCTTCACAATCAATTTCTAACCTATCTATCTCTTTTTTTAATTCTGTTGCTAATTCTGCCCTTTCACTATTAGGGGTAACACAAATTACTTTATATGCATTAGGTGCTATAACATCTACCATATCCTTAACTTGTTTATCTGCTAATATCCCCAATATTAATACCATCTTTTTATAGTGAAAATATTTTTTTATACTTTCATCTAATTTTTTTATTCCATCTATGTTATGTGCACCATCTATGACTACCATAGGACTACTATTCATAATTTCTAGTCTTGCTGGCCATTTAACTTTTTTTAATCCTTCTATTATATTTTTTTTAGATATATTAACTCCTAATTTTATAAGTTCTTTTGCTGCATAGATTGCTACAGTAGAATTAGATATCTGATGAGTTCCTAATAATGCTAAATCGTACTCTTGCAACATATCATCTTTAATTAATATATGTTGTGCTAAATTTTTTTCCTCATCTATAGTAATTACTTTATCAAATTCTGCAATATCATTTGGTACTTTTATAAGCGGAGCATTTTTATCTTTTGCAACACTTTCAACAACTAGTTCTACTTCTTTTTTTTGTGGAAATAATACAATCGGTGTATTCTCTTTTATTATACCTGCCTTTTCATAGGCTATTTTTTCAATTGTATCACCTAATATCTGTGTATGGTCATAACTTATAGAACCTATTATACTTAAAATTGGATTTATAACATTTGTAGAATCTAATCTTCCTCCAAGACCTACTTCCACTACTACAAAATCAACATTTTTATTATAGAAATATAAAAATCCACAGCAGGTTATTATTTCAAACTCTGTTGGATTTCCATATCCACATTCACAAACTTTTTCTACTGCTTCTTTAACCTTAGAAACTATATAACACAAGTCATCTTTAGTTATATTTTTTCTATTTATTTGTATTCTTTCTTCGAATTCTTCTATATAAGGCGATATATACGTTCCCACAGCATAACCACTATCCATAAGAATTGAAGTTAACATTGCTGTTGTAGACCCTTTACCATTAGTTCCTGCAACATGAATTGTTTTTATTTTTTTATGGGGATTCCCTAAAAACTCTAATAATTTTTCTGTTCTTTCAAGCCCATATTTACTTCCAAATTTAGCTGTTTCTTTTATATATCTAATAGCTTCTTCATAATTCATTTGTAAGCCCCCCGTCTTTAAGTAACGTAAAATTCTTAATTTATCTATATATGATTTTATCATATTTAATACATTTAATATAGAAAAAACCTTGTATGTATAACTCTTTTTATTCTTAAACTGAAACAATATAAAACCTATTTAAAAGAACTTTTCACCAATTTATTTTCTTAATTTATAAAACTGTATTCATATAAGGTTCCAAGTTAAGTTTTAAAGTTATTCATTTATCAAATGAGAAAACTCAAATTAATATTTTATCAATAACTAACAAATTATTTTAGTCAAAAGTTAAGAGTGAATAGTGAACAGTTGTGGTTATTACTACTCACTTCGTTCCTAGTAATTCTCAACGTATCTTTTTAATTTGGTCTTATCTAAAAATTTAAACAAGCAATACCTCTAAACATTGGCTCCATAACAAATGGGACAGGCACGATAAGGTCTATTTTCTCCGCTAACACTTGATGCTCTTCTAGTTTTATATTTTTCTACTAATAAATCAAAGCCAGTCCCGAACACCTGAATAAGCAATTATCCAAAATTTTTACGCCTTCACAAGAGGGACAGACGCGTAATTGGCTACTTTGCTATACTTTGGGCTAGATGCTTTTGTTGATTTTAGTTTTTCTCCAATAGTACTCGAAGTCGGTCCCGAACAACTACGCAGCAAAGCTGCTATTTTAGGACCGGCTTTGATTGCTTTAGGTTTTATTGATAATCTTTCGATTTCACTGTAAAAATAACTTATGGAAAATTCACTTTGGTATACCTGTCCTTCTTGTTACAGTGGTACACTTAGCTGCTAAACTTTCTTCAATTTTTCTTTCAACCTCAAGTTTTACTCCATTCAATTCAAAAGAAACTGGTGATCCAGTTTCATCCGACATTGTCAATTATATAATTGTTACGGCTGTACATTTTAAAAATATTATATATTTTTAGTTAAGAGCTAAGAGTGGATAGTTAACAGTTATTGTGGTTATTTTTCTCAACTGATAACAAAATTTAATGTGAATTTTATTTTAGAAAAAATGAAATAGCCCTTATAATTAATCATAAGGACTATTTCCAAATTATTTTATATATTATTTAGTTAAGTTTTCTATACTCTCAAGTACAGCATTATACATTTCTTTGTATTTTTCACCTTTTGCCTTTTCTTCTTCTACAACAGCAGCTGGTGCTTTTGATACAAATCTCTCATTAGATAATTTTTTTTCTACTCTTTCAATTTCTGATTTTAACTTAACTTTTTCTTTGTTTAATCTTTCAAGTTCTTTTTCTAAATCTACAAGTTCTAATAGTGGCATATATATTTCAGCACCTTTAGATACTACTGTTACAACATTTTCTGGTGCATCATCTTTAGAGTTTATTAATATAACTTCACTTGCTGAAGCCAACTTTTCAAAGTATGGAACTCCCTCTTTAAAAGGCTCTGATACTTCTGTTGCATAAATATAAGTTTTTGCTTTTCTTGAAGGTGGAACATTCATTTCACTTCTAGCATTCCTTGTATTTTTAATAGCATCTATAATATAATTCATATATTCTTCTGCTTTTTCATCTTTTAATTCTTCTTCAAATTCTGGCCAATTAGAAATTGTTATTGATTCTGAATCCTCTTTTAAGTGAGTATATATTTCTTCTGTTATAAATGGCATTACTGGATGAAGTAATTTTAATCCAGCTACTAATACATCATTTAATACATTTAATGTAACACCTTTAGCTTCATCATCATCACTATATAATACAGGTTTTACAAGTTCAATATACCAATCACAGAATTCTGTCCACATAAAGTCATATACTTTTTGAAGTGCAACTCCAAGTTCAAATTTCTCTATATTATCAGTAACTTCTTTGATAATAGAGTTCATTCTTGATAATATCCATTTATCTGCTATTGAGTAATTAGTACAATCTTTGTATTTTTCCATTAAATTTTCATCAAAGTTCATCATAACAAATCTTGAAGCGTTCCATATTTTATTTGCAAAATTTCTTGCAGCTTCAACTCTTGACTCATAGAATCTTATATCACTTCCAGGAGCATTTCCTGTTACTAATGAGAATCTTAATGCATCAGCACCATAATTTTCTATTACTTCTAATGGATCTACTCCATTTCCTAAAGACTTAGACATTTTTATTCCTTGATCATCCCTAACAATTCCATGCATAAGAACATTTTCAAATGGTACTTGATCCATATTATAAAGTCCTGAGAATATCATTCTAGCTACCCAGAAGAATATTATGTCATATCCAGTTACTAATGTGTTTGTTGGATAGAAATAACTTAAGTCCTCTGATTTTTCTGGCCAACCTAATGTTGAAAACGGCCATAATGCAGAACTGAACCAAGTATCAAGTACATCCTTATCTTGTTCTACATTTGAAGAGTTACATTTTGAACAAGCTGTAACATCGTCTACAGATACTGTTAACGCTCCACAGTCTTTACAATACCAAACAGGAATTCTATGACCCCACCATAATTGTCTTGAAACACACCAATCTTGAATGTTTTCCATCCAGTTAAAGTATATTTTATCAAATCTTTCTGGTATAAACTTAGTTTCTTTTTCTTTTACAGCCTTTATTGCAGGCTCTGCTAAAACATCCATTTTTACGTACCATTGCTTTGATAACATTGGTTCTACAACTGTTTTACATCTATCATGTATCCCTACATTATGACTATGCTCTTTAATCTTAACAAGATATCCTTCTTTCTCTAATTCTTCTACTATAAGTTTTCTTGCTTCATATCTATCAAGACCAGAAAATTTTCCATAACCTTCACTTATCTTACCATTTTCCTCTAAAACAACTATCTCAGGTAATTTATGCCTTTTACCAACTTGATAATCATTAGGATCATGTGCTGGAGTTATTTTAACTGCACCTGTACCAAATTCAACGTCAACATAATCATCTGCCACTATTGGAATTTCTCTATCTACTAGTGGTAACTTAAGCATTTTTCCTACTAAGTGAGCATATCTTTCATCTTTTGGATTAACTGCTACTGCTGTATCTCCAAGTAAAGTTTCTGGTCTTGTAGTTGCTATTTCTATTTTTTCATCACTACCTACTACTGGGTAATTTATATGCCAGAAATGTCCACCTTGCTCTTCATATTCTATTTCAGCATCTGAAAGTGCTGTCATACATTTAGGACACCAGTTTGTTATTCTATTCCCTTGGTACATAAGTCCTTCATTATAAAGTTTTACGAAAACTTCTCTAACTGCCTTACTAACCCCTTCATCCATTGTGAACGTTTCACGAGTAAAGTCTGCAGAACAACCCATTTTTTTAAGTTGTGTTCTTATTCTCTCTCTATATTCTTCTGACCACTCCCAAACTTTTTCCAAAAATGCTTCTCTACCCATTTCTTTTTTCTTTAAACCTTTTTCAAGTAAAGCATTTTCTACTTTAACTTCTGTTGCTATACTTGCATGATCTTGTCCAGGAAGCCATAAAGTACTATATCCTTGCATTCTCTTAGTTCTTATTAATATGTCTTGAAGTGTATTATCAAGAGCATGACCTAAATGTAATTGTCCAGTTATATTTGGTGGTGGCATTATTATTGTATATGGTTTTTTACTTTTATCAACTTCAGGTGTGAAAAATTTCTTTTCTTCCCACCATTTATACAATCTTTCTTCAAACTCTTTCGGATCATAATTTTTTGCTAATTCTTTATTATTTTCCATAATAAATCCTCCTCTTCTTAATCTGTTTTTGTTTTTACAAAGCTAAATTTTCAATGTATATACTTAAATTTCATAATTTATAAAACAAAAAAAAGAGCTCTTTCATCCAAAAGGACGAAAAAACTCGTGGTACCACCTTTTTTCCCTGCAAAAACAGGCTCATATAAATTAACGATTTGACAACCGTCTCTATCTACTAAAGTTCAATAAAGAAGCTCCAAAGCTACCTTCAGATTATTCCATATAGAAAACCTTTCATCCTAGAGTTTTCCTCTCTTTGATACTTCCAAATCCTACTCCTCTTTTTCAATGCTTTTATTTTAAATATTATTTTTAATAATTATATATTAGTTTTGCTATAAAAGTCAACAGAGTAAATCTAATTACACTATAGTTATGTATACAAGTTTAGTAAAACATTACAAATAATGATTTCAATATTTACTATTTAAATTTAGAGTTTATATTTTATAGTATTACCAAAATACTAAATTAAATTGTAAATTTGTTATTAATTATATTTAAGTATGTATAAATTAAGTGTTATTGTCAATTATTACAAATGTAATTATATTTTTATTTGGGAGGTCTCGTATGAAATATTTTGAAAAAGCTAATGATCTTTATAATAAAAAACAATATGAACACGCAATAAATTTTTATAAAAAATCTATTGAAACTAAAGAAAATGAAGCTGCTTCCCTTTATAATACAGCAGTATGTTTTATTAAATTAAAAGAATTTGATAAAGCTATTATAAATTTACATAATGCATTAAATTTCAAAAAGGAAAGCTCCTATTTCTTTAATCTTGGCTATTGTTATGCAATGATTAATGAAAAAAATAAGGCACTAAATTATTTTAATATTGCATGGTCATTAAATCCTAAAGATGCTGAGTGTGAAAAAGCTATTAATTTAATTCTAAAATCGTACCTTCACAAAGCATCTTCATAAAAAACATAAAATAACTAGTCAAAATCTATTGATATTTGAATTTTTATAGAAACTATATTGAAGCAAAACTTTTCTTATATAAATTATAAGGCAGTTCATTATTCCATACAAAGTTAATTTTACATTAAACTTTTTCTATAAAACATCAATAGTATTGACTAGTTTTTTTACCATTCTCCTACAACTTTAGAATTTCTATGGTCATTTTTAAAATTATTATTATCAAAGTAATTTCCACCAGAATAAAATGTTGTATCTACATTTATCCATCTACCACTTGATTGATCATAAAACTCATTCCATGAATGATTTACCCATTGCTCACCGTTAAAGCCTTCACCTATAACCATTCTAACTTGTATATCATTCGCCCTACACATCGCCACAAATAAGCATGCATAGTCAAAACATACACCTTTTCCTGTATTAAAAGCTTCTATAGCTCCTGATTTTACTATTTTTAAATTATTTGATATAACTTCTGTTGCCTTTTCATCATCATATTTTATATTATTACCTATCCAATTATAAATGTCTTCTGCCTTTTCATAGGTACTTTCATTTTCTTTTACAATGGATAAAGCTGTTTTATTTATAGCAGCACTAGATTTAACTCCTTCATCCAAAGTAATTCCATTGTAATAAATTACAGCTTTTCTATCTAAGTATTCATTAAAAACACTTTTATCATTTTTACTAATATCTGTATCTTCAACAATTATCTTAAAAGATTCATTTACTACTTGAGGCAAATTTTTAACTACATTTGAATTTATCACTGGATTTACCACATTTTTTGATACATAGGTATATATTTGTGATTCTTCTAATGTATTCATATACTTTGGATTTTTATTAAACATAGCTCCAAAACTCAATAAAAAACATAATATAACTAAGTTGCAAATTGCCTTAGGACTTTGAAATAGCGCACCATATATCCTTCTGGATAAATTAGATTTTCTTTTTAAACTACTATCAATAGCCTCCAATATTGGAGTTAATATTATATTACTAACAACCCATAAAATAAATACAATAATCACTTGAATTATCAATATAAAAGATATTGTAACAGCAATTCTAGTAACAAAAATATTTTTAGTACATAAATTCATTATCCAGTTTGGTAAGTATTCATAAATATTATTAAACTTACCTTCATTATGCATTTGAAAAATAATCCATACATTTTTACTACCTATTATTATAGAAAATATCAATGCTAAACTAGTAAAGATAGAATTTATTACCTCTTTTAACGCTTCTGTTGAATTTTTTTTAAGAAATCCTATGATAATAGGATATATTAACACTGCTATTAATATTATATTTACCACATTACTTTTCAGAATGTAACACCACCTTTTATTTATATAGTTTTAAGTTTATATTCTCTAATTTAAATAAACTAGTAATTCAGTTTCATCCTAAACCATTAATTAATTATAGTTATATTTATCTTTTTCTAGCTAATAACAAAAATTTAAAGAGTAATTTAAATTTTGCTTATTTCCCCATCTATTATAATCTATGCATTATAATATTTCTTTTAATATAGTCTTTATTTCATCATATTTGTATCCACGTCTTAATAAATAATCATATAATTTTTTGTATAATTTTTCTTTATTAGCTTCTGATTTTTTTAAAACATTTAATCTTTTCAATGCTAAATCATGCAGTTCCTCAAAGTTTACTTCTTTTTGTTCTACAGTTTCAGAAAAATCATCACAAGTTATAATACTATTTACAACTTTATTTATTATACTAAAATCATATCCATTTCTTAAAAGATAATCACTTAATTTCTTTTTCAATTTTAAATAATTTTTTTCACTTTTAATTAAAGTTTTATATTTCTTTTCCCCTAATTTTAACGCTGTTAACTCTTCTTGTTCATTAGAAATCGTATTTAATTTACTTTCTATAACCTCTTCACTTATACCTTTATTTACTAATGAAAATTTTATTTTTGATTTCCCGTGAACCTTAATTTTATCTTTTATATAAAGTTCTGCATACCTTACGTCATCAACAAATGAATATTCTTTTAAAAATTCTATCACTCTTTGTATAGTTTTATCATCATATTCTTTACTTAGTAATTTATCATACATCTCTTTTTCTGTTTTATAAGATCTTTCTAAAATCTTTAATGCAGCATTTTTAGCCTTTATATAATTATCTTCCTCTACAACTTCTATAATCTTATTTTTGTCTAATTCTAAACCTTTTTTCAAATTATGATAATAAACCAATTCATTGCTACAAGCAAATAAAAATTCGTCATTAACATATACATTTACTCTATCTTTATTATTTTTTTGAACTTGAATTTTACTTATAATGTATTTCATAATAGATTTTATTAGTATCCTTTCTTTAATATCTATATCTCCTTAATATTTATAAGCAGACAATCCTCTATTTAAAATATTTCACTTCTAGTCAACGATTTACTTCAGTTTTAAATGAATATTCAAGAGTTTTGGTTTAAAAAAGCTTAAACCAATAAAAATTTCATTAGTTTAAGCTTTACTTTTATTCATCTCTAAGTAATATATGAATTGTAGGATCTTTTAAAACTTTTCTTGCCACTTTATATAAATCTTTTTTAGTTACATCACTTAATTTTTCCATTTCTTCTATGAATTCATATATATGTTCGCCTTCCATAGCCTGATGTAATACATAATTCCCCAAATCCGTAACATCTTCCAACGTTGATGCTACTGCAGTTTTAAATACTTTTTTCATAATCTCTATAGTTTCATCATCAAATATTATTTTTTCTTCTGTTATATCCTTTATACATTTATCAATAGTTTCTAACGTTTCTTCCACATTTTCTTCTGCTATTGATGTATAAATATATAATGTTTTTAATCCTTCACTTAAGTCTAATGTAGTATAAACATCATAAGCAAGTCCCCTGTCTTCTCTTAATTCTCTAAATAATATTGAGTTAGAACTTTCTCCAAACTTATGATTTAAAACCCTAAGTGCTAACTCTTCATCTTTTGTAAGATTATTAAATGAATACAAGTATAATACTGTACTTTGTTCTATTTCCTTTTTATAAGTTACTTCTTTTTTACATATATTTTTTTCAAATTCTACAATAGGTTTTTTTACTTCCTTTGATTTCCAATTGCCGAAATAATTATCAATTAAAGTCCTTATATATTCATGATCATAATTTGAAACTATTGATATATAACAATTATTCGGAACATAATATTTTTTATAAAACTCAACTAAATCTTCCTTTGACATAGCATTTATATGTTTTTCTTTTCCTATTACATCACACTTTAGTGGGCTTTTTAAAAATGCCATATCATTTATTCTGTTAAAGCTTAATTCTTCTAAATCATCTTTTCCACTTTTAACTTCAGAGATAATAACTCCTCTTTCCTTTTCTAACTGTTTTCTAGGGAATATAGAGTTAATTGTTAAATCTGCTAATAAATCTAAAGATTTATTTAATTCCTCATTAAGAGTTGTAGTACTATATACTGTACACTTATAATCTGTATACGCATTATACTCTCCCCCTAAACATTCTAATTCGTAATTTAAAACCTCATTATCTCTGTTTTTAGTACCTTTAAATAGCATGTGTTCAACAAAGTGGGCTATTCCTTTTTTATCATTCATCTCATATAATGCCCCTATATTAAACCCAACATGAACAGAAGCTAACTGAGTTTCTTTTTTTATTGTTATAAGCCTTATTCCATTTTCTAAAATAATATCACAGGTATCAAATATATTCTTAATAGTAATACCCTCCTCCCAAAATTTTCATAATCACTTTACATATATTTTTAAAAATAATATTCAAAATTCAAATAATATTTTATTTCAAAATATAAAAGAATACTGAATTATTATTTCTAATATTTTAAACTAAATATTTTTATTATATCATTTTATTTGCACATAACAAGAATAATTCTTTTATTCCTATAAATTACTATAATATATTGCCCCTGCTAAAGCAAATTTAAAATTTTATCAATAAATTTATAATTTTTTTTACATTTTCCTACTATATTATTTTCACGATTGATGTTATAATATAGATTTTTTCAATATATTCCATTGATATTATGTTAATACTATGTTACTATAAGTTGTATTTCAACTTTAGAAAAACTTAAAATATGAATTATTTAATAAGTTTATAGATTTATATGACTAACTACATTATAGAATAACATTATTAAGTTTATAGGTTATTTAAATTTTTATATAAAACATAATAGAAAGAGGAATGTTAATGAATAAAATTAAATTTGAAGATTTAAATCTTAAGCCTTCAGTATTAGAGGCTATTAATGATTTAAAATTTGAATATCCGTCTGATATTCAAGCTAAAAGCATACCAGTAAGCTTAGAAGGTTTTGACTTAATCGGTCAAGCACAAACTGGTACTGGAAAAACTGTTGCATTTGGTGCTCCACTTCTTAGTCTAATGGAACCCTCTAACGGAAACGTTCAAGCAATAATATTAGCCCCAACAAGAGAACTTGCAATACAAGTTAGTGAAGAATTAAGCAAACTAAATAAGTATGCTCAATATAAAATACTTCCAATTTTCGGTGGTCAATCAATTGATAAACAACTTAAACCATTAAAAAAAGGTGTAGATATAGTTGTTGGAACTCCTGGAAGAATTCTTTATCATATAAACAGAAAGACTCTTAAATTAGACCACGCTAAATTCCTAGTTTTAGATGAAGCGGACGAAATGCTAAACATGGGATTTATAGAAGATATAGAGCTTATTATAAGCAATTTAAAGAAAGAAAGACAAACATTATTGTTTTCAGCTACAATGCCAAAAGCTATTAAAAGCTTAGCTAAAAACTATATGAAATCTGACGCTAAACATATTGCTATTGCAAAACAATCTCTAACTGTATCTAAAATAAAGCAATTTTACTTTGAAGTAGGTCAAAAAGATAAACTTGAAGCTCTTTGCAGAATTTTAGATGTTGATGCACCAAAAAGCGCTATACTATTTTGTAAGACTAAAAGAGGTGTTGATGAATTAGTTTCTGCTTTACAAAGCAAAGGATACATAGTTGAAGGTATGCATGGTGACATGAAACAACTTCAAAGATTAAATACTTTAAAAAAATTCAAAACTGGTAATTTAAATTATTTAATAGCTACTGATGTTGCTGCACGTGGAATTGATGTAGAAGACATAACTCATGTTATAAACTATGATTTACCTCAAGATACAGAATCTTATGTTCATAGAATAGGAAGAACTGGTAGAGCTAACAAAGAAGGTACGGCTTATAGCTTTGCAAGTCGCAGAGAAATGTCTATGATAAGACAAATCGAAAATGTAACTAAGAGTAAAATGGAGAAAAAACAATTACCAACTTTAAATGATATATATGCTTCAAAATCAGAAAGTATATTAGAATCTGTTAAAGCTACTTTAGAAGAGAATTCTTATGAAAGTTTTATACAAACTTCTAAAGATTTAATAGATGAATTTGGAGCTGAAGATGTTACTGCTTCATTAATGAAAATATTATTTGATAAAGAGTTAAACTATGAGTATACTCAAGACACTCTTAAATGTGAAGAATCTTTCAGCAGGGATTCAAATAGAAGAGACTCAAATAGAAGAGATTTTAACAGAGATTTCAACAAAGATACTGCTAGATTATTTTTATCTGTAGGTAGACTTGATAAAGTTTCTGCTATAGATTTAGTTAAGTTTTTAGATAATACAGCTGGAGTAAAATCTAAAGAACTTGGAAGAATTGATATATTAGATAAGTTTACTTTTATAGATGTTCCTAATAACTTAGTTGATGTAATCTTAAAAAATAGTTCAGGTCAAAAAATAAATAATGTTAGAAAAGTAAGAATTGAAGTTTCTCATAAAAGAAAATAAATGCTAGGCTTTAGCCTAGCATTTATTTTTTTATTTTAAAAATATATTTGGTAACTTTTTCAACTTTGTATCATATGTTATATTATAATGGACAATTTTAAACTATATATTTACACCTATTTTGTTAAAGGTGTTTAACTTTTTATTCCATTTAGTTTTATTTTCTTTAGGAGGGGTATAATGAAATTTTTCAAAAAATTATTTTTAATACTTTCCTTAAGCCTTATATTGGAATACATTATAATATATTTACTATATATAAATAAATGAAATTAAATAATTTTTCCTATTTCAACTGCGTTTTTTAATTTTTTTATCACGTCAGTTTTATGTTCTTTTATTGCAACTATAGCTACTGTTGCTGGCCCACAAGTTTTTTTCAGATTTAAATCTACATTATCCTTTAATTCAAACTTTCTTTTATTGCTAACTGCTAGTTCTTTTGCTTCATACAATATTCCTTTTGAACCTACTGGAACTATTTCTAAAACTTCCTCTAAATTTATAAGATTATTTAAATCTTCATAAGAAAATATTTCATCATCACCATAAAAATTTATTTCACTTCCAACTTTAGGTTTACCTATGGCATACACCGTTGCTTTTTCGCTTATATTGTTAATTTTTGCACTTTTATTTTCACAAATTCCTATAACAGTAATTCCTACTCCTGTAGATGTGACCTTAAAATTTTCTTCTGTACTTCCCGTTAATGGTATGCCATCTATCGAAGCTAACTTCATTTCACTTTTTATACCCTTTATAATTTCTCTACCTGTAGGTTCCATCTCTGCACAAACATTATCTACAATACTTATTACTTTTGCTCCACTACATAGAATTTCTAATAATCCTACCCTTACACTATACTTGCCCGTTATAAAAGGTTCTACTTTTAGTGCATCATGTTCCTTATCCCCTATGCCTCCACTACTATCACAAGCTATAACCATTATTTTTTCTTTATCTATATCTACACATACTAAATCTCTCACTTTATTTCCTATCATATGTTAAACACCTACTCTTTAATTTTTTAAATATGTTAATTCTACAAATAAATTATATCAAAGTAATCTATAAATGCCATGAATTTTTCAAATTTATGTTATAATTTTATATAAACTTATTTAACTATAAAATAATAAAATTTAAGATTAATATCATACTAATAATGCTAAAGACATTTTTATTTTTTATTAATGTATAGACAATTATACATATGAACTAACTTAGTTAATACAACTAAAGAAATTATTTTAATATTAAATAAATATAAATATTATGCCGTACAAAAGGAGAAAAATATGAACAAAGTAAATTTTAAAGGTAGTGTAATGCTTAATCCTACACCTGTAGTATTAGTTACATCTAAAAATAGAGAAGATAAGATAAATGTCTTTACTGTTGGATGGATAAGTACTGTGTGTACAAAAGAACCTATCTTAGCAATGGGAATTAGGCCAGAAAGATTAAGCTATGATTATATAAAAGAAAGTAAAGAATGTGTAATTAACCTTACTACTAAAGATATGGTTAAAATGGTAGACTATTGTGGAGTGGTTAGTGGTAAAAAAATTGATAAAATTAAACATCTAGGAATTAAATTAAATGATGCTGTTAAAATAAATACTCCATCTTTAGAAGAATCTCCAGTTGCTTTAGAATGTAAATTAAAGTCTATCACACCACTTGGAACTCATGACTTATTTTTGTTAGAAGTTATAAATGTTAAAGTAAATGAGGATTTAATTGACGATAATGGTAAAATACATTTTGAAAAAGCTAATTTAATTAGTTATTGTCATGGTGAATATTTTGCTTTAAATACTAAGCCCTTAGGCAAGTTTGGATATTCTATAATGAAAAAGAAGACTGCTAAACGAAAACTTAATGAAAAAAACAAACAAAAATTCAAAAAATGATTTATGGAGCATATGTTTTGTTACGCCTATCCTTCTTATTATGGATGTACAATTTAAATATAGATTCAATCAATTTTATATCTTAATTTCAAGGTTTAATGCTTGTAATTGGATGAAACTCACTATTTAGTTTCATCCTAAACTCTTAATTCTTAACTTTTAACTAACTATACTTGACTGATAGCAAAGATTTGATAAGTAAACTTAAATATAAGGTTACATAACTATAATTTTTTTAATTAGTTTTTATTAAATTAGAAAATTATATCAAACTTAACTTTTATATAATAATAAAAAACAAAATTTTTTGACTATAATCTATAAATATATATTAAAAAATCTTTGAACTAAACAATATATTTATTAACTTATTTATTTAAGAAAGGTAGTGAATTTATGAATTTTTTTAAAGTAGCTTCCGCTTGTCCTATAACAAATGTGGCAGATGTAAACTTTAATGTTAATGAAATTAAAAAATGTATTTTAAATGGATTAAAACAAGATTGTAATTTAATAGTTTTTCCTGAACTAAGCATAACATCATATAGTTGTGGTGATTTATTTTTTCAAAACAAATTATTAATTGAAAGTGAAAAAGGCATATCTGAACTATGCGAATATTCCAAGAAAAAAAATATAATTATCTCTGTTGGTGCACCAATTTTACATAAAAATTGTTTATTTAATTGTGCTGTAGTTATATTTGATGGAAAAGTCATTGGTATTATTCCTAAAATCCATTTACCTAACTACTCTGAATTCTATGAAAAACGTTGGTTTACTAGTGGACTTAATATTATTGATGAAACTGTAAGCCTTAGCTTTCAAAAAGATATTCCATTTGGAACAAATATTATATTTTCTGCTGAAAATGCCAAAATAGGTTTTGAAGTATGTGAAGATTTATGGGTAACTATACCACCTAGTAGTTATCTAAGTTTATGTGGTGCTAATATAATTTGTAATTTATCATCTTCTAATGAATTAGTTGGAAAAGCTGAGGTTAGAAGGAACCTGGTTAAAAATCAAAGTTCAAGATGCATTGGTAGTTATATATATTCATCATCTGGTGTCTTTGAATCTTCTACTGATGTATTATTTAGTGGACATTTAATAATTTCTGAAAATGGTAGTACCCTTGCAGAAAATGAAAGATTTCAAAGAGAAAATGAGATAATAACTGGAATAATTGATCTAGATAAACTCAACAACGAGAGATTAAAAAATATAAGTTTTAGAGATAGTATGTGTTTCTGTCCTTTCACACCAAAAATAATTGACATAAATATAAAAAATACTTCCATTAATAGTTTTGATAGAACTATAGATAAACTTCCTTTTGTACCTAAAACAGAATCTGAACGAGAATCAAGATGTAAAGAAATATTTAACATTCAAACAGCTGCATTAGCTAAACGTCTTTGTCACACAAAACTTAAAAATGCTGTTATAGGTATTTCTGGTGGATTAGACTCTACTCTTGCACTATTAGTAGTTGTTAAAACTTTTGATATGCTTGGATTAAACAGAAAAAACATAAAAACAATTACTATGCCAGGATTTGGTACAACTGATAGAACTTATATAAATGCATTAAAACTTTGTGAAAATCTAGGTACCGAGCTTAAAGAAATAAATATTGTAGATGCTTGTATACAACATTTTAAAGACATCGGTCATGATCCATCTATACATGATGTTACTTATGAAAATGTTCAAGCAAGAGAAAGAACTCAAATATTAATGGATATTGCAAACAAAAATGCAGGACTTCTAATTGGAACTGGTGATTTATCAGAACTTGCATTAGGTTGGTGTACTTATAACGGTGATCATATGTCTATGTATTCTGTTAACTGTTCTATTCCTAAGACATTGGTGAGATATTTAGTTGAATACGTTGCAGAAAAGGAATTAGATGGTACTGCTTCAGAAGTTCTTATGGATATATTAGATACTCCTGTAAGTCCTGAGTTACTGCCAAAAAACAAAGAAGGTAAAATAGCTCAAAAAACTGAAGATATTGTAGGCCCTTATGAACTACATGACTTTTTCTTATTCCACTTTATAAAGCAAGGTGCTACTCCTGAAAAACTTCTATTTTTAAGTGAAAATGCCTTTGGCGATGAATATACTAAAGATGAAATTTTAAAATGGAGAGATATGTTTCTTAAAAGATTTTTTACTCAGCAATTTAAACGCTCTTGTATGCCTGATGGTCCAAAAGTAGGTTCTATAAGTCTTTCACCTAGAGGTGATTTAAGAATGCCATCAGATGCAAGCTATAATAGTTTTATATAGGAATTTAAAATATTATTAAAATAAAAAATGCATCGTTTATGATTAATTTTAAATCATAGACGATGCTCATTTTTAATAAAACACAATTCCTAAAACTGCTGAAATTACTATTATTAATATAGGATGTATTTTAGTTTTAAAGAGCATAACCCCTATTATTGCTCCTATTATTAAGCTTTTAAAATCTACATATGCTGTTTTACTTAAAGATATAAACACACCAATTATAAGACCAATAAGTGCTGGCTTCATTCCTGATAATGCTGAATTTAGTAATGTAGATTCCTTAAATTTTGTAAAAAAGAAATATGCAAGCGTAACTAATATAAACGACGTAGTCACAACTCCAAGAGTTGCCACAATACTTCCTAATACTCCACTTACCTTATATCCAGTAAAAGTAGCACAATTTATTGCAACTGGTCCTGGAGTCATTTGAGATATACCAATTATATCTACAAATTCTGTAGCACTAATCCATTTATTACTGTTAACCACTTCATTTTCTATAAGGGATAAAATGGCATATCCTCCACCAAAGCCAAAAGTGCCAACCTTTAAAAAAGCTAAATAAAGTTTTAAAAGTACCATATTCTATGACACCTTCTTTCTATTGGAAATTATCCCATATAAAGCAGCTAAAATAATTATTATAACAGGATTTACATTTAAAAATGCAGTAAGTAACACAGTAACTATCACAATAATTATATTATTAGTAGATTTTTTTACCGATTTACTAAGACTAACTACTGCTACTAAGACAAGCAATGGAACTGCTGCATTTATTCCACTAAACATTCTTTCTACAATAGCTAAGTTTCTAAATCTTGAAAAAAACATAGCTATAATAAGTATTATACCAAAGGATGGTAGAGTTACTCCCAATAGCCCTAGAATGGCACCTGGAAATTTTCCAATTTTATATCCAATAAATGTAGATGAATTTACTGCTAATGCCCCTGGGAAACTTTGAGCTATAACTAATATTTCAAGAAACTCATCTTTAGATAACCATTGATTTACTTCAACAACTTCCTTTTCTATAAGTGGAATCATTGCATACCCTCCACCAAAAGTAAAACTACCTATTTTAAGAAACGTGAAAAACATTTTTAGAAGCTTTTGCATATAACTACCTCTCTTTATATAATAATAATATGAACTTATAATTTATTTTTGAAGATATCTTAATAAAATTATACTACATTACGATAATAAATATAGAGTATCTATAAGAGGTGTTTAATATGGAAATATCAAAATTAAGAAATAGTCCACAAATCCAAAGAAGTGGTTCTAAAATAAATAAGCAATTAGACTTTTCTAAGAACTTTAACTTTGCTCAACAAAAAAAATCTGAAGAACAATTAAAACAAATGTTAAAAAATATAAAAAACAAAGGAACAAAATTAGTAGCAAGTAAAAATTATGCTGATGTTAAAGCTTATAAGAGAGAGATTAAGGCCTATTTAGAATCAGTGCTTGCTTTTATGTATTCAGTAAAAAAAGATACAAGTTTCTGGCAAACTCAATATTTCATTACAGTTGATATAATAGATAAAAAATTAGAAGAACTAACAAAAGATTTATTAAATGAACAGAAAGAAAATTTAGATGTAGCAAGTACTGTTGATGAAATAACAGGTCTTATAGTTGATATTTATAAATAAGTTAATTCCCTATTTATAACATAAAAAAACAGCCATAATATGGCTGTTCTCATTAAGACTAAGAAGCTACTTCTTCTTCTTCATTTTCACTTTGAGGTCTATTAAATTTCTTAGTAAATTGTGTAAGTAATATTACTATTGCTATTGAATAGATAACTGCTGTTACATAATATGCTATTCTATATCCTGAATCACCTAAGAAGTTTTCGTTGAAAAGGAATCCTGCTGTAAACAGACCTGCTAATATTGTTACAATTGCTTGTGATACGAATATTACTGAACTATAAGCTGGTCTTAATTCTTTAGTAACAAATTCCATTGGCAATGATTGAACTATTGGATTTGCTGCATTCATAAATCCTGCCCTAAAGAATAATCCTGCCCCTACTGCAAGTACCATCATTCCCCCAAATTTATCACCATTTCCTATAATTAGCATGAAAGGAACTGAAATTGCTGATAATAGTGATATGGCACCAACTCTACCAAATTTCTTAGAGAACCATGGTGAGAACATCATAAATATAACCATTGCTATTGTTTGAAGTGATATAAGGAATGATACTGTTGCTCTATCTATTCCTAAAGTTCCTAAGAATATTGTAAAATAAGGAACTATTAATGATGCACCAAACCTTATTAATCCATTATACACTAAGTATAATAGCGCATATTTATTACAAAGTACTCTCCAATCAATTTTAGTTTTACCTTTTTCATCTTGGTGTCCTGCATAATCTTCTTTAACTTCTTTTAGTAATAATAATGGTATCGTAGCAAGAACTGCAATTACCACAAATATTAAGAACACATCAGTATGTGCAGATATGTATGCTGCGTTTTGAGCTGTAGTAAATTTTGCTGTTTTAGTTGATAATGCCTGTGCTTGGTCATAAGCAATTCCAAGTCTTGAGGCAAATCTCCAAACTATTAATGCACCACCTGTAAAACTTGCTAATGCCATTCCTGCAACGTTAGAATACATTGTTCTTGAGAAAACCTTATCTCTTTCTTCTTCAGTTGTATATTGTGTTAAAAATGGTGGTAATACTGCATCAAATAAGTATAATCCTAAAATTAATACAAGAGTTATACAACTTACTGAAAACCAGCTTCTTGTAAAACTTATTAATATCAATCCAGCTATACTAACAACTCCGCCAGCTACAAGTATTTTTTTATATCCCATTTTAACTATAGCTGCTACTAATCCTGCAGTTAATAATGTAGCTATACCTGTATATATTGTATAACTATTTACTATTGTAGGCTGGGCTTGCTTTAAAAATGTTATAAGTGTATCATTTACAATACCACTTAATATACCCATAAATAAATAACTAATGAAAAACATTCTACTATTATGTTTATAACGTTTTAATACCTCTTCATTCATACAATCATCCCCCTATAATACACATACTTTAATTAACCCTTTATATAATTTCATACGAGAGAACACTTTTATGTAACAATATTTTACAAACCTCTGGCCAGAGACAATATATATTGTTAATCAATTCATAATTTATTTACATTTGTTTCTCAACTAGTACTATAATACACATTTTTTTGAAAATCAAGATATTATTTAAAATTAAGAAAATTTAGAATTTTCTATAAATTTTATAGTTTTTAATAAATATTTATGAATTTTTTATTTATTTTATATATATTTATTTTCTGTTTTGTAACTATTTTGTGAATATTGTTTCATTTTTTTTATTTTTTCATTCTTTTTATTTTTTTGTTACAAATAATGGATTTGTTTTCTATAAAATTTTATTTTAATTTATGTAAATAAAATTTTAATACATTTTTCACATTTTCCACTACTATTTCATATGAAATATCATTTAAAATATACATTTAAATTTTAAACATGTTTTTAAATTTCATAAATTTTTTTTCATAAAATAAAACTAATATTATAAAATCTTACACTAGTAGCTTTAATAATTTTTAATTAAACTTTTATATAAAATAATTAACTTTTCCTATTTATTGTAATTTAACCTTATTTTTATTAAATATTAAAAAATTAATTTTTATTTCACAGTGAAATTTATTGTTATTAAGACAATAATATTTCTTTTATATATAAACATATGAAATATAATATCAATTTTAAAACATGATATATTTAAATCTTTTAAAGTTAATCATATTTTTTTTAATTATGTTGATACTAATTATTAGGCTAATATTATTCTTTCAATCATAAAATATATATGAATACAATTAATAGAGGTGATATATTAATGTGGTTTAACAAAACAACAGAAGATGTTCTTAATCTCCTAAATTCCAATTTAGATAATGGACTTTCTTCAGATCAAGTATTAGAACATAAATCTAAATATGGGCTCAATAAATTTACTACTAAAAAACCTAAGACTAAGCTCCAAATGTTCTTTTCACAATTAAACGATATGATGATTTATATATTATTAGTTGCAGCCGTTTTATCTGCTGTAGTTGGAGAAACAAGTGATTCAATAATTATTTTAATAGTAATTCTTATTAATGCTATAGTTGGTATGATTCAAGAAGCTAAAGCAGAAAAAGCCTTAGATGCATTAAAGGAACTTTCTACGCCTAAAGCTCTTGTAAAAAGAGATGGAGTAATTGTTGAAATTCCTTCTGAAGATGTGGTTCCTGGCGATATAGTTATAATAGATGCAGGCAGATATATACCTTGTGATATACGTTTAATAGAAAGTGCCAATCTAAAAATTGAAGAATCAGCTTTAACAGGTGAATCTGTCCCTGTGGATAAAGATGCTAATATTACAATTGAAAATGAAGAAATTGCTCTTGGTGATCAAAAAAACATGGTCTTCATGTCGACTTTAGCCACTTACGGACGTGGTATAGGTATTGCTGTTGCAACAGGTATGGATACTGAAATTGGTAAAATTGCTAAGATGCTTGATACAGATGAATCAGAACAAACACCACTACAAAAAAAACTTGAACAACTTGGTAAATACCTTGGTTTTGCTGCTATAGCTATAAGTATAATAATGTTTGTAGTAGGTATTTTACAAAATAGAGACATTCTAGATATGTTTATAACTTCTATAAGTTTAGCCGTTGCTGCTATCCCTGAAGGATTACCTGCAATTGTTACTATTGTACTTGCAATTGGCGTTCAAAAAATGATAAAACAAAATGCCATAATAAGAAAACTACCTGCTGTTGAAACTCTTGGTTCTGTGAATGTTATTTGTTCTGATAAAACTGGTACATTGACTCAAAACAAGATGACAGTAACAAAATTTTATTGTAATAATAACCTAAATGATATCGAAAACCTAAATATGGATGATCCTGTAGAAAAATTACTAATAGAAAATTTAGTTCTTTGTAATGATGCCACTTCTAGTGAAGATTCTAAAACAGGGGACCCTACTGAAATAGCATTACTAGATATCGGAAACAAATATAATTTAACTAAACTAGACGCTAACAAGAATCATCCAAGAGTTGGTGAAATTCCATTTGACTCTGATAGGAAACTTATGAGCACTATAAATAAATTTTCTAATGAGTCTTTTGTATTAACTAAAGGTGCAATTGATAACCTTTTAAATTTGTGTACTAAAATATATTTAAACAATGAAATAAAAGATTTAACTACAGAACTTAAAGATTCAATCTTAAAAGCCTCATATAAAATGTCTGATGATGCTCTAAGAGTTTTAGGAGCTGCATATAAAACAGTTGAAGACTCTTCCAACTTAAAAGAAAATGATGTGGAAAGAGATCTTATATTTATAGGATTAGTAGGAATGATAGATCCTCCTAGACTAGAAGTTAAAGATTCAATAGAAATTTGCAAAAACTCTGGAATAAAAACAATAATGATAACTGGTGATCATAAAAATACTGCTTTTGCCATAGCTAAAGATTTAAATATAGCTACAGATTCATCACAAGTTATATCCGGAGCTGAATTAGATAAAATATCAGATGAGGAACTTGCAAACTCTATAGATAATCTTAGAGTTTTTGCAAGAGTTTCACCAGAACACAAAGTAAAAATTGTTAAAGCTATTAAATCAAAAGACAATATAGTTTCCATGACTGGTGATGGAGTTAATGATGCACCTTCATTGAAAGCTGCTGACATAGGCGTTGCTATGGGAATAACCGGTACAGACGTTGCAAAAGGTGCAGCTGATATGGTTCTTACAGATGATAATTTTTCTACTATCGTTTCAGCAATTAAAGAAGGACGAAATATTTTTAATAATATTAAAAAATCTGTTATTTTCTTAATTTCTTGCAATGCTGGTGAGATAGTCAGTCTATTTCTTGCAATTTTACTAGGTTGGGCTGCTCCACTTAGTGCAACACATATATTGTGGGTAAATTTAATCACTGATACTTTTCCAGCATTAGCATTAGGTGTAGATCCTGGTGATAAGGATGTTATGAATAAGCATCCTAGAAATGCTAAAGACAGTTTATTTAAAGGATCAATATTTACACTAATATTTAACGGTTTTTTAATTGGACTTTTAACATTAATAGCCTTTGTTTATGGAGCTAAAGTTTATGGTGGTTCTGACATAGCTTTATCAAACATACCTGATAAAATTCTTATTCATGCTCAAACGTTAGCTTTTACTGTATTAAGTAGTACTCAGCTTGCTCACTCATTAAATATGAGAAATGAAAGTAAATCCATATTTTCTATTGGTGTGTTTTCCAATAAATATTTAATTAGTTCTATAATACTAGGACTATTGCTACAATTTTTAGTTATAACAATACCACCGATAGCTACATTATTTGGAGTTTACAAACTTACTTTAAATGATTGGATTTTTGTACTATTAATTAGTTTAGTGCCAATTATAATAAATGAAATTTTAAAATTTTTCAAAAGAAGTAGTGAAAAAAAAGTTAGAGATTAATCTCTAACTTTTTTCTTATTTCTATTAATCTTATAATAGTCTAGTTCCCTCTTTATCTTGAGTTATCAATTTTTTCTTCATAAGCCCACCTAAAGCTCTCTTAAATGCATTTTTACTAGTTTTAAAAGTTTTTTCTATATCCTCTGGTGAAGATTTATCATTCAATTTCATAAATCCATCATTCTCTTTTAAGTACTCATGTATTTCTGTTTCTAAATCTGACTTTTCTTCTAATCTCACTTTTCTTAATGAAATACCTACTTTACCATCTTCATAATATTTTTTAACTCTACCTTTAACTATATCGCCTATTTTTAAATCATTGTAATATTCATTTTTTAATATTACACCTCTATATGTATTTTCTAAGGCTATTTCTGCAGAGTTATTAGTTTGGAACCCATATATAGTTCCTTCTACTTCTTGACCAATTTCATAAGAATTTGTGTCATGTAAATAATTATCTATTTTAGTTGTTGCTGCAAGTCTATTTGTTTTGTCTACATATAATACAAATAAATATTTTTTACCAACTTTCAATTTATAATTTGTTTCCTTAAATGGAACTAAAACATCCCTTTCTAATCCTATATTAACAAACGAGCCAATACGACTTTCATCAACTACTTCTAGATAAGCTACTTCTCCAACTGTCGCTAATGGCTCTTTCATAGTACCTATAATTCTATCTAAAGAATCCCTATATATAAATACTTCAAGTTCATCACCAATTCTTATATCATTTCTTAACGCACTTTTATTAGGTAATAATATATCATCTGATGAATTCCCTGTAGTCCCATCTAAATAATATCCAAACTCTGACCTTCTAACAACTTTTAAACTATTTATTTCACCAATTTTTATCATAATTTCCTCCTAAAGTTTTCATTAAATGCTCTTATGTTCATTTGCCATTTTTACATATTCTATTGCTGATTTTTTTATATTTTCTATTTCTTCTGATGTAAGTTCTCTAATAACTTTTGCTGGTGATCCCATACAAAGTACACCAGATGGTATTTTTTTACCTTGAGTTACTAAACTCCCTGCACCTATAATTGTGTTTTCTCCTATTTCCGCATTGTTTAAAATAATGGAACCCATTCCAACTAACACATTATTATTTATTTTACACCCATGGATTATTGCATTATGTCCTATTGTAACATTATCCCCAATTTCTGTTGGTACACCAAAATCATTATGAACAGTTGTGTTTTCTTGAATATTGGTATTTTCTCCTACTTTTAAATAACTCATATCACTTCTTAAAACTGTTCCATACCATATATTGGTATTCTTACCTATGGTAGCTTCTCCTACTATAGTTGCATTTTCTGCTATAAAACAACTTTCATCTATAACTGGACTCTTTCCTTTAAATGATTTTATCACAAAAATCACTCCTTATCATAAAAATATATTCATATCTGCCTTTAACCATATACTACTCTTCATTATATCCTTTTGCGTTGTGTATATTCAACCACTAAGTAAAGGTATATTTAAATACTATAATGCTAACTTTATAATATAGAGAAATAATATTTTATTTAAAATTATATAATTTTTTAGTATTAGTTTGAAATTAAGAGTTAAGACTTTATTATGAAAATGGCAATAGAATCTTATAAACATCTAAATTTAATCTTATTCTACTACATTAATCACTAAATTTATTTTTATAATTTAGTATATATTATTTTATATACTTATTTTTTTCTACAATAGTACAAATAATTCTATTATTTTCGAATTGTTTTTCATTATTGTTATAAAATAATAATTGTTGATTAAATTTAATCCTTGTTATATAATACAACATATAGTGCATATTATACTACATATAGTAATATGTAGTATTTTTGTTTCGTTAATTTTCTACGCTTAGGAGGTGCAGTGCTAGTTAGTTTTAAAAGTTAACTAATCTAGTGATGATAATGAGTAATATAAAAAATTTATTTAAAAGATATTATACAAAAAAACTTGATGAAAATAAAAATCTTAATGTATATGATTTATTCAAATGGAAAAAGATTAATGTTTTTATAAAGGACTATAAAAGTGATAAGGTTTTAGTTGATATGAAAGATTTAGAATTTCCTATTCACTACTCACAAAATGCTTGTGATATAATTGCTTCAAAGTATTTTAAAAAAGCAATGGTACCTAATGAATGTGGTTATGAAAATTCATTAAAAATGGTAGTCCATAGAATTGTTAACTTCTGGTGTGAAGCATTAGTTGATGAAGGTCTAATTGATTCTGAAAAAGAAAAAGAAATCCTTTATGACGAATTAGCATACTGTTTTTTAAATCAAATGTATGCACCAAATTCCCCACAATGGTTTAATACAGGTTTAATGCACTCCTATGGAATAAAGAGTGAAAGCTTAAATAATTATTATTTTGACCCTAAGGAGGGAAAGGTAGTAAAAAGTAAAGATGCTTATACAAGAACTCAAGCTTCAGCATGTTTTATACTATCTATAGAAGATAAGCTTTTAGGAAAACATTCTATATCTGAACAATTTGTAACGGAAACTAAATTATTTAAAGGTGGCTCTGGTACTGGTACAAACTACTCCAATATAAGAGCTAAAGGCGAAAAGCTTTCTGGCGGTGGCATATCTTCTGGAGTTATGAGCTTTTTAAAAGGTTTAGATAGAAATGCTGGAGCCATAAAATCTGGTGGAACTACTAGAAGAGCCGCTAAAATGGTAGCTTTAGATATAAATCATCCTGAAATATTAGAATTTATCCAGTGGAAAGCAAGAGAAGAAGATAAGGTTAGAGCTTTAGGTAAGATGGGATATGATGCCAACTTTGAAGGAGAAGCTTATGAAACAGTTTCTGGTCAAAATGGTAATAACTCTATAAGATTAAGTGATGATTTTATGCAAAAAGTTGAAAATCTTTCTGTTAATCCTGAAGAAACTATAGAGTTAAAAGGACGAGTAGATAATTTTATAAATAAAAAAGTAAAAGTAAGTTTATTATGGGATAAGTTTAATACATCTGCTTGGAAATGTGCAGACCCTGCACCTCAATTTGATGATACTTTTAATAGTTGGCATACTTGTCCATGTGGAGAAGATGGTTTATTTAATGCTAAATATAATAGAATAAATTCTACAAACCCATGTGGTGAGTATGCTTTTTTAGATGATACATCTTGCAATTTAGCATCCATAAACCTTTATAAATTTTATAATAATGAAGATAATTCTTTTGATTTAGAAGGTTATATTCACTTAGTTTCTATTTTGCAATTAGCTTTAGAAGCTTCTATACATTGGGGTCAATTTCCAACTGAAGATATAGCTAGAAAAACTTATTTATTTAGAACCACTGGTCTTGGAGTTTCTAATTTATCATCCTTGCTTATGGTTATGGGATATCCTTATGACTCTGATGAAGCCAGAGCAATTTCTGCATCTTTAATAGGATTACTTACAGCTACTTCTTATAAAACTTCAGCTATAATGGCAGAAAAGTTAGGTTCATTTGAAAAATATCCTATTAATAAAGAATATATGTTAAAGGTTATAAGAAATCATTGTAGAGTTGCTAAAGTTTTAGACTCTGAATATGAAAACTTAAATTATAAACCACTTGAAATTAATCATAATATTTTAAACAAAATTCACTGGGAGAAATTAAGCAAATTGCTAAAATCCACATGGAAAGATGCTCTTAATTTAGGTGAAAAGCATGGATATAGAAATGCTCAAGTTTCGGTTATTGCACCTACTGGAACTATATCATTTGCAATGGATTGTGGTGCTACTTCAATAGAACCATATTTTTCTCATTTTGTATATAAAAAATTATCTGGTGGTGGATTTATGACTATAGTAAATCCTGTTATAGAAGAAACACTTAAAAATTTAGGCTATTCTTCCAATGAAATTAAAGATATTTTAGATTATATACTTAGAAAAGAAATTGTCTCTGAAGATGGATTTGAATATGAAAAAATAATTGATGGAAAAATAGAAGATGCACCACATTTAAAAGATGAACATCTACCAATATTTGATACTGCTAATAAATGTGGTAGCGGCGATAGATTTATTGATGCCATGGGACATGTGCTTATGATGGCCAGTATAACTCCTATGATTTCTGGAGCTGTTTCTAAAACTGTTAATCTTCCATCTAATGCAACTGTAGAAGATTTTAAATCTGTTGTAATAAATTCATGGAAGCTTGGAATTAAAGGTATTTCTCTTTATAGGGATGGTTGCAAAGCTAGCCAACCACTTAATACTACTCTTGACGATGGAAAAAAATCCGACCTTGAAGATTTAACTTATGATGAGTTATTAAAAAAAGCTAGAGAATTAGAAGGTAACCGTTGTATTTCTACTCGCGAAAAACCTGAAGGAATTCGCTATGGAACAACCCATCCAGCTCAAATAGATGAAGTAAAAATATATACAACAGTTAATAGAAATGAAAAAGATGAAATTTGCGAAATTTATATAACTACAGATAGAGAAGGTACAATAATAATGGGACTTTTAAATTCCTTATCCAAATCTATATCTGTAATGTTGCAGTATAATGTTCCACCTCAGGATATAGCAAAAATGCTTAGAGGTCAAAAATATGAGCCTTATGGATTTGTTCAAAAACATCCATATATAAAACAAGTTTCTTCTATATCTGATTTAATTAGTAAAGTTATTGATATAGAACTTGGAGATTTTTCTAGGTGTCAAGTTAAACCACAAACTACTAGCACTGAATTTAATGTCCAAAATAATATTACTAACAATGTAGCAGAAACTGAAATTTCTAGTAGTTCTATTGATGGCGAACGAATTTATTCTGAAGTTTGTTCAAATTGTTCTAGTACTAGACTTGTAAGGAATGGTACTTGTAAGGTTTGCCAAGACTGTGGCACAACAACAGGATGTAGTTAAGTATATATAGTTAAAAAGTATAGTTCAAAATAAAGATTATTTTGAACTATACTTTTTTATTCTAAATTCTCATTTACTTCTTTATCCCATTGATCAACATAATCGCCAGTAGCCCATTCAGCCATTATAAGCTTTTCATTTTCTTTCAAATCAAATTCACCTAATGGTGCATCACTTAAGTTAGTTCCAACAATTTTATATACAAGTATTTTTTCATCTGTAAATACTACTGCCATGTCTTTATTTGGAGAACAAATTACATCTTTTGCCCTTGGCACCTGTTCTTTTACCTTTGCTAATGGTAAATATACTGAATCATATTTTAAAAGAGTTTGTGGAACATCTATAGGAATTTGGAAATCTGCATAATCATTATTGGTTAAATCTTGATTAACTCTACCTTTCATACCCCATTTTCCAGGTACTCTTTCTACACCAAATCCCCAAAAATCTTTAGTATAATCCTCTTTATTTATAGATCCTGTTTTATTATTTATCCTCATTATTTCTTCATTAACAACTTCTAGCTGCTCTTTGCCTAAAATTTTTGATATACTTATTGATTTCATTTCTCCTGAGTATACTGTATCAATAGGAATTGTTTCTAAATTTTCGTAATCAAATTTTTCATTTTCATAATCTACATTATTTCCATGAGTTTCTACACACATATAATCATTAGCTATAAAATTTATTTCAATAGTTCCATAGGTCCATCCATTTCTAATTTCCTTTTTAAGTGCATTGTTCCCTTCATCTTTTTTATTTAAAGGAATTGCAGTAATATTATCCTGTATATAATCATTTCCTGAGACCCTTTCACTTTCTACTTTCCAAAATCCATTTTTTCTAACTAAAAATATATATGGTATCTCTTTAATTTCCACATTCTCCCCATCAAAATTAACCCATAAAGTTCTATAAGAAAATTTATTCATTTTATCTATATAATTTTTAAATATAAGTGGATATGTATCCATTTTAGTAGTTTCCTTTAAGCCTATAAAAACACCACTTTTTTCTTTGGTTAAATCACTTTCATCAGAGTATTTACTATTTCCTATAGCAACACCCTTTTGATTTTGTTTTTCTTTCAACTCATCTATATCATTTGAATCAATCCTAGAAATGTAATATATTATATTATTACTTTCCACAATAGCATTATCATTGTCTATTAATAATACATCTTCATAATAGTGTTCATCTGAAGATATAGATATTATACTTATTCTCTCATCATTAATTCCTATCTCTTTTGGTTCTATTCCGTATTTTTTTAGAATATAGTTTTCCGCTTCTACTACTTTTAATTTATATTTTGGATTTTTATATGTATTATTAGGAAATATAGCTACTTGCGTATTTATAGTAATTATAGACTTATTCCAAACATTATATGATTCATTTAAATTATCACTTTTTTCTAAAGGTTTATATCCATTAACTATCCATTGTCCATTAATAATAGGTGTTGTAGTTGGTTCTTTTGCCTTCACAGCTAAATCAATATTATCATATTTACAACCTACCAATAGAATTATGATAATAAACATAGATATTAACCCGAAAATTTTCTTCATATACTACTCCTCTGCTTTAATATAAATTTCTACCGTATTTTTATAATAATAATGGTAATCTTACTATAACTTCTGTACCTACATTAACCTCACTTAATATTAATAATTCTCCATCATGTAGCTTCACTATTTCATCACACACTGATAATCCAATTCCATTACTTGACTTTGAATCTTTTCCTTTAAAAAACTTCTCTTTTACTTTTTCTAAGTCTTCTGAGGCTATGCCTCCGCCATTATCTTTAACACTTATGTTTATATACTTCTCATCAGCGTTAACACATATTAAAATCCTACCACCATCATTAGTAAATTTTATAGCATTATCAATTATATTTATAAAAACTTGTTTTGCTTTATTTATATCTACACTTATACTTGGCAACTC
The DNA here is from genome assembly GCF_018916625.1 of Clostridium senegalense. Lineage (NCBI taxonomy): Bacteria > Bacillati > Bacillota > Clostridia > Eubacteriales > Clostridiaceae > Clostridium > Clostridium senegalense. The sequence goes on from NZ_JAHLNC010000001.1 coordinate 816,395, forward strand.
TCCATCTACTTTTAAAGTTAAAATTAAGCCTTCATTATTTGCTCTTGGTGTAAGTTGTTTACATATACCTTTAAGCAAATCATCAATATTTACATTTTCCTTTTTCAATGTCATATTTCCTGATAATAATTTTGAAAAATCTAATAAATCCTCAACTAAATATGTTAACCTATCAACCTCTTGTTCTATTATATCTAATCCTTCTTTTATCTCTTCCTCATCCTCAAATTCAGATGACTTTAATACAATAGACCATCCCTTTATTGATGTAAGTGGTGTTCTAAGTTCATGAGATACAGATGCAATAAATTCATTTTTTAATTTTTCGTTTTTTAATATCTCTTCTGACATATAATTTAAGGTGTCTGCTAGTTTTCCAATTTCATCATCAGAATACTTAGGTATTTTATCATTAAAGTTTCCCTCTGCCATTTTTTCTGCACCTTGACTTATTATTTTAAGCGGTTTTGCCACACTGTTAGAAATTACCAAACTAACAAAACTGGATAGTATTATAATGATAAATCCTGCCATTATTGCATATTGTGATACTTTTAATATATTTCTATCCACATCCACAGTAGAAGATGTGAATCTAAGAACCCCATCAACTTCTCCATTATAATATAGTGGCATATATACACTCAAAATAGGTTCATTATTTAAGCTACTTTTTTCTTTAAAAAACTTTATTTTACCATTAACCAATTCTTTAAATTCATTGGTTACTGTTATTTTACCCCTATTTTGACCTTGGGAATCCATTAAAATATCTCCCTTTTTATCTATTATTTCAGCCTTAGCATCAGCATTTTCCCAATAAAGATCTATATCATTAGAAATATTACTTTTTACAGTATCATTATAAAAATACGTATTATAAAAATTAGTAGATATACCAATTTGATTCACTAAACTTTCTTCTAAACCTCCATAATAGAAACTTCTAATAGCAAATATGCTTATAACTTCAACTAGTATTACTGTTATTATTATACTCACTAAATATCCACCGGAAATTCTTGTTTTTATAGATGTCACTTTACTATGCCCTCCATCTATATCCAGTTCCCCAAACCGTTTCAATATAAACTGGTTCTGATGGAACTTCTTCTATTTTACTTCGTAATCTTCTTATATTTACATCAACTATTTTATTATCGCCAACATAGTTATATCCCCACACCATATCTAAGAGCTCATCTCTACTAAAAGCTTTCCCTCTATTTTCTATAAATATCTTAATTATCATATATTCTTTTGGTGTTAAATCTAACTCTATATTATTTTTATATACCTTTTTACTATATATATCTAGCTTAAATTCTCCAGAATATAAATAATTATCTTCTTTTTCTTTTTTAGAATATTGCATTCTTCTTAATAAGGATTTTATTATTGCAACTAACTCTAATGGATTAAATGGTTTGACTAAATAATGATCTGCACCAAACTCTAACCCATTAATTTTATCAGAATCTTGCCCCCTAGCAGTTAACATTATAACTCCTATCTCCGGATAATCTTTTTTTAATATTTCACAAACCTTAAATCCATCTATACCTTTTCCAAGCATAATATCTAATATAACTATATCTGGATTTTCTTCTCTTGCTTTTTGAACTCCATCCTCTCCATTTTCAGCTTCTAATACATTAAAACTTTCCCTTTTAAGACTTATCTTTAGAAATTTTCTTATAGACATCTCATCCTCAACAACTAAAATTTTAGCCATATTACCACTCCCTATTATACATAAATAACCTATATTAATTTTGCTTAATTATAATTTTGTAAAATAAAACCTTATTGTAATATACAAACTTTTTAAAGGATGTTTTCTGTATTAATCTTTATAAAAGAAAATAAAAAATCACAGATTTCTGTGATTTTTTATTTTGAATCATCAATATCTTCATAATCAACATCTATAATCACAGATTCTTCATCTTCTGCTGTGTATAAATTTTCACTATTAGTTTTATTTTTATATTCCTTATTGTATTGACTATAAGACTGATCATAACTTTTAAATTGTTTTTTAGCTTTATGTTTTAAATACAAAACACCTAATACTGTTAATAATATTATTATCCCTACTATAGTAAATATAAAACTTATAACTGTTCCAAAGATAGATAGTATAGTTGGTCCTAATAATATAATAAGTACTATGCCTATTATTGTATATACTAACTCTTTACCGCTCATATCTATGTATTCACCTCTTTTAGTATTTGTATTAAATTTTTATATTTTAATATCATTATACTATAACTTTGTTTCAATTTATTTTCAATGTGAAATTTCAATTATATTTTATTATATTTATATTATAGCCCCATCTACATTTAATATTTGTCCTGTTATGTAAGATGAGTTTTGAGATACTAAAAAAGCTACAGCCTTAGCAACCTCTCTCGGTTCTCCTAGTCTTCCCATAGGAATTTCTTCTTGTAAATCTTTTAGTTCATCTTCACTAAGCCATGAATTCATTTTAGTTTTTATTACTCCTGGTGCAACTGCATTAACCCTTATATTCATAGGTGCAACTTCTTTAGCTAATGCTCTAGTAAACATATTTACTGCACCCTTTGATGCTGAATAGGCAACTTCGCATGACGCACCAACATTTCCCCACATTGAAGATATGTTTACTATATTTCCACATCCTCGTTCAATCATATGAGGTATTACATTTTTGCTCATATTAAATAAAGACTTTACGTTTACATTTATTAATTGATTAAATTCTTCTTCTTTCATATCAATAAATAATCCTACTTTAGATATAGCTGCATTATTTACTAATATATCAATTTTACCAAACTTACTTAAACATTTTGTTACTAATTCATTACAAAAATTATACTCAGAAACATTTCCTTTTACTAATATTCCATATCCACCTAAAGATTTAACTTCCTCTAATGTATTAATAGCACTTTCATCGTCATTATTATAATTTATAACCACACTAGCACCTAATCTAGTTAACTCCAAGACAATAGCTTTTCCAATACCTCTACTTCCACCTGTAACAATTGCTACTTTACCTTTTAAACTCATAAAATCACTTCCTTTTATTAATACTTCTCTTTAATATGTACATATAAAATTTGCTTTAACTACTAAAATATTTATATGTTATAAAAATAGCAGGTTTAAAATTAATATATATTTATATAACTTGAAATTTTTCCATTTGATAAATATATAACTAAAAACTTATAATTAAAATTTTAAAACTTTCTTTTATTTTAACATGAAAAATCCTATAAATTTATCACTTTATAAAAAAATCGAATTATATTTTAAAATTTCCAACAAATAATTGTTATTTGAATACTATTATTATTTAAATGTTATGATTATTTTATTTCAAAATATTTAAATAAACACTTTATTATTAATATAATTTATGGTATTATAATGTTGAATTATTAATAAGGGAGGTTTTTGATTATGGCTTATAAAATTGCTGATACTTGCATAAGCTGTGGAGCTTGTGAAGCTGAATGCCCAGTTAGTGCTATAAGTGCTGGAGATGGTTTATATGTTATAGATGCTAACACTTGTATCGATTGTGGTGCTTGTGCTAACGTTTGTCCAGTTGGAGCTCCAGCTCAAGAATAATTTTAACATATTATAAACTATTTCTTAATAGTTAAAAAGACTGATATATATCAGTCTTTTTTATTGGACAAGCTTTTACATAAAATGCGTTAAACAATTATCTAACAATTTTTTATTTTAAACTTCCAAAGCCTTCTCCTAGTGTTTCATGAACATTATAAATTATTATAAAAGCATTCTCATCTATATCTTTTATATATTTTCTAAGTTTTATAAATTCTTTCTTTTCAACTACTGTAGTTATTACCTCTTTTTTTTCCTTTGTATATGCACCATGTGCCTCATAAACAGTAGCACCTCTACCTAACTCATCCATAATAAATTTCTTTATTTCTTCACCACTGTTACTTACAATTTCAACTTTAGTTATTACATTCAATCCATCTATAATATAATCTACCATGAATCCATTTATAATAACACCAAATAAGGAATACATACCTATCATCGGTCCAAAAGTTGCTATAGCCATTAATGTTACTACAAAATCTGTAATTAATAACCCCTTTCCTATATCTAACTTGAAATATTTATTAAATATTTTTGCTATTATATCAGTACCTCCTGTTGAGGCATCTTGATTAAATATAATTCCCATTCCTATTGCACCAATTACTATTCCAAATATTAAATTTATAAATAAATCATCTACAATTGGACCATTAATATTAAAAATTTTAGTTAATATAGACATTAACATTGGTAACATCAAGCTACAATATATAGATTTAAATCCAAAACTTGCTCCTATAAATATAAAACCTATTATATATAATATAACATCTAATCCTAACATTATAATAGGTACTGCAATTGTAGGTATATAGCTATTAATTATTATTGCTAAACCAGATATTCCACCTGCAGCTAAATTATTTGGTACTAAGAATACTGATAATGCTACAGCTAAAAATACTAATCCTATTGTTATAAAAAAGAATTCTTTAAATGTTTTTTTGTTTAATCCCATATAAAACTCCTCCCCATTTTTATTTTATTTTTAAAAATATTTTTTAAATTATTTTTATATAAAAGTAATTTAATACACTAAATCACTAAAGCGAGAAATTAATATTAATCCTATTTTTCACCTATATTTTTTTAAATTTTTTTAATTTACTATATAATTTAATTATACACTTTCTTTAAAACTAGTACATAGTTTTTTTACGTTTTATTAACATAAAATTAACATAAATCAAAATAAAAAATCATGAGAAAAATCTCATGATTTTTTTATTTTATAAATACATCTCTCACTATAGCAACTATATCTTTTACTATTCTTAAATATTCAGAAACACTATCCTTTGTTTCAATTACATCTGCAGTAACAGTTGTAACTACCTCACTTACATCTTTAAAATTATCAGTTATTGTTACAATATTTTCTGTGGCTTCTGGTAAATTACTTATAGTTTTTTCTAAATTCTTTTCATTTTTTTCTATAACATTATTTAAATTTTGCAGGAATTTTATAGCTTTACTTAAGAAAATTATTACAAAAATTAAAGCTGTTCCTCCTAAAATACTTAATATTATAAAAAATAAATTTTCTATAGAAATATACAATTAAATCACCTAATTTCTATTATTTATTTTTTTAATCCTCTATAGGTTTCCAAGTTGACTCTTAGAATTATTCATTTCAAAACTTGGATATCTAAAATAGTGAAACACGCTTCGAATCACTTAGAATTCAACACTAAATTTTGTAAAAAATATTTTAAGATTGCTGAATAAATTTAAATGGGAGCTTGTTTCCCTATATATCTGATTCACAAATTTTATCTTTACAAGCTTCTTCTTCACAAATATTTTCTTCACAATTTTCATTTTCACAGTCTATATCTTCATACTTCTCTATTTTCTCAACATAAAAATTGGGTTTTTTCTTTTCCTCTAAATAAGCATTAATTTTTTCTTTTGCTTCTGAAACATTGTCCTTTATTTTAATTGAATTACCTCTTAAAGTTTCATTAGCACTTTTCGCTTTATCTTTAATTTGCTTTCTAGTTTCTTTTCCTGGTTTAGGTGCAAATAAAATTCCACCTACTACACCTATAGCAGATCCAATTAATGCAGTAGTAGCCGCTATTCCTCTTTGTTTTCTTTTGGCCTTTTTTTTCTCTTCTTTTTTTCTCTTTTGCATCTTAGATATCATCCCCATTTTCAATCTCCTCCCTTTGCCACTTGCTTAATTCTACATTTAAATATACTTCATATTACTAATTAAAAGGAATATAAATAATAAGTACTTTAAAATATGTATTATTTATATTTTATCACAAGTGAATATTTTTAGGAATATTTTGCTAATATATTTACTTTTAACTTATTCATTAAAATTTTATTTTAAGTTAATAAAAATAATATTTCCTAAAATTTCAAAATAATTAAGAAATCTTACATTCAATTTAAATCAAATTATCTTTTTTAAGCAAATTAAGTAAAGTTGGATTGAACTTAAATTCTTTAATTAATGCCTTAACTTCATTTAAAGCTTTTTCTTTTTTATTATTAGTTATATTTGCCTTTGATGCTCTAATTAATATATTTTTAGGTGAATGTGCTATATCAATAAATTCTAGAAGCTGAGTTTTATATCCTGCTGCTTCTAATAGATTAGCTCTAACTGCATCTGTCATAAGTGCAGCAACTCGTTCTTGTATTATCCCATATTTAGTTAATATATTTAAATCTTCACTTTTCATTTGATCATTGAACTCATGTTGACAGCAAGGAACTGAAAAAATCATTTTACTATTCCATTTTATTGCATTATAAAGTGCATAATCTGTTGCAGTATTGCAAGCATGCAATGTAATTACCATATCAACTTTATTATTATATTTAAATCCATTTATATCACCAAGTTCAAAATGTAAATCATCATAACCATACCTTGTTGCTATATCGTTACATTTTTTTATAACATCTTCTTTAAGGTCTAATCCTATCATTTTAACTTTAATTTTTCTAATTTCTACAAGATAATAATATAATACAAATGTTAAATATGATTTACCACACCCAAAATCTAAAACTGTAAGTTCTTCAAAATTATTTTTCTTTATTTCATCATCAATAATCTCTATAAATCTATTTATTTGTTTATACTTATCATACTTAGAATTAATAACCTTACCTTCCTTAGTAAAAACACCTAAATCAATAAGTGGTTCAATAATCATACCCTCTTTAAGTATGTAATTTTTTTCTTTATTATGGCTTTTATTAATAAGCTTTGAGTTATCACTTTTCTTTTTTCCTAAAAATATCTTTCCCTTTTTAGATATTTTCACTTCAAAATTACTTCCTTTAGACCATGCTGACATTTGCTTATAATTAGAATTCATGCATTCTAATAATTTTTCTTTTAGCATATTTTTTTCAATATTTTCATGAAATACTTGTTTATCTGTATACTGCTCTATTTGATAATATTCACCTTTACTATTTTCTTTTAATGTAAAATTTATCTTATTATATTTAACCTCTTTATTGCTCCTATTGCTAATAACTATTTTTATAATTTCTTCATTTAAAATTTCTTCAATTGTATTTCTTAAATCTTCCATATCAACACACCTTATTACTTATTTTTAATTTAACTTACTTATTATAACATAACTTATTTACATTATAATTAAAATATTTTCATACAAAATGTAGTATTGAATTTTAAACTTATTCATTTTAAAATAAAAATTTCAGATTTCCTGTGCAAAATATAGTAAAAAAGCTTCAAAATGAAACTTTAGTTTCACTTCAAAGCTTTTTTATTAATATTTTTATATTAGAATTCAGCTGTTCCTGTAGTTCTTGGGAATGGTATTACGTCTCTAATATTGCTTATTCCTGTTACGTACATTATCATTCTTTCAAATCCTAGTCCAAATCCAGCATGTTTAGTTCCGCCGTATTTTCTTAATTCTAGGTACCACCAGTAATCTTCTTTTTTAAGTCCTAATTCTTCTATTCTAGCTTCTAGTACATCTAATCTTTCTTCCCTTTGGCTTCCTCCAACTATTTCTCCTATTCCTGGTACTAATAAGTCCATAGCTGCAACAGTTTTTTGGTCTTCATTTAATCTCATATAGAATGCTTTTATCTCTTTTGGATAGTCAGTTACAAATAAAGGTTTTTTAAATACTTCTTCTGTTAAGTATCTTTCATGCTCTGTTTGTAAATCTATACCCCATTCTACTGGATATTGGAATTCTTTATCTGCTTTCTTTAGTATGTCAACTGCTTCTGTATAAGTTACTTTTCCAAAATCAGATGTAGCAACGTGTACTAATCTTTCTTTTAATCCTTTATCGATAAAGCTGTTGAAGAATTCTATTTCCTCTGGAGCATTTTCTAATACATAGCTTATTATATATTTAATCATATCTTCTGCAAGTTCCATATCATCTTGTAACTCTGCAAATGCTATTTCAGGCTCTACCATCCAGAATTCAGCAGCATGTCTTGCTGTATTTGAATTTTCAGCTCTAAATGTTGGTCCAAAAGTATAAACATTTCTAAATGCTAATGCATAAGCTTCTGCTGCAAGTTGACCACTAACTGTTAAATTTGTTTCTTTTCCAAAGAAATCTTCTTTATAATCTATTTCTCCACCTTCTGTTTTAGGAATATCGTTTAAATCCATAGTTGTAATTCTAAACATTTCTCCTGCGCCTTCACAGTCACTTCCTGTAATTATTGGAGTATGAGTATAAACAAATCCTCTTTCTTGGAAAAATTTGTGTATAGCAAAAGCTACTAATGAACGTACTCTAAATACAGCTGAGAAAGTATTACTTCTTGGTCTTAAATGAGCTATTGTTCTTAAGAATTCAAAACTATGTCTTTTCTTTTGAAGCGGATAATCGTTATCTGATTCTCCTTCTATCTCTATTTTTTCAGCTTTTAACTCAAAAGGTTGTTTAGCTCCTGGAGTTAAAACTAATTTTCCCTCTACTGTTATTGATGAACTAATGCTTAACTTTGATACTTCTTTAAAATTTTCTAATCCTTCTTCAAATATAACTTGAAGGTTCTTGAAGAAAGTTCCGTCATTGATTTCTATAAAACCAAAGTTTTTAGATGCCCTTAAAGTTCTAATCCATCCACTTATTGAAATCATTTGTTCTGCGTATTTTTCAGATTCTCTGTAAAGTTGTTTTACAAGTATTTTTTCCATATATATATCCTCCTTTAAATTGCGATTAAAAATTTTAACTTATATATCTATTTTTAATCTAATTAACTTTATTTTTTAGTTTTAATATAAATTTAAATATAAAAAAACCTTCCATCCTCTAATAAAAGGGACGAAAGGTTATGATTCCGCGGTACCACCCAAATTGTCATAAAATGACCAACTTATCATCAGTACAGATATTAATCGATACTGTTCAATCTATAACGGTTTGACTCCGTCTAAGCCTACTTTCATAACAATTTCGGTTAGAAACTCTGAGATGTTCTTCTATATAAGTTTCATATTGGTCTCTCACCACCACCAATTCGCTAAGATTACCTCTTATATATACTCTTCTCTTCATAGTTTTTATTTATTTGCTTTATTTATATATGATTTTATATTGACACAATTGAAATGTCAAGTGGAAAATCTTTTATTTTAAATTTATTTTTTCTATTTTGACATAATATTATGCACTATTTTTTAATTATTATTGTCAAACTCATGTATTTTTATATATTTTAAAATTTAATTCTATTTAAATTCAAAAATTATTTTTACACAATTAGAACATTTTTAACTCCATTTTTCAATGCTATTTCTTTTAATTTATTCATATAGTCTTGACTAGGTGTATATGCTTTTAAAAGTTCTTCTCTTACCCCTAAACTACGAAATTTTATTAATTTATAAATTATATTGTTATCTATTTTTGATATAAGTTTACTTCCCATATCTATAGTGTATTCATTATCTAATAGTTCTGGAACTACTACTGTTCTTATTTCATAGACTTTATCTTTTTTCGCAAGTTCTTCTATATTTTTTAAAACCATTTCATTTCCAAGGCCTACAAGTTCTTTGTTTTCTTTCGAATTAAAGGCTTTTAAATCTATCATAGTTTTATCTGTTACTTCTAACAACTGTTGATTTTCATATAATCTTGTTGATCCATTTGTATCTATGAATGTAGTTAAACCCATTTTTTTAACCACTTTAAATAACTCTAAAAGAAATTCACTTTGAAGAGTACATTCTCCACCGGATACTGTTATTCCTGATATAAAAAATTTAACTTTTTCTATTTCTTTAACAATATCATCTACAGTCATTTCCAAAACTTTTGGACTACTATTTCTATCGCAAGCAGCTATACAACAATCGCAATTCTTACACTTAGCCCTGTTATAATTAACTTTATCATCAACCATGGTAAGTGCACCATAGTTACAACTTTCAATACACTTACCACAGTTTATACATAAATTTATAGTTTCTGGATTGTGACAATACAAACAATTGTAATTACACCCTTGTAAAAATATTGCCATTCTATTTCCTTCTCCATCTACAGAACTAAATGGAATTATTTTATTTACTAAAGCTTTACTATTCTTCATTTTTCCTTAATCTTCTCTCTAATATCTTAGCATTTTTAGCTGCTCCATATCCTAAAACAACTGTATCATTTAGAACTTGCTCATTTTTTTCTAATTTTTCTATATCAGATCTTTTTACAAGATATCCAGTTATTCTTATTACATCACAATCAGCACAGTATACTGAAATATATCTTAAATTTAACTTAAATGCTCCTCTAACAATATCAACTATAGCTTTAGGATTTCTCTTAGCTGTTTCATCAAATTTAAATATATCACCTATTCCTGATGGAAAATACTTATGGTAAGGAGCACTTTGAATCAGGTGCTCATGTATTGGAGGTTCTTCTCCTATTGGAATTCTACAACCTGGAGCTACTCCTTTGTCACTATCAAGCCCTACTTGAGCATGTAATACATACTTTCCATCTGTTGCTTTGCAATGCTCATTTGTATGTAAGTTTACTACTTGTTGCATTTTCTCTATAATTTCTATTCCTAAATCATTAGCTTCTTTTGAATATCCAAATCTATCTTCTTGCTTTTCTGAGCCTACAAAATAGTTTACAGCATCTGCAAGTCCAACCATTCCGAACATTGCAGTAAAGTTATCTTTATTTAAAAATCCTTCTTTTACTAAGAAATTAGATTCAAAAAATCCACTTTCCTCCACAATAAAGTTCACTCTAACATCCATAAGCTCTAACATAGATTGAATTGATTTTGGTAATAGTTCGTTCATAAATTCATCTATATTTTTTGCCTTTGGTGCAAGCTTTGCAAGATTTAACCTTACTAAAGTATAACTTCCTCCACCAATATTTAGTCCATTATAACAACTTGCTATTGCGTAATTTCCTAAATCATTAGTGAACATTTCATGATTAGCAAAGCTTGGTTTTGCACAACTAAGTGCAGTATTCACAGCTTCCACCATAAGTTCATCCGGTGTATTTTCAGCAACTTTCAATGTTATATTAGGTGTGGAATTTTGCAGTTCTCTTTCTGCTTTTAAAATTAACCTTCCTGCTTTAGTATCCATAGGTCCGATATTTGCATGACAGAAAGAATCTGTTATTGTTCTATCAATGTGCATTAAAAATAATTTTATTGCATTGTATGCTTCCTCTTCATCCTTAACAAAAGGCTCTAAAAGTGTATCTAGATTTCCAACATAAACTGGGAATGTAGTTACTGATGGAACATGTTTATAAAGCATTAATAAACTGTGAGTTGCTTCCCATATATTTGTTGGTGGATTTATACCTAAAAACTTGCTACCTTCTCTCATAAATTTCTCATAATCTGGAACTATATATCTAGGTCTGTATGGTGCATTACCTTCCCATAAGTCACAAATTACACCTTCATCCATGTAATTTTTTATATCGTCATTAATATCTAATATATTAATACTATTTTCAGCTAACTTTGCTAAAGATATAACTTTCATTTGATAAGTTAATGTATTATTTTTAATAATTGAAAGTACTTCTTTTTCCATATCCATACTTAATCACTCCATATCACATTCAAAATTTTAGTTTAATGCATCTTCAAAAATAATAAATTAGTATTATTTTTATATTTAGTTATTCTTTAAACTAAGTATAAATTCTTTTTTGACACTTTTCAATAATTTTTATTAATTAGTACATTTTATTAATTAGTCTATAAGATAATTCACTATTTTAAATATTTTATACATTTAAATACATTTTTGTTAAAATGCACATCATTAATACATCTTAAAGCTTCCTGTGTAGTATAATTTCATTTTTGTGATACACTATTTTCTTCATTATACTACAAATATCGAGTTTTTTAAACAACTGTTTATAATATTAAAATTTGTTTATTTTGTATAAAATTTCTCTACCTATCTTCTCAGTTCCATCTAAAATACCTGCTTTTTTAAGTGTATATGTAATTTTTCTAGCAATGCCTATGGAAATATTTAATTCACTAGCTAATTGTTTATTAGTAAAACTCATACTTTTTTTAGATAAAAATCTCAAATAATCATAGGGTTCATTTAAATTTATAGTTTGAAAAATTCCAACTAAGTTATTATCTAATTTAGATACACCTTTCCTTCTCCAAGATCCTTTTCCATCATCAATTCTAAGTTCTTCTTTTGATATAAGTAATATTTGTATTGTTAAATTCTTTTCATTAATGAACTCTGGAGCAGAAACTAGTTCATCAAAGATATTCTCTACCTGACCCTTTTTAGGTGATTTTCTACTCCTTATAATTTCCCCTTTTTTATTTAAAGTTATTATAATATTTTCAACTGCTATAGGATGTACCAGTACTACTTTATTCTCAGTACAAAGTTTTTTTATTTTCTCTTTTATATTATAAAAATTTTTACTTTGAATTTCATATACGATATTTTCTTTTACTACATCAACAATATAACCTAAGCATGTAACTTCCATTTCCCCAGTACCTTCAGAATACATTTCCTTTAGCTGCCTATGTATTGTTTTTTCTTTCATCTGTCCAATTGTTTTCATTTTACCCCATCCTAAAAAATAAATTTTAATTCTTTATACAACAAAAATACTACAAATTTTTTCTATTTGTAGCATTTAATTTTTCTTCTTGCTATATAAAGTTGTCAATAATGCTATAGACGCTATAATATTTATAATAGGTATTAATACATATATAGATATAATGAAATCAATAAAATTATTTGAATCATCATCTTCATTATTTTCACTATTTAGCATCATATCGAACATTTTTGATTGAAATTGTTCATTATTATTAAGTGCATAAAATATAAGCATTATTGTTAACATACTAAATATAACAGTAACTAAATAAAAGTTAAGTATTAGCATTTTATAATCCTCCATTAGAGTATACTAATATTTTATAATTTAAAATAAACATACTATATACCCTAAGAATAAGTTAATATATTCCAATATACACAACCTATATATACTAGTATATAATAACATATATTATGTAAAAAAACATCTTCATCACCTTTTATTACATTATATGTAAAGTAACATATAATAGTATACTTTAATAAGATAAAATTAATAGATTTATTTTGTAAAATCTACAAGTTGATATACATCTAATGAATAAATTTTAATTTATGATTACTTCACTATACACACTATAATAAGGTGGTGATATAAATTGAGAGTAGCAGTAATATCTGATACTCATGTTAGGAAACATTTGAGTAAAATAGAAAATTTAATAGAATCAAAATTAAAAGATGTTGATTTAATAATCCATGCCGGTGATTTTACTAATGCTAAAACTCTTCCTTATATAAAAAAGTATTTTAATGTTATTGCAGTTTACGGCAATAATGATAAAGAAGAAACAAGACAAATATTAAATGAAAAAGAAATTATTACCTTAGAAAATTACAAAATAGGTATTTATCACGGTCATGGAGATAGTAAAACAACCTTAGATAATGTATCTGCAATTTTTGAAAATGAAAATTTAGATATAATTATTTTTGGTCATAGCCATAAACCTTTCATTACAACAAAAGACAAAACCTTAATTATAAATCCTGGTTCTCCTTCTAGTAAAAGGAAGGAAAGATTTTATTCATATATAATTTTAGATTTACTTCCTTCTGGAATAGAGGTTAATTTAAAACTTTTCTCTGAATAAAATAAAAGTGGGCGTCTAAAATAATATTAATATTTTTAGAATTCGCCCTTTTTATTTTATATAATTTTCTTTAAATTATTATAAAATATTTTTAAACATATCCATATAAACCTCTAACACTAACTTCTCCTGAAAGAACTTTTCCAACAGTACCATCATCATACTTAACAATTAATTCTCCATCATCTTCTATATCTATTACTTTAGCTGCAACTTCTTTTCCATAAGAAATTATTTTCACTTCTTTTCCAATTAAAATTGAATTCTTCTTACATATGTTTATTACATTTTCTAAGGTTCCATATTCTTTAAAAGCATCATAAAAATTCTCAAAGTGATTTAATAAACTACAAAGTAATTGCTTTCTACATATTTCTTTTTTGCATTCTATTTTTAATGATGTGGCAATTTTATTTAATTCATTTTCAAGTTCATTTTCTTCTGTGTTTACATTTATACCTATTCCCATAACAATATAATTAAGTTTTTCCATTTCTCCACTCATCTCTGTTAATATTCCACAGACTTTTTTATTATTTAATATTATATCATTAGGCCACTTTATTTCACTTTTTATTCCAAACTCTTCTAATGCACTATGTACTGCCGCTGCACCAATAAGTGTAATTCTTGGTGCCATCATAGTTGGTATATCTGGCTTTAATATAATGCTAACCCAGATTCCTTTTCCTTTTGGTGAATACCATACCCTGCCAAGTCTACCTCGTCCTAAACTTTGTTCTTCACTAATAACAATAGTTCCTTCCTCAAACCCATCTGTAGCTAATTCTTTTGCTTTTTTATTTGTAGAATCTATTTTAGAATAATACACATATGTTTTCCCTATATATTTTGTATTTAAACGTGGTAAAATTTCATCTTTAGTAAGTAAGTCTGGAACATCTATTAGCTTATACCCTTTTTTAGAAACAGAATCTATTTCATATCCTTCTGCTTTTAAGGAATTTATATGTTTCCAAATAGCTGCTCTAGTTATTCCCAATTCCTTACTTAACATCTCTCCTGATAAAAACTTGTCTGGATTTTCTTTTAAAGCTTTTAATATTTTTTCTTTCACACAATAACGCCCTTTCCATTTTTTTCTCAAAACACTATTAAATATTAATTTTTAAATGGGTTATATTAAACTACTCATTTTTATTATTTTTTATTTTATTGCTCTTTTCTAAGAATATTTTAACATTTTTATATTCTTTTTCAATTGCTTCTTCACTTATAAATCCTCGCCCTAACCTATCACTAAGACCTAATAGCGCCAATTCATCTAAATCAACATTATTGATCATTCCTTTTTCATCTTTAAATGGCATATCTTTAACTATAAATAATATATGCATATGATATCTAATCAAATTTTTTACTGTATTTATGAATTTTTCATCATTTATAAATGATCTTAAAAATTCTTCTGCCATTTTAGCCCCAACTATATCATGTTCATAAGCAGTATATCTTCCTTTTCTTAATACCGTTGTAGGTTTTTTACCTATATCATGAAGTAATGCTGACCACATAAAAGCTCTTATATTTTTACTTTTTTCTTTTAAAACAGCAGCTTTATCTATAACTAGCATAGTATGATTCCATACAGTGCCTTCCGGATGATGTTCTTTAGATTGAGGGACATTTTTTAAATCACTAATCATATTAAAAGGATATTTCTTGGGAAATTCATCATTATCAATTAACTCATTAAAGTAAATAGATGGTTTTTCCATAGAAAGTAATACTTTTTCAAATTCAGCAAAAATTCTTTTTAAACTCATAAAATTACCTTCTTCCTTTATAAATATATATTTTACATTGTAGTTAAAATATTGTATTATAGTTAATAATTTAATTTAACTTATTAATTATTTCTAAAAATTTCTAAATATATATATACCTATTTTTTTATTATGTGCATAAACTATAATTGAATTAAAATTGACTTTTATTTTATCATATATAGAAATAAGCACCAATTTAAATTTCATTAATATTGAGGTGATATCTATTGCGTAACATTATATTATTTATAAATAATATATTATTAATTTTATTTATTTTTGATTTATTTTTAAGAATAACTTTTTCCACAAGGAAAATATTTTTACCTTCCCATAAAAAAATAACAAAACTTAAAACAGAATCCTTGATTTTATTATGTTATTTTTTATCAATATCGTTAATTTTTATTAATAGTTTAGAAGCTTTAATAATAGGAATTACCATTCTTATAATGCTTAAAATACTTGAACTTAATAAAGAAAACACTATTTTTTTAAAGAAAATAGCTTTACTTCTATGTATAGGTGGAAGCATAGTAACTTTAATAATTTCAACAATATCTATCTTTCAATATGGAATATATTCTTTAAGACAAAGTCTCTTAGTAGTATTTAATATAGCCTCATCTTTCACAAAAGGTATTATAGATATTTTTGTTGCTTTCATAATAATATTCTTTTTTATAAATATTATTAGCAATATCAAACATTAATATATATTATTAAAATTAAAAGAGCCTCCTTATAACTGGACGCTCTTTTAATTTAATCTATATCACTATTAATTTGGTTTTGATTCATTAGGTTTTGATTCTTCTGGTTTAGAATCATCTGGCTTTGAATCTTGTGGCTTAGATTCTTCCTTTTTAGTTTCATCCTTTTTCGGTTCGTCTTTTTTAGTTTCGTCTTTTTTGGTTTCAGCCTTTCCTGTACCTCTTCTAATTATCGTAGGTAATGGCTGATATGTGTCAGTATTTATTAACTCTGTATTTATCAATACTCCATTCTCATATGTTAATCTATAGGCCTTAACTTTATGTCCAATAGATCCATTTTGTGTTACTTCTTCTTTGCCTGCTGCCAATGTAGAATCATCTTTATATTCTGTAGTTGTTGGTATAGTTCCATATTCTTCACTAGTAAATTCATAACTTTTAGATGTTTTTACAGCTGAGTTAGAGTACATATTAAAAGTAACTGTTCCTCCACCGGCAACACCTTCTATATATATTGGATACTTTGTAGAATTAGTAAATATATAATCCACTCCACCATAAGATATAGTTGCATCTAATCCTAAAGGGACATAAGATACTGGCAAATTATGATTTAATCTAGAATCTGGTAAAATACCCATTCTCAAAACTGCATTATGTAGAGTACTTGAAACTTGGCATATTCCTCCACCATATCCAGTCTCTAATTTATCACCAACTATTTCTATTCCAGACATATATCCTTTATCCGGTGTAGT
Organism: Clostridium senegalense; assembly: GCF_018916625.1. Classification (NCBI taxonomy): domain Bacteria; kingdom Bacillati; phylum Bacillota; class Clostridia; order Eubacteriales; family Clostridiaceae; genus Clostridium; species Clostridium senegalense. Next base: position 833,534 of record NZ_JAHLNC010000001.1, read on the forward strand.
ATCTCCTACTATTGTATTAAAACTAAATTTTTCTCCAGGCATTAATAATGTTCCATTTACAGTACTAGCACCTAGTTCAATATTTACACTTTTATTATAATTTGAAGGATCATAGTTTGTACTATAAGTTGATATTAAAGTATCTATTTTAGCCAACTCATCTTTAGTAATAGTAGGCTTGTCCTCTACCATTTTACCTTCCATAACAACTTCCTTTTCAGAAGCACTAGATTTAGTCATTTTATTAATTATTTCTGCCTTTAAGTTTTCCGTATCTAACTTAGATCCTACTTGTTCTGGTGTTATGTTAAAATTACCGCCATAACCTGATATAGTAGCTTCTTTCTTAGGTTTATTAAGTTCATTTGCAATAGCATTTATTTTTTCATCTATTGGTTTTACATCATAAGTAAATTTGATTTCATGGTCTTTAACTTCTCCATTTTTTATCATCTTGAATTTTTCAAATGTAGAATTATTTTTACCTTCTTTTAGAACATCATCCACTGTTTTTTCGTAGTCAAACTTTAAAGATAAATCTTTATAATTTATATCATAGTTTTTTCCACCTGCTTTTACTACGATCTTCTTCTTTTCCATATTAGCTTTATAATTTTGGTCTATAATTTTTACAGCTTCTTCTTTTGTTTTTCCTGAAAGGTCGATACCTTGTATCCTCATACCTGGATATATAGCATTTTCATATTTAGAAACTGTACTTTTAACGTATGCAGTTCCACCACCTATAGCAATAACTACTACTAATGCAGAAATTGCCATTCCAATTTTTAGTTTTTTATTATTTTTTAATTTTTGAAGTTTTGATTTTTTATCTTTTTTTAAGTCCTCGCCCATATAATAAAATTCCTTTCATATTTTTTAAAAAACTTAAAGTATTATAGTGAAACAAGCCAAAACTTTAATTTATTTGTTGAATTTTAATATTTGTTATCATTTTAAAGTTAGCTTTATTAAAGAACTATAATCTTATCATAACCCTTTTAGAAATTAAAACCTTTCAAGTATAATTTAATCATGATTTTAAATTTCTATAACAACTATTAAATAAATTTATCATAATTTCATCTATAAGTATACCATATAGATATCACTTTTCCAGTGTCATAATTATTACAAATTTAACTGATTTTAAATAATTTTATAAATTATCTTCGATTTTCTTATTTAAATTTATATTTAAATAAAAAACAAAACTTTTGAAAATATTTGTCAAAAGTTTTATCTTATGTAGATTTAAACTCTATAAACTTAATACAACTTTTTAATTTATATGTAGGCTTAAATTTCACTTTTCTTATCTATATAACTTTTAGAGCTACTCATGCTTTAGAATAACTTTATTAACAGGTTTATAATAATCATCATATAAAAGTTTAGATTCTATTAATTTACTATTTTCATATACATTTCTATAAGTTTTTACTTTATAACCTATACTACCTGGATTTTTAATTTTCATATCACCAATAGCAATTGTATTATCAACTATATACTCTGTTTCTATTGGCTTTTCCCAATAAACTTCTTGTAAAAACTCATAATTTCTACTCTTTAAAGAATTATTAGAATATATATTAAAAACCACTTCATTATTCTCTATGTAACTTTGTATATATAAAGGATATCCTAATGTATTAGAAAATTTATAATCTATATAATCATAAGCTATTGTTGCATCCATACCTAAATTTGTGTATCTTACAGGCATATCATGATTTTTTCGTTCTATAGGTATTATTCCAGAATTTAATATAGCATTATGAAGTGTTGTAGATACTTGGCATATTCCTCCACCGATTCCATCTTCAAGTTTTCCATCTATTATTATCTTTGATGGTACATATCCTTTTGCTGCAGTAGTATCTCCAATTAGTTCATTAAAACTATATGTACTTCCATTCATTATCAATATACCATTATTACTATTAGTACAAAGTTCTATATTTTTAAATCTGCCGTCATCACCTGGAGATATTTTGGTTCTTGCACTTGCTATAAGCTTATCTATATCTTTTAAATTCTCTGTAGTTATATTCGGAGTTTTTTCTGTAACTTTAATATTATACTTTGTATTTAAATTTCTATTAGATATTATCAATGATTCTATATCCATTAAAATTTTATCTTTATCTATTTCTTCTTTATTTTTATGTGGAGTTATTATAAATTTTCCATCAGTCAAAGCAATTTTTGCATCTACACTTTCTTTATTTAATTTTTGTTCTAGTTTATTTAATATATCTATGACTATATTTTTATCATGAGTAAAACTTAAACTTAAGTTTAATTCTTGTGGCTTTTTTATAAGCTTATATTTTTCATAAATATTTTTATCTTTTCCATAATTAAATGCCTTATCTACAACTTTATCAATATCATAATTAGCTTTTATATCTTTGTAAGGAATAGTAATTTTTTCCCCTTTAAAGTCCATAATTATACCACTTTTTTCTAAAGGAGTTTCAAATTTGGCATTTAATAATTTTTTTGCATCATCTTTAGTGAGTCCACCTACATTATATCCTTGAATTTTTACATTAGGATATATTATAGATTCATATTTATCTGTGTTAGATTTAACATAAATATAATATGATATAAATGTTATTAAAAGAAATATTATAATTCCTAATATCCCCACATATACATTTCTTTTATTATTTTTCATTAATAATTCACCTCACTAAAAATATTTTATTAATCTAATATAAATATTTTTAGTATATCTACTTATAATATACAGTGAAAAATTTTCCCAATAGAATAAGTTATAAATAACCATTAATTTATTTATAATATTTAATTTTAAAACAATGATTTCAAGCATCTCTAATTCTAAAAATAGAAAAGCATCATTCTTTTGAATAATGCTTTTTATTTTATAATCAATTAATATTCTTTACCTAAAACTTATTTATTTGGATTAATTTCAATTTGCCCCTTCCATGAACCTACAACTTTTCCTATTTTATTAACATTTATATCCAAATTCACAGGATATTCTAAAGGATTAAAACCAACAAATGTTACAGTTCCTTCTGTTTTCTCTCCAAGCTCACGAATACCTATTTCTAGCTTATCTCCATCTTTAAACAATTCGAAAGGTGAACGACCTTCTTCACTTTGTAAAAATGTAAGTGTTGAGAATGTACCCTCTTTTTTATCTAAATAATATTCAGGATCATCTACTTGTTTTCCATCTTTAATACCATCATATTTTAAATCTAAGCCTTTAGTATCATACTCAACAGGAATAAGATTCCCATCTTTATCCTCTATTCTATAATTAATAGATACTCTAGATTCTGAAACATATAAATCTGTTAAATGAATAGTAATATCCTTATCTATAATCTTTTTATCTAAAGTTTGAAACTGACCATTTTTAGTTCCATCTACAACTGTTCCATCTTCCCTAACTAGTGTTTCATTAACAATAGAATCTTCTAGCACATAAGTTGAAAATAAACTCTGTACTCCTTTTGCTGCCATAGGTAAAGCCATTATCATTAATGCTGCCATTGTAACTGTAGTAATTTTTTTTAAATTTCTCTTGTTCATATTTATAAACACTCCTCTAATTTTACTAATTATGTTTTGATTATTTAAATTATCTTCTAATTTATTCCATGCTTTTTCAACATCAATTGTTTCTCTTTGTATATCCTGATTTCTTAGTTCAATTTCCCATTCATTAATTTCTAGTAGTTTATTAAATTCGATCTGACAAACCTTACAACTATCTAAATGCTTAGATACTTTTGTCATCATTTCTGATGAAAGTTCTCCATCAATATATGATTGTAATATTCCTAAATCATAACACTTCATATTTTTACCTCCAGTTTTCTCTATAAATATCTCTAAATTTTTTCTGAGCTCTAACTAACATTGTTCCTACATTAGATGTTTCTATTTGTAGTATTTCTGCTATTTCTTTATATTTAAGTCCTGAGTATCTCAATAATAAAAGTTTTTTATCTTGTTCCTTTAATTTTTCCATAACATTCCGTACATTTTCAATTTCCTCCTTTCTAATATATTGTTCATCAACCCTCTCCATATCTTCTTCTATAAAACTACCTACTTTTTCTATACGAGCTTTATGTCTTTTTTCTGATCTTAAATAATTATATGAAACATATATAGCTGATTTATTAAACCATCCTGTAACATTTTCAATTTCTCTCCAATTTATTTTGTATAATTGCATAAACACTTCTTGTGATAAATCTTCAGCTATAGCCTGATCTTTAACAATTTTCATAACTTGCTTAACAACATACACATAATATTCTTTAAATAATTCTTCAAATTCCATAAATGTTAAATCCTCTCCTAGTTCTATTTGTAAAGTTTATCTGTATTTAATATGTAAATTAATTTTAAATTCTTATAAATATTTATTTACTTTTATAATTTTGTACACTCATATATATAGAACCCAGATTTATAATTTTTATAACACATTTTTTATTTTATTTTTTTATTTTACACCACATACTAATTGACATATTTATAACACTCTATAAAAAATTAAAAGCTTTGCATTACTTATTTTAAAGTATTGCAAAGCTTCTATTAATAAATAAATTATAATTTTATAATAAAAACAACTATTTTATTTAATATTTTATTCGCTTAAAAAAGGGAAATTAAAATTAATTAATCTCCCTTGTAAATATAGTATAACTTTTAAATTATTATCTTTCTACTATTAAAGCAGTTCCTTGTCCACCACCTATGCATAGTGTAGCAAGACCTGTTTTACAATCTCTTTTAGCCATTTCATGAATTAAAGAAACTAAAATTCTAGCACCTGATGCACCGATTGGATGACCTAATGCTATAGCTCCTCCATTAACATTTACTATTTCTGTATTTAAATTTAAATCTTTTGCAACTGCTATAGATTGAGATGCAAAAGCTTCATTAGCTTCAATTAAATCTATATCTTCAATTTTTAAATTAGCTTTTTCTAATGCTTTTTTTGTAGCTGGAATTGGTCCACAACCCATTATTTTTGGATCTAAACCTGCTGATCCATAAGATTTAATAGTTGCTAAAGGTTTTACTCCTAATTCATCAGCTTTTTCTTTAGACATCACAATTAACATTGCTGATCCATCATTTATTCCTGATGCATTTCCTGCTGTTACTGTACCATCTTTTTTAAATGCTGGCTTTAACTTAGCTAGCTTTTCTATTGTCATATTAAATTTTGGGAACTCATCAGTATCAAATATTATTGGATCTTTTTTTCTTTGAGGAACTTCAACTGGAACTATTTCATCTTTGAATCTTCCTTCTTTTATTGCTCTCTCTGCTTTTAATTGACTATTTAAAGCAAATTCATCTTGCATTTCTCTAGTTATGCCGTATTTTTCAGCAACGTTTTCAGCTGTTATTCCCATATGATAGTTGTTAAATGCTTCCCATAAACCATCTTTTATCATTGTATCTACAACTGTTCCGTCACCCATTCTTTGTCCCCATCTGTTATTTGGTAAAACATATGGTGCAGTACTCATGCTTTCTGCTCCACCTACTAACATAACATCAGCATCGCCAGCTTTAATTATTTGTGCTGCTAAACTAACTGCTCTAAGACCTGATCCACAAACTTTATTTATTGACATAGCTGTTGATTCTTCTTTTAATCCAGCTTTTACAGCAATTTGACGAGCAACGTTTTGTCCTAATCCACCTGATAAAACACAACCGATTATAGCTTCATCTATAACATCTGCACTTATTCCAGCTCTTTTTATTGCCTCTTTAGCTGTTAAAACTCCTAAGTCTACAGCTGAAAATTTAGATAAGCCACCTCCAAATGAACCTATAGGTGTTCTTACTGCACTAGCAATTACTACTTCTCTCATGATTAAAATCCCCCTAAATAAAAATATTTTAATAATTTGTATTTAAATTAATATTTAAATCTATACATTTAAAATAAAAGCAAAATAAGATTTTTCTAAAATTTTTTATTAATTTTAGTTAAGTATAAATTTTATGTTTTTCTTTTTATAAGGTTTCAAATTGCCATCAAAATTTATTTTGAAATTTGAATACCCAAAAGAGTGATGCAAGCTTTCAACCATCTAAATTCAACCTACATTTAAAATGAAAATATTTTAAATCTATTTGAATAATCTTAAATTTTAGCTTGTTTCCCTATATCATTAATAGAATATGATATATTGTTAACTTTTATTAATGATTGTATAAATTTAAACATAAAAATTTAACTATTAATAAACTATAAGTTATTTATTATATAAAACTTTAACACCTTAATATAACTTAATCTAATATTATATTTTATACTATTTGAATTTTAAATAGATTCTTTGTATTCAATGGTAAATGATTACATTTTTGACATTTAATTAACTATATAGTGTCTAGACTATATATTTGTTTTTTTATTAACAAATTATTCTATTATACCCCATAATTTTATACTCGTATATTTATAGATAAAAAATTTACAAATATATGAATAGTCTAAAAATTTTTATCGCAACTTAATCTATATATATTTATCTATTCAAGTATCAATGACTTTAAAATCATTAAAATTTTGTAATATATTTTTAAATAACTTTAATAAATATATTATCATTAATTTTTATAAAATCTATATTTCTCAAAGAATTTTCTGTAAACTCAATTTTATTATACACTCTATTTATGAAATATTCTATATCTTTTAATTATTTTTTATAATCTATATAATTTTTCAAACTAAAATGTATTAATTAATCTGTTATTCTTTTAAAGAATATAACTATTTTTTTGTTTATAATGTATTTTATTTGTATTTTAAATAAAATTCAATTTAACTATTTTAAAATATAAAATTAATAAATTCAAAATAGAATATATAAATTATAAAAAACTGAATTTTTATTCTTTGTTTTGTATTAATTATTCACAAAAAATAAAATTCAGTTTACTTTTTAATCAACTCTATTAAATTTTAAAATAATTTATTTACTTTACATAAAACCATTGTTCATTTTTTTATTAATTGTTTTTAAATGACTTAAAGCATAATATGAAGTAAACCCTACAAAAATTCCTGTTCCAATTCCTGCTATAGTAAGTATCGGCAGATATAATAAAACACCCCATGTTTCAACAATTAATGATGCTACTATTAATTGACCTATATTATGAAATACAGCACCTATAACACTTACACCTATTATACTTACCTTATTCTTTAATAATTTTTTAATTATAGCCATTGATATAAAGCTAAAAATTGCTCCACCTAAGCTATACATTAGTCTTGACACACTTCCACCAAACATAACTGATAGTACTATTCTAATTGCCAATACTAAAAATGTTTCTTTATAATTTAAAGTATATAATGCTATAACCGTTATGATATTGGATAATCCAAGTCTTGCACCTGGAGTTATAAATGGTATAGGAAGCATACCCTCTACTATATGTAAAACTAATGCTTGAGATATCAACAATGATATATATACTAATTTGCTAGTTTTCTTCACAATATTCTCCTATCCAGATATAAAATCTTCTTCAGTATTATTATTTTTTATGTTTCCTTTTATTTCAATCACAACTTTATGGGGTAAGCAAACCACAGTTTCACCTACCCTATGTATATATCCAACTTGTTTACAAACTTTATCTTTACAATCAGAGTCAATTATACCTATTTTATTATCCATCACTTTTATAATATTATATCCGTTTTTAGTTTCTAATTTAAATTCCTCTTCTCCTACATGATTATCAAGTCTTATTTCTTTAAAAACTTTTCCATCACTAGTTACTACTGCATAAACTTGTTCTGATATTGCGCCTGAATTATTTACATAAAACACCAAATACGGTATAAAGGATATAAAAAAAAGAATAACTATAATTATAATATCTAATTTTTTTATAACTTTCATATCACCTTTCCATCCTATCAATTTGTTTTAGGCATATAAAATAATAAAATCTTAATACAATGAATATGCCTTATTATAGTTATTTTACTAAAATAACTTGTAGCTTTCTAGCTTTTTATTATTTTCAAGTAAATATTTAATGAAACTACCTTATAGAAAGTAACTTAATTTTTAAATTTTTTAAAGTGAAATTATATTCCTTCACTTTTTTAAAATTGATAAATAAATAACTGCTATTTTTGTATAATTTTAAATTTAAATTTTTATAATTCCCTGTTTTAACCTACTATTTAACTATTACATATGAAATTTGGCTAAATAGAGCTTTTTTTTAAATTTATTTTAATTTTTCTATAATAATCTTTACTTTTTCTTATTTTTTATATAAAATTAATAATAAATAGAGAATTCTTGAAATTGAATTTATTAAATTTATTGTTTTTTTTTAGTCAATATAAAATAAAATTTATTTTAGTTTTAACAGGGGGTTTTTTTATGAACAAAAAATTAGTTAGTATTATAGGTGCAACATTAGTAGCAGGAACACTATTAGTTGGATGTGGTTCTTCAACTGCTAAAGGTCCACAAGACGGAAGTTATAAAGCTGAATTTTCTGAAGCTGATGACCATGGTTGGGTAGGCTTTGTTGAAATAAAAGTTGCAGATGGAAAAATAACAGAAGCTAAATCTGATTATGTAAATGCTGAAGGAAAACTTAAAAGTGAAGATAAAGAATATGAAGAAAACATGAAAAAAGCTTCTGATTCTTATCCTGCTAAGTTCTCAAAAGAGTTTAGCACTGCATTAGTTGAAAAAGGAAATGTAGATGAAATAGATAACATTTCTGGTGCAACTACTTCATCTAATGATTTTAAATTATTAGCTAAAGAAGCTTTAAATGCAGCTAATAAAGGTAATACTGATACTATTAAAGTTAAGCCTTCAAAATAATTTATAGTTTTCTAAAAGCTTTAGGTTAAAATCCTAAAGCTTTTTTATGATATAATATAAAAAAATGTACTTTTATTTACTTATATTCTATACATTAAACGGAGGATAAAATATGAATAAACTTAAAAAATATTCTTTTACTTTTGTTATTTTATCTATACTATTTTTAGTTGGTTGTTCAAAAACGCCATCAGAACCACTTTCAAGAACTGAACTTATTATGGGTACTGTATGTACAGTTCAAATTTTTGATTCAAAAGATAGTTCTATATTAGATGAATGTTTTAATAAACTTACTGATTTAGAAAATTTAGTTAGTATAAATAAAGAAAATACAGAACTTGATAAAGTTAATAATATGTCTGGGAAATCAGCAGTTTCAGTAAGCAATGATACATATAATATTATAAAAAGTGGAATAAGCTATAGTTCTTTATCTAATGGAAACTTTGATATAACTATTGGTCCTATTGTTAAACTTTGGGGCATAGGAACTGATTCTGCTCGCCTTCCTAGCGATACAGAAATTAATGAAAAAAAATCTTTTATAAACTATAAAAATGTTATTTTGGATGATAGCAATAAAACTGTTTTTCTTAAAAACCCTAATATGATTATTGATTTAGGTGGTATTGCCAAAGGATATGCTGCAGATGCACTTACTGACATATTAAAAAAGCACAATGTTAATAGTGCTATGATTAACCTTGGTGGTAATTTATATATCTTAGGAAATAAAGAAGATGGTAATAAGTGGCGAATAGGTATACAAGATCCTAATGACTCAAATAGTACTGTAGGAAATTTATTAGTTAATGATAAATCCATAGTTACTTCTGGTGTATATGAACGTTTTTTTGAGGAAAACGGAAAAAAATATCATCATATACTTAACCCTAAAACTGGTTACCCTTATGAAAATGATCTTTTAGGTGTAACTATAATTAGTGATAAGTCTGTTGATGGTGATGCATTATCTACCACTACATTTGCCCTTGGCTGTGATGAAGGATTAAAATTCATAAATTCTTTAGAAAATATAGATGCTATTTTTATAACTAAAGATAATGAAATATATTTAAGTGATGGACTTAAAGACAATTTTAATGTTACTAACGCTAACTATAAATTAAAAAATTAATAAAAAGGTGTGCTATAAATTAAATCGCTATCTGTCAAACAGATAATATGGGAATGAATCTATAGTACACCTTTTCTTTTTTTATATTAACAAATATATGTATTTAAAATATTGGTTTATTGCTTAAATTATCTTCTTCTGTTCCATTAGGATTACTTTTTATGAACTCTCTTCCATTCTTAGCTTTTCCCACATTAACACCATTTATCATTCCATTTTTGGTCATGTCTATTGCTTGTTTTATAGGATAAGCCTCTCCATTAGATAGCATAACATCAGTTATATCACCTTCAGAATTTTTTCTTACTTTTTGAACAGTTAAATTTTCATTTTTTGATTGATTTTTATTCATAAATATCACCTCTTGTGAATATTATGTTTTATATATTCAAAATTTATTCAATTTTAAATATAACTCAGTATTTATTGTATATTTTATTTAGGTTGACAAACTCTTTTGTCCAAACCTATAATCATTATTATATACTTTTTAAATTGTACATTTTGTACAAGTAAATAATAATTTATGAGGTGGTTTGACAGTGCCCAATATCAATAATAAAGATATTGAAAGTAGTATAATTAATTGTGCAAAAGATTTGTTTATTCAAAGAGGTTATGAAAAAGTTGATATGAAACTTATTGCAAAAAAATGCAATCTTCCAATTGGTACAATTTTTAATTACTTTCCTAACAAAAGTAAAATTTACATGAAATTGCTAGAAGATAGTTGGAATTATACTTTTAATAGAATCAAAAAATTAAATTCACTTGATGCTAACTTAAGAATAGGTAATCTTATAGAAATACTGTACGATGATATGTGTTCTAGAAAAATTTTCAATACTGAATCTATAAATTTAGATTTATTAAAAAAGCAAAATGACTATGTAATAAACTCTATTGCTCATATAATCAACTCTTTTGAACACAACCCAAAGGATATTGTTAACTATCTTTATAGTACTACCTTTGTTAAGGCTATTTTAGATTATATTAACGAGCTTATAACAAATTCACATAGTTCAAGAAAAGAAAATCTTAATCTCTTAGCTATATTTGTAAATAAATTAATGTCTAATAAATTCTAATTAATAAAAGTAGTAGAAGGTGTAAAAAATAAACACCTTCTACTACTTTTATTATGCTTTATAAACAAATCCCTTATTATAAACTAATCCCTGAAGAATTTGTTTCTTATATTTTTCAAGTTGAACATTAACAAACTCTATATTTTTGCTTATTTCATTATTTCTATTTTTTAATTCTGTTCTTTCTATTTTTTTAATTTCTAAAATTTTATTTGATAATAATTTATATTGAGCTAGTGCCTCTAATAATTCTTTATATACATTTTCTATTTCCAAATGTAATTTTAAAGTTAATTCTTCTACTGAACTAAATATAGCAGAGTATAAATTATCACACACTATTATAGAATCTTCTATAATTTCTCTTTTTATAGTTTCATATTTACCACCATCTTTTTCATTCTGCTTTGAAAATATAGTAGATAAACCAGATGTTAAATTCTTCAAAACATTCTTTTTAGGGAATAAACTTATTTCATCATCTAAACTATTTATATAATCCTCATAACACATAGAAATTTTTTCTTTTAATTTATGATTTTCTATAAACTTAATTTCTTTAAATTCCTTAGCAAATTCTTCTGATATTGGTATAACCTTGTTAGTATTATTATTTATATTTCTTATAACTTCTAACTCATTAAAATATATCTTTTCATATTTACTTAAGAATATATCAAATTGACTTTTCATAAGCTTATTCATATTCTCTTTATACCATATTAAAATCTCTTCTGAAACTTTGTTTCTAGCTTCTTCTCTAATGTTTTTACTTTCTTTTAATTCGTCAACCACTTTAACATTTTCTTCTATTACTGCTGGAACAATAGTATTTATTTTTGTATTAATATATTCCTGCAATAAATTAGTATCTTGAGTTACCCTATCTTTAAAGTTTTCTATATTAGATTTTACTTCATCATCAAACTCTTTATACTTAAAGCTAGCTTCTTCCATAAGTTGAACTTCTAAACCTTTTTTCAGGAATTCATCTTCACACTCTTGATTTATATAATTCAATTCTTTAGACAGGTTATTATAAAATTCATTATATCTATACATAGTTATATTATTAGGATGTAATACTTGTATTTTTTCAAGTACATCATTATAATTTTTACCATTATAGATTGAAATATTTATATTAAATCCTGTTTTTTCCAGCCAGCTATTAAACTCTTCAATATCTTTTTTAGTAAAATGTTCTACCCCTTTTATAACAAATAAAACTTTATTTAAATTTTTCTTTTTATATATTTCTACTGAGTTTAATATATCTTGTTTTAAATCTCCACTGCTAGTTTTTAACATTACAACAGATATATCTGCTAAATCTAAATTTCTTTGACTACTTTCTAAAATTACATACTCTTCTTTATCTACTTTTTCTTTAAATTCACCATTCTCTTCAATTAATTTATCTAAAATACTTTCTTCATTTATATATTTAGGTAATATTTCTAATACCTTTATTCCTCTTCCCATAATTCTACATTGTTCATTATATTCTATATCAGTTTCCCTATTACACTTTTTACTAATATCCTTTAACTTACCAACTAAATCACTCCATGGATAACTTTCCAATGTATTTTTAGTTCCTGTTAGTTTATTTACACTAATTCTAAGTACTTCATTTATTATATTCACATCAAAATCTATCTTGTGTATTTCATTTATTGATAATAATTTTGTTGAGCACTCAATACTTTCATCATAGAATCCATTATTAAAAGCAGCAACCATGAAATAAAATATTATATTTTCTTCTAAATCTCTAACTAATTTGTTATTGTACTTTTTACTATCTATATCATCATAAACTTCTCTTAAAATATCTATACAAACATCAAAATACTTATAGTCCCCATTTTTATAACTTATTTTTATTAGCATGTTATTTAAGTATTTTACAAATCCCTCAAATAAAATATCATCATTTTTTATTCCATCATATAATGTTTTAGAAAGTAATTTCCATTGTTTAAAATCTAATGAATATAATGTTTCATTTAAAATTTCTATTACCTTTTGAAGATATTCCATTGTAAAATTTTTAGTTTCTTTACAACATTGGGATGCAATATCTATAAAATATTTATCCTTAGTTTTTAAATATTGATTATAACAAATCTCTAAAGATTTTATATAGCTTTCTTTATCTTTTAAAAATACTACTACATCTTTATCTACGTTCTCATAATATGGTATAACTTTTAATACATTTATTGCTGCCTCATAAGCTTTATCCACATCACTTATTGTTTTAGCTGCATAATATATACATTTATTTTTTTCTAGGAATAAAAATTCTCTATCACTTACAATTTGTTCATAAAGATCCAAAGATTTTTCTACATCGCTACATATATCCCCCAAGTTTTTTCTTGCCCACATAGATAATTCAAATATAGTAATATCACTATTATCTTGAACCATATTAAATAGTCTACTTTGTTCTTTAGTGATAACTGAAAGTACTTCTATAACTTTTTCAAAATGCTCTTGTGCAAAACTTCTATTATTTTTTTGTATGTATAATTCTCCTAAAGAAAAGTGACATGTTACAAGTTTTTTAAGATCATCATATTCTAACTTTGCTGCAGGTATATAGCTTAAATCTTTAACTAAATCATTAAAAAATTTTATTAATTGATTATCTTCAACCTCTTTACAAAATGAATTTTTTAAAACCCACTGATAATGTCTTTTTAATACTAAGGCTACTTCACAACTTTCCTTAGGATTAGATATACTTAAGTAAAAATTGAATTTTTCAACATTCTCATAAGACCTTTGTAAGAATTTTATTTGATTTTTTAGTATCACAATTTTTCACTCCTTAAATACTATATATAATATAATATAATATTTTATTATATATTTTAATTATCAACTATTTTAACTATTTATTAGGAATATATAATCATTTATCAAATTTATATATAAAAACTTTATTAATAACGAGTTAAATATGTTCCTAATGTTTTAAATTTGAACTTATTTTTTATATAATACTTATTTACAATACATCGTCTATATGTCACTGTATTGACAAGTATATTATAAAAAGCATTATACCTTTCTCTACTTAACAATATACTTAAATTTAATAAAAACTTCTAGTTAATTTCAAAAAATTTTATTATTATTTATAGTATTGAATTTTCCAATAGCTAACCGGTTTATCATTTGATATAAAAATAGATATCTCATGTATTATTTAATATTAAAATAAATTTTTCATTTTTCTTACTTGCTATATACTTATAATTGTTTTATAATAACATTAATTTTAAAATGCGTTGAAGAAGAAAAGTATCATAAATACTAATTCACAGAGAAAAGGTGTTGGTGAGAATCCTTTAAGGTTTATTATTTAATATAATACTCCTAATATAGGTTTATGAGAAGTGCCCTTCTGAGCTGAGTTCTGAAACTAGGTATTATTCAAATAGAAATATGCCTTATAGTATGAATTTCCAGGTTCGCCTGTTATAGCGATAGAATATAAATTTGTATTCGATTTTCAAGTGGGGTTTTTTTACCCAATTAGAGTGGAACCACGGAGTATATAATCTTCGTCTCTTATTTATAGAGACGGAGTTTTTTTATACCCTTTTTATATAGAATTGCAATTCATAAATTAAATAAAAACTTATAATAAAAGGATTTAAAGCTTTAATCTATTAACTTAATGTATTATTAAAAATTTAGGAGGTAAATTATGTTATACGAAAACATTTTAGATATGATAGGTAAAACACCTATAATAAAATTAAATTCATTAACTTCAAAGGATATGGCTGAGGTTTATGTAAAACTTGAAAAATATAACCCTGCAGGAAGTATTAAAGATAGAGCTGCTCTTGGAATGATAGAAGCTGCTGAAAAGGAAGGACTTTTAAGCCCTGACTCTATAATTTTAGAGCCTACAAGCGGAAATACTGGTATAGCTTTAGCCATGATTGGTCGTCTTAAAGGATACAAAGTTGCTCTAGTTATGCCGGAGACTATGAGTTTAGAAAGAAGAAAATTAATTAAAGCTTATGGTGCTGAATTAATTCTTACTGATGGCAGCAAAGGAATGAATGGTGCTATAGAAAAGGCTTTAGAGCTTGCTAGTAAAAATCCTAATTATTTTATACCTCAACAATTTGAAAATATTAATAATCCTAAAAAGCATTATGAAAGCACTGCACTAGAAATAATAGAGGATTTACCAAACTTATCTGCCTTTGTTGCTGGTGTAGGTACTTCTGGAACAATTACAGGTATAGGTAAAAAATTAAAAGAATATAATTCCTCTGTTGAAATAATTGCAGTAGAACCTTTAAATTCAGCAGTAATATCTGGTAAAAAACCATCACCTCATAAAATACAGGGTATTGGTGCTGGTTTTATTCCTAAACTTTTCGATCCATCAATTGTAGATTCAATAATAACTGTAAGTGATGAAGATGCTTTTAAAACAGCTAATGATTTAGCTAAATTAGAAGGATTATTCCTTGGAATTTCATCTGGAGCAAATGTTTTCGCTGCAATTCAAATAGCAAAAAAATTAGGTCCTAATCACAAAGTCTTAGCAATTTCTCCAGATGGTGGCGAAAAGTATATTTCTATGAATGTTTTTTCATAGATACTAATATAAGGATGTGACTTTAATGTTTAAATATCTTAGAGAAGACTTAAAAACTATAAAAAAGCAAGACCCTGCTATTAAAAGCACTCCAGAAGGATTTTTATATCCATGTATATATGCCTTGCTTTTCTATAGGATTTCAAATAAATTATACAATCATAACTTTTATTTTCTAGCTAGACTGATTTCTCAATTTAGCAGATCTTTAACAGGCATAGAAATCCATCCTGGTGCTAAAATTGGTAGAAGACTTTTTATTGACCATGGTATGGGTGTTGTAATAGGAGAAACAGCTATAGTTGGTGAAGATGTAGTAATATATCACGGCGTAACTTTAGGAGGTACAGGTCATCATAGTGGCAAACGTCATCCAACTATAGGCAACAATGTAATTATAGGTTGTGGTGCCAAAATTTTAGGTCCTATAACTATTGGTGATAATTCTAAAATTGGAGCTAACTCTGTAGTAGTAAAACCAATTCCAAGCAATAGTACCGCTGTTGGAATTCCAGCAACAGTTATAAGAACTTATGATCCACAATTCAAAACAATAGAAGTTATTTAAGAAAAAGGCGTCTTTTATATAATCTTAAAAGACGCCCTCTTTAATTTAAATAAAGTTATTTTTGAAATTCTATATCCATATGTGTTATAATTTTATTTAATATATTTACATATTAAAATTAAATATAAGTTTCGTATATGCTTAATTATATCAATATATATTGAGGTTTGAGCGTTTCTACCAGGATGCCTGAAATTCCTGACTACGAATATAAAATAAAGATATACGTATATATCTTTATTTAAATAATTAACTACAAGTGATTATTTAATATATTCCTAGACAGACAATTGGTCTAGGATTTTTTAATATATTAATTTAAGTGTTATAAAGTTACTATTGGAGGTATAATATGGAAAGTTTAAAAAATAAAATTTTAACTGAAGGTGTTGTTAGAGAAGGAAATATCTTAAAAGTAGATAAATTCTTAAATCACCAAATGGATATAAAATTTTTTAATGAAATTGGAAAAGAATTTAAAGAAAGATTTAAAGATCATAAAATAGATAAGATATTGACTATAGAAGCATCTGGAATTGCTATAGCCGGAATTGCTGCTCAGTATTTTGACTATGTACCAGTAGTTTTTGCTAAAAAAACAGATTCATTAAATATAGATAGCGAACTATATACAAGTAAGGTACATTCATTTACAAAGAAAAAAGATTATACTGTTATGGCATCAAAAAATTTCATTAAAAAGGGTGAAAACATCCTAATAATAGATGATTTTTTAGCTAACGGGTGTGCAGCACTAGGTTTAATAGACATTATAAAGCAAGGGGAAGCTAATGTTGTAGGAGTAGGTATTGTTATAGAAAAAGGATTCCAACCAGGAAGAAAAGTTCTTGAAGAAAAAAATATAAAAGTAGAATCTTTAGCAATAATCGAAAAAATGGATGCTGGAAAAATCTATTTTAAATAATATAAAATACATAACATAAAATAAGAACCATGAATTTCATATTTCGTGGTTCTTATTTTTAACTATTTATTAATTAACTATATTTCCATAACTTACATTACCAATTTATATGATTTTAATTAGACATAGTTTTCAAAACAAATATAATTATATTATAGCTTGTAGTTATTGGTGAATATAATAATATAATTTTTTAAAATATATTAGCCATCTTTAAAATTTATATTTTTAAACTTTAATTACTATAATTCACCTCGGCAATCAAGCTCCTTTAATTCTTGATTGCCTTTTTTTATTGATTAATATAATAACTTTTAAGGAGGGTTTTTATAAGTGAAAAAAAATGAGAATAAAATTTACTTTATTACAGCAATTGCCACCATACTTATATCTTTTTCTATAATGGTAGCAATAAGCTTTAAAAGTTCAAAAATAGATTTTAAACCCTATAATGAGTTTTTAAATGATTTAAATAACCATTCCGTATCTACTGTTTATTTAGTTCCATCTCCTAAGATAGAAGTTCTTTTAAACAATGGGACAAGCTATTTAACAGATAACCCAGATAGCAATACATTAAGAGAAACATTACTTAGCAAAAATGTTTCCGTAAAAGATAAATCAAATACATATATGTTACAAACAATATCTTCTATATTTTTAATAATTTCTATAGGCTATTTAACTATTTCTACAATTTCTAAAAAGAAATCAAAAGGTGGCATATCTTCTTTAAGTACAGAAGATGTATCTTCAACTGCAAAAGAAAAATTTAATTTTAATTCTTTAGCTGGTAATGAAGAAGCTAAAGAAAGTGTTAAAGATATTGTTGATTACCTTAAATTCCCTGAAAAATATCAAAAATATGGTGCTCGTGTTCCTAAAGGAGTAATTTTATATGGAGATCCTGGAACTGGTAAAACTTTGCTTGCTAAGGCTATAGCTGGTGAAGCCAATGTTCCATTTTATGCCGTATCCGGTTCAGACTTTATTCAAGTTTATGTAGGTGTTGGTGCTAGTAGAGTTCGTAACCTATTTAAAAAAGCTAAGGCACATAAAAAAGCTGTTATTTTTATTGATGAAATTGATGCTATTGGTAAAAAACGTAGTAATAGCACTAATGGTAGTTCTGAAGAAAAAGATCAAACACTAAATGCTCTATTGACTGAAATGTCTGGATTTAATGAAGATGAAGGTATAATTGTTATTGCGGCTACTAATAGATTAGATATATTAGATCCTGCCCTTTTAAGACCTGGCAGATTTGATAGGCATATTGAGATAGGTCTACCTGATGTATCAGCAAGAGAAAAAATTATTTCATTGCATCTTAAAAATAAACCTTTTAATGATTTAAATATAAAAGATATAGCAATTAAAACTGCTTATTTTTCCGGTGCTAAAATTGAAAATTTAATAAATGAAGCTGCCATACTTGCTTGTAAGGAATCTAGTGATTTTATTACTAACGCACATATAGACACAGCTTTTTCAACAATAATTGCTGGACATGAAAAAATTAATACTTCATCTTTTAAATATGAAGATAAAAAGATAACAGCATATCATGAAGCTGGGCATTGTTTAATTTCATTGTTAGAACTTCCTGAAGAAAAAGTATCAAAAGTAAGTATTATTCCAACTACCAAAGGTGCTGGTGGATATACTTTAACTTTACCTACTGATAAAAGTTATCAAAATTTAGAGTATTTATCAAAAAAAATTATGGTTTTTTTAGGTGGTAGAGCTGCAGAAGAACTTATTTTTGGTGAAAATCATATTACTACCGGTGCTTATAGTGATTTAAAACAAAGCAGTAATATGATTTACAATATGATAGCTGAATATGGTATGGGGAAATCCCTGGGACTTTTAAGACTTTCAGAGATGCCAACATCAATTCAAAATGCTAGTGCTAAAATGGTGTTAGATGAATGTAAAGACACAATAGATACTTTATATTTTAAAACGAAAACACTTTTATTAGACAATATAGATAATCTTAATATTTTAGCTAACGAACTAATGGATAAGGAAACCCTTTCTTATGATTGTATACTAAAATTGATTGAATAAAATAATTAATTTTAAAAATAAAGCTGTAAGATACCTTACAGCTTTATTTTTATTCAGACAATCCACTTTCCTTAAATTTCTTATTAAATTTTTCAGTTATATTATCTAACGGTTTTTTCAAAATAACACCAATAAATACTGCACCTATAAAGTATATTATTAACATTTTTATATCATAAATCACATTATCCTTTATCGGTCCAGCTACTGCTTCCCTCATAACTCCTATTGCATATGTAAATGGTAGAAATGGATTAATAGCTTGGAAAAATGGTGGTGTTACTTCTATTGGAAAAGTCCCTCCAGACCCTGCAACCTGAAGTACTAATAATATGACTCCAATGGCTTTACCTACGTTACCAAAAACAGAAACTAAAGTATAGACTATCATAGAAAATACTACAGAGGATATTATTGTAGATATTATAAATAATTTCATATTTACAATATAACATCCAAGTAAATACTTATCTCCTATAGCAACAATTAATCCCTGAATAAGTGCTATTGTTAGGAAAAATAAATATTTCCCAAAAAATTTCTCATAATTTTTTAAAATTCTCTTATCATCAAATTCATATACATCCACAGTTAGTATAGAAGATAGAATTAATGTACCTACCCATATTGCTAAAACTGTATAGAATGGAGACATAGCAGAACCATAATTAGGAATTTTGTATAAATCATTTTCTATTAACTCCACTGGTGTAGATATAAATGTTTTAGCAACACTAGGATCTATTTTTAGTAATTCTAATATTTTATCTACAAGCTTTTCATCTTGAAAAATAGTAGTTTTATCATTAATCTTAGATAAAGTTTCTCTTATATAAGGTAAATTTTTCTTAAGTTCTTCTATTCCTTCTATCCCTAATTCACTGCCTTTTTCTCCTATTTCTAATATTTGTTCTACTTTTGGAATATCTCCCTTTGCTTCATTTAATAAATTCAATGAATTATCTACTATTGTATTTAATTTATTTATAACATTATCTAATGCTGGTTTAAGCTCTGAATCAAAAGAATCTATCTTTCCATCTAAAAAGTTAATTATATCATTATTTATATCTTTTAATCCTTCTAAAGCATCCTTACCAATAGTTTGCCCTTCGCTTGTAGCTTTAATCAATTGATCCACTACTTGTATTTTTTCATTAATTCTTTGAGAAAAATTTTTTAACTGTGCCGATAATTGCTCTAAAAATTCATTGTTAGCTACATTGTTAATTCTGTCTATAGTATCTACTAAGTTTGTTATCCTTGCATCCATGTTATAAAATAATGTTCGAATCCTTTTAAGTCCATCTGTTACTTCAACTCCATTTGTAGAATCTACTATTCCTTCTATTATTATATTAATTTCTTTGGCTTTATCTCTTATAAACATTAAGCTTTCTTTTACGAATGGAGCTATAGTATCTATATCTTCTTTACCTCTTTGAATAAACTTTTCACTCTGATTTCCCACTTCTATTGCTGAATTCAAAGTTTCTTTTAAAATTGGAATATTACTTGTAATTTTATCTATAAATTCCTTGGCAGTTATTGATCCCTCATAAAGTTCATTTATTACTGTCTCAATTTCATCCATATTATTATTTAAGTCAGAAATTACATTAATTATTTTTTTTAAAGTAGGTCTTTGTCCTTCGATTTCAACACCTATTTTATTAAAATTTTCAAATATAACACCATTAACCATCTCAATAAAATTTTTAGATACTGTCTCTTGTAAGCTAGATGCACCCTTTTCTGTTATTTTAGGTGCTACTGCATTAATTTTTTCATTAACATTATATATAAGCTGAGGTTTTTTAGGGCTTTTTTCCAAAAATGAAGTAATATCTTTTGAAAATGTTTCTGTAATTATGATACTTGCATAGTATTTTCCATGATTAACCCCATAATCTGCATCCTTTTGATCTGTAAAAACCCATCCAATATCATGATTTTTTTTTAATTCTGAAACAATTTCCTCTCCTAATTTTAAATCCATGTTATCAAATTTATATCCAGAATCCTTATTTACAACAGCTACTTTAATCCCCTTAGTATTTCCATATGGATCCCAGCAAGCTTTAATATTAAACCATGCATACAAAGATGGTAAAATACATAATCCTAAAATAATTATAATTGCAACATAGTTTGTAAAAAGCATCTTCAAATCTCTTCTATATATCTGAAATATATTTTTCAATTAATTCACACCTCTCTATTAACAATATTTTAATTAGATATATAGTTATAGATTTACACTTTAATAAAAACTTATGCAAAAACTTATATTATTGCTTTTTAATTTAATTACCATAATAAATATTTTATACAACAAAAAAAGATAGCTATTAAGCTATCTTTTTCTGGAGCGGGTGAAGGGAATCGAACCCTCGTAACTAGCTTGGAAGGCTAGCACTCTACCATTGAGTTACACCCGCATAATTGTGTTAAAAGTGGTCGGGGTGACAGGGATTGAACCTGCGACCTCATGGTCCCAAACCACGCGCGCTCCCATCTGCGCCACACCCCGATATGAATTTATATATATATTACCATATTTAACTTATTTTTTCAAGTAACTTCAAAAAATAATTGGAGCGGGTGAAGGGAATCGAACCCTCGTAACTAGCTTGGAAGGCTAGCACTCTACCATTGAGTTACACCCGCAAATTGGAGCGGAAGACGAGATTCGAACTCGCGACGTTCACCTTGGCAAGGTGACGCTCTACCACTGAGCCACTCCCGCATATATGGGGTGACCGATGGGACTCGAACCCACGACACCCAGAGCCACAACCTGGTGCTCTACCAACTGAACTACGGTCACCATACATGGTGCGTTTTAAGGGATTCGAACCCCTGGCCCACGCCTTAGAAGGGCGTTGCTCTATCCAGCTGAGCTAAAAACGCACATTTACTTGTCCATCATTTAACTTTTGCTCCTGACGACAAAAATAATATTATCATAGTTTTTTTTGTTATGCAAGCATTTTTTGTTTTTTTTTATATTTTTTTATATTTTTTAAAATAATATAGTATATTTACTATAAAAAAGCTTAAATTTTACTTTAATTTACTATAAATTTAATCGTATTATTATTTTTTAACCTTATAACACAAATAAAATAATATTATAAAACTTAATACAAATAAAATATAAAATTAAAACTGTATTAAAATATATTTCTAGTCTAATACAGCTTTTAACTACATAATTATTTTTTAGTCATTTCTTCTGATTTTCTCATGCAATCAACTACTGCCTCTATAACTGAAGCTCTGAAGCCACTTCTCTCTAGACTTCTAACAGCTTCAATTGTAGTTCCTCCTGGCGAACAAACCATATCCTTTAACATTCCTGGATGCATACCTGTTTCTAACACCATTTTAGCAGATCCTAACACTGCTTGTGCTGCAAATTTATATGCCTTATCCCTAGGCATTCCACCTATTACTGCACCATCTGCTAATGCTTCTATAAACATAAATACATAAGCTGGAGATGAACCACTAACACCTATTACAGAATCTATTAAGTACTCATCAACAACCTCAGCTTTTCCAAAGCTTTTAAATATATCTTTTATATTATTTAATTCTTCTTCTGATATATTTTTATTTCTACAAAGTGCTGACATTCCTTCATTTACTAATGCTGGAGTATTAGGCATCGTCCTTACTATTTTCTTGTCTTCTCCTAATACATTTTCAATATCTTGTATAGTTTTTCCAGCTGCTATTGTTACTATAACTTTATCTTTTGACAAATCCTGTTTAATTTCTTTCATAACTATATCATAAACATTAGGTTTAATAGCTAAAAATAATATATCTGCTTTCTTTGCTACTTCATTAGAATTTGTTGTAGTACTAACACCAAACTCTCTATCTATCTCATCTAACTTACTTTCATTTAAATCAGAAACAATAACTTGATTTGGTTTAACTAGATTAGATTTGATTATTCCACCAATCATAGCTTTACCCATATTTCCTGAGCCAATAAATCCAATTATTTTATTCATTATCTTACCATCCTTTTATATGCTATTTCAAAATTGTTGTTGTGTTTTTTAATTATATTATCATTATTATCTTTAAATTTTATTAAATCTATTATACACAATTGACTCTAATATTTTAAGTATATTTAAATATAAAACTTTAAAATATTTTTTCTAGTTTTATAAACAAACTTATACAAATACATACTATTCACTACACATTTTGAAATTTTCCAAATTTACTAAAAATTTTTCCTACTCCACTGTAGAATTGCTTGTACAATTTTCCCTAAAAAAATATATACATTCCATTTATCTAATTTATAGATATCTTATTAAAGTATTACTCTTTATCTTTAAAAGGATTTGGCGTAAGAACCTCCAAAATTTTAACTATCTTACTTGTATGATTAGCAAAGTTATGCATTATTTGTGAACTATAATGTGCAGTATCTCCTGGATATAACTCATACTGTTCATTATCTACATACAATGTCAAAACTCCCTCTAACACGTATATAAACTCTTCACCTTCATGCTTATATTGAGTTAAATTGTCTTCTATGTTATTAGGCAATATTTCTATTAATCTTGGTAATAAAGCCTTATCATTAGGATTAGTAGTCAAGTTATAATTTATAAACATGGAACTGTCTATTTTAGACACTTCTTTTTCATAACTCTTCAAAACTACTCTATGTTTTCTTTTTGGATTAGTAAAAAAATAATTTAAATCCACATCTAAAGCTTCAGCTATTCTCATAAGCGAATCTGTAGCTATACTAGTAAGACCTCTTTCTAATTGTGACAAAAAACCTATTGAAAGTCCTGTAGCCTCACTTAATTCTCTTAATGTCATTTTTTTATCTGACCTTAGTTCTTTTATTTTATTTCCAATATCTTTTTTCAAAATTTACACCTCTTCATCAACATAGAAATTATCTATTTTTTAACATTTTTCTTAATATTAATAATACTCGAAACTAGTATTATTGTCTATAATTTCCGTTAAATTTTAATTAAATATTTTCATTATAGTGAAAATTTGGTATATTTTCTAGACCTTTAAATAAAATATCAACTTTTCAGTTTATAGTAAAATAATTTTGCACCATAAAATCGGGTTTCAATTTGACTTCTAAAATTTTCCATTCAAAAACTTGGATACCTAAAATAGTGAGACATACTCCGAATCACTAGAATTCAACACTGCATTTTGTATGAAAATATTTTAAAGTTATTGAATAAATTTAAATTCCAGCTTGTTTCCTTATATTACTAACTATATTTTTTATTAATTAATAAAAAGAATCTACATATAGCCTTAAATTTATATATCTATAAAAAATAAAGAACAAATCACATAATAATGATTTGTTCTTTACTTATCCTTCTTCTCTTTTTTTAGCTTATAATATGGACAAATATACTTATTAACTAATACAGCAATAATTATTCCTAATGCGGTTTCTAAAAATCTATTTACTCCATATTCAAATGGAGACTTATCTTTTAAATTAGTCATAATAGCTACGAAAACTATACATGATATAGTTGTTGACTTATTTTTATGAATTACATCACATAAGTATATAAGCAAACTAATACCCACTGCTGTAAGAATTACACTATTAGGCATTATATAAGAAAATGCTACGCCTAATACAGCTCCAAATGTGGTCCCTATAAGCCTATTTTTTCCTACTTCAAAAGAAGTTTCTACAGTAGATTGCATGCATATAACCGCTGCTATACACGCATAAAAAGGTGAAGAAAATTTAAAAATCCTACTTATTACTATGCAAATAAAAACAGATACTGCTGTTTTTATATTTCTCATACCTATTTTCTTCATAAATGTACTCCTTTAAATGACCTATAAAATTTAAATAAAAAATTTATGTATAATTTTTTATAGTATATATAATAACTTAATTATATATACTTTTCAAAATACCTTTTTTATTTATAGCTTATTAAATATAATTTAATACACTTGTTATTCCTTTACATTTAGTTTTTCTATAAATTTCTACGAAATTTAACACTCTAAATTTTAGCAAAATAAAAAACTGCCTTAATTAAAAAGCAGTTCTTTTTTTATGTTATTTTCTCATTTTTTGTTGTTCTCTTTGAATATCTTGTTGTGATAATCCTGTAGCCTCCATTACCTCTGTAATGCCCATATCTTGTTCTAAAAGATTTCTAGCTTTCTTTAGTAGTTTTTGTTGTTCTCCTTTATGCATTTTTTTACCCATAAATTACAAACTCCCTTCTAAATATGTTTAATTGTCTATTATATATATAAATTTTAGACAAATCTAAAATCATTAAGAACTAATCTAGATTATGAACTTAATCATCTACCAATTAACACTACATTTTTATTATATCCTATAGACATTAAACTTATTCATAAAAACAACATCTTTTATCTATAAAAGGAAACTTGTAATTTAATTAACTTATTATATAATATTATACTACTAAGGATAATATTAAAGATTTTATAAATTTAAGATTTTCACATTTTTTTTCTGGATACATAGCAAGGCATTTAGTAATTTGCAGTATTAATGTATATCCTAATCTTTCATTTACATCTTCAATGTTGTTAAAACAAGCTTTTTTAGTTAAAGGCTCAAATATTTGTTTAATATTACAAATAATTGTATCATTTATATTCATCATATCTTTTGCCTTATTGCTATTAAATATATATTTTTGTTGTATATAAAAACCTAAGCCTTTTCTATTTTCAATATCATCGTATAATATTTCAATTTGTACTTCTAATCTTTCTTTATCAGTTAAATTCTCCATTTTACTTTCTTCTATTTTCTTAAAAGTTTCTTTCCATGACTTATCTAATATATCCATAAACAATTCCATTTTACTACTATAATAATTATAAAATGTTCCTACTGCCATACCACATTCTTTTGCAATAAGCTTTATATCTACTCCATCATACCCTTTTTCTGAAAATAGTCTAAAAGTCTTTTTTCGTATAATTTCATCTAAATTTTTAATAATTTTTGGCATAGTATCTCCTCTTTTACTTTAAAATACGCTTTTTAAAAATAATATGTATTTGGACAACTAATTAAAATTAATATTTTTTTAATAATCAGCAGATTATTTTAGTTAAAAGTTAATAGTTGTGGTGATTATTACTCACTATATTCTTAATAAAACTAAACATACTTTTTTAAGACCAGCTTTGATTGTTCTAGGTTTAATTTATATCTTTTCAATTTTATTTTAAAAATAACTTAAGGAAAATAAATTTCGACAATTCTGCTCTTCTTGTTACAGTTGTAAACTTTGGATATAACTTCAGTTAACTTTATATCCAAAATTCAAGATTTAATTTATATATATATTCAAAGAAACTGATTCTCAGTTTCATCCATTACTTTTAACTCCTAGCTCTTAACTTTTAACTAACTATAGTTATTTTTCTTAACTGATAACAAAATTTTTATGAATAAATTTAAATATGATCTTATTTCCCTATATAAGATTTCATAAGATTATAATAGTAGTAAATGAATATAACTTTCCCATTTTCACTACAAGTATATTGCTTAGATATATAATAGTCAACTTAAGAAAAACAATAATTATTGCATTTAAAAGTTATATATTAATATGTACTTAAAATATTGTTATATATTAATTATTTGCTTAAATTTAAATAAAAAAATGCATCAAAATAAAACTAAATTTTATTCTAATACATTACAGATTACTAACTTAAGTTTTTAACTATTTTAAATAATACTGATTGAAATATTTCTTTTTCATCTTGTTTTATATTTAGAAAACACTGCTTATCGAATTCTTCAAATAAATTAAAAATTTCATTCTTTATAGAATGAGCTTTCTCTGTAAGAAATATTCTACTAACTCTTAAATCTTCACTATCTATTTTTTTAACTATAAAGCCTGACTTCTCCATTCTATTTACCATTTTAGTCATTGTTGCCGGAGTAACTGAAAGCTTCTCACATAACTCTTTTTGTCTTACTCCTTCATTTTTATATAAAACCATTATAAGAGACGGCTGTCCTCTATATAAACCTAATTTAATTAATTCTTCATCTAATTTTTTAAAAGTTTTATTAGCAACTCTTAAATACTCCGATATTAAATTTTCTTCCATAATTTTATTCCTCCACTTTAATTAGTCAACTAAATTGTACTTTAGATAACTTATAAATTTAATACAACTTTCATATATTGAAACAGATTCTAATCTAATTTCATTCTTTAGGAATTAAAATCTTCTGCATATAAAATAAAAAATAATTTTATATTCCTATATTATATGATATCTTTTAACAAACAAATATTCAAATATATTTTTTGTAAACTTTTTTTATTAATATTAAATTTAATTTAAATATTTTAAACTTTTTTAATTTTTTCTTCATCATACTTTAATTTAATGTAATTTTAACCAAAACATTTTTATTATCTTAATTTATAATTTAAAATATAATATAAAGTTTTAAATTGGCTTTTAAAATTATTTACTTCAAACCTTAGATATTTAAAAAGTAATATATGCTCATAAACCTTTTAGAATTATGTATAAATTTAAATTCAAAATTCCTTCTATATGTGTGTTTTAATCTCTAGAACTCTGAAGTAATTTTGAAATTAACTGAACTATTTCTATATATAACCATATAAGTGTTACAAGTAACCCAAAAGCAGAATACCATTCCATATACTTAGGTGCACCGTATTGAACATTTTTTAAGATAAAATCATAATCTAATATTAAACTAAAAGATGCCAGTGTCACTACTAGTACACTAAATCCTATTCCTATAGTTCCACCTCCATATATAGGTAAATAAATTCCAAATATAGATAATATAAATGACAGTATATATAATAAAAAAACTGATGTTATACCTATAGTTACCCCTTTTCTAATTTTTCCAGCTAATGTTGGTGTTCTTCTATATATAAGCAATGTAGCTATGGCCACTGCAAAGGTTAAGCAAGTAGCAGAAAATACTATACCTGGATAATTAGATTCCATCACCATAGAAAAACTCGCTAATAATACCCCTTCAAACATAGCATATAAAATTGATGTTACATTTGCAATTTTGGGTATAAAACTAGTTAATATAGATAATATAAATGCTGCTATAGATGATATAATAAGCAAACTATTGAAATCTGAAGTACCCTCTTTTAATACAGACCAGGTAGTTCCAAAAGAAGTTACTGTTATACCTATTAAAATTAATGATTTAATTATAGTTGAAGAAACTCTCATAGTTTTATTATTGTAACCTGTTTTTGATTTTTCAAATCCACTAGTTATAAAAGGATTAGAGTTTACTCTTTTCATACAATCACTCCTTACTACGATTAATCAAATTAACTTGTAATAATCATTAATAACCCTATCCATTTTCATTATTCTTATTCTTTTAACTTTTAAATATGAAGCTATAAAGCATAAATTTAAAATTCTATATTTGTTTTATATCATAAGATATTTTAACAAATAACACCATAATAATTAATTACGATGTTATTTGCAAAATTTTCTTTATAATGAACTTATACTATTCATCAACTTCTAATAATATTTTATTTAATATCATTTGTTCATATACATCTTTTTCTTTTTCCCATTTTTCAAAACTAATTATATTTTTACATAGCATAAACACCATTTCTTCTATTACATTATTTATTTTACATATATTTTTTTCATATATAAAACTTATAGATGTAGCCTTGCCAAAAGCATTTGCTATTATATTTAACATCTCACATTTTATGTATTCACTTTCCTCTTTAGTAAAATTATCATTTAGTTGACAGAATCCTTCATTATTATAAAATCTATACTCCATATATTGTATAAATCTTTCAAAATCTTCTGCATTACTTCCTAACTCTATTTCAAAAAGAATTTTAAAAAATATATTCCAATGAAAATCAATGTTTATAACATTTAATAACTTATTTCCGAATTTCTCACAAAACTTACTTTCAAAATTTATATCTCTATCAAATTCTAACTCTCTACCAAAATCAATATTATTCTTACTTATTTCATTTACTCTAGATAACATATTAATAAGGGTTTGATTATAATCCTGAAAATCTTTTGCATTGCTGCTTCTAAATATATAATTTACAATCACATCAGAAGATGTTTTAAAGTCAACTATAAATCCTATACTATTTTTCATCTGATTAGAGAAAGAATCATATATAATTTTAGATAACATAGTTTCTATTTGTTTTTTTCTTACATCTAAATCTGCAGTATTAGATTTAGCTGAATGATTATATACTACTGCTAATTGATTATCAATCATGCATAAATGTTTTTTTATAGATGTTAATATATTTTTTAGAAACTCATCACCTAACATATAATTTTTATTTTTATATATTACTTTATGTTCAATTTCACCCCAGAACATATTTACAAGAGATTTAATTTGAAGTTCAAATTTATATTTAGCTTTATCATTTTCATATATTCCATCTATTTTATATATTTCAAAACCATTTTTTTGTTTTTGAGGTTGCTCTCCAGCTAAATAAAGTCGTATATTTTTATTTAGTGAATTATAATAATATCCGTCTATATCTCTTTCATTAAATACCTCTCTTAATTTTTCATATATTTTCACTTCATCTTCTATAAATCTACACTCTACCCGTATACCAATTAAATCTTGTAAATTATGTAGTAGATCCTCTGCACATTTATATTTTTTATAATAATTATTTCTTATTATTTTTTCCTCTAAACTAGATTTAGATTTTATTCTCGTTACTAAGTTTATATCTCCATCATTCATAGATTCTAAATGTTTTTTTAAATAATCCTCTATTTCTTCAGAAACATCATTAATCTCTGGTTTAGCTTCTTCTAAAAGCTTTATAGTCTCATCTATGAAATTAAATATTTTAAGCTCCACAACATTTCCTCCATCTTTTTCATAAAAACTTTGTATAAGCATATTTTTATTTTAAATAACTTTTATGTCTTTTGTGTTACTTTTTATTTTCATTTCTAAGACAATATTTTTAACTATAATAAAAATTAAAGGTTACCTCAAAATTAATTATATTTTAAGATAACCTTCCATAATTTAATATTAAATTATATCTTTTTTTACAAAATTAAAGTGAGAAATTAAGTAACATACTATAATCCATGCTGTTAATATAAATAAAGAAAATTTATATGTTATAAGTGGACATATTAATAATCCTGCCCAATTACCTCTTATAACTGATGTAATATCAAAGTACGATGTAAATATAAATGGTAACACTCTATTTAATATATTAGGTAATCCTTGTTCTGATAAAAGTGTAATTTTAACAGTTATGCATAATAATATCAACATAGATATAAAGCTAACTCCTGTTGATACTGAACTATTTTTAATAAGTGTAGACATCAAAAAACAAAAGGAAACTGTAGCTGTAATTAAAAATATTTGTAATATTAATGCCTTTATAGTAAATTCCCAAGTAGTAACTAAATAACTACTTCCAATTACTGCTGAAATTGATTGTCCTGTATTTTCTACAAGCGCCATATCCATTTTATACTTTGTTCCTACAGCTATAGGTGCTGATGGATCTCCAAAACCCAATATTAATCCTAAAAAAATAAATGCCATAAATTCTAAAATTAAGA
The DNA here is from genome assembly GCF_018916625.1 of Clostridium senegalense. Taxonomy (NCBI): domain Bacteria; kingdom Bacillati; phylum Bacillota; class Clostridia; order Eubacteriales; family Clostridiaceae; genus Clostridium; species Clostridium senegalense. Next base: position 864,598 of record NZ_JAHLNC010000001.1, read on the forward strand.
CTATACCATTAGACATAAATACCACTGTTAAAAACTTTGAAATTAATACTTTACCTCTTGAAACTGGCTTTGTTAAAAGCATCTTTATAGTAGCAGGATCATTTTCTCCTGAAATAATATCTGATGCTAAAATTCCTATTATTACTATTATAAATAATCTATCTATAGTTTTTAAAAGACTTGGTAATGCAATAAATGCTGTACCATCACTATTATAATCATATTCTAAATCATTATCTAAATAGTATTGCTTTTCAGAAATTTCATCATTTAACTTTTGAATTTCTGTATCTAAACTAGGTGTAGCCCCCTCCCCTTTTCTTTTATTCAAAAACTCTATCTCTTTTTTCAGCCTATCTTTACATGGAATACTATTATCTAATAATTCTTCCTTAATAGCTAACTCATTTTTATCTTCTTCTACCCAAATACCATATCTCTCAGCCTGTATAATCTGATTATTTTCCAATGCATATTTTTTCTTTTCTTCATAATAATTAATTGACTCTTTAAGCCTTTCAGCTCGTTTTTTAGGCAGTTCATAACCAATATTTTTATACGCTCCAAATGTTGCAAGTGCAACTAAGCCAAAAGTCATTGATAAAACCACAATAAATCTTTTTTTACTTATCATTTTTTTTATTTCATTTCTAATTAAACTCCACACCCTATCACCTTCTTTATATTAATACATCCCTCTTATTAAATATCTTTGATGAAATAAAGTAACAAACAATACTCCAAATTAACATAATAACTATTCCTAAAGGAATACTAAATATTGTACTATTCAAACTCATTACTAAATTTCCTTTAATAATATCCGTACCACAACTATATGTTGTAAACAATATAGGATATAGTTTATTTAAAAATTTTAAAGGCAATATATAAGTTATTAATGATATGAGCATTAATATCCCTAAATTAATAGTTAAAGAAGTAATGCTATTTGTAAAAATAGTTGAAATGAACATAACAAAACTTACACATGTTATTATAAATATAAATTGCATAAATAGATTTAGCAGTATTAATTTCCAAGCAGAAATAATATATGAACTTCCAATTACAGCAGAAATGTTATTTATATATAAATTATTATTAGAAGCCTTCACATATTTTGTCCCAACAATTATAGGATAAGATGGATTACCAAAATTAAAAATTAAACTTATAATAATAAATGTAATAAACTCCATAAGACATATAGTTATTGTAACAATACATATATTACTTAAAAATTTAGAACAAAATATTTTTCGGCGTGATACCGGCTTTGTTAAAAGTGCTTTAATCGTTGAAAATGTATATTCACTTGCTATAATATCACTGCAAAGAAAAGCAATTAAAATTGGTAGAATCATTTTATTTATAAAATCAAATATTCCTGTTATATCTTCAAACGCATATATTTTATACTCCTTATTTGGTTCAATATCATTATCTAAAAGATAATTGTAATATTGTAATTCAGCATTACACTTCTCAATTTCAACAGAGTCTAAATTTTCTGACAATTCTCCTTTTTCATTTTCCAAGTTCTCAATTTTATTTTTCATAGTATTTTTCCAATTTTCATCTGGATTTGCTATATTATCTTTTAACATTTTAATCTCTTCATCTAATCTTTTCATTTGTATGTCTATATCTTTCTTTTTTTCTTTTGACAATGATTCACTTTTTGCTTCAGCCTTTAATTCAATAAGTACACTCTCTTTTTTCTTTAATTGTTCACTTGGGGTTTTTCCAAAACTGCTACTATACATATAGATAAGTTTAAAAACTATTAATAGTACTAAAGCTAATAAAAAAATATATAGCTTTTTATTATGAATTAGCTTTATGATTTCATTCTTTATGCAATTTATCAAATTACTCCTCCCCCTCCATGATTTCCATAAACCTATTTTCTAGATTTTGATGTGCCTTGTTTATTTCTTCTATGGGAATATTTCTTTTAGCAAATGCCTCAATAAGCTTAGGGAATGTACCTTTTTTACAATAAAATAATAACTTTTCCCCTTCCTCCTCAACATGTTTTACAAAATAAAGATTGAAAAGTAACTCTTTACCTTTCTCTTTTTCAGGGGTTATTAAGCATATTCTTTCATCAGTACTATTTTTCACAAGGTTTTCAGTAAGTTCAATAGATTTTATTGTCCCATTATTTATAAATGCAACTCTATCACAAAGCAATTCTATTTCAGAAAGTATGTGTGAAGATATAAATACAGCAGTATTATTTTCTTTAACTAACTTCTTTATAATATTTCTAAACTCTACTATCCCTGATGGATCCAATCCATTTGTAGGTTCATCTAAAATTAATAGTTTAGGATTTCCTAATAAAGCTTGCCCTAGCCCTAATCTTTGTTTCATTCCTAAAGAATACTTTTTAACCTTATCATCTATTCTTTCATTTAAACCTATAAAATCAATTACTTCCTGTATTTTATCCTCTGTAATATCACCGTACATCCTTGCGAACAGCCTTAAATTTTGTCTTCCAGTTAAATCTAAATAAAGTTCAGGGTTTTCTACAATACATCCAACACTTCTAATAGCTTTTACAAAATCCTTTTGTATATCATATCCATTTATCTTTATAGTTCCTTTATTAGGTTTAATTAGTCCAACTAACATTCTTATAGTAGTAGTTTTTCCTGCTCCATTTGATCCTAAAAAGCCAAAGACTTCTCCTTCTTTAACTTCAAAGCTAATTCCTTTTATTATTGGTCGTTTAGATAACTCCTTATATACATCTTTTACCTCTAATATATTTGCCATAATCCCCATCTCCCCTAACAGTAGATTTTTTAATTTAATTACAGATAAATTTAATTTTCATATACTTAATTCTTATTTATATTAGTTACTTAGTATGACATTAGTTAAATTATAAGTATTATTTTTTATGTAAAATGTAGTGTTGAATTTTAAGCAATTCGGAGCATGTGTCATTATTTTAGATATTCAAATTTTGAAATGGATAATTTTAAAAGTCAACTTAGAACCCTATATATAAATGCTTTTAATATATTTAGTCCCAATTTAAGAAAATGCAATATTGCCTATTTATTTTTAATTATACCATAATTTTCCTAAGAGTTTTAAATTATGTTTTTAAAGATCTTTAATCTTGCCAATTTGTATGTGGTTTATTTTCAATTTTAAAATTGTTTAAAATGTAAGTTTTATGTAATCTTTTTATATTTAAAATTATAATTTAAAGCTGCTCCTAACATTATGCTAGAAGCAGCTTTCTTATATTTTAAACTTCAATATTAATATAAAATTTAATTCTAAAGTTATCCATTTATAAGCTGATAATAAATAAACTTATTTCCCTATATAGAAGCTTCTTTCCCTATATCTTTAACCATATTATGAATCCATTTTCCTGATTTAAATCTTTTCATCATTATCACCACTTTAATAGCTTCCTCTACAAAAGTTAAAAGTACAACTAAATATACTGGTAAACAAATTATAAAAGCTCCTACATAAGCAAGTGGTATACCAATACACCATAGAGTTATCACCTGAACTAATGAACCGAAAGTGGAATCGCCACCACCTCTTAAAACACCTACTATCATTACAGCATTATACACTTTAACTATAAGTACTGCTGCATAAATATATAATATATATAAAGAGTCTAACTTTACAGTTTCTGAAACATTAAATATAGATAATATCCACCTTGAAGATAATGCTAATACTAAGGATAAAATTATAGAAACCATTATAGCTAATTTAGAAATTCTTTGTGCATATATTTTTCCTACTTCTTCTCTGTTTGCACCTATTTCATTTCCGACTATAACTACTGCTGCATTAGCTAGTCCGAATGTAACTATCATAAATAAATTCATTACTGTTGAACATATTTGTATAGAAGCTGCTGCCCCTGTACCTATCCTTCCGTATATAGCTACATATGTTACACTTCCAAGACCCCAACATGCTTCATTAAGAACTATTGGTATAGTAACTTTATATAATCCATTTAACACATACTTTTCTATGTTGATAAACTCTTTTATTTTGGCATTTAAAATCTCATTTTTTGAATAAACAACTATAAGAATTATTAAACATTCTACGATTCTTGCAGTAACTGTAGCTAATGCTGCTCCTTTTACTCCCATAGCCGGCAATCCTAATTTACCAAATATCAAAATGTAGTTTAATATTCCATTAGTTAAAAGTCCTATAAAACTTGCTACCATTGGAAGAACAGTATTTCCTATACTTCTTAAAGCAGCAGCATAATTAAATGTTATAGCTGTAAATAAATAACTTATGATAACTATAACTAAATATTCACTTCCTGTCTTTATAACTCTAGGATCTGTATTAAATATCCCCATTATTTGTTTTGGAAATAATAATCCAATTATACTAAATAGAAATGCAGCTATTATTCCAGATATAAGTCCAATTCCTAATGTCCTTTTTATATTTTTTACATCCTTTTTTCCCCATAATTGAGCTATAAATACACCAGAGCCTGCGCTTATACCAAATACAATTAAACTAAAAAGAAAATAGTATTGATTTGCAATTCCTACTGAAGCTAATTCAATTTCTCCAACAACACCTATCATCATAGTATCAAGCATATTTAGTGATGATGCTATTAAATTTTGCAAAACTATAGGTAATGTTATAATAAAAAGTCTTTTATAAAACTCTTTATCTTCTTTAAAACTTTTTAACATATTTTTTTAATCCCTCCCCTTAATTAAAACTTTTAAATCCACTGTATATATGTATATAAAACTTAAAGTTATCTCCCTATATTTAATTTTATAAACTTATATATCTATATTCCTTCTCATGTCTATTTAATAACATAAAAAAAACATCTACTTTTGAGTTTTTTTACAAAAGTGGATGTTTCAAACACTTCTCATTATTTTAAATACATAAAACTATAGGGAAACAAGCTCCAATTTAAATTTATTCAATAACTTTAAATTATTTTCATACAAGATTCAGCATTGAATTCTAAATGATTCGGATCATGTCTCACTATTTTAGGTATCCAAGTTTTGGAATGGATAATTTTAAGAGTCAACTTGGAACCCTATATACATAAAATTAATAACTTATTTACTATTAAATTTTCACCACTAGGTATGATATATTATTTTTTTGAATTTGTCAACAATTCACTTTTAAATAAATTTTCTTGCAGTTCTATTTTATTGACAATAGCTTAGGTCTATTGAGTATTTATAGCTAATTTACTCATTTTGTGTGAAAATATTTTAATGTTGTTGAATAAATTTTTGCTATCCGTTGAGAAAAATAAGTACAAATATAGTTAGTTGAGAATTACTAGGAACGAAGTGAATAGTAATAACCACAACTGTTAACTATTCATTCTTAACTTTTAACTAAAATACTTTGTTAGTTATTGATAAAATATTAATTTGAGTTTTCTTATTTGATAAATGAATAACTTTAAAATTTAATTTGGAACCCTATACCTATAATCAAATTTATTTTTCTTTACATAGTAGTTCTACAAATTTTTTTGATGCAGGGGATAATGACACGCTTTTCAAAAAACCAAAACCTATATTGCGTTTTGGTATTTGCTCAACAGTTTTAATTTCATATAAAATTTTATTTTCAAGATAGTTAGAAGAAAATTCTTTTACTACACAAGCAATTCCTAAATTAATTTTTGCAAACTCTAATAATAAATCATGTGATCCAAGTTCAATCTCAGCACCAATTTGAACGCCCTTAGAACTTATAAACTTTTCCACATATCTTCTAGAATTTGATTTAGGCTCAAGTAATATAAGTGGTAATTTAACAATATCTTCAAAATTTAATGGTGATGAAGTTAAATTTTTAAATTTTTCTCCACAAACAAAGATGTCGTGCACTTCCATACATTCAATTATTTCTATTGATGAATCTTCTATAGGCAAATTACAAATAGCAATGTCTATATTTCCAGACTTCACCAATGAGCATAATTCTAATGTCGTTCTGTTTATAATCTTTAATTTTACATTGGGATATTGGCTATGGAACTCTTCAAGATATGGTAGTAAAAAATATTTTGATGTAGTATCTCCAACACCTATTTTTAAATCCCCTATCATAAGATTTTTTGAATCTAATAGTTTTTTTTCACCAGCATCAATTAAATTTATAGCTGATATTGCATGTTCATATAATATTTTACCTTCATTGGTAAGAATGACACCCTTAGGAGTCCTTGTAAAAAGTCTTGTATCTAACTCTCTTTCCAACTGCATTATAGATTGACTTACAGCTGGCTGAGTCATATACAATTCCTTAGCTGCTTTTGAAAAACTTTTATTTTTTCCGACCTGACAAAACACCTTATATAAATCTAATTTAGTTATCATATAAGCCTCCCTTATACCCACTATATGTACTATTTATTTTACTTATACCATGAAAATATTGTATATTACAAGTAGAAAGAATAAATTCAATTCAAAATTTTTTTTGAAATTAAGGAGAGGTTAAAGTGGAAAGAGTAGTTGGAACTGTTGTTAGAGGTCTTCGTTGCCCAATTATAAATCAAGGAGATTGTATAGAAGATATCGTTGTTGATAGCGTATTAAAAGCTTCAGAAATAGAAGGATTTAAAATAAATGATAAAGATGTTGTTACTGTAACTGAATCTGTAGTTGCTCGTGCACAAGGAAACTATGCGACAATAGATCAAATCGCAAAAGATGTAAATTCAAAATTTGGTGATGATACAGTTGGAGTAATTTTCCCTATATTAAGCCGTAATCGTTTTGCTATATGTCTTCGTGGTATAGCTAAAGGTGCTAAAAAAATTATTTTAATGTTAAGCTATCCATCTGACGAAGTAGGAAACCACCTTGTTGATATAGATATGCTTGATGAAAAAGGCATAAACCCTTGGAGTGACGTATTAACTGAAAAACAATTCCGTAATTGCTTTGGAGAGGTTAAACACACATTTACTGGAGTTGATTATGTTCAGTACTATAAATCTTTAGTTGAAGAGTATGGCGTTGAATGTGAAGTTATTTTCTCAAACAATCCAAAAACTATCCTAAATTATACAAAGAGTGTTCTTACTTGTGATATACATTCAAGATTTAGAACTAAAAAAATATTAAAAGCTAATGGCGGAGAAAAAATTTATAGCCTTGATAATATATTATCATCATCTGTTGATGGTGGCGGATTTAATGAAAATTATGGTCTTTTAGGATCAAATAAATCTACTGAAAACACAGTTAAGTTATTCCCACGTGACTGTCAACCTGTTGTAGATACTATACAAGCTAAAATCAAAGAGAAAACTGGAAAAACTATTGAAGTTATGGTTTATGGTGATGGTGCTTTCAAAGATCCTGTAGGTAAGATTTGGGAACTAGCTGACCCTGTAGTATCTCCTGCATACACAGCTGGACTTGAAGGAACGCCTAATGAAGTAAAATTAAAATATCTTGCTGATAATAATTTTGCTGATTTAAGAGGAGAAGAACTTAAAAAAGCTATATCTGAATATATTAAAAATAAAGAGGATAATCTTGTAGGTTCTATGGTATCTCAAGGAACTACACCTAGAAGACTTACAGACCTTATAGGATCACTTTCTGATTTAACTTCTGGAAGTGGAGATAAAGGAACTCCTATAGTTTATATACAAGGTTATTTTGACAATTATACAAAATAAAAAAACAGGAATGCATTTTGCATTCCTATTTTTTTATATTTTTTATTAAGGATTTTGTATCTAATACTTTTTCCTCTTTATTTAGTTTTTTCTCATTTTTCATCTTATTTTTTTTCATACTTTCTTGTGATTTTATAGAACTTACATCTGTTTCAGATTTCTTTATAATTGGTGCAATATTATGTGATGTTTTTTTACTCTTTATTTTCATGTGAAACTTAGGCATATACTTTTCAACATAAGTATGCAAGTCCAATCTCCTATAAGCTATGTCTAAAATAAAAATAAACAATGCCACTATTATAAAAAATTCATCCAATTCTCTTTTAGATTTCTTTGTTATATTTTTATTTTCCTTATAAACATCTTTAATATCTGTAATTATAGTTCCATTTACTTCTTCAACTAATTGATCAGTTATATCTAAATTCTTATCCAAAGAAAATTCTGGTGAATAAGAATTAGCATATCCTCCCTTAGCTGTAGAAACAACTTTTCCATCCTCTTCTTCTATGACTTGTATCATATAGTTACCAGTTTCTTTTACATCAATTACGCCAGTATATTCTTTAGATGATTTAGGTGTTAGTAAAATTTCTTTTTTCTCATTTGATGGAGTTATAATAGTTGCCTTAACTTTAGATTTTTCTACATTCGATTCATTTTCCTTTTTAAAGGAAATATTCAGACTTGTACCAACTTTATTTACTTCTATAAAATTTCCACCTTCTGAGAAATTATCCGTTACAAATCCTAATATATTACTCCAAAGATTTTGAAAGTTTTTCCACCCTACATAATTTTTAGACCATTGACCTGTTACATCAGAATTCCACGCAACAGTTTTACCAAGCCCATATTGCCAAGTTGTAAGTATTGGATCATCTTCATCTGATTTTAAACAAACATTTGAAGTTGATTTTGCTGACGCTCCAATATATCCATATAAACTTGGTAGTCCACCTTCTGAAACTCCACTTAATACAGAGCCATTAGAATTTATTACCGGAGTAAACTCTCTATTATTCAAATAATATTTTTGAGCTAGAAAAGTTTCTTTTGCAAAAATTTCTGGTATATCAGTTCCTTGACTTACCTCATAATATCTTCCATTACAACCCTTAGCTATTTCTTGAAGAAGGCCCCTATCTGCACCACCTCCAACTGCTACTGTTGAAATAGTTATGTTATCTTTTTTACACTTTTCTATTAATTCATTATAACCTGTTTTCTCTGCTTCACCATCAGTTAATAATATAATATGTCTAACCTTTGCATCACTGCTTTTTATATTCTCATATCCCTTAGTTAAGCCTGGAATAATACTTGTTCCTCCACCTAGTGTAATAGATGATATATCACTAATTATCTTTTCTTCGTCAGTTATTACTTGCTTTTCTACAACTTCTGAATAGGCATCATCAAAGGTTATTACATTTATTTCATCTTTGTTATTTCTTAAAGATTTTAAACTTCTCATAGCCCCTTCTTTTGCTAAATCCAAGTTACTTACACCACCAACAGTGTCTGACATACTTCCTGATCTATCTATAACTAATGATAAACTCATTTTAGGAACTTCTTTTTTTCCTTTTAATTCCATATTAACCGGAAGAACTTTTTCTAATGGTGTCTCCATATAACCGCCAAGAGCATATGAATTATCTCCACCAAGGGCTATATATCCACCACCAAAATCTTTAACATAACTTTCAATAGAATTTACAAAGCCTTTAGACATATTATCTAATGAAACATTGCAAGTTACCACAGCTTTAAATTCTGTCAGTTTATCTATCGTCTCTGGTGCTACTGATGCATCCATTTTCTTATAGGGCATTTGAAGAGAGTTCAAAATGTTTATAAATTCATCACTTTCACCACTTCTATCTTCTAATACCAATATATTAGGCTTTCCAATAACTTCTGTATAGGCACTAGCTTCATTATTTCTAACTTCACTATCACCATCACATTCTATACTTGCTCTATAATTTTTGAATCCAGAACTTTCTGCCTTATCCTTAAAAACAAAATTATTATCTCCCTTGTTTACATTAACTTCTTGCTTCCCTACCACAGTATTTCCGCTATATAGAGTTATTGTTCCCTTTGTATTAACATTACTTTTTATTTTTAAATCCACATCAAAATTTTGCCCTATGCTTACTTTTTCTGAAACGGTAATTTTATCTATACTTGTGTCATTTATCTCTTTTTTGTTTGCTTTATAAACTTTTAAATCTATCCCCTTTTCTTTTAAAGTAGGAATTAAATTTAATGCTTTTCCATCATTTTCTGCCCCATCTGAAAGTAGAACAATTCTATTTTTGGTATTATTGGGGAATAATGATATAGCATAATTAATAGCACTTTCTATATTTGTATATTCTTTGTTTAATTCTGAAGAAACCTTTGAAAACTTACCGTACCTTGAAATGAAAGTTTCTACTTTAGGTTTTTCACCAAAAGATATTACCCCTATTTTATCCTTCGATGGTTTAATATCAATTGCTTTTGTTACAAACTCATTAAATTCCTTTTCACTACCATATACTGATTGAGAACTATCTATTAAAAATATAGTTGATGTATTTTTAGAAGTTAAGTATAAACTAGTTCCTGTAAGTGCTAAAACAATACATACAATAGCTATACTTCTTGCCGCTATTATAATTATTTTCCTATTTTTATCAATATACTCAAGAGTCTTATATCCATAATAAATAACAAAAGGAACAATAAGTAACAGTATTAAATATATTTTATTTTCAAAACCAAAATTCATTCTTTCACACCCTTCTTTGTAGTTACTAAAATTAAGCTTCTAATTTTTATTATTAGAATTTATTTTGATGTATCCAATCCACTCTAAGCTAATAAAAATTAATGAAGCAATTAATAATGGTGTCATCAAACTAATACCACTTATTGAATTTTCCTTATCTACAATATTAATATCTTTCTTATCCTTGTTTTCTTTTAATACGCTTTCTTCACGTGGAAAATTTACAGAAAATAAACTTTCTATTTCTTTATCCTTAGATTTTTGAATAACCTTGTATATACCTGGATTTGCAGTTTTATTATAGATTACTTCTGCACTCTCATTTGAAAAATTTTCTTCTTTATTATTACTATCTATAATTTTAATATTATCCACATTGTTTAGTATTGAAACTTTAACAGATTCACCACAAGTTATGTCCCTATTTTCTAACATATTATTTCCTGATAAATAATTTATTATATTGTTCATTAATATAGGAAAATTATGTGTTAATGGCATATCACTATCATGGATATTAAACCCCATCACAACAACCTTGTGATTATTTAAAGTTCCTAAAACTCCTGCAACTTTATTATTTATTTCTATAAAACTTTGAAGGTTTCCACTTAATTTTATAGGTGAAAAAGTTGCTAACTGAAAGCTTTCTCCTTCTATATAATCTGTAATAGAAGATTTATTAAATATAGCACTTCCCCCTTCTGTTTGGGGTTCTAAACCTATGAATTTATTTTCATCTTTTAAATTAGTTATTAATATATTTCCATCAGTAGGTAAACTCTCTGGTAATATACCATCATAAATGTATATATCATATCCAGATTTTATTTCTTCTGGATTATTAGTTTTGAAAAGTTCAATATCATTTCTTATTGACATAGCTTTTTCGAAAAATATATTTTTTTCACTTATCATCAAAACTTTCTTTTTATTAGTTTGATTTACTATGTTATAAAAATAATTATCTTCTTTTAAGCCGTCGTCTATATCTATTTCTGCCCTTAATACTGATACACCCTTAGAAATTTTATCAAATTGAACATTATAATTTTCCGTACCTTTTATATTTACCTCTTTAATCTGAAGTAATTTATCATCTCCATATAATGCAATTTCTACATTTTTATTATCTTTTGATGTATTAGTAATTGTTGCAATAGCATCTACTCCTTCATCATCTGATGTTGTTGATAAATTTTGTAGTATTAAATTATCTAAAACCCCATTTAAATTAATTACATCCCCTTTTACTCCTTCAATTTCAATAACATCATCAGTAAAATAATAATAAGCTAAATTCTTTTCATTATTTGCTATAGATTTAATTAAAGAAATAACCTCCTCATTAGACGAAGTTGAGTTGCTTTTTTCTATTGCCTTTATTAAATTTTTTACTTGTTTCTTATCCTTTGATGAAGACAATAATATTTCACTGTTTGGTGATGTAGTTATAAGGGTAACTTCTGCTTTATTTGGAAGAGAATCTACTAATCTTTCTGCTTCCAACTTACTTTCTTCAAGCTTCGTAGAATTTTTTGTTTTATAGTTCATACTTCCACTATTATCAATAACTATAATATTTTTGCTGTATCCACTTAATTTGCTATATATAAAAGGATTCACAAGGGAAAATATTAACGCCAATATTGTTAAAAGTTGAAGAAAAAATAATATATTTGTTCTTAATCTTTCCCAAGGTGTACTTGCCTGTAGATTATCTATAGCTTCATGCCAAAGCATATTGCTTGGAATAATAATCTCTTCATTTTTTCGTTTTAAAATATACATAGCTATAAAAGGAATTAGAAGGGTTAAAAACCATAAATTTATTGGGGATAATAACCTCATAGAACACCCTCCTTTGCAAGTTTTTCAAATATTACTTCTTCTAAGGAGCTATCACTAGAAACCTGGATAAATGTACCACCATATTTCTTACTTACATCCACCAAATTTTTTGTAAAACTTTTTAGTGCTTTTTTATAGTTTTCTATAATTTTTGATGTAACTGTAACTTTAATTTTTTCATTACTTTCACTATCCACTAAGGTAACTTCTCCATTTACCTTAGGCTTTAATTCGTCTTCACTTAAAACATTTATAAGTAGTATTTGTTCATGATTATATTTTAAAAATCTAATACTTTCCTCTATATTTTCTTTATTTAGAAAATCTGAAATTATAATTGTAAGCCCTCTTTTATTAAACTTAAATTTTTTCAAACTTTCTTTTATATTTATAGAGCCTTTAAACTCATATTTTTCCATAAAACCTGTCATTCTTTGAAAAGATGATATTGTTGAAAATCTTTCACTTTTTACACCATCATCTGTCATTAGATTTATATTTACTTTATCCTGATTGTTTAAAGCCAAGTATGCTAAAGCTGCTGAAATTTGTAAAGTTAATTTTTTCTTTTTTATATCACCAGAAGCCATTGAATTACTACAATCTATAAATATATTTATCATTGCTTCTTTTTCCTCAACAAACAACTTTACAAATAGCTTTTCAAATCTTCCATAGGCATTCCAATCAACTCGTCTTATATCATCTCCAACGTTATACTCTCTAAAATCTGAAAACTCAACAGATGTACCCTTTGCTTTTGAACGTCTAACCCCTGAATCACCACTATTGGCTAAAGAAGCAATCTTAATAGACATATTTTCAAGTTTACTAAAAAACTCCTTATCAAATACTTTATCTACCATAAATAACTCCTTATCATTACACTGTTTCTAACTGACTTTTAAGTATTTTTTCTAATATATCTTCACTTTTTATTCCATCTGCCATAGCATCAAAATTCAAGAAAAATCTATGTCTTAACGCTGGATATGCAACATACTCTATATCCTCAAAAGCTACATTAAAACGTCCTTCCATTATAGCTCTTATTTTAGATGTAGTAATAAGAGCCTGTGCTGCCCTTGGACTTGCGCCAAATCTTATATATTTTTTCGTTATCTCTGGTGCATTTTCATATTCTGGATGAGTTGCTAAAACAACTTTCAAAGCATATTCTTCTACAGAAGCTGACATTGGAACTTCTTTTAAAATCCTTCTTATATTTAAGATTTCCTCACCTGTGATAACATTTGTAAGATTTATTTTATTATTTTTTATAGTTACATTCATAATTTCTTTTAATTCTTCAAGATTAGGAAATGGTACCATCAATTTAAATAGAAATCTATCTAATTGCGCTTCTGGAAGTGGGTATGTACCATCCATTTCAATTGGATTTTGTGTTGCAAGAACCATAAAAGGTTCTTGTAGGGTATATGTGTTAGTTCCAACAGTAACAGTGTGTTCTTGCATAGCTTCTAATAATGCAGATTGTGTTTTTGGTGTTGCTCTATTTATTTCATCTGCTAAAACTAAACTTGAAAATATAGGACCTTTTTGAAAAGAAAATGAACTATTCCCTTCTTTATCCTTCATAATAATATTCGTTCCAACTACATCTGCTGGCATTAAGTCAGGTGTAAACTGAATTCTTGAAAAAGGTAAATCCATAACCTTAGATAATGTTTTTACTAACTGAGTTTTTCCAAGCCCTGGAGACCCTTCTAAAAGAACATTACCGCCTGCTAAAATCGCTATAACAACCTGTCTCACAACATCCTTTTGACCTATTATAGCCTTTGAAATTTCTCCTTCTATAACATTTATTTTATCTATAATATCTTTAACTTTTTCCATATCATATAAATTATTATCCATCTTAATCATCTCCATCTATTATTTATACAAAATAAATTTATTCTTCTATTTTAGAAAAATACTCTTTTATTATATTTTTCATTGATTCTGGTATTTTATTATTTTCTATACTTTCCATTGCAGCATCTTTGTAACTTCCTAATGCTTTGTTATAATCTACATAATTTCCAGCAGAAGTGTTAGCTTTATTTGAATTTTGAGTTGTACTTTCACCATTTTCACTAACTTTTCCTTGTAGATTTTCATTTTTTCCTTTTCCATCTACCCTTTCACCAACAAAAACCTTATCCCAGTCAGTATTCTCATCATTACTTTTTTTATTATTTCCTATGCCTCCATTAGAAGGTAGTTGACTTCCTTTAGTTGTATCTTTTACTGTCGTTCCGCTTCCAGCACCACTACCACTGCCATTACCATTTCCGTTACCATTTCCACTTGATGACGATTTACTTGCAGTTCCACTGCTACCTGATCCAGCTGTTCATGTACCACCACTACTATTACACCCTTTAGATACCTTGCCTTTTACGGATTCTATAGCATCGTCATTCATTTCTTCACTTAATTCACTGTTTAAGTCATTTAATGAAGATTCTAAATTCTCATCATTTCCCTCCATATTATTCATGACATTCTTTAATGCTTTACTTAGCTCTTCATTATCAGTATTTTCCATAGCTTCTTTTAATGACTCTGCTAACTTATTTTTTTCATCGTCTTTCATATCTTTAATTTTACTTTTTAAGTTTTTAAGTTCTTCTTCTGCTTTCTTTTTATCCTTATTTTTTAAAGCTTCTGCTAACTTTTCTGTGTTCTTATTTTTTTCTAAATTTTTAGCAATATTATTTAAATTTTTGTTTTTTACATTATCTAATTTCACGCTAGTTTTTTCTAGAGCCTTTGCTATTTCTTTTTCGCTTTTACTTTTTTTAATTTCCTTTTTAAGCTCTTTTAATTGGTTTTCAATTTGAAGTTTTTTTATCTCACTTACTTCTTTATCACTTTTTAATTCTTTTTCTATTTTTTCTACTTTTTTAACTTCATTTTTTTGCTCTGTATTTAATGCTTTTAATTTAGATGCCTCTTCCTTTAAAGGATTTGGTATAAATATTGCTAAAAAAAAGGCCAAAAAAGTAATGCTGAAAATTTTAATATACTTTATATTTGGCTTTATTTTTAGTTTCTTTATATCAAAATTTTTAAGTTGTAATTTTACATCTTCAAATAATAATTCATAATATGGACTATTATTATCTTCCATCTCTAAAAAAGTAGTAACTCTATTTTTTAAATTAATATAATCTACAGCTTTTCCTGTTTCTTTATATGTAGGAAATTTAACCACACTATATATAATTGAAACTAATGATGTACATCCTATTAATATTAATGATTTTTTTATGTAATCATAAGTTGGAATAAAAAATGATACTCCCTTTAAAGCAATAACCATAAGGAACCCAACTATAAATCCTATTAATAAGTTGTTTATTAGTTTTTTAATAAAAATTCGTATCTTACATTTAAATAAAGTATTTTTTATTTCTTTCACAACATCACCCTTTCTTTGATATAATGAGAGCGGTTAGTGGAAATCCATTTTAAAATTTCCACTAACCACATTTAATTTTTCACTTTTAAAATTATTTATCATATAATTTATACATCCAAAATGGTTATATACCTTCTCATTCCTTTGAATTCAATAAAAAATTTAAATAAAAGTATTTTTAGATTTATTAATTAATTTAATATTAAATTTTTTTTCATATAAATGTTTAACTTTTTATTTATATTTTCTTTTCCTTTTTTAAATTAAATAAATTCTGTTTCTTTCTTGTTGGATCTATTTTTCTTGCTGCTAATAGTATTATTAGTATTGTTGCTATTATCATAAAAATTATTGTTATCATATATGATGTTATTCCAAGAAAATTAATTTCTAAAGTTTTCCCAAAAATTTCTGTAAGGGATATTCCAAGTTGTGAAAATATTAATGTCATAAATCCTACTGCTGGACTTATAAGCAAATACCAATAAAATTGCTTAGCAGGATCAAATTGTATTCCATTATTATATTTATAAACTTGTAACATAGCGCACATTATTACTGGTCCTACATATATTAAAAATATTGTTATATATGAAAATACCGTTGCTACTATAGTTTTCTTAAAACGTGTAGAATAATAAATTCCTATTGCTCCAACAAAAGTAGCTGCTACTATGTTGATTATTAATATTCCGAATATACCTAAAGTATTTATTCCTATATAAGATAACAAAAATACAAATATAGGTGTTGATGAAATTATAAGTAAAATTATTTTACTTAGTGATGCTCCAAGTTTTCCTGTAATTATAGATAAAAAGCTCATGTCGGTTGTAAGAAGTATATCCAATGTTTGCTTTTCTCTTTCAGAAGATATAGCGCCTGATGCAATAGTTGGTGATATTATTGATATTAATGCAAATTGTACTATCATTAAAAATATAAAAGTACCAATGGCATCATTTTTTGTTATCATCCCTCTATAACTTGATTGAATATATAATCCTCCACACAATGTTAACATTAATACAGCTAAGTAACCTATTACAAGCAAACTTCCTCTAACATTACGCATAGATGTTCTTAATTCTTTTTTTAATACTGGGTTCAATTTTACATTATTTTTCATTATCATCACCTCCAATTACCTTCATAAATACTTCTTCTAAATTTCCATCTATAGTATTAAAACTAACAACTTTTATATTTTCCTTTATTAATCCTTCTAAAATATTACACATAACCTCTTCGCTACCTGAAAAAGATGCTGTTGCTACATTGCTTCCTATTTTTTTTATTTCTCCAATTTCTACATACTCTTTTAGTGACTTTATTGCACTTTCTACATCTTTTAAAACCTTTAATCTTATAAATTTTGTTTTATATGCTTTATCCATAACTTCTTCAACAGTACCACTTGTGACAGCTTTTCCATTTTGTATTATTACTAAATTAGTACAAAGTTCTGCAAGCTCTGGAAGTATATGAGAACTTATTATTATTGTCTTTCCCATCTCTTTTAAAGTTCTAAGAATATTTTTCATTTCTATTCTTGCTTTAGGATCCATACCAGATGCTGGCTCATCTAATATTAATAAACTAGGGTTATGAACAAGACATCTAGCAAGACATAACCTTTGCTTCATTCCTCTAGATAAATCATCTACATATGCATCTTTTTTATGAGATAAATTAACTAATTCTAATAAATCATTAATTAATTCATCTTTTTCTTTTCCTTCTATTCCATATATTGATGCATAAAACTCTAAGTATTCATCCACTTTCAAATCATCATAGACACCAAAGAAATCTGGCATGTATCCAATTTTTCTTTTTACTTCTCTTCTATTTTTTATAGCATCAACACCATCTATAAAAACTTCTCCATTATCACAATCTAAAAGTCCGCTAACAATTTTCATAGTAGTTGTTTTACCTGCTCCATTTGGACCAACAAATCCAAATATTTCCCCTTTTTTTACATGTAAATTCAAATTATCTACTGCTTTGAAAGAACCATAACTTTTAACTAAATCCTTTATTTCTAACATTATTTTGTCACCCCTTTACCACTTATTTGAGGTATTGTAGCACTTCCTTGTTCTGCTGTTTTTATTATAATTTTAATTTGTCCATCTTCATTTAAGTAATTATTTATCTCATCTTTATTTATAGATTTCTTTACATTGCCTTTTCCAATATCATAATATGTCTTAGTTTGTTTATTATAAATTTTATACTCAGCATTCATACCTTCAAAATTAATATCTAAGCTATTATATATAAAACTATTTCCTAATTCATACAAAACTTCTACTTCTGAGTTATCATAAATACTATTTGAATATGAATCATAATTAAAATTTCCCTCAAGTGGATTAACTGAATAACTTATAAATTCTTTTGGAATATTAATTTCAACATTAGATTCAACATTTATTTTTGTATTTAAATTAGTAACCAACATATTTTTTCCATATTGTTTTGCTTCTTTATTATTTATTTTTATAGGTTCTAAATTAAAATTATTTATAAGCCCAACTAAAATATAATTTTCTTTATTTTTTTCATAATAGTTTTGTAAAACCATTCTGTATATTTCAGCCTTTTGACTTTCACTTATTTGTTCTTTTTTTGATAATTTATTAAATGAAACTTGATTCATATTGAAAAAGTTATCTATAACTTCCCATGGTCCATTTTTTAAGTTTCCAACTATAGATGATGTTATTAAACTAAATTCTTTTTCACTTTTTGGTTCTATAGTATCCAGCTTTATAACACCGCCATCATTAACCACTACAAATGCATCTTCTATTTTATAATCTGTATTATTTTTTATTTTCCCCATTATATCTTTGTCTTTTAAAAATAATTCTAAGGACATGTCTCCGGAGCTTGTCCTTATAGCATTTCCTTTTATTTTATTACTATCAATTACATTTACATCATTCAATGTAAAACTATTATCATCTAAATTTATAGTTGATTTTATTTTATTTGGTACTGCCTTTCCTTGGTCATAATTACTACTTTGATCCATAGAAATTCTTTGCAAATCATAGTTTGATTCTATTTTGTTATTACCTTTACTTAAATTATTAAATTGTATATAACTTTCTAATGTCTCACTATCTTTTGTAAGATTTATTATATTTAATGATGTTACATATTTATCATTAACCCCACATACTTTTATATATCCTATTATTACTATAGAAAATACAACAGCTAACGCTGGTACCGCATACCACATTTTTTCTTTTTTATCTTTTCTCTTTAAGATAAAATAAGCTGATGGAAAAATAAATATTATATATATTGTGAATATTGAAAATA
Source organism: Clostridium senegalense (assembly GCF_018916625.1). Classification (NCBI taxonomy): domain Bacteria; kingdom Bacillati; phylum Bacillota; class Clostridia; order Eubacteriales; family Clostridiaceae; genus Clostridium; species Clostridium senegalense. The sequence goes on from NZ_JAHLNC010000001.1 coordinate 883,732, forward strand.
ACATTTTTACACTTATTTTATTTGTTTCTGAAAAAGTAGATAGTATGTTTTCAACATTCCAAAATAAATTATTATCATTTTCATTTAAAATATTATCTGTACCATATACTTTAATATTCTCTGTTATAAAATCACTAATTTTATTAGAATTTACAACTGCTGAATTTGTTAAGTCAAAAGTTGTTACAAGTATTGTTCCTCCTTGTTTTTTACTTTTTAGGAGAATACCCTTACCACTCTCTTCTAATACAGTTTCACTATTATCCACAGTTAAATTAGCAATATTTACTTCTATTCCATTTTCATCAAGTTTTGTACTTTTTATAACAGATGTTCCATCTACACTTCCCTTAATAAAATCATCTTTAAATATACTAAGAGTTTTTTTATAATTCTCTCCTGTGCCTATTATTAGATTTCCGCCTTTTTCCACCCACTTTTTTAAAGCATCATACTGATTCTCTGATAGCTTAGATGTATCAAAATTACTTATTATTATTGTATTAAACGATGTTAATCCATTATATATTTGTGGAAAATCTTTTTCTGTAAAATTAACTACAACACTTTGAGCACTGTCACTAATAGCAATATTCTTAGTGTATGCCATATTAACATTATCTTCTGATAAAACGCCTATATAAGGAGTTCCTGAAAAACTTCCTCCAAGTACTTTAAAACTTTTTTCTGCAACAACTTTATTATCTTTATAAACTTTAACTAAATTATCAACGTAATTATCAAGTTTTATATCCATAGTTATAATCTTTTCGCTTCCTGATTCCATACTTATTGATTTTGTGTATGCATCATAGCCACCATAACTATTACTGCTCATAAAACCTATTGTCTTAGTTGGAATTAAAATTTTAATATTACCATTAAAATCCTTTCCATTGTTTTTTACTTTAATAGTAACTGGGCATTCATAACCTATCTTAAATGTTTTATCATAGCCATAGTTAATACTTTCTATAATCACTTCATTATTAGCTTTTTTCTCATCTGCTGCAAAGATGTTCATTGGAACAAAAATACTTACCATAAAAATCAATGTAGTCAGAAAAACACTTAACTTTTTTTCAAAATACTTCATCTTTTTCCCCCTTAATTTTAAAATTAATTCACAATCTAAAATGGACAATGGACACTTATAAAAACTTATATTAAAACACAAAGTTCTTTTTCAAATTGAATTTTTGTTTCATTCTAAAATATCCATTATCCATTAACATTAATATTTAATATCTTTCTTCAATTATTTTTATAACTTCTTCTTTAGAAACATTTATTGCCTTCATGCTTTCTATAAAGTCAACTAAAGCATCATCTATTAATTCCCTCTTCATACCATTTATAATTTTCTCATCTGCAGTTATACTACTTGGAAAATTTCTTACTGTGTTTATAACTCTCATACTCTCCATCTCCTTATATGCCCTTTGTACTGTATTAGGATTTACCTTTAACATTTCTGCAAGTTCTCTTCTAGATGGAATTGTATCCCCAGGCATTAGATCTCCTTTAACTATAGATTGTTTTACGTGTCTGATAATTTGGAGATATATAGGTTCTTTATCATTAACCACAAAATTCATTCAACCATCTCCTTACTTGGTGCTCAAACTGATTTATTATATGATTTTCTGTATTATCATTAAGTAAGGCTTCCACTTAATTCTATACAAACTTATACTTCTTAGCTATATTGACTATTTATGATACGGTTCATTATTATTTATTCTATATGCTCTATAAATTTGTTCTAAAAGCATTACTCTAAAAAGTTGATGTGGAAATGTCATCTTAGAAAAACATAATTTATAATCAGCTCTTTTTATTACACTTTCACTAATTCCCAAAGAACCACCAATAACAAAAACTATATTGCTATTTCCTCTTACCCCTAAATCTTTTATATATGAGGCTAATTTTTCTGAAGAAATCATCTCTCCTTTTAAATCTAATGCTATAACATAACTATTATCTTTTATATGTTTTAAAATATTTTGTCCTTCTTTTTCTTTTATGGCCAATTCTTCTTTTTTTGAAGCGTTATCTGGAGTTTTTTCATCTGGTAGCTCTATAATATCTAATTTGCAATATCTACTCAGTCTTTTACTATATTCATCTATAGCAAGCTTTAAATATTTCTCCTTTAACTTACCTACTGAAACTACTGTTATATTCATTTCTTCTCCTTTGTTACTACTTATTTTTAATTAAATGATAATCTTCTCTCCATTGTGAATCTAATATATTACTATTTATTTTCCCTAAAAAAACGTCTTTATTAGTTGACATATCTATAACTTTTACGTATTTTTCTTTGGAAAAATTTCCACTTTCTAAATCTATATTATTGTATAAAATTATCATATTATTATTATCTATCATAAAATCAGATATATTTTTTAAATCATCACTATTATTCACTTTAATTTCTTTATTTTCTTTGAACTTATTCTCATTTAAATCAAAGATAATAAACTTAGATTCATTAATATTTTCTATATCATTATTTATGTCTACAATCATAAATAATTTATCATCTTCTAAACAAACATTTCCATTTATTCTCAAGTTGTAATCTTTATTTTCAAAAATTCCATAATCTATAGAATTAAATTCTATAGTATTTATATCAATAACTCCCATAGTTAAATTAACAGTTTTGTTATATTCAAGATTTCTATCTACCAATGGAATATATATTTTTTCATCCCTTTGAAAAATCCCAACACTTTCCAAAATTCTCTTATCTTTTATTTCAATATTTTTAGATTCAACTACTGACTTATCATTTAAATCTATTACTGCTAAACTTATAGATGTTTCATGATCCTTTTCTTGTAAATCAGTATGTTCAAATATTAGGTATACTTTCTCCTTATAAATAGTTGAATATATTAAATCAATATTTCCAGTACAATTTAATTCTGCATCAAATTTTTTTATAGAATTTGTGTCCTTATCTTTACAAGATATATTTAATGTATTTTTATAAGAAGACATATTAAATCTTTGTTCCTCTTTATTAGCAATAACTACTTTTAATTTTTCATTTTCGCTAACAATCGAATTTTTCAATTCTATACTATCTCTAAATAAATTTTTATCTTGTAAAACCTCTTCTCCAACACCTCTGTAATAATCAAATCTTACTTTTTCTTTACTAAATTTCCCACTATTATCTAATATAAATTTGTTTGCATGAAACCTATCTGCTTGAATTAGTGTCTTTACCTTTACATTACCTAACTCTGAAAATTTTCCGTTTATTTTTTCTATATTTATCACTTTATTTTCAAAATTATTTATATTAATAGTAAACATATAAATTAAAGTTATGATGAAAGATATAGTAAGTACTGTTATATTAAATTTTTTTTTCATTTTTACCCTCCTTATTTATATGTTTTTATACTGAAACTTTATTTTCTAATAAATATTTTGCTACATAAAAATTAAGTATAATTGCTCCAGTGAAAACTATAATAAAATATGCTATCATTTCAGTTTGAAATAAATTTAAAAATTTAAATGGCACAATTGTATATATTGCTATAAATATACATCCATAAATTATACTTAAAATTAGACCTTTTATTTTTATATATCTTTCTATGAATACTGCTGTAAAAATGATTAATATAACGGAAATAAAAAACATAAAAAATAACATAATACTTATAAACCCAAATGCACCAACAAAAAAATCAACTTGCTTTAGATAAAAAATTAAACTTAATTTTTCAACTGCTTCTTTAGGTATTAGCATATAAAATGTATAATAATTTAAAGTTACAGCTATACTTTGAGTTGCAATTAAAACAAAAAGGTATCCAACTATTGATAACAATTTTGCTATTATTATTTTCCCTCTAGATATTGGTAACATCATAAGAGAATATATTGTTTTATTCATTCCAAACCACTCTCTGTACCATGAAAATGCTGAATATACAAGTAATATTGCAAACCCTATAAAAAAACCTAAGATTCCATTTACAAAACTATTATAATTAAAGCTTAAAGGACTAAGTTTTACTCCTGGACCATATTTTGAATTTAAATAAAAATCTAAATTCCCCTCTTTTATTGCATCTATCACCTGTGATTTTAGCCCTATAACTTGACTTCCATATAAAACTACTGTCAATACCATTAGTAATAGAAAACTTATAAGTAAAATTTTTTTTCCTCTATCTATTTCATTATTAAATAGGTATATAAATTTATTGTCTTTTCTCACCCCTGTAAACCTCCCTCATCTTGTCTACAATTGACATTCCTTCTTCAAATCTTACATCCTCTGCATTAAATTCTAATACGACTTTTCCATTATCCATCAATATAACTTCATCTACAATATTTTCCACTTCTTTGATTTCATGAGTAGTTATTACTATAGCCATATCTTCATCCATGTAATTTATCATTGAACTTATGAAATCTTCTCGTGTAAATATATCAATTCCTGAGAAAGGTTCATCTAACAAAAGATACTTTGCCTTTTGTGAAAACCCTAAAATTATTTTAACTCTTGCCAAATTTCCTTTAGATAATTTGTACATTTCTCTATCATCAGTTAGCTTAAACATTTTTAGCATGCTATAAGCCCTCTCCATATCCCAATTATTATAAAATACATCCATATAATCAAAAGCATCTTTTATTGTCATATTGGGATATTGTATATGCACATCTGGAACCATAGCTATTTTATTATAAGTTTTATAAGTTCTTTTTTCATTATCAATTAAAATTTCACCATCATCTAAACTTATAAGTCCCATTATAGCTTTTAATATTGTGGATTTACCAACTCCATTAATGCCTAATAAAGCAGTAATTTTCCCCTCTTTTATAGAAAAAGTAGCTCCATCTATTGCCTTAATCCTTCCAAATTTTTTAAAAGCATTATTAACTTGAATCATTTAACTCACCTCTTTATAAAATAATTATCTATTCAAATTCAACTTTTCCATTTTAATCAAAATTAAATTGTAAACATTATAAGCTAATGTTGCACCTAAAACATTCAAAATTATATTGATAAAATCAAAACTTTGATTATTTCCTAAGTAATATAAACAATATTGAATGAATTCAATAATTATAGAAATTAAAATCACTATGGAAACCATTTTCCTTTTATTCTTAAACTTTTCATATAATAATGGTAAAAACACTCCCAATGGCATAAATATTACAAAATTTATTAAAGCTTCTTTATTATAAATAAGTTCTTTTAATAAATTTAAATCCATATTATTCTTTAAATGTTGAAATAATATTACCAAATCTACTGGACTACAAAGAATATCTTTTCTTACTTTTATTTGTAATGGGAAAAATGAAATAGCTATAATTAAAAGAATATAAATAGCAAGTAATATCCACAAAAACTCCTTATTATAATCTATAAATTCGTTTTTATTTTTTCTTTTAACATCCCTTATAAAAACAAGTATCATAAGTATAGGTAATCCTAAAATAAAAACTAAAACTTCACTTAACTCCATTGCTTTCCCCTCCTTTAATAGTGTATTATTACATTAATACACATTAGTCAAAAAAATATAATAAATAAATTTGCATTACTATACAAATTTATCATTTATATTTTAATCTTTAAGTGTATTATATAGTTAATACATCAAATATGCAATACCCTTTTATAAAAAAGGTATTATATTTTTTAATAGTAGTATCCATAATACAGTTTATGAATACTACTATTTTCCAACTATATTAGCCATCTAAATAAGTACTGTTTAATTTTTAAGATTTATTTTTCAGTGTAGTATGCTACCCCTATACTTTTAGGTCCTACATGTAATCCTATTATTGGTCCTATAGATTGTATAGCTATCTCTATATTTAACTTTTCTTTTAATCTGTTTGCAAGTTCTTTTCCTTCTTCTTCACAGTTTATATGATGAACTATCATTTTCCCAATCCCTTTGTTAGTTACATCATTTATTACTGTTTCTACAATCTTATCTACTGCTTTTTTCTTAGTTCTAACTTTATTTAAAACTGTTGTTACTCCATTTTCCACTGTTAATATAGGTCTTATTTGAAGTATTGCACCAAATAGTGCAGCAGCACCACCAATTCTCCCACCTTTTTTTAAGTAGTCTAATGTATCCGGAACAAATAAAAATCTACTAGTATTAATTACACTATTTATATTTTCTACAACTGAAGAAATGTCTTTTCCCTCTTTGGCAATTCTAGCTCCTTCTATTGCTGCAAACCCCATTTGCATGCAATTGGATCTTGAATCTATAATCTCTACCTTTCTATCAGGATAATTTTCTAAAATCATATTTTTAACTAGATTTGCAGTTGAATAAGTACCACTCATTTCAGAAGAAATGAAAAGACCCACTATATCATCGCCATTTTTAACGATATTTTCAAATATATTGTAAAATTCTTCTACACTAGGTTGAGATGAAGTTGGAATACTTGAACATTTATCCATTTCTTTATAAAAAAAGTTATTTTCTAAATCCACTTCCCTATAACTTTTACCATTTAAAACTACGTTTAAAGATACTATTGATATATTATACTTTTCTATATATTCCTTTGGTATATAACTAGTGCTATCAGTGATTATTTTTACGCTCACCTAAATTACCTCCATATATATTATTTTTCAAATTTATTGGACAAATTTAAAATTATTTTTTAATTTACTTTTACTTAACTATAGTTGTACTTGTTTTTCACAACAAATAATAAAGATATAACTTTCAGTTTATTTTTTATCTGTTTTACAAACACCTTAAAATAGTTATTTAGTATTATATCATATAATAAGGAAAATAAACTCATTTTAAAAAAATAGCAGGATAATCACTTTAGATTTCCTACCATCTTCACACTAAAACATTTTATTTTTCCTTTTAAAAATGTTCTCCATTTTCATAATATCTTTTTTCCTCTAAATTATGAAAAATTATATCTAAGCAAGGCATTGCTTCTGTTTTAAAATATTTTGTTATAGCTTTTGCAACTTTATCTTGGATGTCTTGCCCTCTATCAAACCAAGATACTTCTATGATACTTGGCGCTTGAACTTTTTTACCGTCCATTATATATGTAGAATTTATCAATTCCATAGAAAAATAATCTCTTGGACATCCTATTATTTTTTCTAATTCATCAATAAGTTCAGTGCTGACTTCTAAAATCTTTGCTTCTTCTATACCTCTAATTTTTAGCATTGGCATTTAAATCACCATCCTTTGTTATATGTATAAAAAATATGTTTTAATTTGCTACTTTTAAATTTATGTAAAAAATAACTACATATCACATTGTTCTATTTCTATTGAATATTTTTTACAATATGGACAAACTATAACATTAACAATATAGCTATTGTCAACTTTTTTTGCCTTTTCTAACTTATTATATGACGTATTCTCATATTCTTTTGAAATATTACTCATGACATATTTACTATCTTTAGTAAATACATAGAAATGATACTCTAAAAATTTAAATATCTTTTCATTTTCTTCTTTACCTTTAAAACAAACCTGACAAGCTCTTTTATAATATTCAATATCCCAATAAGCGTCATCTTTATTGTTCAAAAGTTCAATTGTTTTTTCTATAGAAAAATCTAAAACTTCATTTTCTTCATCATTTAGAAAATCTTCACAATTATTTTCATTTAAAATATATTCTTCATTATCATATTTGAATTTATACTCCAAAACTTCACCGCCTTTAAAATTTATTTAAATCTATAAATAATTATACATAAATAGCATTACTTTGAATACTATAATTTAACGTAATATACAAATTCAATGTATATTATTTAACTTCATATTATATTATTAATTCATATTACTAATAAAATTATAACAAAAAACTAATTTCAAACTTGTATAGCCATACTTTTAAATTAAGGATATTAGAACCCATCTGAGAATTTCAATTTATATATTGAATTTTATAATTTTCAATCATTAATCGGATGACTTTAAACTTTATTTTCCCTATATAGGGTTCTAAAATTATATATTAATTTCTAGATAAATTAATATTTCACTTTACTTATATAAGCTTTTCATAGCAATAAAATTTTTTATCTTTTATTTCTCTAAAATAAATCTCTCCCTTAAGCTCATAACCATTTTTTATTAATAATTTTTGAGCTCTCTTATTCAATGAATATACCTCTGTTCTTATGGCCTTAGCTAAGTTTTCTTTTGCAAATTCTTCTGCAAATTTTATAAGATCTGTTGCCACACCACATCTTAAAATTTTTATATCTATAGCAAGTGTATTTATAACCATAAACTCATCTTCCTTAACAGACCATCCTATTTTTTTATATTCATCTGATACTCTGTTATTCATACATATAAAACCTGCTATTTTACTTCCTTCTATTTCATAGACAAATAATCTTTTACTTTTTATAATTTTTTCAGCTTCATGTTCATTAGGGTATATATATTCCCAATTCCCCTGTTCTTCTGAGTTTATATATTTTATTGTTTCATCTACTATAGAAATTATACTTTTTATATCTTTTTTTGTTGCTAATCTTATCATCTGTGTTTTCCTTTCTTTAATTTTATATCCTTAATATACCACAGCAAAAACACCCTATATTTATTAGGGCGTCTTATGCTTATACTAAACTTTAATCTAAGATTCCAATCTAGAATTTTAACTTATACCCTCATTAATTGAGAAATCTTTATATAAATTTAAAACCATAGTATTGGATAATTTTTATAAAATGCTTCTATCCACATTTTAAATCATAAATTATTCATTTATCATATGAGAAAATTTCAAATTAATATTTTACTAATAGTTAACACTTATTCTAGTTAAGAGTTGTGTTGATTATTAATCACTATGTTCCTAATAATATTAACGTATTTTTATTTCAAAAAACTGGCAAAGCAACTTATATTATTATGGTTTTAAAAACCAGACTCTAGTTTCATCCTAAACTATTAACTGACTAATAATCTTAATTCTTAACCTTTAACTATTTATAGTTATACTTGTTTTTCTTAACTGATAACAAAAATTTGGTGTATGGCTTTAAATGGGAGCTTATTTTCCTATATATCTACTAGAATAACTGTAAAAATTCTTCCATAGTTATTTTCGAAAAATATTCATTAATGTTTATAGTTTTTAGAATTTTCTTTATGTTGTCTGTTTTATGTTCACATTCTTTCAAAATTAATTCTAAATCACTTATATCTTTCACACCAAAAAAATCACCAAATATTTTTATATCTTTTATTATTCCTTTTTCCACCTTTAAGTTTAACTCTACAGTTCCCCCTTCAAATTTTCCTTCATTATAAAAGTCATATTTAGGAGAATCTCCAAAATTCCACTTCCAAGTTTCATATTTTTCTTTTTTAATTTTTTCAATATCATCTATTTCTTCTGGTGTTAATGGAGTAATTCTTGAATTCTCTTCACTTTTTAATATATATTCAAAAATTTTATTTTTAAAAGCTAACACATCTAAATCATAATTTAAGTGTTCTGAAATATTAGTTATTCTACTTACTACAGATTTAACTGCTTTATCCTGAAATTTTATTTTTTTAGGTTTCAATGCACCACTTAAATTAGTTATATCTGAAGAAAATAATAATGTACCATGATGCATAACTCTATTTTTATATTTACATTGTGCCGTTCCTGAAAATTTTTTTTCATCTATCAATAAATCATTTCGACCTGAAAACTCAGCTTTAACGCCTAATGTTTGTAGCACGCCTATTATGGGCTTACAAAATCTTTTAAAATCATTAAAGCTTTTTCCATCATCATTAACTATAAAAGTATAATTTAAATTTCCCAAATCATGAAAAACAGCCCCTCCACCAGTCTGTCTTCTTACAACTTTAACTTTGTTATTTTCTATAAAATCCATATCTATTTCAGATAATGTATTTTGATTTTTTCCAACTACTACACAGGGTTCATCACGCCATAAAATAAAATACTCATCATTTTTATATCTTAAAAAATATTCTTCTGCTGCTAAATTAAAATATGGATTAATATTTAAATTGTCAATGTATCTCATATTATTTCCTCCAAATTTTTATAAGAAAAGTTTAAATTATTTTTTATTTATGCTGTGTATTGCTTCTTTGTTTAATCCCATTATAGCCTCATCAAAAGCTTCCCCTAGTGTTGGATGAGCATGTACTACTTTTTTAAAATCATCTACTGTCATAGATTTTTCAATAGCTAATACACCTTCATGTATCAAATCTGATGCATGTGGACCCATTATATGAATGCCTAATAGTTTCTTACTTTCTTTTTCACATATAGCTTTTACAAAGCCTTCACCTTCCCCTAATGCTAATGCTTTACCATTTGCACCAAATAAGAACTTGTTTTTAATATATTCCATTCCATTAGATTTAATCTCCTCCTCTGTCATACCAACAGTTGCTATCTCTGGGAAAGTAAATATACAATTAGGAATTACTGACTTATGACATGGTTTATCCTCCATTATATGCTCAACTACTTCTATCCCTTGATGTGATGCTGCATGAGCAAGAAGACAAATCCCATTAATATCCCCAATTGCATAGACTCCATCTATATTAGTTTTATAATTATCATCTACTATTATTTTCTTTTTATCGTAATGAATTCCTAATTCATCTAAGTTCAATCCTGTAAAGTTTCCTCTTCTGCCTTTTGCCATTAAAACCATGTCTGAGTTTAACTCAAACTCCCCTTTTTTTCCTTCACACTTAATAGTTACATTGTTTTCATCACCATTAAATTCTAGTATTTTAGTTGATGTTAAGATATTTATTCCTGATTTTTTAGCCATAGCTGTATATCTCTTACTTATCTCTCTATCTATATCATATAGTATTGAATCTCTAGCCACTATTACAGTTACTTCACTTCCCATAGCTTTAAAAATGCTAGCAAATTCCATTCCAACAACACCGCCACCTGATACAACTAGGTGCTTTGGAATACGATTAAACTCTAAAATATCATCACTTATTATAATATTTTTATTTTCTATACCTTTTATATTTGGCATTTCAGCTTCTGAACCAGTAGCTATTATAATATTTTTACTTTTCAATGTAACTTGTCCATCTTGTGTTTCTACTAACACAGTATTCTTATCTTTTAAGAAAGCTTTTCCTCTTAATATCTCAACACCATTTCCTTTTAATAATTGTTCTACCCCACCAACCAAAGTTTTTATCACATTATTTTTTCTTTCTTGAACCTTTTCCACATTTACGTTGTAATTTTCAGTTTCTATTCCAAAATCATCTATATGTTTTAATATATTCATTATTTCTGCTGTTCTATATAATGTTTTAGTTGGAATACATCCTCTATTAAGACATGTTCCCCCAAAGCTATCCATCTCAACTACTGCAACATCTGCTCCCAAATGAGCAGCTCTAATAGCAGCCACATATCCACCAGGACCTCCACCTATAACTATAATATCCTTCATAAAATCACTACCCCCTTTTAATAAATATTTAATTTATATAAAATTTAAGAGTTAAGATGCAAGAAATTAATCTTAAATCCTAACTCTTTAAATAATTCCTACATTTTCAAACTACTTTTCCCATTTTAATATAGGAGTTCTTGCTGCTTTTACTTGGTCTAATCTTCTTACTGGAGCTTTTACTGGTGCTTCATGTAAAAGCTCTGGATTCTCTTTAGCTTCTATAGCTATTTTTTTCATGATATCTATAAACTCATCAATAGTTTCTTTACTTTCACTTTCAGTAGGTTCAATCATAAGTGCTTCTTCAACTATTAATGGGAAGTAAACTGTAGGTGGATGTACTCCATAATCTATCAGCCTTTTAGCTATATCAACTGTAGCTATATGATGTGGATTATCCTTAAGAGTACTTAATATAACTTCATGTTTACATATATCATCTTTTCCCAGATTATAATACTCTTTTAAAGCTTCTTTTATATAATTAGCATTTAAAACTGCATTTTCTGAAGCAGATTTTAATCCTTCTTTTCCCATGGTTAAAATATAAGTGTATGCTTTAACCATAACCCCAAAGTTTCCATAAAATCCTCTAATTTTTCCTAGTGAATCCGGTCTATTATAGTCTAAAACAAACTTATTATCTTCTTTTTCTACTGTTGGCATAGGAAGGAATTTAGCTAAATGCTTTTTAACTCCAACAGGACCTGAACCTGGTCCTCCACCACCGTGTGGAGTTGAAAATGTTTTATGAAGATTTAGATGACAAACATCAAATCCCATATCACCAGGTCTTGCAACTCCCATAATAGCATTTAAATTTGCTCCATCATAATATAGTAATCCACCGGCATCATGAACCAATTCACTAATAGTTTTTATATCTTTTTCAAACAATCCTAATGTACTTGGATTAGTAAGCATTAGTCCTGCAATTTCATCATTTAAAACTTTCTTAAGTTCGTCAATAGAAACTCTACCATCTGGATTAGATTTTATCTCTACAATGTCAAATCCTGCAACTGATGCGCTGGCTGGATTTGTACCATGTGCTGAATCTGGAACTATAATTTTTGTTCTTTTTTTATCTCCTCTTTTTTCATGATAAGATTTTATAATTAAAAGTCCAGTATATTCACCATGTGCTCCTGCTGCTGGTTGAAGAGTAAAATCATCCATTCCAGTAATTTCACATAATCTAACTTTTAAATCATGCATTAGTTCCAATGAACCTTGTGATATATTTTCATCTTGAAGTGGATGTATTTTTGAAAATCCGCTAAGTATAGCCATATCTTCATTTATTTTAGGATTATATTTCATAGTGCATGAACCTAATGGATAAAATCCTTTATCAACACTATAGTTTTTATTTGAAAGAGCTGTATAATGTCTTACAACATCAACTTCACTTACTTCTGGAAGTGCTAATTCATCTTCTCTTAATAAGTTTTTAGGTAGTAATTCTGATAGCTTTACTTCTGGTACATCTAAATTAGGAAGTCTATAGCCTTTTCTACCTTCTGATGACAGCTCAAATATAATTTTATTATAATCTTTCATTATATCTCCTCCATCACTTTCACTAAATTATCTATATCTTCCCTTGTTCTTTTTTCTGTAACACAAAGCATCATAGAATTTTCATATTCTGGATAAACCTTACCTAAATTATATCCACCTAAAATATTATTTTCTAATAATTTATTATTAATTTCACAAGGCGAAGTTTCTGTTTTTACTACAAACTCCTTAAAGAACGGCTTATTAAATACAGGCTTATACTTTCCTGACTTAATTAACTCATTATATGCATAATGCGATTTAACTAAGCATTGCTTTGCTACTTCTTTTATGCCTTCTTTTCCTAGAGTTGCCATATAAACTGCTGCACCTATAGCTACTGCAGTTTGATCTGAACAAATATTAGAAGTTGCTTTTTCTCTTCTTATATGTTGTTCTCTAGCTTGAAGTGTTAAAACAAAACCTCTTTTTCCATCAACATCTTCTGTCTGACCAACTATTCTGCCTGGCATCTTTCTCATAAGCTTTTTAGTAGTATTCATAAATCCAAGACCAGGACCACCATAACTTATATTAGCACCTAAACATTGTCCATCTCCTACAACTATATCTGCACCTAATTCACCAGGACTTTTTAATACTCCTAATGATATAGGATCTACATTCATTATTAAAAGAGATTTGTTTTTATGAATAGCTTCTACCATATTTTCAACATCTTCTATTAATCCAAAGAAGTTTGGACTTTGAATAACTACTGCTGCTACAGTTTTATCTAAACTACTAATAACTTTTTCTACATCTGTAGTTCCATCATCTAAGTCAACTTCTACCATTTCATAATTTCTAAATTTTAAATAAGTTTGAAGAACTTTTCTAGTGTCTGGACTTACTGACTTTGAAACTACTATAGTGTTTCTTTTTGTACTAGCTATTGCAAGTATAGCTGCCTCGGCTGTAGCCGTTGCACCATCATACATAGAAGAGTTTGAAACTTCCATGCCTGTTAAACTACAAATCATACTTTGATATTCAAAAACAGCTTGTAGTGTTCCTTGGCTTACTTCTGGTTGATATGGAGTATATGCTGTATAAAACTCTGATCTTCCAGTTATATGCTTAACTAATGCTGGTATATAATGATCATAATTGCCAGCACCTAAAAAGCATGTTAATTCATCCATAGACTTATTTTTTGCAGCTAAACTTTTCAACCTTTTTTCTACTTCTAATTCAGATAAAGAACTTTCTAAATTTAATTCCCTATTTAATTTTACATCTCCTGGTACATCCTTAAATAAATCATCTACAGATTTTATTGAAAGAAAATCTAAAATTTCTTTTGTTTCTTTTTCTGTATTTGGAATATAAGGAAACATAATTATGCCTCCTTACTTAACTCTTCACAAATTTTCTCATAATCCTCTGGTTTAATTAATCCTTCTAATTCACCTTTATCTGATATTTCTATTAATGCAACCCAATTTTCATATGGATCTTCATTTAAAGCTGCTGGATTATCTTCTAACTCTTCGTTAACTTCTAAAACTTTTCCACCTAATGGCATATAACTATCTGATGCTGCCTTAACAGATTCTATAGTTGCAAATGTTTCGCCCTTCTCTAACTCATCATCTACAGATGGTAATTCAATAAAAACTATATCCCCTAACATATGTTGTGCACAATCACTTATTCCTATATACGCTTTATCACCTTCAACTCTTACCCATTCATGATCATTAGTATAAAGTAAATTATTTAAAACTTTCATTTAAATAGCCCCCCATTTTTTAATAATTATAATTATAAATCTAAATTATTTTATTTGCTTTTTGTTTTCTTAGTATAGAATCGCTTATCTATAGCTATAGCTTTTAACTCTTTATTTCTAACTTTTATATTAAATTCAGTTCCTATTTTAGCGTATTGTTCCTCTACTAAAGCTAATCCAATTGGTTTATTTAATGTTGGTGATTTATAACCAGTTGTTACATGTCCAATTACTTTTCCATCTTTAACAACTTCATATCCATGTCTTGGAATACCCTTATCTAAAAGTTCAAACCCAACTAACTTTCTTGTTATTCCTTCTGCCTTTTGTTTTTTCAGAGCATCTTTTCCTATAAAATCTTCTTCTACTTTTAATTTTACAAAGAAACCAAATCCCATTTCTAGCGGAGTTATACTCTCATCCATTTCATTACCATATAACGGAAGACATGCTTCAAATCTTAATGTATCTCTAGCACCTAATCCTATTGGTTCTGCTCCCTCTTTTTCACCTGCTTTTAATATAGCATTCCATAATTCTTTAGCATCTTGTGGATCACAGTAAATTTCAAAACCATCTTCTCCTGTATATCCTGTTCTAGACACTAAACATTTTTTTCCATTAACTAATACATTTCTTCTAAGCTGAAAGAAATTTATTTCTTGTAAATTTATATCTACTATTTTTTGAAGAATTTCTTCTGCCATCGGTCCTTGAAATGCAAGTTGTGCAATACTTTGTGATACATCTATAATTTCAATATCAAAATCACCTTTATGATCCATTATCCATTTAACATCTTTATCTTTATTACTTGCATTAATAACTAAAAAGAAATCATCTTCATCAAATTTGTAAACTAATAAATCGTCTACTACTCCACCATCTTCTTTACACATAAATGTGTATAAAACACAATTATTGTTAAGAGTGTTAATATCATTAGTTACTAAATACTGAACAAATTTTTTAGCATCTTTTCCCTTTACTGTAACTTCTCCCATATGAGAAACATCAAATAGTCCAGCTCTTTCTCTTACAGTATGGTGCTCATGTAAAAAGCCTTTAAATTGCGTTGGCAATTCATATCCTGCGAATTCAACAACTTTTCCACCGTATTGTTCATACACCTCTCTTAAAGGAGTCCTTTTTAATTCTTCCATTTTAAATACCCCCCAGCAAATAAATTTTATATTTAACTAGCAATACCAAGTTGAGTACTAAAAATTACTGAAATTTAATAATTTATTAAATATTCAAATTATTTAGTTATCTTTAATTATAATTCCCAATAGTGTTTTTGTAAACCATTTCTAATTTTTACTCTACTAATTTCTATATAAAAAAAACATAAATTCATCTTATACAAAACATTTATATTATCTGTTAGAAAATTTATGTCTAATTTTTCATTTAAATATTAATTTTTAAATTCATTATATATTTTATTATATTTTTTTTTGATTTATTTTACCATATATATCTATGAATTAAATAATTTGTTAACATATTATTTATAATCAACATATATATAGTTGCATAGTATGTAATAGATATAATTATTTAATTAAAGGGGAGTAGTTTTAAATCATATCGTCAACACTTCGACAATATAGAAAAAAAGGTTAAACCCTTCTTATTGTCTGGCGCTATGTACCAATTTTATTGGTTACAAGACCTTTAATATAACTTTTAAAATAAATTTCTAAAAGTTATATTAAAGGTCTTTTTATATTTTTTTATGATAAAAAAATATAATTGTTGACAACTTGTCCTAATTGTTATATATTTAATACAGAATTTTTTTTAAACAAATATAAAATTTAATATTTCCTTGTATTAAAGGGGAGTAGTTGCAAATATATCTTCAACATGTCGGTAATTTATTGCCTGGGGATATATACCAAGTATTAATTTGGTTACAAGACCTTTGATATAGTTCTCAATAACTTTGAGTGCTATATCAAAGGTCTTTTTTGTTAAATAATATCTAATTTTGAAAGGAGCATTTATAAATGAATAATTATTTTTCAAGGTCTAAAGAGGAGGTTCTAACTGAATTCAATTCTTCTGTTAATGGATTAACTGACAATCAAGTCAAATCATATACAGAGAAATATGGTTTAAATGAACTTAAAGAAAAAGAAAAGAAAAGCACCTTTATTGTTTTTTTAGAACAATTTAAAGATTTACTAGTTCTTATACTTATTATAGCTGGAGTAGTTTCAATGGCTATAGGAAATATAGAAAGCACTTTAGTAATTTTTGTAGTTATTATTCTTAACGCTATACTTGGAACTGTTCAACATGTAAAAGCTGAACAATCTTTAAATAGCTTAAAGGCGCTGTCGGCTCCAAATTCTAAAGTTATAAGAAATGGTAATAAAATTGAAATACCATCTAATCAAGTTGTCCCTGGTGATATATTAATTTTAGAAGCAGGTGACTTAGTTGCTGCCGATGGTAGAATTCTTGAAAACTACTCACTTCAAGTTAATGAAAGTTCATTAACTGGTGAATCTGAAAGTGTTAATAAATTTTCTGAAATAATAAATGCAGAAGAAATTGCACTTGGAGATCAAAAAAACATGGTGTTCTCCGGTAGTCTTGTTACTTATGGTAGAGCTAATGTATTAATTACTAAAACAGGAATGGACACTGAAATTGGTAAAATTGCCTCTCTTCTTGAAAATACGCAAGAAAAGAAAACTCCATTACAAGCTAGTCTAGATGATTTCAGTAAAAAACTTGCTATCATAATTTTAATCATCTCAGCTATCATATTTGGAATAGATGTATTTAGAGGTACACCTATACTTGATTCATTAATGTTTGCTGTTGCACTTGCTGTAGCTGCTATTCCTGAAGCCTTAAGTTCTATAGTTACTATAGTTCTTGCTCTTGGAACTCAAAAAATGGCTAGTGAAAATGCCATTGTTAAATATCTTAAAGCAGTAGAAGGCCTTGGTTGTGTTTCTGTTATATGTTCTGATAAAACAGGAACTCTTACTCAAAATAAAATGACTGTAAAAAAATCTTTTGTTAACGGTAAAATTATCGAAGATAAGGAATATAATTTAAATGATGAAACTGAAAAATTACTTCTTCAAACATCAATTTTATGTAATGATTCATCTGCTGAAGGTGGAAAAGAGATTGGTGATCCAACTGAAGTTGCATTAGTTAACCTAGGAAAAATTTACTCTATAAATGAATTAGAATTAAGAAATAAATATGAGAGAATTTCTGAAATTCCATTTGATTCTGATAGAAAGTTAATGAGTACTTCTCATAAAATAAATGAAAAAAATTTAATGCTTACTAAAGGAGCACTAGACGTACTTCTTAACAGAGTTAAATATATTAAAACTTCTAATGGTGTAAGAGAAATTACAAAAGAAGATATAATCTCAATAGAAAAAACTAATAGAGAGTTCTCTGAAAATGGTTTAAGAGTTTTGGCTTTCGCTTATAAAGAAATTGAAGAAAATCAAAGTTTAACTTTAGATGATGAAAACAATTATACTTTCATAGGATTAATCTCTATGATTGACCCTCCAAGAGAAGAATCTAAAAAAGCTGTTCATGATTGTATAACTGCTGGAATTAAACCAGTTATGATAACTGGAGACCATAAGATAACTGCTTGTGCTATTGCTAAAGAAATAGGAATATTTAAAGATGGTGATTTAGCTCTTGAAGGTTTAGAACTTGAAAAAATGTCAGATGAAGAACTTAAAGAAAAAGTTGATAAAATATCTGTTTATGCTAGAGTTTCTCCTGAGCATAAAATTAGAATAGTTAGAGCTTGGCAGGAAAAAGATATGATTGTTGCCATGACTGGTGACGGTGTTAATGATGCTCCAGCTTTAAAACAAGCTAATATTGGTATTGCTATGGGAATCACAGGTACAGAAGTTTCAAAAGATGCTGCTTCTATGATTTTAACAGATGATAACTTTGCTACAATTGTTAAATCAGTAGCTAATGGAAGAAATGTTTATAAAAATATAAAGAACTCTATTAGATTCTTATTATCTGGTAATACTGCTGGTATATTAGCAATATTGTATGCTTCATTACTAGCTTTACCAATGCCATTTGCTCCAGTTCATTTACTATTTATAAATTTACTTACTGATAGTTTACCTGCAATAGCAATTGGACTAGAGATGGGAAATGATGATTTATTAACTGAAAAACCTAGAAACTCTAAAGACTCTATATTAACAAAAGACTTTATTAAATCTATTTCAGTTGAAGGTTTATTGATTGCTGTATTTACTATGATTGCATTTCATATAGGACTAAATTTTGGTGATGCTGCTCTTGCAAGCACAATGTCATTCTCTACATTATGTTTAGCTAGATTATTCCATGGATTTAATTGTAGAGGAAAACAATCAATATTTAAACTTGGATTTAAATCAAATAAATATAGTATATGGGCATTCTTAGCTGGATTTGTATTGCTTACAGCAGTGCTTGTAGTACCTGTATTACAAAACTTATTTGAAGTATCACCTCTTAATTTAGGACAAATAGGTTTAATATATATCTTAGCAATAATCCCTACTGTATTAATACAAGCTTACAAGCTTTTAATTAATGACAATTCAAATACTAATAAAAAAAACTTATCTAACTCAAATAAAGATAAATCTATAGCAGCTTAAAAAAGTGGTGCACATTGCACCACTTTTTTTAATTATATTTCAAACTATAAACTCTTTTTTTATCGTCTACAAGTTGTATTTTATCAAGCTTTATTAGTCCTTCAATTACGTGATTAGTAAATTGTATCTTATTAGTTACTCCTATCTTTTTTTTGCTCCATAATACACCAGTTTGCTCATTAGATATTAACTCTCTTATTTCTTTTGCACTAATCACTGTACCTTTTTTTAAATATTTTAAAACTTTATTACAACATTTAGTATATAACTTGTCCAATAAAACTGTGTTTAAGTTTCTTTCTTTTATAATACCTATATAAATTAATAGCATTGTTAAAAGTGCTATTGCTATAACATATACTATATATTTCATGACGTTCTCCTTTTACAATTAAGTATAACTTTATGGTTTCAAATTAAATTTTGAACTTATTCATTTATCAAATAAGAAAACTCAATTTAATATTTTATCAATAACTAACAGATTATTTTAGTTAAAGGCTAATAGTTGTATTGATTATTACCGATTTTGATTACTTTAGGTTTTAGGTTATTTATCTATATTTTTATATATCCATTATTATTAAGTATAGTTAAGTATTTTAACAATCTTGGAATTGCAGGTTCTATTTTTTCTCCGTATTCCTCTCTTATTTTTTCAGATATTTCATATATGTTCCTATTTCCGTCGCATAAATTCCAAACCTTAGAACCTATACTTTCCAATTCAATCCTAACAACTTTAGGTTTTCTAAAAATCTTATTCAATAATTTTTCAAAAGGAGAATTTCTAAAAACTATTATTGTCACATTTTCATCAATACATTTCCAACTTAATTTTTCATTTCTTTTTGGAATTCTCTCCATAATATTTTTACTTTTCATTTTATTAAATATATCCTCCAATCTTTAGTTGAAAATTAGACTTTTAAACAGTATACAGTGAGAATTTAAACTCTTTTTTAAATTCCCACTGCTATACTATTTGTTTTTAATAAAATTCTATCTCTATTAATTAAATTAATTTACTATTCTTATACCTTATCAGCTTCTGCATCTTTCATAGCTACTTTTAACATATAAACTAAAGATAAGGCTAACAATATAAATATTACAAGTGAGCCAAACTGTCCTACTATAGGATTTGCTAGTGCAAAGTCTTTTCCTCCAACTGCAAATCCAGCTAAAATAACGCCCATTATACCTTCACCAGCAATAAGACCTGATCCGTATAATATTCCAGCTTCATTAGCAGCAGTTCTTTTATTTTCATTTTTAACAAACTTATCTACTATACCTTTTATAAGACCACCAACCATTATAGGCGTTGATAAATGTATTGGTAAATAAAGTCCTATAGCTACTGGTAATGATGATACTCCTAGCAATTCAAATATTATAGAAGATACTGCACCCATAAATACTAAATTCCAAGGTAAGTTTCCATCCATAATACCTTCAATTATAAGTTTCATTAATCCAGCTTGTGGAGCTGCTAGTTCTTTACTTCCAAAAGTATATGCTTTATTTAAAAGAATCATTATAAATCCTACGGCTATAGCTGCTGCTAATACACCTACAAGTTCTCCAACCTGTTGTTTCCATGGAGTTGCACCAACTAAATATCCAGTTTTTAAATCTTGAGAAGTATCTCCAGCTATTGCTGAAGCTGTACATACAACTGCACCTATACACAATGCTGAAATCATTCCCTCTTTACCAGACATTCCAGTAACTTTTAATAATATTGTTGTTAAAAGTATTGCCGCTATAGTCATTCCAGAGATTGGATTTGATGAACTTCCAACTAAACCAACAACCCTTGAAGATACTGTAACAAAGAAAAATCCAAAGATAACTATTAACAAAGCACCAAACCAACCTACTGGTATTTGAGGTAATACAGCTATTAATATTATAGATACTATTGTCATTCCTATTATAAATTTAGGTCCTAAATCTCTGTCTGTTCTTTCTACTTCTACCATTTCACCCTTTTGTTTCAATCCTTTTAAAGCATCTTTAAATGATGAAATTATTACTGGCAATGATTTTCCTAAACTTACAATACCACCTGTAGCAACGGCACCTGCTCCTATATATTTTAAATAATTAGACCAAATGTCCCATGGTCCTAAGTTTTTTACAACATCTGTAGCTGGAAATATAACTTCACTTGAACCCATTCCAAAGAAAGTTATCATAGGTATAAAACAAAGCCAGCCAAGTATAGCACCAATTAACATATAAGATGATATTCTAGGTCCTACTATATATCCAACACCTAAAAGTGCAGGTAATGTATCCATACCTACTGTTGCATTAGAGTAACCTTCTATTGTTTTTTCTATTTCTGTTGGAAACATTTTAAACCCATCACCTATTAATTTATAGATTGCACCAACGGCACCTCCTATAAATACCATTTTAGCACTGTTTCCACCTTCTTCGCCTGCAACTAAAACTTCTGCACAGGCAACTCCTTCTGGATATGGAAGCACTCCATGTTCTTTAACTATTAAATATTTTCTTATAGGAATCATGAATACTACACCTAGTACTCCACCTACTAATGTAATAACTGTCATTGTTAATGCAGTTGGGGCCTCTCCCCATAAAAACAATGCTGGAATAGTAAAGATAGCTCCTGCAACTAATGATTCACCTGCCGATGCTATAGTTTGCACCATATTATTTTCTAATATAGATTTTCTTTTTAATAGAACTCTAACTATAGCCATGGAAATAACACCTGCTGGTATTGATGCAGAAACTGTCATACCAACTTTTAGTCCTAAATAAGCATTTGCTGCACCAAATATTATACATAGTATTATACCAATCACTATTGATAATGCAGTAAATTCTGGCATGACTTTGTCTGCTGGGATGTACGGAACATATTTTTCCTGACCATCTTTAAGACCATAAGCACCTTCCGGTAAGCCTTTTTTCATTGATATTCCTCCTTCTTAATAAATTTTGATTTTAAAGAGACTTTAAATACAATTTAATACTTAATGTAAAATAAACTATGATTACTTAATGATAATAATTTTATAAAAATGTAATTTAAAATATATCTCTTTACATCAAAACTTTATTTAGTCTTATAATTAAAGTATACTTTTGTATAATTTGTTATATTACTAAATAATGTGTAAACATTTTTCTTATTTGTTTTTATATAAAAGAGAAAAAGATTAGCAATTTGTTGCTAATCTTTTTACTTTCTATCTATCTTGTTTACCATCAGTAATATTTGAATCAGTTCCAACTATTATTTCTTTTTTTATCCATGCTTCATTATCATTCTCATCTATTATTAAAAAATGTATATAACCATTCTTATTTATGCCCTTATAACAAACAGTCTTATCATCATCAACAACTAAATGAGTTTTTTTAGAATCTACTTCAAATTTTTTTATTTCCCCATCCTTAAAAACAACTTTTCCACCAATAACATATACAGGCTTACTATAATTAGTTAAAATAGCATCTACCGTTCCATCTCCATAATACTTTAAAATTATTTCTGCATTAGGTAAAGATTTATCTATTTCTATTAAATAAATATAATATTTTTCTATACTATTAAATAAATTAATTTTTCCTACTAATTGCTTATATCCCGTAGCATTTATTATAATTTTATATTCACCTTTATCTAAACTTTCCATGTTGAAATTATTTTCATCACAATTTAAATCAATGTTTTTTCCATCTTTACTCAAAGAAATTTGCCCATCTAATATTTGTTCTTTACATGATTGTTTATTTTTAAATATACCCTCCTTGCAATTTTTATCACACTTAAAAACCTCTATATTTAAATTACTTTTTTCACTTTCAACATCATCTCTTATATTGTCAAATAAAATTTCTATATTTTCATTTAATTTTTCGTTACTATTTAAATATATATATTCAATTATTTTTTTTTCTTTATAAATCGCCTCTACCTTCACAAATCCTGATTGTATGTTTTCTACACCAAACATCATATTATCATCTTTAAGTTTAGTAGCTTTAATATTATTAAATCTAACCTCTAAATCATCTTTATCTAATCTAAGTTTCCATGCTATACTATTTATATTTTTATTGTCTATCATGTTTACTAAATTACTGCTATAATAAACTCCTTCAGGTATAGTACTATTATTTTTCTTTTTTTTCTCCCATCCATTTCCTCTTATATCTAATACCTTTTCATCTTTAACCTTATTTTGTGTAAAAACTAATACATCTTTTATTTTTTCATTTTTTTTCAATGCAATATATCCCTTAATCGGTTCTAATTCACCACAACATATTTCAATCTCTAATTCCTTTTCATTTGTGTACAGTTGAAACTGCCCTGTAGTCTTATTAATTTTATATTTAATTTCCTTATTATTTAATGATTTTATGCTATAATCAGTTTTAATTCTTTCTTTATTTATACTTATAAACTCATCTATTGATATATTATTGTTTTTAAATATACTTAAAAATTTGTTTTCATCATAAAGTCCTGGTCTATATATAATATTATCTTTTACTGGAAGTTCAAATACTTTACCAGTAATTTTATATTTATAACTTGATTCATCTATATCATCATTTAACTTTTTTAACTTAAATTGACACTGCATTTTGTTTAAATCTATATTTTTTAAATTTTTCACCATATTTTCTTCAATTTTTAGTGCAGAGTTTCTTTGTATACCATCCACAATATAGTAATGCCCATCCTTAGTTTTAATACCTACTTCAGGATTTTTTCCTGTTCCAAATCCAAATGTATGTTCTTTTTCATAACTTTCCTTTAAAATCAAATTCAAATTTCCACCTATATTTTCACTTGTTAACTTTCTTCCTGTTGCTTCATTATATATTTCATATAAATGCTCTGTTTTATATTTATCCCACTCATTATTTCCCTCTGGTCCAGTGTTTTTTATATATTTTAAAATCCATCTATAATTTTTAGAATCTGTATACTTATCAGCCTTCAAAATTCCATCGCTATTATTATCATCATATAAAAAAACTTCTTTTAAATGTTCATCTACTGAATTTATAGTATAAACCCCTTCTTCTATCTTTTCTAAAGGCATCATTTCTTGAAATGATATTTCACTACAAGTATTTTGTAATTTATTTTCATCAGCGTAAACCAATAAACTTGCTGAAAACACAAGGATAGCCATAATAGCAACTATTATAATACTAAAGTTTTTATTTTTACCCATTATCTCACTTCCCTCATAACTCATAACCAATAAAATTTTATCCTCTATTATAATTACTTATCACTTTACTGCTAATAATATTAATAATATTGTCTCTTTTAAAACAACAGTTTTATTTAGTTTCTACTCTTATACATATTATTCTTTTATCAACTAAATATTTCCTTTACCCCTTAATTTTAATTTATTCCTTAAATAAGAAAAAGGTTATATAAAGATATTTTTTATCTTTATATAACCTTTTTCTTATTTAATGATTTTAAACTATAATTCTAATGCTATTTCCATCATATCAGTAAATGTTTCTTGTCTTTCTTTGGGATTTGTTTCATCACCTGTTAATACGTGATCTGATACTGTAAGTATAGATAATGCTTTAACTTTATTTTTAGCTGCTAACGTATATAACTCTGCTGTTTCCATTTCTATAGCTAAAGTACCATAATCTATCCATTTTTGTATTCCCATTCCTGTATCATCATAAAATAAATCACTGGATAATACATTACCAACTTTTATATTTAATCCTTTATTTATACCAATCTCATAAGCCTTATTTAAAAGCTCAAAATTAGCTGTAGGTGCATAATCCATTCCTTGAAATCTTCTTCTATTAATTCCTGAATTAGTTGAAGCGCTCATAGCCAAAACTATATCTCTTATTTTAACATCCTCATTTATTGCTCCACAGCTTCCAACTCTAATTAGCTTTTTAACTCCATAAAAATTTATAAGCTCATTAGCATATATAGATAGTGATGGAAGTCCCATTCCAGTTCCCTGTACTGATATTCTTTTCCCCTTATATATACCTGTATATCCATACATACCTCGTACATCATTATAACATTTTACATCTTCTAAATAAGTATCTGCTATAAATTTTGCTCTTAATGGGTCCCCTGGTAATAGTACTATCTCTGCTACGTCCCCTTCATTAGCCATTATATGTAGATGTTTAGCCATATTAAACCCTCCTTTTAAAATATAATCTATTAATTATATAATATTATTATTTATAAATTATAACATTATTGTATTTTTTTAAAAAGCTATTATATAACTTTAAACTCTTTTATCTATCAGATAAAAGTATATTTGAGTTTCTTTAAAAATTTCACAGATTAGCAGTTTATGAAGTAGAGAGTATTATATTGGAAGTGCCGAAACAATTCAAAAATATATTCAAAATCAAAAGTTATTGTAATGTAAAATTAAGGTAGTACCGAACCACCTTAATTTTATGCCCTTTCATCCTCCGAGATAAACAAAACATAAAGCAATCAAAGCTGTTCGTAAAAAAGCACGTTTAGTATTATTAGGAACATAGTGAGTAATAATCACCACAACTATTAACTGTTCACTATTAACTTTTAACTAAAATAATCTGCTAATTATTGATAAAATATTAATCTTAAATTTTCTCATTTGATAAATGAATAAGTTTAAAATTAAAATTCACCTTTTGAACTTTCCGTTAAAAGTGATAAAATTAACATTATTATAGCTATAGGCACTATCCCTATTAATACTAATTTTATATTTAAAGCCTTAAATCCAACTATAATTGGACTTCCTAATGTATATACCCCAATTATAGAAGATATTATTAACATATTTATATTAAACTTTATTCCTTTTAATATTATTTTTAAAATACTATTTTTATTTTCTAATATATTTATTCTAATAAAAATTTCATTTTTGCTCATCGCCATTGATGTGGCTGTATTAATCATTTCAATACTAGTATTTTTTTTCAATTTAATTATACTATCACTAAAATAAATTATATTGTATATTACCAATAAAATAATTACTGTCTTTCTTCCACTACCTAATATAATAGTTAAAATAGCTAAAATAGCTATATATGGCACAAAGTTTATAAGCTCTATAAATAATTTATACACTTTATAAAATTTACTTCCAATTTTACTGTTAAAAATTATAAAAGATATTATTGAAAAAACTATAGCTGCCATAATAGCTATAACTACCATAACTATAGTGTTTAAAAATAAATATTTCATACTATGTGGAATTGACCAAATTTCTTTTTTTAAAACAATCATATCTATAAAATTAATAGTTAAACCTAAAATTATAGATAAAAATAATATTATTCCATGCTTTTTCCTAATCATCTCTCTACCCCTTTAAATAAGTTAAAGCTTTTATTATATCCTTTACATTAAGTGCTCCAACTATCTTTCCATTCTCTCCTAATACATCTAAATCATAAACAGTCTTTTGAAGCATAAATGTCAATGCATCTTTTAATGTTTTATTTTGAGAAATCCTTTCACTTGCATCTTTCCCCAGTTTTGGTATCATATAGTCTTCAATTACCATGTTAGATAGCATGTTAATATATAAATCAGCAGAACTTCCATCATTTAAAATGTCTACTTTTGAATTAGACATTAATTTATCTGCTCTATCAAAACTTTTAAGTTTCCCCTCTTCTATAACAGCTACCCTATCTCCAATTTTTATAGCTTCTTCTAAATTATTCGTAGCAAATATTATTGTTTTACCTAGTTCTTTATGTAATTTTAAAAGACATTCTGAAAGCATAAGCCTAGATTCTGATTGTAAATTTTTAAAAGGCTCGTCCATAATAATAATATATCCATCATTTAAAAAAGCTCTTATAAGACCTATCTTATGAATTTCTTCTGTATTTAATTGATATACTTTTTTGTTTTTATATTCATAATAATTTAAACCTAAAATAGAAAAATATTCATCTAATGTATTATCAATTTTTGTATTATCCCAATTTAATTTTTTAGGAACTATACTTAAATTCTTTCTTATATCCATATTAGAAAATAATCCAACCTCTTTATTTATGTACCCTATACTCAATCTAAGAGTTTTTATATCAAAGTCGTTTATATTAACATCATTTATGAATATTTCTCCTAAATCTTCAATTACTATCCTATTTAACATATTCAAAATCGTAGTTTTCCCACTTTTACTTTGACCTAAAATTACAGTTACTTCTCCATCTATAACATCTAAATTTAAGTTTTCAACAATAATTTCTTTATTATATATCTTTGTAACTTGCTCAAATGAAATCATTTTATCCTCCTTAATTCTATTAAATACTCTTTTTTCCATAGCTCCTCACTCTATAATATTATATATTTTTTTCTTCTTATTTATATACCTTTCCTTCAATATATCGACATTTATTCATATATTATAATACTTTTTTAATTATAATCATAAAAAAACATAAAAAGCATATAACTTTTTATGTTTTTCAAACTTAATCATATTCAAAATTTTATATAAACATTGATATAATCTTTATTATAACTAAATGCAAAGGATAAAATATATAAAATAAATACTTAGTAAATTTATTGTTTAATCCTCTTTTACCATTATATAAAAGTATAAAAATTATTGAAAATACCATCATCCATTGAGGATCATTCATAATTAATTGCTCATAAGCATTTCCGCTACCTATAGCTGAAAAAACACCAGTTATCAATAATGAAAATGTAATATAGGCTACTGACATAATAAATTTTTTATCTCTTAAAAAATAGAATATTAAAGTCATTCCTACTCCAAATATTGAAGCTTCTGAAAAAAATGATGCAATAATAACTAATACTGAACATATTATCCCTAAAATATATTTTTTGCTGTTTTTTGTATATTCTATTACATACATTAATAATACAGCTAATGCTAAGGATAAGAATATATTGTTATGAATATGAAATACTACTCCTATTATTTGCATAATTAATGCAGAGCCAAATAACCTACCCATGTATTTAACTTTACTTTTGGTGTGAAAAAACCCTTCTACTATAAAGTAAAAAAATATAGGTGAAACTACTCTTCCTATAAAATTAAACCATATAGGCATACCTGAAAAATTACTTCCTACATGATCAAATACCATTAATATCATTGCTATAATTTTAATTGCAAATGCATCCATAAATATCCTCCTTTAAATTTATTTTCTTTAAGGATATTCTATTCCATTTATTAATTAACTCAAATTTAAATTACTTTCATTTAAATTACAATGTTGTAATAAATCAAACTTTAATGTTTCAAGCTCTTATAAATTTTTAATCCTTTCACAACTTCTATTTAAATTTATTTATTAAATCTTTGTTGTTATTTAAAAAAATTCAAACTATCTATTATTAACCATGATGTTAATGGTAAAACCCTATATAAAAGCAAAATATGAATTCATTATACTTTATTTTTTAATTCCTCAATACTTTTAAATCTCCAAAACAAAAAATACACTATATTTATAAGAAATATTACAGTGAATATTGTTACAATTTGATTTAATATACTTACAGAATACATCATACTTGCAAATTTCATAAACATAAATGCATTTAGAAATGCTAATATATATGGTACAAAGAATATAAATGCCATTTCTTTTGATATTATTTCTTCTATTTCTTTATCTGTTACACCAATACTCTTTAAATTTCTGAAATTAATTTTATTATATATAACTTCATTATAAAATCTAATATAAACTAAACTTAATGCCATAAAATAAATTAATGTACAAATTAATGTAGAGAAATATATGTATATTTTATTTACAGATATAGAATCATAGTACCTACTTACTCTTGATATCATATAAAATGTATCTTGTTTATCATATTTATAATATTCTTCTCTTATGTCATCAATTATTTTAGTAGCTTCTGTCCATTTAGGCAAATCATATGCTATACAACTAACATAATTTAATTTTCCATTTAATTCATTAAAAATATTTTCTGAAATAACATATAAATCTTTACCACTAATTGCATATGTTACATTGGATATAACCTTCTTATTTATACGTAACTTCTTACCATTAACAGGTATATAATCTTCTGTAATTTCATCATTAAATAAGGGGACACTATAGACCTCATCATCATTAACACTAATTTCAGACTTTCCATGTTGTAAAGCTAATTTATTATAGTCTTCATTACTTATAAATGAAATATACTCATTAAAATTCAGTATCTTATATTTAGTTTTATAGTAACTAAAATTATCTTTTTCTAATATATTATCTAGATCTTTTTCAAAGGGAATTGTTTCACTTTTATTATTTATGAAAATGCAATATGTATAAGGAATTTCAACCTCTAAGTTTTTTGCTACTACCATAGAATCCGTATATAGCATAGATATTATAGCAAAGGTTACAGTTAAAAGAATTGTTGCTAAAATTACTATATTAGACATATTAATGAACCGTTCTTTAATTGAGGATAATAGTATTATATTTTTACCTTTTATTTTTATGAAATGTATCTTAGATAATAAATGTAAAAAATAAGGAATTAAATATTTTAATAATATAAAATTTATAATAGCTACCGTAAAAAATTCAATAGCAACGTAAATAGGACTTATTTCAATATGTGAATTAAATCTATGTAATAATATCATAAGTATTAATATTATTATAGACGTATAAATTTTCCTTTTATTTAAAGCTTCAGTTTTTTTATTATTAATTAAAAGCTCATCACATCCTTTTTTTAAAATTTTCTTATAATTAATAGTGTAAGCTAAAATGAATATTATGGTATAAGCTAAAACAGTTTCTATTATTGCATAAGTTGGAAAATAGAAATTCATATTTTCTATTTTTGTAATATCACTAAAAATTATAAGAAAAAATTTTAAAAATATAACACCTAATATAACACCAATAATTATTGCACTTCCACCAACTATTAAATTTTCTATCATAAAAAACTTATAAAAATCTTTATAATCTACACCCAGTGCCATTAATACTCCAAATTCTTTTTTTCTCATATTTATAAATGTACTTAATGAATACATTATAAAAAATATAGATATTAGAATAACTTCAAATTTCATATAACTAATATCAAACTGTAAATCACCTTTTACACTTTGCATTAATACAGGATGATTTATTATAGCTGAAGTTATTATGAATATAAAAACAGCTGCACAACTGCTAATTAAATAATATAAATATAATTTCAAATTTCTTATAGTACTTTTAAATAAGATTTTTTCAAAGTTCATAATCATTCCCTCCTAGAAAGGAAAGTACATCTAATATTTCTCTATAAAATTGCGTATTATTTTCTCCTTTATATATTTCATTATAAATTTCTCCATCCCTTAAAAATATAACTCTACTTGAAAAACTTGCAATATAAGGATCATGAGTAACCATGAATATAGTTGTATTCATTCCGGTTTGTATCTTCTTCATTAACTTCATTACATCATTACTGCTTTTTAAATCTAAACTTCCTGTTGGTTCATCTGCAAATAAAACTTTAGGCTCTGTAATTAAAGCTCTAGCTATAGCTACTTTTTGTTTTTCTCCTCCTGAAATTTCAAATATACTTTTATGTAATATGTCTTTTATATTTAAAAATTCACTTAAAAATTTTAATTTAGATTTTATTTCGCTATTCTTTTTATTTAAAAATGTTAATGGTAAAATTATATTGTCTTTTACATTTAAATAATCCAATAATCTAAAATCTTGAAATACACAACCTAAATTTTCCCTTCTAAATATTGTTATTTCTTCTTCTGAGAAATTACTAATATTTTTATTATATATTTTTACTTTTCCTGCAGAAGGCTTTGTCATTCCATAACAAATATTCAAAAAAGTACTTTTCCCACTGCCTGAAGGCCCCATAATTGCTATAAACTCATTATTTTCTAAATAAAAATTTAAATTTTTAATAGCAAATTCACCTTTTTTATAAATTTTATAAACTCCTTCTAGTTCTATTAAATTCAACTTATCACCTCAAAACGTTATATTATAATAATAACTTTAGTTCCAATTCCTTGCTGTGACTCTATATATATTTGATGATCTAATTTATTGCACACTTCTTTTACTAAATGCAATCCCATTCCTGTTGATTCACCATAAGTTCTTCCATTTTCACCTGTATAGAAAGCCTCAAAAACTCTTTTTATATCACTTTTAGATATCCCTATACCTTCATCTATGACTTGAATCTTCACTCTATCATTTTCCTTCTCAGCTATAACTTCTACAGATTTGCCCTTACCTTGTGAATATTTTATACTATTTATTAATATTTGTTCTAATATAAATTCTATCCATTTTTTATCGCTATTTATAATTAGCCCCTCTTCAATTCTAGTTTTAGGAAAAATTTTATTCTTTATAAAATAACTTTTTAAAGTATTTATAGCATTTTTTATAGGAATTTCTGCTGGAAATTGTTTTATTGAAAAATCATTTCTGAAATCTTCTATTCTAGCATTGTATAAAGCTAATTTTAATCCTCTTTCTAATTTATCAACTTCACTTTTTATATCTAATATAAATTCTTCTCTTTCATATTCTTGCATATATAGTTTTATTACTGAAATCGGCGTTTTCATATGATGAACCCATTGATTCATAAAATCTAACTGTTCTTTTTGCCTTTTTATTTGATTATAAACTTCACCTTGATAAAATCCATACATTTCATTACTGATTCTATTTAATTCCTGTCCTAAATAAGAATCTCCAAACTCTGATACTAGTTCTTCAAAATTTACATAACTTTTAGATAATCCTTTATAAAACTTTTTATTTTTGAAATATCTACAACCCATATAAATTAAAACTATAAACATATTTAGAATAACAAAATACATTTTGTTATTTACAGTATTAAGTCCATCAAAGATTAAGTCACAGCCGAATATTAGTACAAAGCTAAATAAATATATCAAAACAAACCCTAAATTATCTTTTATAAACAGTTTCATCTAATTGCCTCCAACTTATATTAATCCTATATCCTGCCCCCCTAACAGTTTCTATAACATTTTCTATATTAAGCTCTAACAATCGTTTTCTTAATCTTGTTATATTTACATTTAGTGTATTATCATCTACAAAGGATTGATCATCCCAAAGTTTTTCTAATAATACATCTCTAGATACAATTTTAGGATAACTGCTCATAAGACAATCTATAAGTTCACACTCCTTTTTACTTAATATAACCTTATTTTCCTTATATTCCAGTTCTAATCTTTCTGGGTATA
Organism: Clostridium senegalense; assembly: GCF_018916625.1. NCBI lineage: Bacteria > Bacillati > Bacillota > Clostridia > Eubacteriales > Clostridiaceae > Clostridium > Clostridium senegalense. The sequence goes on from NZ_JAHLNC010000001.1 coordinate 916,585, forward strand.
GCATTAGTCCTTCTAAATTTACAATTCTTTCATTTGATGTTGATGCATATTCTCCATATACTCTTCTTAAATTGCTTTTTATCTTAGCTCTTACAATTTCATAATTAAATGGTTTAACTATGTAATCATCTGCACCACTTTCTATAGCCATTATCTGATTCATATCACTGTCTCTAGCAGATATAAATATTATAGGACATAGTGATTTTTGTCTTATTTTACTACACCAATAATACCCATCAAATTTGGGTAAATTTACATCCATAAGAACTAAATTGGGGTTTTCTCTGTTGAAAATTTCCATAACTTCATCAAATTTTTCAACTTTAAAAACACTATATCCGTATCTTTCAATATATTCACTTAACAATGTTGCAATTTTCAAATCATCCTCTACTACCATTATTTTATAAGACATACCCTTATCTCCATTTCATAAATTTTATTTATAATATAAAAAATACAATATTATTATAAATAAGGTATGTCTATTTTAAACATACCTTATTTATATTATCTATTATTTCCGTAAAATTATTTCAATAGTTTTTAATTTACTATTTTAAACCTTCCATCTATTCAGTTTCACTTATTATTTTATAATAATTTTTTGAAGTTATTATGTAATATATCATGTATATCACAATGTATGGAATTAATACTTGCAGTTCAATTAAAGCTGTATTTTGATTAAAAGCCTTTGCTATATATGAAATTGCTACAGCACTATGCACTATTCCTACAATTAAAGGAATTATAAACACATATGCAACCTCTTTGTATATTGTAGATTTTATACTTTTTTCACTAACTCCTATCTTTCTTAAAGATTTGTATCTACCACTTTCTTCTGTTGCTTCTGAAATTTGTTTGAAAAATATTATACTTCCCATTGCAACTAAGAATACTCCCCCTACAAATATTCCTATGAATAGCATTCCAGAAATAGATGTAGATTGTTCTTTAAAGTTTTCATAGTAAGATGAATATATAAATATATCACTTCTATCATCTTTATTTTTTAATACTTCTTCATTTACTGCATCATTAATCTTTTTATCTAACATTTCTATATTTTTATTATCGGAAAGTTGATATATATTTAATTTTTGTAACTCACCAATTTTCTTTACTTCATTATAATCTTTATCATTTAGTATAATGGTTTCAAATGACATATGCTCATTTATTAAATTATTTTTATAATATTTCTTTATAGTATAATTTTCAAAATTAATATTATCATTTGTTATATTTATTTCTTTAGGCTCTTCTTTATTAGATGCACTGTCTCCAAATTCATAAAAATATAGACATTCACCTGGTTTTAAATCAATATTTTCATATTTTTTCTCTCTTAAATTATTTATCTTATCGAAATCACTTTCAGACATCACATTCAAATTTGACTGTTGTAAATCTACTTCACCTTCAACTTCAACATATTCAGCCTTTGTACTTCCTAAAAATTTAGTATTATTTTCTTCTTGTATAAATTTTGTAATATCACGGTCTAATGACTTACTATCTATAGATGTCATATATGAATATGGATACATATCATTAAACTTCCCGATAAACTTATCATAATAGCTTATACTTACACCCATAGCTGTTATAGTTGTTGCACTTAAAATCGCTATTAATGCTAATGCTCTAGAATTTCCTTTTATTCTAAACAGTAACTTAGATGTTACTATCATATTTAATCCTTTAAAATAAGATGTTTTATTTCTTTTTCTAGCCTTTATTAAAAATATTAATAAAGATGAAAATAACATAAAAGTTCCAACAGTTATTGATATTAATATTACTATCAATGATAACTCTGCATTTGAGGAATTTATTAAATTTAAATAGTTAAGATATCCAAACAAAATAAGTATTATTGATAATACTGCTTTTATCATTGATGCTTTTGGCTCAACTTCTCTTTTGCTTTCTGCTTTAAATAAATCTATAAGCTCAAATTTATAAATAGTTCTTCCACTAATAATAGAAACTAAAATAAAGATTATAATAAATGCTATAATTGTATTTATTATTCCTTTACTTGTTATTACTTTTCCAATAGGTATACTAAGTCCAATCATCTTTATTAGAACAATAGTTGCAAATTTCGCAAATATAGCTCCTAACAAAATTCCTATCACTAATGCTATAATACCAATAAAGAAAGTCTCTAAAAACAACATTCTACCTATACTCTCATTTTCAATTCCTAAAAGAGAATATAATCCAATTTCCTTTTTTCTTTTCTTTAGAAAAAAGTTATTAGAATACCATATAAACATTCCAGAAAAAAATAATATTATGTAAGATGACATTTTAAAACCTGTACTAAGTTTAACACTTTCTTGTAAAATACCATTTATTGTTTCATTAAACTCTAAAGATTTAAATATAAAAAATATTGATACTGATACTATTATAGAAACAAGATAAACAATATAATTTTTCAAATTCATTTTAACATTATTTTTTGCTATATTAAATATCATCTGTAGAATCACCACCAATTAAAGCCATAGTATCAATTATTTCCTGAAAAAATACTTTTCTTGTTGAAGATTTATGAATTTCTTTATAAAGCTTACCATCTTTTATAAAGATTACCCTTTTACAATAACTTGCAGCACCTGGATCATGTGTTACCATCATTATCGTAGCTTTTCTTTCTTCATTTAACCTTTCTAAGGAATTTAAAAGTTCTTTTGATGACTTAGAATCTAATGCTCCAGTAGGTTCATCTGCTAGTATAATAGATGGTTGTGATATTATTGCTCTAGCTGCTGCTGTTCTTTGTTTTTGTCCTCCTGAAAGTTCAGTTGGGTATTTATTTAATAGTTCTTCTATTCCTAACCTTTTACATGTTTCCATAACCTTTAACTCTATTTCTTTAACACTTACCTTACTTATAGCTAAAGGTAAAGCTATATTTTCTTTAACAGTTAATGTATCTAACAAATTAAAATCTTGAAATATAAATCCTAAGTTTTCTCTTCTAAACTTAGCTAATTCTTTATTATTTAAATCAGTAATATTTTTTTCCTCAATTTTAATTTGCCCATGAGATGGTTTATCTATAGTTGATACTATATTTAATAATGTACTTTTTCCTGCCCCTGATGGTCCCATTACACCTACAAATTCTCCTTCCAAAATTTGTAAATCTATATTTTCTAATGCTTTATAACTAATCCCTTTAGTTTTATATACTTTTGAAACATTTTTAATTTCTAATACGCTTTTCATTTAACCATTCTCCTTATAGTTATTTTAATGATGGATATAAAAATTTATATATTTTTTGTCTATTTTCAATTTTATCTCCATAGTATTTTTTTGCATATGACTTATCTTGTTCTTCAACTTCACCATTTCTACTTACCCAATTTGCCATCATTTCCTTAAAATCTTTACCATTAAAATTTTCTGATATATAAAATGAACCTAATCTTATATTATTCTCTGCCTTAGCTACATCTGCTTTGTTTTCAATTTTTATTCCTGCCTTTTTTGCTATTTCCATACCTGACTCATCTGTTATATTCATAAGTCCAGATGGTCTTCCTTTTTTATAAGGTGTTTCTCTGAAATTTGTTTCAAAGTGAATAACAGCCGCTATAACAGACGGATCTACTTTGTAATTTTCTCCACACTCCTTTATAACATCTATATTTGTTATAGGAAATAGCATTTCTCTTACAAATAGCCCAGAGCTTATTACTATTACAGCTAATGATAATAAAACTATTGTTACTTTCTTCATGTTTTTTATTCCTCCAAACTATACTAAAATTTTATTTAATAACTTAAAATTAATTTTTTAATTTATTACAAGTTTATTTTAATATGGATTTATAATTTTAAATATTGATTTATATTTCATAAATATTACAGCCTTGTAATGTTAATAAAAATAACCTTGCTAAAATTTAGCAAGGTTATTTTTACTACATATTATTTTATAATCTATATAATTCTTATTTTAATTTTATACTCCCTGTTCTACATTTCCATTTCCATTTCTAATTTTAGGACCATTTCCATTACAACAACCTCTATTTTGTTTACAGTTTTCTTTATTTTGCTCACAATTCTCTCTATTTTGAGGACAATTTTCCTTATCTCCTCCATAATAACATTGATCATTCGTGTTTTCTTCCACTGCTGGAGTTTCAGTCCCATCACTTATCTTAACCGGTGCAATTTCACTTTTTACTTCAGATTGCATATTTTGACTCTTAGTTTCAACATTATTTGATGTCCCTGCAAAAACCATTCCTGTAGCACCTAAAGTCATAGTTGTTGCCATAATTAATGATAATATTATTTTTTTCATTTTAAATTCCTCCTATAAGTTAAATTCATATTCTCTAATATAATATTACTTATAAGTTTTAATACTTTTTTGTTTAATTTGTGATGAATTTGTGAAAATTGTAATTAAAGCACTTTATCTTTAGGGATTATGAAATAAAATTCTACTCCAGATTCTTTCAAGTTTCTAGCACCATATGAAAATTCATGTTTTAATAATATTTCTTTTGAAATAGATAAACCAATTCCCATTCCTCCACTACTCTTATTTTTTAAATATCTATCCCAAACTTCACCTACAATTTCTTCATCTATTCCTTTCCCATTATCTCTTATGCTTATTTTTACATTATCACTTACATCTTCTAATATTATTTTTATAGAATCTCCACAGCTATGTTTTATACTGTTATCTATTAAATTATAAATTACTCTATATAAGTAAATTTCATCACCTTTTATAAAAACATCATAATTAAAGTTATTTATAACAATTATTCTAAAATTATTATTACTCATAAAACTAATCTTTTTTACACATTCCTTTATAATATGAGTAATACTAATTCTTTCGAAATTCATATTAACTTTACCTTCTTTTATTTTTGAAAGTTGTAATATTTCAGATACTAACCTGTTTAACCTATCAACTTCTTCAATTATGATTTCACTATATTCTTTTACCTCTTCTCCTTTTACTAATTCATCACCTATTGCCTCGCTATAATTTTTAATAATACTTAGGGGAGTTTTAAAATCATGACTGACATTAGCTATAAATTCCCTTTGCAAATTATATTTATAGCTTATTTCCTTAGACATTTTTTTAATACTTTGTGCCAACTCCTCTATTTCATCTCCTGTTTTAACATTTATATGTACATCAAAATTTTCTTTTGCTATTTCATCTGAAGCCTGTTTTAAATCTATTATAGGCTTTGTAAATCTTCTTCCAAGATAAATAGCCAATGGATTTGATATTATAATAGAAACCATAAATATAATAGCTAAAATTAAATATATTAAATTTATATATTCTTTTGTATCATAATAACTTTTCATTACAACTATGTATCCAGAATCTGTAGATTTTTTATACGTTAAATATTTTTCTCTTTTATTAGTAACTAAAATGTCCTTTTCTTTCAACTTTTCTACATCTACTTTATTTAACCACATCATTTTCCCAGGTCCAAAACAATGTGAATTACCACCTTCGCTAATTATTCCTAATACTAATGAACTACTATATGTTCCATACATTTTATATTCTGATTCTATTTGACCACTTATCTTTTCTAACTCATTATATTGTTGCTTTATGTATACTTTTCCTAAAAGAACTGTTGAAAAAATATATCCTAGTCCCATAACAAGAACTGTAGATAATAGAAAGTATTTTAAAATTCTCTTAGTTATTTTATTCGTTCCTGTCTTCAAGTTTATAACCTACCCCCCACACTGTCTTTAAATTCTCATTAAAATATTTTATTTTTTCTCTTAGATTTTTAACATGAGTATCTATCGTTCTAGAATCTCCTATAAAATCATATCCCCATACCTTTTCTAAAAGTTTTTCTCTATTAAACACTATATTCATATTTCTAATCAAAAAAGTCATTAAATCAAACTCTTTAGGTGTCAAAGTTATAATACTACCAAACTCCTTTACTAGATGTTTTTCTACATCGACTATCAAATTATCAATCTTAAAATTTTCACATCTATTTTCCTTAATTGTATTAATTCTAAGCTTAACTCTTAATACAAGTTCCCTCATACTTATAGGTTTTACCATATAATCATCTGCACCTAACTCTAATCCAAATATTCTATCTTCCTCATCACCTCTAGCGGTTATCATGATTACAGGGACTTTAGAATCTAATGATTTTGATTTTCTTAACAAAGACCATCCATCTTTTTTAGGTATCATAACATCTAAAATTATAAGATCAAAAGTTTCATTTTCTATAAGTTCATTTCCTTCAAAACCATCTTTTGCACATATAATTTCATAGCCCTCTTTATTTAAATATAGTTTCATAACATCTCTAAGTTTTTTTTCATCTTCAACTATTAATATTTTACTCATAATGACACCTCACCCTTACTTACTATATAGTTTATAAGTAATTATACATATTTTTAATAGAAATTTACTTATTCTATTATACTTTTAACATTAAATTTATAATAGAAAATAGCTGTTTAAAACAACATTTTACTATTATTTTAAACAGCTACAGTTAAATTATAAACTATTTATTGCATTTTCTATTCTTTTTAATGCTTCTTCTATAATTTTTCTACTAGTTCCTATATTCATTCTTTGGAATTGTTCTCCTGCGTGTCCAAACATCTTTCCATTATTTAATCCTACTTTGCATTTATTTATAAAGAATTTATTTAATTCATCATTGCTCATATTTAATTTGGAGCAATCTAACCATAATAAATATGTGCCCTGTGGTCTTTGAACTTTTATTTTAGGAATTTTATTTTCAAAATAATTTAATACAAATTCTACATTTTCATTTAGGTAATCCATTAATTGATTATACCATTGTTCACCATTAACATAAGCAGCTTCTAAAGCTACTGCCCCCATTATATTAGGACCATGTATACAATGCTTATCTAATTGAATTTCAAATTGTTTTCTTAATTTTTCATTTTGTATGATTATATTAGCTGTTTCTAGACCAGCAATATTAAATGTTTTATTTGGTGCTGTACAAATAATTGAATTGTTTGCAAATTCATCATTTATTTGTGCAAATACAGTATGCTTATTTGGTTTATATACTATATCACCATGAATCTCATCGGAAACAACTAGTATATTATTTTCTATACATATTTCACCTAACTCTTTTAATTCCTTCATTGTCCATACCCTACCTCCTGGATTATGTGGACTACAAAGAATTATCATTTTTGTCTTATCTGTAATTATTTCTTTTAAATTTTCTAAATCCATTTTATAATTACTACCATCATAAACTAACGGATTTTCTAAAACTTCACAATCATTATTTTTTATTAATCTATAAAAGGGATGATAAACTGGAGTCTGTAAAATAACTTGGTCACCAGGTTTTGTAAATGCTGCAATAATACTATTAACTCCTGGTACCACTCCTGGCGTAAATTTTATCCAGTCTTTTTCTATTTTCCATTGAAACCTTTTTTGCATCCAATCAATTACTGACTTATAGTAAGAATCTGGTGAATATGTATAACCAAACACTTCATGCTTTAATCTTTCTTCCATAGCTTTAATTATAGCTGGTTCTACCCCAAAATCCATATCTGCAATCCACATAGGAATTACATCATCTCTTCCAAATATAGCTCTGCGATTATCCCATTTAGCACAATTAGTACCTATTCTATTAGGAATTTCATCAAAATTATATTTCATACTAACCCCTCCAAAATTTGACCTTATTTTTATTTACTTTGATTATATGTCTATTTTCACATTATGTCTAATAAGTAAAGTCTATATTGCCATTTTAAAATAGAAGAAACTGATTAATTTAAATTTATAATAAACTTTAAACTAATCAGTTTGCCTAAATATATACTATTTAACTTTCTCTATAGATTCTTCAGCAAAAGTTTTTGTTACTATTTTTTCATATGGAGCTCTTTTATCTAATTCTTTTGCCATGTCCATTACATCCATCAATCTATTAAGACTTTCTTCTTCAAGTATTGGATTTTGGCACCAAGCATCTATTGATTTATATCGATTCACAACAGTTACTATATCTTCCATCTTCATATCATTAAAAAATGGTGCTATTGATTTTGCAATTTCTTCTGCACTATGATTTTGTACGTATATTTGGCCTTTGTATATTGCATTTGTAAAACTTTGTATTGTTTGTTTATTTTCTTTTATATATTTATTTGTTGCTGAATAAGCTGTATATGGTATTTCTCCTGACTCTTCTCCAATTGATGCAACAATATATCCTTGTCCTTGCTTTTCAAGGGATGTTGCAGATGGTTCAAATAATGTTACATAATCCCCTTCTCCTGCTGTAAACGAACCTGCCATAACATTAAATTGAATATCTGTTCTAACATTAACTTCCCCATCTTCTTTATTGGTTCCGATTTTCAAATTATTATTTTTGATTGTATACTCTAATGTCATTTCAGGCACTCCACCTTTTCTACCACCAAGTACCTCTTTCCCCTTTAAATTCTCAAATTTAAAATTATCCTCCTTATCTCTTCCAACTAAAAAGCTACCATCTCTTTTAGTAAGTTGAGCAAAATTTATTGCATAGTCATTACTTCCTTTATTATAAACATATATAGATGCTTCTGGTCCCATAAGCCCAATTTGAACTTCATCTGATATTAATGCTGCCATAGTCTTATCAGCCCCCTGTGCTGCTATAAGTTCAATATCTAATCCTTCTTCTTTAAAGTAACCTTCATTTATAGCTACATATTGCGGTGCATAAAAAATAGAGTGTGTTACTTCTGCAACTTTTATTTTAGTAAACTCTTCATTCTTCTTTCCACATCCGCTAAAAAACATTGAACATATAAAAGCGCTGGTTAAAACAGCTATTAACTTTTTATATCTTTTCAATTTTTTCACCTCATACCTCTTTAATCTAATAAGTCAAAAGAATCACTAATTATTATCTACGTTTTGTTTTGACTTATAAATTTTTTCTATCACATTTACCACTTCATACATTATAAGCGCACATACAGCTAAAACTACAACACCCATCATAACTAAATCTAATCTAAATACTTGCCCTCCATATACTATCAAATACCCAATTCCATATCTTGATACTAAAAATTCACCTACTATTACTCCCACCCAAGACATTCCTATATTTATTTTTACTATATTTATTATATTTCCTATATTAGATGGTAGAATTAATTTTGTGAGAATTTGACTTTTCGTAGCTCCAAAACTTCTAAGCATTTTTATTTTTTCTTCATCTGCATTAATAAAATAATTATATGCTGACAATATAGTTGTAACTACAGATATAGTTACAGCTATAACTACAATCCCTTTTATTCCAGCACCAGCCCAAACTATAAGAATAGGTGCTAATGCGGTTTTAGGAAGTGCATTTAGAACTACCATAAAAGGATCTAATATTTTCGCTACTGTTTTAGACCACCATAACATTATAGCAATTATAATTCCTAAAACTGTACCAATAGTAAAACCTAAAACTGTTTCCCATACAGATATGCCAACGTGTTTAAACAACTCACCATTAGAAACATATTCTTTAAATAAAACATATATATCTGATGGCTTGCTAAATAGAAATGTATCTATAATTTTTACTCTGGCAAAAACTTCCCAAATTACTAACAACATAACTAGTAAAAATATCTGCCAAAATAATATTTTATATTTATTCTTTTTTCTTTCCTTTAAAAACTTTTCATATGCTGAAAGAGATGAATTATTTTTCATGAACATCCAACTCCCTCCAAAGATTATCAAAATAATCCTTAAATTCTGGTGCTTTTCTTGCCAAAAGTGGTGTTTTTTCATTAGTTACTGTTAATTCTATATCATATACTTTTTTAATATTTGCTGGTCTTTTAGATAAAACAGCAACTTGATCTGCCATTGATATTGCTTCAGATATATCATGTGTTACTAATATTGTTGTTTTATTTTCATTTTTAATTATTTTATATATATCGTCACTTACCATGAGTCTTGTTTGGTAATCCAAAGCAGAAAAAGGTTCATCTAAAAGTAAAATATCTGGATCAACAGAAAGTGTTCTTATTAAAGCAACTCTTTGCCTCATTCCTCCAGATAATTCTCTAGGATATCTATTTCTAAATTCCCATAATCCATAATTTTTTAATAATCTATTTATCTTTTTTATTGCATCATCATTTAATTTTTTTTGTATTTCAAGTCCAATAGTTATATTATCCATTATGGTTCTCCATTCTAATAAATGGTCTCGTTGAAACATATATCCAATCTTTCCTTTTATATTTATATCTCCTGATGTTGGTTTTAACAAATTACTTAATATATTTAAAAGTGTTGATTTTCCGCTACCAGATGGTCCTAAAATTGCTAAAATCTTACCTTCTTCTAAGGAAAAACTTAAATTTTCTAAAACCTTAAGCTCTCCATCTATAGTATAGAAATTCATCCCTACATTTTTCACATCAACAATAGAGGACACTTTCTCACCTCCAAACTATAAGATTAGAAAATGACTAATTTATTTTTCATAACCTTATAATCTATATATTAATATGTTATTTACAAAATAGTTGTTTTGTGATAGTTTTATTACTTTTTTCCACACAAAAAAGAAGTAGTTTGTACAAACTACTTCTGTATTAATTGCTTTTTATTTTTAATATCTACTTTTTTATTTTTAAAAGGATTTTTGCCTTTTCCTATTAGTTGAAAAAAATATATTATCTTAGAAACCGAAAATAGTATATCATTGCTTTTAGATATAGCTACTTTTTTACCCATAGCCTTACCACCGACAGTCATAGCTGCAATCACAGCACTTATTGTTGCTGCAATTAATATTTGATTAAGATTTGGTTTCGCCTGTAATATTTTAGAAACAATTACTACACCAACAGAACCACTAATAATCCCTGAAACGTCACCTATAACGTCGTTACAAAAGTTGGAAACTTTGCTTGCATTTCTAATTAATTTTACAACTATCTTGGCCTCTGGAACACGCTTTGATGCCATAGAATGAAATGGGGTTTCGTCACCAGCTGTAACTGCTGTACCTACAATATCGAATACTACGCCTAAAAGAATTATCGCAAATAATATTGCTAAAGCTACTAATATATTTACCTTAGATAATGTTGATTCTGATATTAAAGATACTGTTCCACTTATAACAAAAGTTGTTATAACGATTGTTATAAGCCACCTTCGCTCACCATTTTCCTGTTTTGAATTTTTATTTTTATTACTCGTGCCCAATTATATCCTCCTAATTTTTTTATATACTTAATTATAATTTTCAATATACATAATTAAAGGATTAAAAAGTTAACTTTTAAATCTATTTATATAATACTCAAAATTACAATTACTTATTCTTATAAATTATTAATATTTTCAATTAAACAAGTGGTGACATATTAAGTTAATTTTACGGCTTAGGTCTAGCAGGATTTCCCATAAGATAACTAAAATGTCGCCATTTTAGCAGTTTCCTTTGAATATCTTATCTACGCTAATGCATAGGGCCAGATTACCACTTAGTCCGCACCACAATCCCTAATATGTCTCTTTTAGAACAGTCTAGGAGATTTCCTCAACAGTTGGGTATCTTTTTATCCTCTTTTGCAACATAGGTTTCAGTAAGCAATTAATAACACTTCTTGGCCTAGAATTGTTATCTCAACCTAACCTCCCCCTATATCACTCAAGGCAAGCTACACTGCACATAGCTAAACTCACCACATTACAGGTTTAATCCATTGCCGTACTTTAGACATCTCTTCTAAAGCACATACAATGGTCTCCACGGAAGTAGGAGCAATGACCACATGCCTTTGCGTCTGTCCCACAACCTTAACTCCCAGCACCAGCCCAAAACTGGGCGTCTCAAGCCAGCACCAGGAACTTCATCGATATGCTCTTCAACGGATTTTTAGCCCCGTCTTCAAAGATACTTACCCGACTAGAATACTGCACCACTTATTATATTGTAATATATACTATAAAGTGTTTTTAACTAATTGTAAATGGCTTTTAACTTCGTATTTTAATTAAAATTGACCTTGTAATTTAACTAAACAATCAAATCTCCTTCAATCACACTATAGAATGTCCAAGCTTTCATTTTTAAGTTAATTATATTGTATTTACTAACTTAAAAATTTGTTATTAAATTTTTCTGAATTTTAAAACAATCCTCTCAAGTACTTAGTTTACTAGCATACCACTATTTCTCCAAATTTCTAACACTTAATTTTTTCATCTTTAAGATATAATTCCCATTTAAATAGCCACAAATTACATATCATATAATTTGTTTGTATTGTTAATTAAATCCTTTAAAGAAAAGTCTTGTCCTTCATATTCAACTAATGTTTTACTACCTTTAACCAGTATACAAGTTATTATTGATAAAATTCCTACAGTAAATAATAACATCATTACATATTTAACTGAAATAAATTCACTTAAGACTCCTGCTACTAATGTCCCTAATGGTGCTAATCCCATAGAGAAAGTACGTAAAATAGATAGAACCTGCCCTCTTTTATTAGCTGGAATCACCAACATCTTAGTACTATCTAATATTACATTAAATATTCTATTAAAAAAGGCCATAGTAAACATTATGATCATCATTAAAACATAATTCTTCATTAATGACAAAAAAAATATAGTTATAGAAAAAATAATTAAACTGCATACATATGCTTTAAATTTTAACTTTTTTTCTAATTTAATCATAGTTAATAGAGTACTTGATATAATTGCTCCAATTGAAAACACTGTCATTAAATATCCATATCCCTTAACGCCTAAAAAACTTATTTCAGTACAATAAACCTTTAATAACATCATTCCTCCTGAAAAGCAAAAGTTTAGTATACTATTACATAAAAATATATTTCTTAAAGTTTTAAACTTCCATACAAACCTAAACCCTTCTTTAAATTCTTCTTTAAAATCTACTTTTAAATTCTTATTAACTGTAGATTCTACACTGATAAATATTTCTGTAAATGCTGAAAATAAATATGATAATCCATTAAACAAAAATAAATATGATGCTCCAAGTGTTATATATAAAACTCCTCCAATCCCATTCCCTATCATATTCATTCCTGATTGAGCTAAGCTAGTTGCTGAATTCGCTTGAACAAGTCTTGATTTTGGTACTATATCTGGTTTTATTGCCATAACTGCTGGATTAAAAAATGCAGCACATATACCACTTATAACTGCTACCACAAAAGCCATCCATACCTCTATCACTCCAATAATTGCACTTATACCTACCACTGTAATTAATATACCTCTTATAAAATCTGTTATAACTATAACTTTTTTCTTATTATATCTATCTACAAGCACTCCAATAAAAGGACCTAAAACTATCCTTGGCAACATAGTTAGTGTAGTTAAAAGTCCCATAATTGTAGTTGAACCTGTAACATCCAGTATCCAAAATTCTAATGCAAATATGTATAACATATCTCCTAAAGCAGATACCAATTGCCCCTGCCATAATAATAAAAAATTTTTATTCCAAAGTTTTTCTTTTTTTACTTCTAAATAAGTGTCCCCCAAAATTACTCCACCCTTTATTCAATACTATATTTTAAATTTAAATTATCTTAAATTACATATCATATAAATTATTTGTATTATTAATTAAATTCTTAATATCATTTTCCTTACCTTCAAATTCTATTATATTTTTACTTCCTTTTACTGACACACACATTATTGATACTACTAACCCCATTACATATAATACTAAAAGTGCATATTTTATCTTCATTATTTCACCTAAAAATCCTCCAACTAAACTTCCTAAAGGCATTAATCCCATGCTTAGTGTAGATGCTATGGCTGAAACCTTTCCCCTTTTATCCTTCGGTATAACAAGAATCATTGTACTATTAAATATGTTATTGAATACGGCTATACAAAGCGCTGCTGTAAACATTATAAAAACAATTATATTATAATTTTTAATTAAAGGAAAAAGCACAATTTCTACTGCCCATAGTGTTAAAGAATACTTGTATATATAAAATTTATGCTTTTTCTTTAACTTAAATACTGATAATAAAATACTTCCTAAAACCATGCCCATAGCCATTATAGTCATCGTATATCCATATTTTTCTATTCCTAAAAATTTATTTTCTTTAAAATAAGGTATAAATAGTATCATTCCTGCATTAAAAAAGAAGTTTATACAACATACACATAAAAAAACATCCCTTAAGGTTTTAAAATTCCATATAAATTTAAATCCTTCTTTAAAATCCTCTTTAAATGAAACTTTGTTTTTTTTCTTTATTAACTTAGGAACATCTATAAACAACTCTGTAAAAGAAGAAAATATATATGAAATTCCATTAAATAAAAACATATATGGTGCTCCTATTGCAACGTATATTATACCGCCAACTGCATTTCCTACCATGTCCATACCTGACTGTGCTAAACTAGTTGCTGAATTTGCTTGAACAAGCTTTGACTCATGTACTATATCTGGTTTAACAGCCATAACTGTTGGATTAAAAAATGCAGAACATAATCCATTTACAATCCCTACAATAAATACCATCCACACTTTTATAAATCCCATAAGCGCTGCAATACCGACAAATGTAACAAAAAAACCTCTAATAAAATCTGTTATAACTATAATCCTTTTTCTATCCCATCTATCAACAAACACCCCAGCAAAAGGTCCTAAAATTAACCTTGGCAACATTGTTAGTGCACTTAAAAGCCCCATAATAGCAGTTGAACCAGTAACGTCTAAAATCCAAAAGTCTAATGCTATAGTGTATATAACGTCACCTAAAACAGATACTAGCTGTCCTTGCCAAAGTAAGAAAAAATTTTTATTCCATAGTTTTATTTTTTCATTTTCAACTGGTTTAATTTCTCCCATATATTCATCCCCTATACTGTATTTTTTTTATATCTAGTATCCAGATAACCCCTCCTGCCTACATTTCTTTTCTACTTTGTTAAAAATTAAAACTCCAAGAAATAAAAATACAAACATTGATATAACTAATATTAAAAATTCATATTTTAAATCCATAAATGGAGTTTCTCCTATAAGTAGTACCCTTGCACTATTATTCATATATGTTAATGGAATAATAAAACTTATAGGAAGTAAAAATCTTGGTAATACTTCTATAGGAAAAGTTGATCCTGAAAACCCTTGCATTAATCCATCTGATACATCTATTACTGTATTTTCATTTTTAATTATAAGAACTAAACTTGCTACAATTAACCCCAGTCCCATAAGTGAAAATAGAAATGGTATTAAAAATATTATGCATTTCAATAGCTCTTTACTAAAGACATTGAAATTAAAAGCTAATCTACAAATAACACCAACAAGTATTACTTCAAATGTAGAAGTTATAAATTCGAATATAGTATTAGCTAAAACTAACACAATTCTATTTACTGGTGTTGTCCAATTTGATTCTAAAACTCCATCCCACATTTCTTCCTTCAAACTATACCCTATGGACCACATAATAGCTGAAGAATAAACTGATATCATAAACCCTGTAACCATAAATCCCACATAATTATCACTACCGGTAAATTCTTTAAAACCACCAGTTCCTCCAAATCCTTTAGCCATTAGTATTTGTGGTGTTAGCCATATTATTGGCATTGCAAAAACCATTAATATATTTAATGGATATCTAAAATATATTTTTGCTCTTACTATAATTTTTTGTTTTATAACCCTTAATATATGCTTAAAACTCATAGTAAATCCCCCTAAAACCTTGATAGTGAACCATCTTCTCTTACTTTTCTTTCTAATACCCAAAATATTAATCTTCCAATAATAAAATAAATTACTCCCAATATTAGGCATAACATTAATGATTTACCTGAATCAATTAGACTATTGCCATTTAACATAACAGATCTTGCAGCTTCAATTCCAAATGTAAATGATAATGATTTTGAAATCACTTGCATAGATTTTGGCATAACAATTATAGGAAATGATATACCTGCGAATACCATAACTATTCCCCTTACTATATGAACAGCTACATTAGCTTCTTTAAGCCATAACACTAAACTTGCCAGTATACTTCCAATTCCAATAACTCCTATTAAAATTACAGCAAAAATCACTATCCATTGAAGTAAATTTCCTTTGATCTCTAATCCATACAAAACTTTATATTCTAAAATAGATATAACTATGTATAGAAATGATCTTATTACTGTTATAACTGAACCACCTATCATAATATCAAATTTGTTTATTGGGCATATCCATAAAGACTCTAAAGTTCCTTTTTTCTGTTCAATTCTTAAAAATGATCCAAAACTCCATAGTGTCATATTTACCCACATATACACTAGTGAACCAATGAGAATATATCCTTTAAAATCTGAATAGCCAGTAATCTTCATAAAGTTACCAGCAAAACTTCCATCCTTACCAGATAATACAATAGCATTTAATATATAAATCAAAGGAAATACTGCCGGCCAAATAATTAATCCTATTATCCAATCTCTATATCTTACTAGCTCTATTAATCCCTTTTTCCCCATTGCCATTATTACCTTAAACCTTTTCACATTATACACCTACTCTCTCAAAGCCTTACCTGTTAATTTTATAAAGACATCCTCTAAAGAAGGCTTTAAAACATTTATATTTCTAATACTTGTATTAAATTCATTTAATACATTTAGAATAGGCTGTATTATATCTGTGCCATCATTATGGTGAATCAATACTTCATAAGTTCCTTTGTTGGATAAATACGTTGAATTAACATTTTCTATTAGATTAATTAACTCTAATTTTTTTAGCATCTCTTCTTTTACATTATCAACTTCTATTTTTAAACTACTAATATCTGAGATACTTTCTTTTAAATTATCTGGTGTATCAAGAGCAATAATTTCTCCATTATCAATTATTGCAATTCTATCACATAAAAAATCTGCTTCTTCCATATAATGTGTTGTTAATAAAATTGTCTTACCCTCTTTTTTCAATGACAATATTATATCTCTTAAATTTAATGCAGATTGTGGATCTAATCCTAAAGTAGGTTCATCTAATAGAATCACTGGAGCATCAGGTATAAGCGCCTTGCCTAATGCGACCTTTTGTTTCATACCTGTGGAAAATTTTTCTACTGTTATATCTGCTTTATCAATTATCCCTAATCTTTTTAATATCTTTTCAGTCCTTTGCTTCCCTTCTTTTGAACTAAATCCATATAAACTTGCAAAATATTCTAAATTTTCTCTAGCTGTTAATTTCCAATATACACTTCTGTCCCCTGCTAAAATACTTCCTATCTGAGATAAAGCTTTTATTTGATCTTTTTCACTGTCTATTCCATTAACCTTTATCGTTCCATCTGTTGGTCTTAAAAGCCCCATTATCATTTTTATAACAGTTGTTTTTCCTGCTCCATTAGGCCCTAAAAGTCCAAAAATCTCCCCTTTTTTAATATTAAAGCTTACATCTTTTACAGCTTTAAATTCTGTTTTTTCAATAGTTTTAAAAAATTTTTTCTTCCTTACTATAAAAGTTTTCTTAACATTTTTTATTTGTACAATTTCTCCCATAAAATCCCCCTAAAATATACCCTTTTATAAAATTAAATATTAGAATTTCAAAATGAAATTCTAATATTTAATACTTGAACACAAAATTTTAATTTATATTATAATTTTTACACAACTTCCATCACGTTCTTCCATATCAACTATAGCCATACCCTTACAACTTTTTTTCAAATCTTTAAATGCTCTTTTTAATGTTCTTTTATCAATGTTTTTTAAAAATTCTAATGCTTCCTCGTTTATTTTATCTTTAGAATCTTTATTTTTTGCTCCATACTTTCCAGCTAATGATATGCAGTTTATAGCTATGGATATACAAAACATAGGAATTGGTATAATGAACTTTCGCCCCATATTTTCCTTTATAATTATTTTCATAGTTCTACCTACTTTATTACTTTTTAATTAACATTTTTCAAAATAAATTTATTTTATTTCAACTATTACAATATCGCCTTCTGCACTTTCAACTTCTACAATTCTTCCTGTAATTCCTTGATCTATAGCATTTCTTATTAAGTCCATATCCACCTTATCCTCAACTTTTGACATAGATGGAATCTTATTAGTTGCTGCTAACATTAATTTTATAAATTTTATAGGTATTTTTATTTTAACTTTGTCTCCATCATTAGAAATAACAAAAACATACAACATAATTTCACTGTTTTTAGGAACTTCTGCTAAAAATTTCTCTCCTTCCTCTTTTAACAATTGTAATTGAGTTTCATCTAATTTTTTTGAGACATTTTCATTATCATATTCATCTTTAATTTCTACATTTTCCTCAACACTATTTTTTAATGATGCTATAAGACTTGCTCCAGTTTCTGCATCAATTTTTCCTTCTTCTATCATTTTTAAAACTCTTAAAACTTCTGTTTGCATTTTCCCTCTCCTTTTTTTCGAATTTTCTGTATATTATTTCAATAGGTTCTTATATATTTTTAAGAACCCTTTAATTACCTTAATAAATTCATTGCTTCTTCTGCTGTTATTTTCCCATTCTCAAGCATATCTAAAATTTCATTATTATTAGATGTTTTGTTGTATGCTTCATCTTCAGGAAAACTTGTATTTAAATCAAGAGCATTAATTACATCATCCAGTTTTCCTCTAACTGTTGGATATGATACTCCTAATTTCTTTTCAACATCTTTTATGCTTCCTCTACACTTTAGAAAAATTTCTATAAATTTTAATTGGTCTTTAGAAAGACTTTCAAATTTTGAAAATGAAAATTCATTTTCTATAATAGTATTGCATTTATTACATTTCAATTTAACGATTTTTAAGCTATGATTACATATAGGACATTTGCTAAGAACTTTATACATCTTTATAAATTCCTCCTTATATTAATAATTATATGATAACTATTCTATTTAGTAAACACTTTAATTGAATATTTTTATTTTAAAATTGATTTTTTAAATTTTATTCATAATTTAAATTAAATAAATTAATTTAAACATTAATTTATTTAATTTCTATCCAAATCTCTTTTAATGAATTTATTATATTTTTCAAGTTTATAACCTCAACTATTTTTATCCCACCAATTTCTAATACTTTGTCCTTAGCAAAAATTATAAACAATTCTTCTGAATTGTTCTTTTTTAATATTACTAAATTATAATCTTCACATTGAATATCATTAAATCTTTCTTTTATATCCTCTATTATACTAACTAAATCTTTAATAGAAATCCCTTTTATTTTAAGTAATTTATCAAATAAACTTAATGCAACACTTTCTGAAAAGTTAAATTCTAAACAATTACCAAAATTATATTTATATAATGTAAGTGTTGCTACAGAAACTAGCTTTTTTTCTAATAACAATTTTTCATTTATTTTAAAATTTTCTGGTTTAGATGAAAACATATTTGCCATATCATCTAAGGATATTTCGTCTTTTAATGTTATTATTTTATTTATTCTTTCCAAAACTTCTTCTCGTGGGAAAAAAGTTTCTTGACCTGTAAAAGTTGCTATTTTCATGAACCATTCTTCTGGTATTACCTTTTTTCTTTTCCATCTATAAAGTTGTCCATAAGAAATTCCTGTTAATTCTAAAAGTTCTTTTTTTGAAATTAAATCTTGTTCCATATTAAAAACCTCCTTTTTATAGATGTTTATTTATTATATATACAGTATAGCAAAACATTGTTATACTGTATATGAATTTAAACTCTTATTGTGTAGCAATTCATCTATATCTTTAATTTTCTTATAAGATAATTCACAATATAAACATATAAATTTTATTTAAAAAACATATAAACATTTATAATTAATTTTTTTCTATGTTAAAATCATATGAAAAAGCCATCAGAACAATATTATTCTAATGGCTTAAAAATATTATTAATTTTCTAACTTAAAATATGATATAGTTTCTTTTATTGTTTCTGATAGTATTAGTAATTCATCTGTACTTCGAGTAATCATTTCAAGTGATCCTGTTTGCTCTGTTGTAGATTTATTAACTTCTTCTGCTAGTGCTGCAACTTCTTCTGCTACTGCTGCAACCTGAGTTATCGAGTCCACAACATCTTTTTTAGTTAAATTAATTGTTCCAATTTCATTATTCATAACAGTCATTGCATCAAACATATTTTTTAAACACTTATTCATATTTAAAAAAGATTGTCTCATCATATTGAATGAATCTACTTGTTCTTTGCTTAAATCATTAGAAGTTTCAAAAGCCTTTTCTGTAGATTTTATTACTTTATTTATACCTGAAATTATGGATTGTATATTTTCAGTCGCATCTTCCGTTTCATGAGATAATACTCTAATTTCTTCTGCTACCACAGCAAAACCTTTACCCATTTCACCTGCTTTAGCTGCTTCAATAGATGCATTTAATGACAATAAATTAGTTTGCTGAGATATTTTATTTATCGTAACCACAATAGTTGAAATATCACTCATTTGTTCTATTAATGTCAATACTGAATTTTTAACTGTTTCAAAGCTATCTATAGAATTTTTATTAGCTTCTGCTAAAAACTTAATTTTTGATGTGCTATCATTTAATGAATCCATGACCTCTTTACCTTGTTCTTCCATTTGTAAATTTTTATTTGCTAACAATTCTATTTTTTCTTCTAAGGCTTGAGTTTTTAAACTTACTTTTTCAGCATCATTTGCTTGAACAACTATTCCTTGTGTTATTTCATCTATAGATGCCTTTATTTCTGCATTGGATTCTCTAAAATTTTCATTAATATTTTTTAATTCTGTTGATGATTTTTCTAATTGTTCTACAGATGAAAAAGAACTTCCTATTAGATTTTTTAAGCTTTCTATCATCTTATTTACATCATTAGCTAGTATTTCAATTTCATCATCACTGTTAATCTCATTAACCTTTATAGATAAATCACCATCTGCTACTTTTTTTACTTTGCCGCTTAATAATTTTATAGGTTTGGTGATTTTTTTTCCAAATACATACATAACAAATATGCCTATAAATATAACAACTATAAATACAATTAGTATTTTCACCACCATATTCATAACTGGAGCTAACATATCTTTTTTAGATCCACTTGAAAACATAATCCAGTCTGTTCCATCTATTTTAGAATATGCAGAAATTTTTTTCTCACCATTGTATTTATATTCAAATAAACCACTATCTTTTATATCTCCATTGTTTAATAATTCATTTAGTGCATCAAGATTTATACTTTTACCAATTAAACTCTTATCTTCATGAAATAAAACATTATGATTTTTATCAACTAAATAATTGTAAAATCCATCATTCTTAAATTTTTCCACTATTTCAGTGAAACTTTCCACTTTTATTTCTTTAGATATAGTTCCATTAAATTTATTATTTTTATCTACTATGGGCTTAGATGCCACACATACTAAATTATCACTTATTAAAGATTTTTTCACTGAAGAAATATTTTTTTCACCATTATCCCTAGTTTTTATAAAAAATTCTTCACTACTAATATTTTCTCCTATAACACTTGAGTTAGTAGCAAGTAATATTTTTCCTTCTTTATTAGTTATAAATATTTCTTCTATAAAATTATTATTTTTTTTCTCATTATTAAATGTTTCTAATATCTCTTTATTTAAAGTTATTATCTTTTCATCAACAGCTTGTCCGTTATTATCTATAACTAACTGAATATATCCTTCTTGATAGCTATCTAATTGTCCTACCTCTCTGTCCATAAGCTGATGAATAGACTCACTAGCTCCCTTTACATTTGTAGTAAATATTTCTGTAACTTTATCTGAAAAAAAATTACTACTTAATCCTATAATTATAAAGCTAAATAGAAGTACAATTAGGATTATAATTATGCTCATAATAAACATTAATTTACCTTGTATAGATTTTAATTTGTTTTTCATACTACTCCTCCTTAGCTAAGCTAATAAGTAGTTTTTATACAACCTATTAACAAATTAAAATTTTCATAGAACTATAGAGTTTTTAAATTATTTATTTAAAAACTTGAATATCTAAGATAATAAAACATATTGGAAAACACTTGAAATTATATAGTTCTACATAATATAATATATACTTATTAAATAAAAAGTGGCACTATATAGAGAAAGTAAAATTTATGCTTAATGGTTTCCAAAAGACATAGTTTTTTTAAATCATCTAGAAAAAATTCAATTAACATAAATAGAAAACTTAAAATTAAATAAAACCGTAATATACACTACGGCTTTATCTATTACTAATACTTTTCAACTGGAAATTGAATTTCAGTAATATATTCATTATCTAATGATGTCTCGTGAACATCTATTTTATATATTTCAATTGGTTCACTTTTAATTTTATAATTATTTTCTTTTATAAATTCTAAAATCTTAGGTAAGTGTTCTTTATTTGTACAATATGATCCTCTATATGAATAAGTAACATAATATCCTTTTTCAAGTAAAAGATTATATGATTTTTCCTTGTCCTCTAACAAACAAAATACTGATTTATACTGATTGTATATGTTTTCTTTTAACTGGTTTAAATCATATATGGCTCCTATGTTTTTGTTTCCTAAAACATAAAATTTTTCTTCAAATTTTTTCTGTAATTTTTTAACTAAAAAATCCACATCTTCATCTCTAGATATATTACCATTAAGTTTAAGTGCTTTTCTTTCATTCATATAAACAACTTTCATAGTATAAAGTTCACAACTATTTACTACATTATCTATATTATTTAATCTATTAATTATATTTTCCTTTTGCTTACTTAAATCTTTTATTTGTTTATCAATTATATGTATTTCCTCTTTTAAAACCTCCTTAGTAATCTCTATGTTTCTATTATCTATATAATCTTTTATTTTCTTCATAGAAAAATTTAATGTTCTTAATTCTTTAATTAAATTTAGTTTCCATATATCACTTATACTATAAAGTCTATATCCATTAGTATCTCTTATTGGTTTTAAAATACCTAACTCTTCATAATACATAAGTGAATCTCTTCCAATTCCATATATTTTAGAAATTTCTCCAATCTTATAATAATCCTTCAAAATAACACCTCTTAATTACATATCATGTACTTACTTGTACAATGTTTAGTTTTATATTTACTATATAAATTAATTTACTATATAAATTAATTTACTCTTTACTTTAATTGTTTTTTAATAACCACTCCACTTCTATTGCTAAACATAAATATAATAATATTTATGCAACTCTTGACCTTGGTATTATACCAAGGTTTATAATTCTATTATAGTATTATTTTATAATATTTTATTAAATTTTAAATAAATTTAATAAAAAAAATATCATTATAAAATTTAATAATTTCAAGGAGTGTTTTTATGTCTAATTCTGTTGATGCCGTCGCCAATAAGTCGGCACTAAGAAAAAAATTTTTACATTACTTATTCCCCTCAGTAATAGCTATGTGGGTTTACTCAATTTATACTATGGTTGATGGTATGTTTGTTGGTAGAGGAGTTGGTCCTACCGCTTTAGCTGCTGTAAATATTGCTATGCCTTATGTGAATTTCGTTTTTGCATGCTCTATGTTCTTTTCAACCGGTGCATCTACAATAATTTCAATTTCCCTTGGAAAAAATAATAATAAAGATGCTAATGAAATTTTCACCCTCAACCTTGTGGCTATGATTGTATTCTCACTAACTATTAGCATACTGAGTTATATTAACATTGATAAACTTGCACTATTTTTAGGTGCTACTGAAAACACCTTACCATTTGTAATTTCATATCTTAAAATTATAATTGTTTTCAACACGTTTTTTATAGTTTCTTACTGTTTAGAAGTTCTTACAAAAACTGATGGCTTTCCTTACTTGGCAATAATAGGAGTTGTTCTTTCTGCAATAACCAATATATTTCTTGACTACCTATTCGTGATAAAACTAAATAGAGGAGTTGAGGGCGCTGCAGTTGCAACAGGTATTTCACAAGTAATATCAACAATATTTTTCTTTAGTCATTTTTGTAGAAAAGTTTCTAAACTAAAACTAACTAAATTTAAATTTAAGTTTAACACTATAAAAAGAATAATATTTATAGGATTCCCTGATGCTATAACAGAACTTACATCTGGAGTTGTTATATTATTATTTAATCAAAGCATTTTAAAACATATAGGAGAAAATGGAATAGTAAGTTATAGCGTTATATGTTACGTTAGTACTTTAGTTCTAATGACAATGATTGGTATAACCCAAGGAATGCAACCACTATCTAGCTTCTATTTTGGAAAAGAAGATAATGCCAGTATTAAACAACTTTTAAAAATGTCCTTTAAAGCTATAACTTTTGCATCAATTTTAATATTTACTATATCTATAATATTTACTAATGAAATAGTAAGCATTTTTATAAGTAAAGAAAACTTAGAGTTATTTTCTTACTCAGTAAAATCATTTAGAATATATTCTTTTTCCTTTTTAATTTTAGGTTATAATATATTAATTTCTGGATTCTCTTCTTCTATTGAAAAACCTATATATGCTACTATAATTTCATTATCAAGGGGACTTATATTAGTTTCTATAGTTCTTTTAGTAATGGTTACTATCTTTGGTGGTTCTGGAATATGGTTTACAACTATAATTTCTGAAGGTTTATGTGTTATAATTTCATTCTTTGTTATAAAAAAATCTTTAATTTATATAAATTCAAATGAACCTGATGATTCTCTGGAAATTGATTGTTTTTAATTTTCCTTTAAAAAAACTATGAAGTTAGATACAATATCTAACTTCATAGTTTTTTATATTTCATATTGAGTTCTAAGTTAACTCTTAAATTTATTCATTGAAAAACTTGAATATCAAAAATAGTGAGACATGCTCTAAATCGCTTAGAATTAAACACTACGTCTTATATAAAAATATTTTAAACTTATTGAATAAATTTAAATTGGAGCTTATTTCTCTACATACTAAGACAAATTTAAAATTATAATACCTTTTTAATTAAACATATTATTTACACCAATCATTTAAATAATCTACAAATTTAAATTTTATAATTTCTAAATAAGTTTTACTTATAGGTATAATTTTACCAGACTCTAATGTTATTTCCCCTTTGTTTATTTCTTTTATTTTCTTTATATTAACTATGTATCCTTTATGACATCTTGCAAATTGATTATGTGGTAAAAATTCTTCAACTTCAGATATCTTACCATAGAAAGTATTACTAGTTGTATCTGTGCATACAAACATCACTCTCCTAATACTTTCAAAATATTCTATCTCATCTAAAGGAACTTTTGTTATTACACCTTTATACTTACAACAAAAATAGTCTTCCTCTTTTTTAGTTATTGAACATATAGCTCTTTCAAAAACTAACTTTAATTTTTCTTTATTAACTGGCTTTAACAAATAATTTAAAGCTCCAGTATCATATCCATCAAAAACATATTCCTTAGAAGACGTTATAAAAACCAATATAAGTCTTTCATTATAACTCTTTATTAACTTTCCAATGTCTATACCGTTTGTACTATTCATTATAATATCTAGAAATACTATATCATATTTATACGGATTATCTTTTATTTTTATCGCTAAGTCATCACCGTTTTCAAACTCATCTATATTAATTTCTATTATAGACTTATTACAAATTTCTTTTAATATATCTATAATTTCTTTTCTATGAAGCTTAATATCATCACATATTGCAATATTGTAACTCATAATTCCTCCTAAACCATTTGCTTTTATAACCTATTTACATACCTATTATACTATAACTTTTTATACTCAAGTAAAGCAAATTATTAATGATTCTATAGCTCGTAACTACATAATATCCCCTAAATATATACCATAAATTTATTATATTTATTTTTAACTTTTTCCAATTGTGACCTATGAATATACTCTATTATACCTTTTTTTATTTCTAAAAAACATTTCACAAATGTAAATTATTATTAATTTATACTGTAGACTTTTATCAAGTTGTTAACTATTTTCACATAAAAAAAAAGATATTCAAGATGAATCCTCTTTATTTTTAAAACAATAAATTTAAAAATGATTGTACTACAAAACTACTAATTTTACATTTATTCTACAATAATTAATTATAGCATATATTAAAATAGTTATATATATAAATTAACTTTTTATATATATATTTCCTAATTCTTATATTTAAATGAATTTTTTATCTATTATATAAATTATAGTACCTATTAATTTTTTTATCTAATTCACTTAAATTTATATATCTTCTTTCCCTTAAAATTTCTTTTCCATCTATATAAAATATTACTGTAGGTATATCAAATATATTATATTTAGAAACAACTTCCTTACAATCGTTTATTTCTATTTTAAAACTCTTTAACTCTTCATAATAATCTACTATTTTATCTACCTTGCCTTTTAACACATTACAAACTTCACAACTTTCATTTGAAAAATATAATATTACAAAATTATTTTCTCTCACACATCTTTCTATGTCTAATACGTTATTTAATATTTTCATTATACTAACACTCCATTCCTTATTTCACAAAATTTAATTAATCATATATATTTTATTTTTTATGTTCTTTAAAATCAAATTTATAAGTTTACTTCTATTAACCTATTACAAATGTAATAGGTTTTATCTTATATATAAAAGAAGCATAATAAAATATTATACTTCTTTTATATATAAGATAATTATATAGAACTTTTAATATGCTTATTTTTTTTTAATCTCGAAAAATCATACTCTAAAAAAATAGCAGACATTAATATTATTATCGATCCAATTATTTGAACGCCATTTAACATTTCACCAAATATAAAAAATGCAAATATACTACCTAAAACTGGCTCTAAAGCAACTAATATACTAGTTAAACTTGTATCTATGTACTCAGTAGCTTTTACATAAAACGTATTTGATATAAATGTACTTAGAAATCCTATTGATAAAATATTTAATATAACGATTGCTGGATGATTATTAGTTATAACAGCTATTTTTATATCCTTAAAATTAGTAAACATAGCTAAAAATAATGTAGCTGACAAAAATCCATATATTAACATTGTATCTTTTTTATATTTTTCTATGTAAAATCTAGGAATAACAATCTGAAGTGCAAATAGCATTCCAGTAACGACCCCTGCAACAGCTCCTATAAGATCTAACTTAATTTTTTCTCCACCTAAAATATTAGCTATGCATAAACACCCAATCATAGCAAAAATAATTACAAATATTTTTTTTAATGTTATTTTTTCTTTAAAAAATATTGCGTTAAATATAGTGACCCATATAGAATTTGTAAACATTAATACAGTAGCTATTGATATTGGAATTTTGGATACAGACAAATTAAAAGCAATAAAACACATTGCAAATGTACCAACTCCATAAAAAGAGCATATTACTAGTCCCCTTATATCAATTTTTAAAGCTTCCCTATTGTTTTTTAACAGCCACAATAAAAAACATACCGTTGCTATAGATGCCCTAAAAAATGATATCCCTTTTTCATCTAAGCCTGCAATACATAAATTTCTGCTTGTAATACCCATCACGCTCCAAAATAAGGTAGCTATCAATACTAAAGCAATACCCTTGTTTTTATTATTCATTTTAATTCTAGTTACCAAATCTTAAACCCTATATTTTTTTGGTAACCTCCTCCCCCCTAGTTTCTTATATTTTTTCTTTTAAATTATTTACATTTTTTATTTTAGAGCATAGTAAAATTTTGAACAATATATATTTGAAATTTTAAATAAAAATATATCTTATTTTTTTATATAGGTTTAAAGCTATAGGGAAACAAGCTCCAATTTAAATTTATTCAACAACCTTAAAATGTTTTTACACAAGATGTAGTGTTGAATTCTAAGTGATTAGGAGCATATCTCACTATTTTAGGTATCCAAGTTTTGAAATGAATAACTTTAAGAGTCAACTTGGAACCCTATAAGATTATACTTGCTAATAAATAAAGCTAGACATTGGTATTTTATCTATAAAGTAAATACCAATATCTAGCTAATTTTTTAATCATGAAATCATGTTTTTAAAATTATTTTTATTTTTAAATGTTAAATTCCAACTTATTATTGTTGCAATAAATATTATTATTAAATATACATAAATTCCATAGGAAATAGTTGTTGAAATATAGTGCCCTCCCCATATTGCTCCAGTTATAATAAATGACAACATATACGCTCCTAGGGATTTTTTATTTTCGCTTGGACTGTACTTCATAGAAAATGGTAATCCTACACCTATACATTTTAAATCTATTAATACCATTAATATCATAACAAAAATCATTATAATTAGATGTATAATAAATTTCCATTTGAAAATTAGCAAGTAAATTATCCCATCTAGAATAACTACAGGCATAATAAATTTATAAATACAAGCTTTTATTGAACCCTTATAAATCAAGTTATAATTTTCTATAGGTAGTGCCTTGTAAATCCATCCGCCTTTATACTCCTTGGAAAATTGAATCATTGTTATCATTGGTGATGCCAACATTATTAAAGCATAAAATGTAAAGTAAGACTTACCTTGTGATATATTCTGAATACTGTTTGCTGTATTGCTTGTATTTCCAATGTTCATAAGTAAAAATATTAAAGGAAATATAGCTGCCATGGCTAATGATGGATAAACCTTAAGTTTAAAATCTCTTTCTTTGCTTAACATTTCACAGGAAAAATTAAAGAATGCTCTTTCTATTTTATTTTTACATATAAATTTGCTTAACTTTAAAGTAAATTTCCCTTTTTCTTTGTTAGATATTTGAGAATTTTCATTTAACTTTATTAAATATTCTTCAAAACTTTTTGCTGTTTTAAAGTATAAAATTATACTTAATATAGGTACAACTACTGCTAATATTGCTAATATACTTATGCCTATATCTAATTGTTTATTTTTTGCAATTGATAATGGTGCTGAAAACCAAAGCGGTGGTAAAAAATAATGAACCATTTTAGCAGTATACGTTCCACTAATATTTTCAAAATTGAATAATCTTCCAATAAATTGATATCCTATTGTAATTATTACAGTTAAAATTATTTGTATAAAATTTATTATATCTTTAAGTCTTTCACCATCAAAATACTTTAGCACTAAATAATATACTAATGCTGTTATTGTTACAAGAAATAAATCTATAAAAATTATTTCAACAAAAAATACTATAAAAAATAAAACCCCATATCTTAACGATGCTATAAGAGAAAATCCGCAAAGAGCAAGTGTAATTTCACAAATATATATAATTATATGTGTAAATTTTGCAGCATTTATAGTTCTTAAATCTATGCCTTTAGTTCCAATTAAAGTTTTATCTCTAACATCTAAGATAACAGTTGAAAAATCAGATATAAAAATAGATAAAATAAAAAACATAATCATTGAAAAATACATACTCATTTTAGCCATGACATTTATATCTGGAATAATAACAAACATAAAAACTATACCTAAAAATAAATAATACTTCAATGCACTTTTAAACTGATTTTTTTCTTCTTTCTTATCATCATTAGTATTACTTAAAACTGTTGGAGTCTTTCTACTGTCTGTAGTAAGTTTCATTTTTAATATTAGACTCATCATATCATAATCTACACCTAATTTTTCGTAGACCCACTTAAATTTATCTATTAGTTTTAGAATTTTAAACTCCCACACAATTATTCCTCTCCTTCAACTATAGATATAATTTTTTTAGCTGTCTCTTTATGCATACTAAATCCAGTTAATTCGTTAAATATATTTTCTAATGAACCTTCATTTATTTGCACTTTTAATTCCTCAAATGTTCCATCTGCAATAACTGTACCTTCATTTATAAGAATTATTCTATCACTTATTTTTTCTACAACATCCATAATATGTGATGAATAAAATATAGTTTTTCCTTTAGAAGCCAATTCTTCTAAAAGTTCTTTAACTATCATTATTATATTCGCATCTAACCCACTTAGTGGTTCATCCCAAAATAATATATCTGGATTATGCAAAATACTGGCTATTATCATTACCTTTTGTTTCATACCCTTTGAAAAATTAGATAATCTAGAATTATAGGACTGGCCTACATTAAAAACCTCCATTAATTCTTTTGCTTTTTTATCTATATCATCATATTCCATACCATATAATTGTCCTATAAATGTTAAGTATTCTTTTGCTGTTAAACTCTCATAAACATCTGCTACTTCTGGAACATAACCTATTCTTTTTTTATAGCTTCCATCACTATTTTTTATATTTTCTCCTAAAACTTTTATTTCTCCATCATAATCTTCTAATAATCCTAATATTAACTTAACAGTAGTACTCTTACCTGCACCATTAGGACCTATATATCCTATGATTTCACCTTTATAAACCTCTATATTTACACCATTTAAAACATTTTTGCTTCCAAAACTTTTTCTTAAATCTTTTATTTCTAAAGCACTTTTCCTCTCCACAATTATACCCCTTTTCATAAAACTACATAATTATATTCTATTATATACATTTTTTATTTACCTTTATATAGAATCAACTTAAAATACCTTATTTCATACTTATCCTTAGTATTTTTATAAAATTAGATAAAAAAAGAAATTAGAAATATTATACTAATTTCTCTTTTTCTTATGTTTTTAATATTAAGATATTATAAATTTTTTAAACATCTATAATCTTATCTTTAAATACTATTTAGTATTATAATTTTAAAGTATTATAATATGTAAAAATACTTTCATCTAAACTATTATTTATTAAACTGCATTTTATAATAAAAGAGTTATTATTAATGAAAGTAAAAAATTTGTTGTTGCTGGTGGATCAATATGTGAATCCGCATGACTATTTAAAGTCTTACATACTATATCACCTACTATCGCTGCAATAATACCAAAAGCTGCACCAATATAAATGTTACCACTAGTAACTCCAGCTAATCCTGCCATTAAAGTTATATGATGTGTTACAGGAACTGCATACCCCATTTGTGCAAAAATTAATGTAGTCGCACTAATAAAGAAACCTAACACTGCAATTCCTGTTGTTACTGCATAATACGAACTTACTAAACCAGCACCTAAACCTAACATTATCAAATAAATTATTTCTTTACTATTAGGAAAATATTTTCTCTCTTTAACTTTTGTATCTCCCAATAAACCACTTTTACCAAATACTAATCTTGCAATAACTCCAGATGTTAAAACTGTTAGTGCACCTGTATCTGCTGGAACATGTATAATTTCTAAAAATAAATAATTTAATACGCATCCAATTACACCAAATGCACCACCTACTAATAAGATTAATGGATTAGAAAACTTATTAAGTGGTGTTACAAGATCAGCTCCTGACTCAAGTTCACCAATTTTATGTGCAAAAGCTGCAGCTCCAACTCCAGCTGCAAAAGAAATATGTGGTCCTAAAAAAGCTCCAAAAGCAACACCATCAACCATGTTAATTGGACCTGTGGACACAGTAAGTCCCGTAAGTCCAACTATTCCTACAAGTATAAATGCTGGTAAGGCTCCTATTGCCGCTGCAAAGGCACCTCCACCAAATGCTGCTAAAATCATAAAAATATCCATGTATACTTCCCCCCTAAAATTAAAACTGAAATTATATTAATAATTTCACTTTAAACCTTTTCATTTAAAATTTTTATTTATTCCTATTATACTAAATCATAGAATTAAAAAGTTAAAATTTAATAATATTTAATATATTTTCAACTTTGCCCCTCACAATTCTACATTTTTAATATGTTTTGTAAATTATCTCAACTTTAATATTTTTTCAAATTTCAACTGAATAATCAGTATGTATTTTAAATACCTATAGATAATTTTATTCTATTTGTTTTTTCTATTTCTAAACTTGTATGTTTTTTGTTAGATTTTAATATATAGAAATCTATATTTTTAATTTATTCATTAAGACTTTAAATATTTTACTAATACTTAAATTTAATGAGTATATTAAAATTTTATATTCTTGCACTACTTTATATATAATTAGGAGGATTTAATATGAAAACTGAAGTAAGTATCAAAAAAATCAAATCAGATGCAGAAGAACTTTTCAGAAAAGGTGATTTCTTTTGTTCTGAAGCTATAGTTTATTCTATAAAAAACAATTTTGAATTAGACATGCCTGATGAAATGGTTGCTATGGCATCTGGATTTCCTGTAGGTATAGGCCGTTCAAAATGTGTATGTGGAGCAGTTTCTGGTGGTATTCTTTGTCTTGGTTATTTCTTTGGTAGAACTAAAGGTGGAGACAAAAAAGTAGAAAATACTTTAAAACTTGCAAATGAACTTCAAGAAAGTTTTAGACAAAATCATGGTTGTTTATGTTGTAAAGTACATACTCAAGGTATGGATATGGGTTCTGGCGAACATAAGGCTCAATGTATATCATTTACTGGTGAAGTTGCAGAAAAAGCTGCTAGCATAATAGTTAGAGAACTTAATTTGAAAAATATTGATGAAGAGTAGGTCTTAAATATGAAAAATTTTTTAAACTTAATACCACTCCCTATTGCTGGGTTAATGCTAGCCTTAGCATCTACTGGAAATTTAGTTGCAAACTATAGTCCTATATATAAAAACATATTTGGAGCTATTTCTGCAATAATTTTTATATGTCTTGTGTTAAAATTTTTTATTAATCCAAAATCTGTTATAGATGATTTGAAAAACCCAGTAATAGCTAGTGTAACTCCTACATTTTCTATGGGAATAATTATTTTATCAACATATATAAAGCCTTATTCTTATAAATGTGCTTTTATATTTTGGATTTTAGGCATTATTATACATTTTGTATTAATGCTTTACTTTACTATAAAGTTTATTTTAAAATTTAATATAAAAAAAGTATTTCCAAGTTATTTCATAGTTTATGTAGGTATTGTAGTTGTAAGCTTAACTGCTCCAAATTTTAATGCTTTAACTTTTGGCAAGACTGTATTTTGGTTTGGGTTTATATGTTATTTAATTTTATTACCTATAGTCCTTTATAGAGTTTTAATTATAAAGCAACTTCCTAAGCCAACATTACCACTTATAACTATTTTTGCAGCACCAGCTAGTCTTTGTCTTGCTGGATATATAAATTCATTTGACGCAAAAAATTCTATTATAATTGGAATATTATTATCTTTATCATTAATAACATTAATAGCAGTAATCATTCTTTTACCTAAATTTCTTAAAATAGAGTTTTATCCAAGCTACTCAGCATTTACATTTCCATTAGTAATAAGTGCTATAGCTTTAAAAGCTTCAAATAAATTTTTAGGCTCAATAAATATGAAATCTAGCTTATTGAATTACATAAGCAAGGCTTCTGAATATATTGCAATAGTTATAGTTTTATACGTTCTTATAAGATATATGCATTTTATATATACAAAATTAAAAACAAAAACTAATTTAACTATAAATTCTTAAAAGTAGATTCAATTGAATCTACTTTTTTTCAAAAGAACAAATTTTTTCTTTCAATAATTTAATTTCTTCTTCTTTTTCTTTTAAAACTTTATTATATTCACACTTTACACTACCTAAATTATCATTTAATAAATTAATAAATGAAGCCATTTCATCAGCACTTCCAGCAATACGATTAAATAATAATAAATTTGCTTCTAATACCTTAGGTATTTCTTTATGTGAATACCTAAGCTGGTGATCTATTTCACCATATCCTTCTTCAAATATAGTTCTTACTTGAATTTCTGCTATAACCTTTTGACTAGTTGGATAAAATTCTATCAAATAGTGCACTGATCTATATCCTGATTTTCTTGAATGAATTTGTATTCCTAATTCTTCAAACCTGCTTGTGTCATCGCCCTCTCTAACATTAGCTGTCATCTCTGTAACTTTCCATGTATTAAGTATAAATTGATGTATACTTTCCCATTCTTGCTTAAATATATGTATAGCTCTAATTCCTATCAAATCATTTATTTCATCTTTATAGTTTTCTATAGTAAAGTTAAAATCTTCCCCATATTTTTCTTTTCTATCTCTTGTTTTTCTAATAATTTTTTCTATTAATCTTTCTGCATTTTTAACTCTTGCCTTAACAGTATGAACATTACATGCATTCTTTACTATATTAGAAATAAATTCTGCTTGTGTTTCATAATTTTCTCTAGATTGTATAAAATCGTTATATATTGCATTTAAATTATCCCAATTAATATTATTCTTTTCAATTTCTTGTACTGTAAAAGGATATTTTTCAAAAAAAACTTTTTTATCAATGTTGTTTTTCATAGTAATAGCACTCTCCTATATTCAATAATCCCAAAGAAGCTTCTACATTTATTATATATCAAATTCAAAATAATTAATTAATCTATTTTAATATCTAATAAAAAGTAGTCCTAAAATAGAACCAATTAAAATTCTACTTTAGGACCATTTGTACTCTTTCTATATACATTATAATTGCACATATAAATGTATTCCCTTATCATAATTTTATTTTCTATATTTAATATTATAGATTTTTCCTTTAAATTTTCATCCATATAATTTTCACAAAAATTATATACTTTTTTATTAGGAAATATTATATATTTAATTATATTTAAATTTAACTTTACATAATTTCCAACAAAAATTTTTTTGTCCTTTAAATTCATAATCTTTTCATTGTCTAAATATATTCTAATTCCAGGGTAATATTTTAGATATTTAATATCTGAAGTATTTTCATATTGTAAATCTAACATATTAATTTCCGATTTAGTTGAAAATTGATTGTAAAAGTTAAAGTAATTTTTGTCTTCTTCAAATTTATATAGTATACTATCATTTAAAAATTTGATTTCATTTTTTAAAATATTAATATACTCTTTTATTGTTAGAGAGCGGCATAAAAAGCTATATTCCATATTATTTTCACAATTAAATTTATAATGCATTTCATTCTTTATACTGATAGAATTTTTTTCACTTCTTCTCTCTCTAAATTCTTTCATTGATTTATAAAATTTATTCATATTTTTAATACTTTCAAAAATATAGCTATTTTTTTCTAAAAAATCCTTATTATTATTTAAAGCTTCCAAACTTTACTCCCCCTAAATTACAATAAATTATCTTCACTGATTAATTTGATTTAAACACGTAAAATACCTTTATTTTTCTTTTAAATTTCTGTTAATTTATATGTATATACATTCATATTTACATTATATGTTTAGTAAAAATTAAAAAATAATTATTTATTGAAAATTGATTTTTTTCTGACTTTTTTGTATACTTATATACATATAATTACTTTTTGTTATATTTTTTATATTTTTTACTTTTTTATACATTAAATATAATTTAATTTTTTTGTGAAATATCTCAGGAAATAAACTAATACTTAAAGCTATTTATTAATCTAAAAATTTAGCTTTTTAGAAAGTTTTTTGAATTTAAAGTTTTTACAAACATATTTCACTATTTTAGGTATCCAAGTTTTGAAATGTATAATTTTAAAATTCAACTTGGAACTTTATAAACTCTGTTTCTATTTATATATTTAAGTTTTTTATTTTTAAAACTATTTTCAGTATTTTTTATTAAACTTAATTAATTATAGATATACTTATTTTTTTAAGTTAATATTTAAAATTATATAATTTTAAATTCAAATTTATAAACCTAAATAACAATCATAATTTTAATTATTTATTATTCACTAGAGATTAATTTTAAACTCGAGGGGGAATTTAAGTGGAATCTTTTAATAATTTTATTGCAACAGCTAATAACTATCTTTGGGGATATGTACTAATAGCCCTTTTGTTAGTTCTTGGTATATATTTTTCTATAGGTACTAAGTTTGTTCAATTTAGATATATAAAAGAAATGTTTATACTTCTTTTAAATGGAGGTAATAAAGATAAAAAGAAAGAAGGTAGTGTATCTTCCTTTCAATCCTTTTGTATAAGTACTGCTTCTAAAGTAGGTACTGGTAACATTGCAGGAGTTGCTATTGCTGTAGCTTTGGGTGGTCCAGGAGCAGTCTTTTGGATGTGGCTTATAGCATTAATTGGTGGTGCTTCTTGTTTCGTAGAATGTACATTAGCACAGATTTATAAAGTTAAGGATGGAAATGCTTACAGAGGTGGTCCTGCCTATTACATGGAAAAAGGACTTAATAAAAGATGGATGGGAATATTATTTTCAATACTTATTACTATTTCTTTTGGACTAATATTTAACTCTGTACAAGCTAATACGATCTCAGTGGCTTTTAATACTGGATTTGGAGTAAGTAAAACTACTATAGGTATTATCCTTGTTGTTGCTACATCTTTGATAATATTTGGAGGGGTTACAAGAATTGCTAGGGTTTCTGAAATAATTGTACCTATCTTTGCCATAGCTTATATAATTGTATCACTTTTAGTCCTTGTATTAAATATTACTCAACTTCCAAATATCTTAAAAATAATTTTTCAAAATGCCTTTGGATTAAAAGCAATTACATCTGGTGGATTAGGTGCTACTATAATGCAAGGTGTTAAAAGAGGTTTATTCTCTAATGAAGCTGGAATGGGTAGTTCACCAAATGCTGCTGCTGCCGCTGAAGCATGTCACCCAGTTGAACAAGGTCTTGTTCAAACTCTAGGAGTTTTCGTTGATACTATAATAATTTGTAGTGCCACAGCATTTATAATTTTATCTTCTGGAACTTATGCGGATTCAAACCTTACTGGTATAGAATTAACACAGCATGCTCTTACTTCACAAATAGGTTCTTTTGGCAACTATTTTATAGCAATTTGTATTTTGTTATTTGCTTTTAGTTCTATAATAGGTAATTACTATTATGGGGAATCTAATATAGAATTTATTAAAACTAATAAATTTATCCTAACCATATATAGAATTTGCGTTGTTGGAATGGTTATGTTTGGTTCTTTAGTTAAAGTAGAA
This sequence comes from Clostridium senegalense, assembly GCF_018916625.1. Taxonomy (NCBI): domain Bacteria; kingdom Bacillati; phylum Bacillota; class Clostridia; order Eubacteriales; family Clostridiaceae; genus Clostridium; species Clostridium senegalense. The sequence continues at coordinate 953,773 of NZ_JAHLNC010000001.1, forward strand.
TTTGTTTGGAATATAGCTGATTTCTTTATGGGCTTAATGGCAATAATAAATTTAATTGCTATATCACTTTTAGGTAAGCATGCATTTTCGGCATTAAAAGATTATACAGCTCAAAAAAAAGCAGGTATTAAGAATCCTATATTTAAATCATCATCTATACCTGGATTAAAAAATGCTGATGAATGGAAAGATTAATTAATAATTAATTATTTCTACTACAAAATATTGTATAAATTAATCTCTATTGGATTTTTATAATGTGAAAATGTCTTAAAATTTATTTTTATTATTTTAAGACATTTCCTTTTTTGTATATTTTTATTTACTTTTTATTTTCAATTAAATTCCATTTTATTATTTTACTACTTTAAATTATATGAATGCCTATGAAATTATAACCATTCACACTTTTTTAACATTTTAATTATAATTTTTATCCATAAACTCTATAAATTTCTTTCATTTCTTTATTTATCACCCTCTAGATGGTATTTTAAAATTTTCTCTCTACTTTTGAATTTTTTGTTAACTGTTTATAAAAAATACTTATTTTTGAATTTTCCTTTAATTTAACTATCATTTTACTGTTAATTTGTTCTATTCTTATTTTGTTGAAAATTGACTTTTTTTAGTGTATTTCGTATTATTATTATATATTGAAAATTCATTACTTTATTTGCGTTATTTATTTAATATATAAAAAAACATAAATACGTTCATACTAAAATAATTCATAGAGATTAATTTTTATTTTTACTGAGGAGGAATTTTATGGACTTTTTAAACAATTTAATTTCAACAACCAATACCTATCTTTGGGGATACATACTAATTGCACTTTTAATATTATCAGGCTTATACTTCTCTATAAAAACAAACTTTGTTCAATTTAGATACATAAAAGAAATGTATAGACTTCTTGTTAGCAAAGATAGTAAGGCTGGCGGCAAAGAAGGTAAGGTTTCTTCTTTCCAATCATTTTGTATAAGTACAGCTTCTAAAGTTGGAACTGGAAACATAGCAGGAGTTGCTATTGCTGTTTCTTTAGGTGGTCCTGGTGCTGTATTTTGGATGTGGATTATAGCTCTTATAGGAAGTGCTTCTGGTTTTGTAGAATGTACATTAGCACAAATCTATAAAGTTAAAGATGGTAAAGCATTCAGAGGTGGTCCTGCTTACTACATGGAAAAAGGACTTAACAAAAGATGGATGGGAATAATTTTCTCAATATTAATTACAATATCTTTTGGATTAATATTTAACTCAGTTCAAGCTAATACTATTACTGTAGCTTTCGATAGTGCTTTTGGAATAAGCAGAAATGTTTCTGGAATTATTATAGTTATTCTTACATCATTAGTAATATTTGGTGGAGTTACAAGAATAGCTAGAGTTTCAGAAGTAATAGTTCCTATTTTCGCTATAGCTTATATAGCAGTTGCAATATTAGTACTTGTTTTAAATATTACTCAAGTACCAGCAATATTAAAACTTATATTTGAAAATGCATTTGGATTTAAATCAGTAACTGCTGGTGGACTTGGTGCAACTATAATGCAAGGTATTAAAAGAGGATTATTCTCTAACGAAGCTGGTATGGGAAGTTCTCCAAATGCCGCTGCTGCAGCTGAAGCATCTCACCCAGTTGAACAAGGATTTGTTCAAACATTAGGAGTTTTTGTTGCTACTTTAATAATTTGTAGTGCTACTGCATTTATAATATTAGCATCTGGAACATATTCAGACACAAACCTTACTGGTATAGAATTAACACAACAAGCTTTAAGTTCTCAAATAGGACCATTTGGTAGTGTATTTGTTACTGTATGTATTTTCTTATTTGCCTTTAGTTCTATAATTGGTAATTACTACTATGGACAATCTAACATAGAATTTATAAAAACTAACAAAGTATTCTTAAATGTTTATAGAGCGTTAGTAGTTGCAATGGTTTTATTCGGATCATTAGTAAAAGTAGATTTTGTTTGGAACTTAGCTGATTTATTCATGGGAATTATGGCTATAGTAAACTTAATAGCTATACTATTCTTAGGTAAATATGCTTTCTTAGCTTTAAAAGACTATATTGCTCAGAAAAAAGCAGGTGTTGAAACTCCAGTATTTAAAGCATCCTCTATACCTGGATTAAAAAATGCTGATGAGTGGGAAAACTAATTGATTTTTCTATCATCTAATTTAAACAATAATAAAATTTAATTTAAAATTATTTGTATTACTATAGAATTTATAACTTTTTATCAATTAATCTCTAATGAATTATATAAACAAAAAGGTACTTTAAAGTACCTTTTTTAATTTATATTCAACTTTTAAACTTATAAACTTATTTTTCCTTTACCCCTTCACTTAACACACATTGAAAATCCCTTAACTCTTCTACTGATGGATACGTTAATTTCAAATACATTGCCTTATTTATAGTTTTTAATGCATCATCATATTGGGATACTAAGTATTTAGCTTTTGCTACATTATATAAATATTCTATAGAATTACTTTTAGTTTTTATCAATTCATCATAATATTTTAAAACTTTTGTATAATAATATTTATTATATTTATTTATTTCAATAAGATTTCCTTTTATCCATTTATACATACTTATTTCATAACCTACTTTTTTACTTTTATACCATAATACTATTTCATTTAACTTTTCTTTTTTATTTTCCAAATTTACAACATCTATTTTATTAAAACATAATATAGTATGTGGAATTAAACTACTTATTTTTTTATTTTTATATTCTAATAAATCTAATCTACAAGTAAAATCTCGTATTTTCCATCCTATTATTATATTTTTATTTTTTCTAGAGCAAACTTCTTTTATATTTAAATAACCTATGTTATCCCCTTTCCCTTCATAATTATCTAAAATCTGTACTCCCTCTCCTGTAACCTTACATATACCTATATGTCCATATCCCTTGTAATTATAAGCATATATAATTTCATCTTCTTTATCATTGTCTAAATCTAATTTGATAATGTCATTTTCACCACCAAATTTATTTAGAGAAATAACTTCTGCTCCTTCTGGTATAACATCTTCTATATTAAAATATAATTCACTCTCCCTTAATCTATTATATGTTTTTCCTGTTTTCATAATGGATTGATATATAACTTTCATTTTTCCATATTCATCTATATCTAATAATGTTTCTATAATTCCAAACATATGTTCATTTGACGGTTCAATTATAATTTGTTGTATTAATAGTGAATTATAATTTTTTCCTACTTGTTTTACTGGATAAATAGCATTTATAGGAGATATATGTGGAGCATTACTCCCTAAAAATTTTCCACTTCTGCTATATATATTATTTAAATATTCATCATTATCATCATTAATATTTAGAACAAACTTCTTTTTAGTTTCCTCACAAAAAATTTCAATATTATAATCATCTAAATACCTAGCTTTAAATTTATATTTTTCATAAAAACTATTATAATTAAAAATCTCTGTTAAGTTTCCTTCCTCATATCTATATACATGTGCAATTAAATGTGCTATTTCTCCTCCTAAAGCACCTCTTATCATAATCTCTTGTTTATCATTTTCAGTAAAATTAATTAAAGCCAAATCTAAATCATAGCCCTTTACATTTAAATGTATAGTTTCTTCTCTCATTTTTTTTTGCTGTATAACAACATCTACTGATTCAATATAATTACTATCTTCATCAAATGGACATCCCATTAAAAAAACTAATTCTCCTTCACTTTTTCCTGTAACATAACCATTTTTCACAGAAATTATATCTCTATTGTATCTATATAGGCCCATTTCTTCCTCCAAAATTATTTCTTCTACTAACCAATATATTTAATATCTATGTTTTAGATACTAAATCAAGTTAAATTTTTACATAACATAAAACCCTCACAACATTTTTATGTTGTGAAGGTTTTATATTTACTATTTATCAACCGTGTGCGTAAAGCTACGCCACTTTATTCCAATAAAATATCTCTTTTTAATTTATTCAATAACCTTAAAATTTTTTCATACAAAATGCAGTGTTAAATTCTAATTGATTCATAGCATGTCTCACTTTTTTTCTAATAACTATAACCATATTTTTTCTACTTTATATAAATTTTCAAAGAAAATTATATTGTTAGGTTAAAAGAAACTGGACTCAAGTTTCATTCTAAGCTATTAACTAAATGCAGTTGTACTTATTTTTATAGACTTATAACAAAGATTTGATGAATAAACATAAATATATTTTTTAAAATTTGAAATTCTATATGAATGGATTATAAAATCTACTATTATTTTTTAGTATAAAGTATAATGATAAAATAAATAATCCTGTTGCTAGAATTAAAGCTATATAATCATTTTTTCTAAAATCTCTTGCATTATACCATGTACGTTTTTTCATTTTTCCAAAAGCTCTTAACTCCATAGCTGCACTTATAGTATCTATTCTATCTAAACTTGAAAATATTAAAGGCATAAGTATAGATGCTGAATTTTTTATTCTTTTGCTTAATTTTTCTTTTTTAGACATGTCTATTCCTCTTGCTTGTTGTGCAAAAGAAATATCTTTATAATCCCTTTGAATATCTGGTATATATCTTAAGGCTATTGCAACTGAATAAGATATACGATAATTAACACCTATTTTATTTAAGGAAGCTGCAAATTCACTTGGATCTGTAGCTAGTATAAATAAAAGTGCTACTGGTATTACGGAAAAATACTTTATTGTTATATTAAATTGATAAAATAATTGTTCTAATGTTAAAGAATAATTACCTAGCATATGAAATAATACATGTTTGGTTTTGTATATTTCTACACCTTGATAAGGTGAGAATATAAATATAGCTATATTATTAAGTAGTAGAAAAAATAATATAAAGTATATTATTATTGCCACATTTTTAAATTTCAACTTAGACATTTTAAAAATAACTATACTTAAAACAAACATAACTACTAAAACTCTAGTATCATACGTTAACATAGATGCTAAGGCCCATAATATAAAAAATATAAGTTTTGTAGCTCCCGTCAAGTTATGTATTATTGAGTCTTTATTTATATAAGACAGCATCGTATCACTCATTATTTTCTTTCCCCCCTATCTTCTTCAATAAATCTTTCAATAAACTTTTTAGGATTATCAATATTAGATTTTAATGCCAATTTTTGCAAAGATGTTTCTTTAAGATTAGCTGCCTCTATTATCCTGTGATCAGTTAAAATATTCATTGATAAATCATCAGCAATCTTCTCTCCCTGTGATAGAACTATAGCTTTGTTGCTATACTCCAACATTAGATGCATATCATGAGTAATCATTATAATAGTTACTCCCTTTTTATTTAATTCTAATAAAAACTCCATAATCTCATTATAATGTTTGAAATCTTGTCCAGCAGTTGGTTCATCTAATATTATTATTTCTGGATTTAAAACTAAAATTGATGCTATTGTAACACGTTTTTTTTGACCAAAACTCAATGCAGATATTGGCCAATTTCTATACTCATATAATCCACAAATCTTTAAGGTTTTATATACTCTTTCTTCTATTTCTTCTTTACCTATTCCTCTAACTTTAAGTCCTAATGCAACCTCATCAAATATCATAGTTTTAGATATCATTTGATTGGGATTTTGCATTACCATACCTATTTTTTCTGCTCTTTCTTTTATCGTGTTTTTTTCTATATCTATACCATCAAAAAATATTTTTCCAGTAGTTGGTTTATAAAATCCACATATAAGCTTAGAAATAGTGGATTTCCCTGCTCCATTTTTTCCTACTATACTAACCATATCTCCTTTATATATACTAAATGACACATCTTTCAATATTTGTTTTTCTTCATTATATTGAAATGAAACATTCTGAAGTTCTAGTATAGATTTATTTTTTTCTTTTTTCTTTTTATCTACTGAATTAAGGTACCAACTATTTAATTTTTCTTTACATTCATTTATATCTATTATTTCTACATTTTTAGCGTTCATTTCCTCGGTAATATGACATCCTGCATATTTAAGAGCAGTTATATATAAAGGTTCTCTTATTCCATTTTCAATTAAAATATTTGAAGCTAAGAGTTTATTTGGTGTGGTGTCTTCCATTATTACACCATCATTCATAATTATTATTCTATCAACATCACAATGTAGTACATCTTCTAATCTATGTTCTATTATTAAAACTGTTTTATTAGTTTCCTTCTGTATTTTATCTATAAGTTCAATAGATGTTTTTCCTGATGCTGGATCTAAACTTGCTAAAGGCTCATCAAAGAGTAATATATCTACATCATCGATAATAGCTCCTGCTAATGTTACTCTTTGCTTTTGACCACCAGATAAATTATGTGGTGATGAATACAGATGACTATTTATGTCAACTAATCTAGATACATTTTCAACTTTATCTTTCATATTTTTTTTCATAACACAATAATTTTCTAATTTAAAAGCTATATCTTCTCCAACTGTTAATCCAATAAATTGGCTATCTGGATCTTGTAGTACTGTTCCAACCATTGTAGATATTTCAAAAATACTTAATTCATTGGCTTCTTTACCTTTAATTTTTAAACTTCCTGTAGTTTCTGCTTTATATGAAAAAGGAATTAAGCCATTTATACAATTTGAAAGTGTGCTTTTACCACATCCTGAAGGTCCTACTATAAGAACTTTTTCTCCTTCATATATAGTTAAATTTATATTTTTTAATGTAGGTTTAGCCTGAACTATATATTGAACTGAAAAATCCTTAAATTCTAGAATTGGTTTTTTCATATATTGTCCTCCTTTTTTAATCTATACAATAACTTTCTATTATTTTTATGAAATATTGATTTTCCCAATTAAAATACCGGAGTTGTTTCTCCGGTATACTTTTAGTATTCTTTATCTAGACTACCTTTTTTTGTTCTAGTTTTAGCATAATTGTTTATAAGGATAGTTCCTAATATTCCAACTGTAATTGTATTAGATACTCCCCCTATAGCACCTTGTAAAAAAACCTTATTAGAAGGCTCTGCATATATTAAAATATCTAGACCTGGTGCAACTAATCCCCATGCTATAATATTGGATATAATTTGTACAATATTAAAAACAGTAATTTGTTTTTTTCCAAAAATACCTTCATCAATCTTAATTTTTTTACAACACACGCCTATAATAAACCCCATAATAGCAGAGGCTATAACCCAACTTATCCAAGGTGAACCATAGAAGATTATATCTTTTAATCCATGACCTATAAGACCGATTAAAAATCCTGCTAAAGGACCGTACAATACGGACATTAATGCTAAAAATGCATAAGCAGTTTCTATATTTGTATTTGGTATACCTGTTGGTATTGACCCAAAACGACCTAATATCATAAATACGGCAGATCCAATTCCAACAGCTACAATTGTTTTAATTGGTAATGTATTACGCTTCATCTTTATCTCTCCAAACATTTAATACAAATAAAATTTCATATTATCTTAAATTATAATTTCATAATTATACACCGTTAAATATAAAATTAAACAAGCTAAAAGTCAAGTGGCATATTAAAATTAAATATAAAAAAGCTATCTTAAAATGTTTTTTATTTTAAGATAGCTTTAAATTTATTTATGAAAAATATATTAGATTTCAAATATAAACCAAACTTATACTGGTTTAGCTATTTTGCTAAATCTTTTTATTGGTAAAACTGCCATTAAACCAACTGTTAATAGTCCTTCTACCCCTGCACTACTTATATTATAAATAAATGAGTATAACCAAACATTCATTCCATCAGGTGCATATTGTCCAAAAAATACTGCTCCTGACACTATATTTACAAGTACACTTAGGGACACTGATAGTAAACAGCCTCCAATTAAATTTAACTTTTTACTGCTTCCAAAAGTTCCAGCAAGTCCTAATGCCATTGTTGAAAGCACATAATCTAATAAAAACTGTGCTGGATGCACTACCGTTGCTCCATTTAACAGTTTTAAAAGTCCAAAAATCATACCACCTGTAAGTCCCACTCTTCTTCCATATAATATAGATAAAAGCATTACAGGCAACATAGAAAATAAACTAATTCCACCACCTTGAGGATATTTTATAAATTGTATCAAATAAAGTACAAATGATATTGCACTAAACATAGCTGTAATAACCATAGTTCTTATATTGAATTTTTCTTTTCTTAAATCTATAAAATACATAATCATTAAAATTACACTAAGTATTGTAACTAATATAACCATTACCATGCTCCTTTTGATTTTAATATAAATATCAATCACTAATTAAATTTGAAAAGAAGAAAATTTTTCACTTATATACCAGCATAACATAACCAAATCTACATATCTTGATTTGCCATGTTCCAAAACTCCATTTCATACAGACTACATTTTACAAATATGTCTTTTAGCCTTTCTTTTTCTTTTTCATTTAAATCATTACAAATTTTATTTACATACTCTAACCATACATCTGTAAAATCATTAAAGTCTTTAGAAGAATATTCTTCAATCCAAGGTCTATAAAAGTTTTTCTCTAAATTATCTTTATAATTTTCTAATAAATACTTACCTATATAATTGTAACTCCAAGTACATGGTAGTGTTGCAATAGCTATTTCTTTTATATTCCCTGTTAATGCTATTGACTTCATATAACTTGTATAATTTATTGTAGCAATGTTATACTCCATTTTTTCAACATCCTCTATCTTATAACCATGATCTGTTAAATATTTTATATGAACTGCTGTCTCATCTTCCATAGTTCCCTTAGTTGAACTATAAAAAAACTTCATTTCTTCCATAGTATCAGCTTTTACAACCCCTACACAAAACACTTTTGCATATTCCTTAAGGTATAAATAATCTTGTATAAGATATTTCATAAATTTATTTTTATCCAATGTTCCCTTAGCTAAATTACATATAAATGGATGTTCTTTATATCCTTCCCATATTTCCTTTGAACTTGAATATAAATAATCTGTAAACTTCATAAAACTCCCCCTAATTTTAATATTAAAAATTTTCCAAACACAATAAAAGCTATACCCAACTTGGATATAGCTTTTTATACTTAAATACAAAACTATAAAATTTGCACAAAACTAAAACTTTTCGTTTTAATAACGCTTTCCTACGCTGGTATTATCCAATTTCAGGTTCAAGGGTTAGTATATGTATACCTCTCAGCTTTAATAGCACCCCTAGCTAATTATATTATTCTCTTTTCAATATTCATTATAAAACAAATATATTAAAATATCTACATTTATACTAAATATTCTTAATTAATATTAATTTCTTTTTATCTATTATAGTGTTCCAAATTAAATTTTAAACTTATTTATTTATCAATAACTAACAGGTTGTTTTAGTTAAGAGTTAAGAGTGAACAGTTGTGTTTATTACTACTCACTTCGTTCCTAGTAATTCTCGACGTATCTTTTTATAAATTTGCAAAGCAAACTATAATGATAGATTTTTAAAAATCATTTTCAGAAAGTGTTTGCTACTTTCATCCTAAATTCATAATTCATAAATCCTAATTCTTAACTAACTATATTTGTACTTATTTTTCTCAACTGATAACAAAAATTTATCATCGTACATTTATTATGAATTTTATTATAATGTTGCAATTAAAAACTTTGTTTTTATTCCTTGTGCTGTAAACATTTCTTCATGTTCTGTTACTACATTACCTTTAAAATCACTTTTATGTAAATCATAAGTTATGTACTTTATATTAAATTTACACTCTTTAAAATACTCTAATGACTCTTCAAAAAGTTCATCATCATCAGTTTTAAACCATATTTCTCCGCTCTTTTTTAAAAAAGTTTTATATTTATTTAATTGTCTTGTATGTGTTAATCTTCTTTTCTTATGTTTTTCTTTTGGCCAAGGATTACAAAAGTTTATATATATTCTATCGATTTCATCTTTTTCATCTAACATCTCTTCAATAAGTCCAATTTCCTGTGCCATAAGCTTTACATTGTCAACTTTTCTTTCCTTTTTATCAACTGCATTTTCTATATTTCTTTTTGCTAAAACTAAAACTTCATCTTTTATATCTATAGCTATATAATTAATATTTTCATTTTCTGCAGCATGTTCAGCCATAAATGTACCTTTTCCACAACCTAACTCTAAGTATAACGGTTGAATCCTGTTAAAGCTTTCCTTCCATTTTCCTTTATATTCACTAGGTTTAGCAACAAAAAAATCACAACTTTCTAATTCAGGTCTAGCCCATGGCTTTCTTCTCATTCTCATATTAAATCACTCCATATCTTACAATATATCTTTATATTTTTAATACAAATCACTAGACTTTATTATACATAAAGCCTTTAATTGTATCAATCATAGTTAAGTTTTAACATATAGTTTTTACTTATAAAATTTCAATTCATAATTTAAATTTAATTTTTTATATAGCTATCTTATCTTTAGACATAATAAAAGGGTAATCCCTTTTATTATATTATTTTATTTTGAGATTACCCTATAAAAATATATTCTATTTAATTGTAATAAAGATTTTCTGATGGATATTCTGGGTCACAAGTTATATCTATTCCAATTTTTCTAAATGTCTGTTCATCATTTTTATTTAGTATTGTAGTTGAATGTGCTTGACATCCTTTAAGCATTGGTAATTTTGCCATAGCAACTTGAGCCATAGGATTTGTAGCTGCACAAATACTAAGTGCTATTAATATTTCTTCACATGTTAATGCTGTGTTTTTACTACCTAATGTTTTAGATTTTAAGTTTATTATTGGCTCCAATATAACTGGTGATATTAAATGTATTTCATCTGATATGTTAGCAAAATGTTTAATAGCATTTAGTACTACTGCTGCTGTTGCATCCATAACATTTGAACTTTTACCTGTTAATATAGTTCCATCTTCAAGTTCTAAAGCTACTGCTGGGCATATTTCATTTTTTGCACAGTTTTCTTTAAGTTTTGCTGAATGCTCTCTCGCTGGCATTACAACTTTTCTATCTTGCTCTTTTAAATTAAGTTCTTCCATTATAAGTTTCACTCTTTGGAAAGTCTCTTTATCTGCATAACCTTTTTTATAATCACATGCTGTTTTAAAGTATCTTCTAATAATTTCTTGCTGAGATGCTTCTTTTACTACATCATCATCTATTATTCCGTATCCAACTCTATTAACTCCCATATCTGTTGGAGATTTATAAACAGCCTCTTCCCCAGTTATTTTTTCTATAATTCTTCTTAAAACTGGGAAACTTTCTATATCACGGTTATAGTTTACTGCTACTTTTCCATAAGCATCAAAATGGAATGAATCTATCATATTTACATCTTTCAAGTCTGCTGTAGCAGCCTCATAAGCTATATTAAGAGGGTGTTTTAGAGGTACATTCCAAACTGGGAATGTTTCAAACTTCGAATATCCTGCTACATTACCTCTTTTATACTCATGGTATAACTGACTAAGACATGTTGCAAGCTTTCCACTTCCTGGTCCTGGTGCTGTAACAACTACTATTGGTTTACTTGTTTCAATGTATGGATTTTGTCCATATCCTTCATCACTAACTATAGTATCTACATCTGTTGGATATCCTTTTGTAGATTTATGCTTATATACTTTTATTCCTCTACGTTCTAACTTATTTATAAATACTTTAGTTGCTGGTTGACCTTCATATCTAGTTATTACCACACTGTTTACGTCTAGTTCATAAGATCTCAAATCATCTATTAGTCTTAAAACGTCCATATCATATGTAATACCAAAGTCGCCTCTTATTTTATTTCTTTCAATATCCCCTGCATATACACAAATAACGACTTCAACTTTTTCTTTTAGCTTGTGTAATAATTTTATTTTTGCATTCTCATCAAAACCTGGTAAAACCCTTTTGGCATGTAAGTCAAATAATAATTTTCCACCAAACTCTAGATATAGTTTGTCATAATTATTAACTCTTTCCAAAATATATTTTGATTGTTCTTCAAGATACTTCTTATGATCGAATCCTATTTTCATTTTTTCACCCTCACTTATTAAGACTTAATTTTTATTAATTTACAATCTTTATTTAAATTTTTAATTAATAATAGTGAGTATTTTATTTATAAATTACTCACTATATCAACTATTAATATTTAACTCTATTCACTTATAGTATCTGTGTTTTGTTCTAAGTTTATGTTATTTATTTAATTTATCATTACAAAGTTAGATGATACCATAAATTTTATAATATTGTATAGATATTTTTTTTAAAATACAGTGATTATGTTAAAATATCTCTACCCTATATTGATTTTTTTCAATATACTATTGTTATACAAAATAATCCAAAGTAAATTTTGGATTTTAATATAAATCATAAAATTCTACTGATACTTTCTCATCTACCGATTTTATATTATTATTTATTAATGACATGTTCATTTCATCCTTACAATTACACTTTACAATAGGAAGTTCAATAATAAATTCACTACCTTCTTCTAATTGTTCATTTAAGTAAACTTTACCATCATGAAGAACTACTAAGGACTTTACTAATGCCAACCCTATACCTGTACCACTTTTCTCTTTATTATAATTTTTATTACTTTGTGCAAATCTGTCAAATATATGCTCTCTAAATTCTTTTGGTATACCTATTCCATCATCCTTAACTCGTATTACAACAAAATCATCTTTTTTAGAAACATATACCAATACATTTCCATGTTCTTCTGTAAATTTTATTGCATTAGATAATAAATTTAAAATTACTTGTTCTAATTTATCCTTATCAGTTTTTATTTCCAACTCTTCAAAATCTGTATCAAATATAATATTTATATTTTTTATATCAGCATAAGGAACTACTGACATTGTTACGTCTTCTATTAATTTGACTATATTATAATCTTTAAAATTCATTTTCATAAATCCACTTTCAATTTTAGTTATATCTAATAAATTATTTACAAGTTTAAGCATTCTATTACAATTTTCTCTTATAATACCCTCATATTTATCATAGGAACTTCTAAAATCCTCTACGCTTAATTTTCTCTTATTATTTAAAAGTTGAACAGATGAATATATTATATTTATAGGAGTTCTCACTTCATGTGATAAATTCGAAAAAATTTCTGTCTTTATTCTATCATATTCTTTTATTTCATCATATTTTTCTTTTAAAATATCAACTTCATTTTTATAACTAAGGTCTCTAGAAACTATTATTTTTCCTACAGATTGTCCTTTTTCATTTAGCATGTTTGTTATTAATGACTCTACCACAACTAATTTATCTTGTTTAGTTAAAATTTTATGTTTAATCCAAATATGATTTTCACAGTCTGAATCTAAAAATTTATTATTACAAACTTTAAAACTAAATAATTTGTTATAGTGACTATTATTAAGTTCATCCCTATCATAATCTAAAGTTTCTAAAACTGCATTATTAACATATGTTATTATTCCATCATTATCTATCGTTATTATTAAATCTTTAATATTTTCAGTTATTGTTGCTAATTTATTTTCGCTTATAACTAACCTTTCATGAGCCTCATACTCGTCTGACATATCCACTAATGTACATACCATTCTGTCAACATTATTATTAAGGTGTATTTTTTGTATATCTAAATTATGAACCTTTCCATTATTAAATAATACTTTTTTATATAATCCATCCTTCTCTATTTTAAACTCTATTTCATCTTTATCATTAAAAATAATATACTTTTTTAATTTCAATTCCAATTCTTTATTTTGCTCTTCCATCGAGTTAAACTTATTACAACTAGATTCTCTTATTTTTCTATTAGCATAAACTATATTCTCGTTTTCGTCATAGACTACAACTTCATTTCTTTGATTATATTCAGCCAGCTCATAAAATATCTTTAACTCTTTTTTTAATCTATCACTTTCTTTTTCTTTTATAACCATTTCAATAAATAATCCTAAAATAAGTGAGTTAAACCCCAAAAAAGTTAATATGTTGCATCCACTATATATGTTTTCTATTTTAAATTTTATAAAACATAATAAATATATTCTTTTTATTGTAAAGAAACCTAAACTTAAAATAATAATTGTATATATAAAATCTTTATTTTTTCTACTTTTTTTCATAAGTGATGTTAATACAAAAATATAGTAAATTATAAAAATAAAATTTACATATAAATACAAATTTTGTTTAAATATACTATTATTAATTTTTAATAAATTTAATTCAAAATTATTTAAAATTATTGTTAATATTACTATTGAAATTATTGAATAAAATTTATTTTTTTCCATTAATCTAAGTAATTTATTATGTTCTTTTTTAACTGTAAAAGTAATTAATATTGTTCTTAAAATATATGCACCAATAATCAATGACAACCTTGCATTTAATTCATGACTTTGATTATATAATTTGAAATTAATATACAGTCTTTCTACTGTAAAACTTAAATAAAATAAAGATATTATAAAAAAATCACTTTTCTTATATGTATAATAATAAATCCAACAACTAGCCATAGAAATAATAGCTAAAGTACCATTTATTATTTTAAAATCATAAGCTGTAATATATTTATCTATTGGTAAAAACTTAATATAAAATGCCCCTAAAAAACTTAAAATAAGTAAAATTAATGATATATACATAATTATTTTGTTAATATCTAACGTTGATATTTTTTTCTTGTCTTCAGTTAACTCTAAATTCATAACAAACCTCATCTACAAAATTTTTATAACCTTATACCATAATAAATTAAGATGCTTAATTATTTTTTAATTTATTCCCTTAATGCTATTATATTTCATGTGTTTTTTTTAGTCTACATTATTATGTATATTTTTACAAATTAATTTAAATTTCGACTAAAAAAAATACAACCTATAGTTAAAGTTTAACTTAGATTGTATTCTAAAATTATAATACTATATTTATTTAAAATAATTCATCTAATAAAATATAATAAGCAATTTTATTAGCATCATATTTATCCAAACCATATTCATCTAAAAATAATTTTACATAATGATCATTTCCAAAATTAGTTCGTATACTTCTGCATGCAATTCCTATATCTTGATATCTATCGCCAATACCACCTCTTCCCCAATCTATAAAACCACTTATTTCACCTTTATGTTGAATTATATTCGGTAAGCAGTAATCTCCGTGAACTAACACTAAATCTTCACATTCAGGCCGCATACTCTCTAATTTATTAACAATTTCTAAATAACTTTTATCTTTATTACAATTAAAATTCACAAGTTTTTGTTCTATATTTTTTCTTCCTTCTTTTAATTTAACATCTAGAGTTTGTACTACATTACAATTTGTAATATTTATATTATGAATCATTTTTAATCCTTTAGCCAAATTCTTTACTATTAGTTCTTTATTAAAATTTTCTCTTAATAAATTTAATGTATTTTCTCCCTTTATTTCTGACATTATTAAAAATTGATTATTACAATCCCCAACATACAGTAACACTTCTGGAACATTTAACTTTCCCTTCAGCCAATCCAATAACTTTACTTCTTGCCTAAATATTTCATATTTACTTTGGGCTATTTTTAAATAGGCTCTTCTATTTTGCATATTAATTTTAAATACTTCAGCTTTAGAACATCCAATACACACTTTCTCTATGCTATCCATATCTATCAAATCACAAATCTCCTTAGGTAAATTTAAAATCATATACATTCTCCTTTTAAACAAATTATTTATAAAAATAATAGTTCAAAAACTTAATTAACATTTTAAAATTATAAAACTTTATTTTTTTATGTATATATAAAGAAAATAATAGACACAAATTACAATATATATTTTATAAAATTCAAGCCTATCAGATTCTAATAATAATTATTTATTATTAGATACTGTCAACTCAAGATTTTGTGAAATAATTAAGTAATTTGCTCTATTATTTAATTTAATATTTAATAAATTTTCATTTGTTTTAACAAATTTGTGGATTATTCATTATTTTTTTTACTATTTTAGGTATAAATATCATACCTAATGTTCCTAAAATAGTTATTATAAGAATTCCATTAGCCTTTGTAGTAACAAATGGTGCTATATCAAAAAGATTTCTTATAAACGGTATAGTGAATGACCCTATAAATAACAATATCATTCCAAACAATATCAATATTCTATATAGATTTAATGGCCTTGACACCTTAAATACAACGAATAAACTTAATGCAGTAAACACAACTAAAGATAATGATGAAGACTGTTTCATAGAAAGTCCACTATGGAATCCTATAAGAAATGCAATTGTAGTGCTTATACCTATCATTACACCATTTGGTATTGATACTTGTAAAACCCTTTTTAAAAAATTTTTTTTAATTCTTTCCTTATTAGGTGCCAATGCTAAGAAAAATGATGGTATTCCTATAGTTATGCTACCAATTAAAGTTAATTGAAATGGCGTAATAGGAAATGGTAACCTTAATAGAGAAAAGGATATACACATAATTATAAAATATACTATTTTGGACAAGAAAAGTTCTGACACTTTTTCCAAATTATTTATAAGTTGACGTCCTTCTGTTACAACATTTGGTAATGAAGCAAAATCTGAATTCATAAGTACAAGTTGTGCTACTGCCTTTGTAGCATCTGCTCCACTAGCCATAGCTATACCACAATCAGCTTCCTTTAATGCTAAAACATCATTAACTCCGTCTCCCGTCATAGCTACGGTATGCTCATTGGATTTTAAAGCTTTCACTATTCTTCTCTTTTGATGAGGTGTAACTCTTCCAAATACACATGTTTCTTCTACAACCTTAGCTAATTCTTCTTCACTTTCTGGAAGCAATCTAGAATCGATATACTTTTCTCCATTTTTAATTCCAACTTTTTTAGCTATAGCCGAAACAGTTATAGGATTATCCCCTGATATAATTTTTATTTTTACATTTTCTTTTTCAAAATAATCTATAGCTTCCTCAGCGTTATCTCTTATTATATCTTCAAGAAATATAAGTCCTATTCCGTGTATGTCTCCATTTAAATCCTCACTTAAAATTTCTCCATTAAATTTTGCTAATAAAAGAATTCTTTTTCCAGCCTCTGCTGCGCTTTTGACACGTTTAGCTATATTTGCATACTCTTCTTTTAAAATAACCTCTGGTGCACCTAATATCCAGGTTCCTTCATTTTCAAATTCTACGGCTGTCCATTTTCTTTTAGATGAAAAAGGAATCTTATTCTTTACTTTTAAATTTGGATTTTCCTTAAATTTGTTGAGTATAGCTTTATTAGTCTGATTTCCACCTAAAAAACTATATGCTATTGCTGATGTATATTTTTCTACATCCTTTGTATTATTTTCTTTTAATGCTATAATTTCGCTAACTTTTAAATCACCTTTAGTAATTGTTCCTGTTTTATCTAAACATAAAACATCTACACGAGCTAAAACTTCTGTAGCTGGTAATTCCTGAACAAGAGTATGAAGTTTAGATAGCCTTATAACTGCTACAACAAAAGTAGTGCTGGTTAATAAAATTAACCCCTCAGGAACCATTCCTATAATTCCTGTAACAGAACCAATTAATGCACTTTTCCAACTTTCATTTCCTGACATAAGCTGACTAGTTGTTAAAAGTAAGCCTAAAGGAAGTATCATCCACATTATTATTTTAAATATCTTTCCTGTAGATTTTTGAAGTTCAGAATTTATTAGTTTAAATTTTCTTGCTTCATTTGCAAGTTTTGCTGCATATGTTTCTCCTCCGACACAACGTGCTACTGCATAACACTGACCTGCTGTTACAACACTACCTGATAAAAGTTTACTCCCTTTTTGTTTTAATATAGAATCTGATTCACCAGTAATCATAGATTCATCGACTTCTACTTCAACATCTTGTATAACTTCACAGTCTACTAATATCTGATCTCCTGTCTTTAAAATCATTATGTCATCTATCACTATTTCTTCTGCTGTAATATTTTTAGTTTTTCCATTTCTTATAACATATGCTCTTTTACTATTAATGACTGCTAATCTTTCTAATATTCTTTTTGCATGTATTTCTTGAAATGCACCTAATATTATATTTGCTATTACTATTATTATAAAAACAGCATCCTTAGGTGAACCTATTAAAATTAACAATATTGCTAATGATATATTTAAAATATTATAGCTTGTTAATATATTCGCCCTTAAAATCTGAGTTAATGTTCGAGAAGGTGGTTTAGGAATATTATTAACCTTACCACTTTTAATTCTTTCTTCTACATCCTTATCATTAAGTCCTCTTATTTTTTCTTCCATAATATTTTAATCACCGCCTTTACTTTTGTTTTTATGATTTTAACCTTTTGTATAGAGTTGTAAACTATTTTTAAATAAATGCTTTTTAAATTTTCAACTTATAGTTGAATTAATTTTTAAACTTGTCTTACTCTATTATACATTAACATTATTAAATTAACCTTAAATTAACGTGACATAATCTTAAAATTACATTACATTTTTGAAATATATCTTTATTTTAAATAAAATTTACTAAAAATAAAAATGAAATAACTTAAAAAGTCTAATTTTATACTTATAATGTTTATTATGAAATAAAATTTAATCATATTAATATAATTATCATTACATAATTTTACAAATAAATATAGGGTTTTAAAAAACCCTATATTTTAATCTTCTATAATATCCTTTTTATCCTCTTTCTTTACTTCATTTTCTTTTTTATTAATACTTTCATTTTTTATAATTCTATTTGCCCTACTAAGTTCACTATTAGCTCTACTTTCTATGTTATTAATAGATTTTTCTAATTTTAATTTTTGTTTAGAAACAAAATTATTAGGATATTTTATATCTTTAAGATAACCTAACTCTACTTTTAAATTTCCTTTAGTAATATTCAATGAATGTATGTTATCCATGCTATTTCTAGCTTTAATTAGATTTTTAAGGCTTTTAGAAATTATAACTCCATCTCTTTCTTCATCACCATTTTTATTTTCTTTTTCTTTCTGTTCTAGTTTTTCTTTTGCTTTTTCTAATTCTTTTTCTTTTTCTATCATAAGAGCTTGTTGCATTTGTTCTTCTATTAACTTTATTTTAGCATCTAACTCTTTGTTTTTTTCAATTCTCTCTTTTGGTGTTAAATCTTGTTTTTGTAAATTCTCCTTTTGTTTTATTAAATTTTCTTTAGCTTCTTGAAGATTATTTATAATATCAGCTTTTTTAAATTTAATACTTTTATTGAATTTTAAATTTAGATTATCCTCATCCTTTTTAATTTGTGAAAACATAGTATTAGTTTTTGTATTTAATCCTTCAACTCTCATAATTTTTATCCCCCAAAACATTTATATATTATAATATTTGTATAACTTTTCTAGGAATTCCTATATCAACCACTTTAATATTGCCACAATATTCTGATATATGTTCTTTTAAAAAACCTACCTTTGGTAACTGCAATGTTATAGTTTCATCAGCTTTTATTGCTACCCCCATAACCTCTCCATTATCACCATTTATTCCAGATGGAATATCTATAGCTATAGTATATGCACTACATTTGTTTACCTTTAGAATTAAACTTTCATAAATACCTGAAATTTTTCTTTTTAAGCCAGTTCCAAATATTCCATCAATAATTACATCAGCATAAATTAAACTCTGTAATTTATTTAAATCGGTATTCTCATTTATAAATCTTATTCCTATCTTATTATCGTCTAATTTATTTATATTCTTTATAATTTGAAAGTTTTCATTAAAATCATTGCTTGCTTTCTTTAAATTTCCTACTATAAATACTTCAACATTATAATTATGCAAATATAAATGTCTTGATAGTGCAAGTCCATCTCCACCATTATTTCCAACACCCGAAATTATAATTACCTTTGAATTAGGCATTTCTTTTAATTTTTCATCTACCTCATTAAATATTTTTATTGCTGCATTTTCCATAAGTATCATTCCACTTATTCCTAATTGATTTATACAATAATTATCTATTTGTTTCATTTTTTTTGAGTCAACGTACTTCATATTATCCCTCTCTTAAATATGTCAGTAACTAAACTTTAACCCTTAATTTTTAAGTATAATTACTAGTTATTATAATACACATATAAAAATTATACTCTAATTTTATAGGATTCTAAACTATTAGTTCTTAAATCTTAGCCATTAACTAACTACAACTCTACTAGAGCCTTTAAATTTTCTATGTAAATAACTATATAGTCAAATATGTCTTTTTAAACATTTATTTCTATACATTTCATTGTCTGCAAATGTTAAAATTTCAGTTACTTCCGTGCCATTTATCGGATAAATGGCTTTTCCTATACTAAATGAAATATTAATTTTTTTATTTATATCATTCTTTAAATATATTTTGTTTCTACATATAATTTCAATAATATCTGAAATTTTTTCATATTTAGTAGTTATTATTGAAAATTCATCTCCACCTATCCTATATATTTGCCCATCTTTATTAATATACTCTTTTAATATATCAATAAAGTGTTTTAAGCATTTATCTCCAAAAATATGACCATTATTATCGTTTATACTTTTAAAATCATTTATATCTAAATAAAAAATTCCAAATTCAATATCTTTTTTTATTAAACCTGAAATATCCTCTTCAAATTTTCTTCTACTATAAGCACTAGTTATATCATCTCTTTCTGCAATAAAAATAGCTTGTTCCAATGATTTCATATTTTCAGTAAAAAAATATATTACCGGATAAAAAATCAATGTACTTAAGCAAAATATACTATAAATTATTACTCCATAAAAACAATTATGGAATATAATAAATCTAAATAGTAACGTTAAAGAAATTACATATGAAAAAGGGGCAAATGATATTAAATAACCTATCTTTGTCCTCAATGTCTTAATATTAGGCCTATACACTTTAGCAACATGAAATAGATTAAATAATAATACTAATATACTTATAAGGCTAAAACATAATTTATATATGATGACATTACCTTTATTAACCTCATTTAAAATTATAAAATCTTCACATAATATATAAATTGTTATTATAGATAAATTAGCTATAAGTGATGAATAATATACAAAAGCAACCTCTCTAATTGATCCTTTATATATTTTATATTTCATAGGAAACAAAAGAATATATATAAATTGGGCTATCATAATGCTATCCTCTAATTGAAAACACATTGATATAATGAAAAAAAATAACAAATATATAAGTGAAACTCCAAAAGTTTTTAAGTTTATTTTTGGTTTATTTTCATATAATGCTGATCTCATTAATAAAGTAGTAAAAACATATTGACCTATTAGATATAAGAATTGTTTTTTCATATTTTATTTCCTCTATCTTAAGTAACATTAACATATTTGTATACTTAATTTCCATTCCCTTCTAAATATTCACTTAAAATTCAACACAATATACACTTAAATTTTAGCATATAAATACATTTTAATCCAATAATTAAAATATATGTATTAAAAGTTTCTTTTTTGTTTATTCTACATAAATAAAACTTATAATTTAAATTTAATTATAAGTTTTATCTTAGATATCTTTAAATTATATAATATACAATTTTACTTTAAGTAAGTATTCTCATTCTATATGCTTGTATTGCAGTTTTACTCAATTTATCTATAAGTTTATTATTTACATAAGCCCCTACAAAAGCACCTATACCTGGTATCATTTGTAACAGTTTGGCAAGATCTATATAATCTCTGTATTCCTGCTGAAACGTTTTCCAATCAAAGCAACTTATATCATCTGGTAACATAGTACAATACTTTTCCCAATCTTCCATAGTATAAAAGACTTTATTTACATGATTTTTACTTGAAAAAGCTAGTTGAAATATATTTAGTATATATAATCGTTCTTTATAATCCTTAACATCAAAGCCATAAATAGCAGCAATATCATAAAGAAGCTTTATTTTTATCCCTAATAATAATGGGAAATCGGCAATTCCTAAAGCTATACCCCCAGCACCAGTTCCAGCACCTTCTATAATTGCTGTGTTTTTATAAACTTTAGTTTTTTCTTCAACTAAGTCTTCCCTTTCCTTTAAAGACAAATTTAAATAAGGTTTTTTAGTAATATACTTTGATCCAAATAAAACTGCTTGTGTCATATTCTTTATTGTGTTCGTCATAAATTCATGATATTTACTGGGCAACATTCCATTAAACTTGTTTTGAACTCCCTTAGTAGCTTTCTCAAATATAGATGGTCCTTTTCTCATTTCTTTTTTCCATTTTTCAAGCTCGCTTAATGCCACTTGATTATAAAATTCCATACTGTTTTCAACTCCACACTTTATACTTTAAACATATAATACTATATTACTTATTGACTACTTTTCATTTTTCAAAAAAATTATATAATTTTTTTCCGAATTTAATCATTTATATCTTAGATTTTTTTAATTCCTAGTTAAGTTATATTATCCAATTTTTTAAATATACATTCTTAAACAAAAATAAAAAGCATCCCCATAATAAATTGAGATGCCTTCTACTTTATAAAGTTATTTTCCACAACATTTCTTATATTTCTTTCCACTACCACATATACAAGGTTCATTTCTTCCAACTATCTTTTTATTAGCATTAACATTTAACTTTCTTAAAGATAATTCTTTCGGAGTAAATCCTTTGTTGCTCCATTTTCTTGAATTATTAGAAACATTTGCTACCAATTTCACAATTTCCTCTAATTGTTTTTTACTTTTTATCTCTATCTTTCTTCTATCTAACTCAAAAAGAACTCTTTGAATATCGAAATCAGAATCTACTAGTCCCATGCATATATCTTCAAAAGTTTCTTGTGCAAGTTCAGTATCAACACACATTTCATTTAAAAATTTTTTTAATTTTATATGTTCCTCTGTTAATTCCACATAATCTTCATCTGCATATTTAAGTAATTCTTCCTTAGGTAAAATTTTATATTCTTTGCCTTCTCTAAGTTCTTGTAATGTTTCATATTCACCTTCATTAACTAATAACGCTTGATGTATAACTCTTTCATCATCGAACTCAACCATACCTAAACTACCTGCAAACTTATCTAATATATCTAAAAACTCTTTTTCATCTAATTTTTCATCATTATTATCATTAAAGATATTCATAAAAAATTCTATTTCAAATATTCCATATAAATTAGAAAATGCTAATAAATACTCTTGCACATTTCTGTATCTTTCTTGTTTTACATCTAACTCTTTAAAATTGATTTTTTTAACAACATCTTTTATTTCATTTGGCATAACTATATATACTTTATTTTCCGAAATATATGTAAAAGCCATTCCTATGTTATATAAAAATACATAATTTTCAACTGGCATAGTTGTACATTCTATGTACTTTTCATCTCTAAGTTCTTGAAGTAATTTCATCCCATTATCATCTACAGAAACTAAATCTTCTTGTAATATATTAGCATCTTGAATCTTACTACATAACGCATCTACTAACATATCCTTTTTCATTTTATGTCTACCAACAATTTCATATATTCCAGCTAAGTCAGTTAGATTATTTTTTGTAAGATCACTTAAGCATTCTTTTAAAGAAAATTTTAATTCTTTTTTTATAGCTAATTCTTTATTAGCTTCAATTATGTAATTAATTAATTCTTGATTCATATTTGAACTCTCTCCCAAAATAATTTTTTAAATTTAAACTATAATACCGTCCGTATAGTCTTTCAATATAGCTTTCTAAACCCTAACTTTAACTTATATTTCTAGTCATTTTAATTTAATACTATCCAAATAAATTCATCTTATCCTAAAAACATAATAGAATCTTATAAATCATAAGTTAAATCTAGATTATACATTACTATATTCACATATTATCTATTATACTTTTTTATACTTTTTTATGCAAATTAGCTTATAAAATTTAAAATTACATCATCATTTTTAAATTTAATTTGCATATACTCATTTTTATTTATATATATTAAATTTAAATTAAATTTTAAAATTAAAAAGGATAATCATTTTGTAAAACTTTAAATTTGTAATTCCATGCCTTATATTATATTTTTTTAACTCTAATCATAATTTCAGTTAAATATTCTTTTTCATTTTTAAGTGCAAAGAAATCCAATAATGTATTTTCATAAGAATCTCCAATTATTTTATAATTATTCTCTTTAATAAACTTTAAAATTTTTTCATAAGATTTATATGTACTTTCATAATCACCTTTATGATTTATGCATACATATTTTCCACTAGGTTTTATAAATAATTTGTTATTATTAATTTTATTATCTAATTTTATAAATAATTTACTTAAAGTATTAAATTTTTTATTTTCCACATCACTTTTCCTTACTATTGCGCCTATTGGATATCCATCATATATATTATTTTCATCACAATATTTAACAAAATTAATAACATCCATCATTATTTCTTTTTGAGAACAATTATTTAAATCTGATAATATTAAATATTCCTCGTTACACTCTTTTATATAAGCTTCATTGTTCTCAAGTTCCATTATTCCCCTTTGAGCAATATTGATTTTGTTTGTTAGATTATAAGCCATCTTTTCTAATTTCTTAATTTTTAGTGCAACTTTACTTCTTTCATCTTCTAAAAGCCTTATATATTCTTCTGGTGTCCTATTATATAAATATTTTTTTATTTTATCTAATGAAACATCCAGTTCTCTTAATTCTAATAATATAGTAAAAGTATCATACTGACTTAAACTGTAAAGTCTATAATTATTTTCATCTCTATATTCTGGTGAAAAAATACCTATTTTATCGTAAAAAATGAGAGTTTTTCTTTGAACCCCACATAATTTAGCAAATTCGCTTACAGTAAAATATTTATTTTTAACATTGTTACCCATTTTGCCTCCTTAATCCTATAATAAACCCCTTAATATTTTCCCCTTGACTGTATAGTTACTATACACTTTATAATTACTTTTATCAATTAATTATATAAGGAGGGATTTTAATGGAAGCTACTTTTTCTAAGAAATTTACTTTCATTGAGTTTTTAAGATTCGTATCTCCAGCAATTATATCTATGATATTTATATCATTATATACAATTGTAGATGGAGTTTTTGTATCACTACTTGTGGGTTCTGATGCACTTGCAAGTATCAATATAACATTTCCTATAATAAATTTAATTTTTGGCATATCCATTATGTTTGGAACTGGTGGTAGTGCTTTTGTAGCTATAAATCTTGGTGAAAATAAACTTCAAAAAGCCAACGAAGCTTTTTCACTAATTTTTCTAGTTGCTTCTATAATTGGTATTATTCTAGGCTTAATAGGTTATATATTTATAGAAGATATTTCCGTGATTTTAGGAGCCACTGATAATTTACTACCCTATTGCATTTCTTATGGAAGAATAATATCCCTATTTGCACCATTTTTCGTTGTAAAATCTATGTTTGAATTTTTCGTAAGAACTGATGGTAATTTCAACTTCAGCTTATTACTTTCTATTGTCGGTGGTATTATAAATATAATTTTGGATTATGTTCTTATAAAATACTTTAACCTTGGCATAGCTGGTGCAGCAATTGCAACTTCCCTTGGAGTGTTTATATCTACATTAATGGGATTTGGTTATTTCTTTACAAAAAAATCTAAACTTAAATTTACAAAAACAAAATTCAATTTAAACATTATAAAAAACACTATGTTAAATGGATCTTCTGAGATGGTTACCGAACTTTCAACTGGCTTTGTAACATTATTATTTAATATGCTCACTCTTAAATATGCTGGAGAAAATGGTGTTGCCGCATTAACAATAATTTTATATACTCATTTTCTTTTAGTATCTACATATTTAGGTTTTTCATCTGGTATATCACCACTTATAAGTTTTAATTATGGAGCAAAAAATGAATATAAACTAAAAGAAACGTTTAATTACTCTAAAATATTTATTTCAATATCGTCTATAATTATATTCTTATTATCCCTAATTTTAGGAAAATACGTAGTGAGAATATTTGTGCCTTATTCTAGTCCAGTTTTCATTCTTGCTGTACATGGATTAAAATTATTTTCAATTGCATTTTTATTTGTAGGAATTAATATTTTTGCATCTGCAATGTTCACAGCTTTTTCCAATGGAAAAGTATCTTCAATAATTTCATTTGCTAGAACCTTTTTCTTTGCACTTGTATTTGGATTTATACTTCCATACTTCTTGGGAATAGACGGCGTTTGGCTAAGTATCCCACTTGCAGAAATTATAACAACTTTCATTTCTATACATTACATAAAAAAGTACAAAAAACAATATACTATTTAATCATATTTTTACATATAAAAATAAATATTAATTTTTAAAAAGACTTCAGCATAAAACTAAATTATGCTGAAGTCTTAAAATATATATAATTATTATTTCAAATTAGAACTCATACTATTTTTTAATTAATAGGCTATTAATTTTTTTACAAACTCAGTATTAGGGTTATATTTTATTTCATCACTAGTTCCTATTTGTTCTATTTTTCCATTATTCATTATTATTATCTTACTACCTAATTTTAATGCTTCATTTATATCATGAGTTATAAAAAAAATGGTTATTCCTAATTGTTTTTGTATTTTTAATAATTCATCTTGTAGAACATGTCTTGTTATTTCATCTACTGCGCCAAATGGCTCATCCATTAATAATATATATGGATTTGATGCTAATGCCCTTGCTATACCTACTCGTTGTTTCTGACCTCCACTTAACTGCGAAGGATATCTAGTTATTAACTCTTCTTCAAGCTGAACAGTATTCATAAGCTCTTTTACCTTATCCAAAGAACTATCTTTTTTATTTTTGTTTAAATCTAAAACAAAAGATATGTTTTTTCCTACTGTCATATGCGGAAATAATCCAATGCTTTGAATTACATATCCAATATTTTTTCTAAGTTCAACTAAATTAGTCTCTTTTAAATTTTTACCATCAACAATTATTTTTCCATCATCTGGAGTTATAAGCCCATTTATTAATTTTAATGCAGTAGTTTTCCCACTTCCTGACCCACCTATAACCGTTACAAACTCACCTTTGTATATATCTAAATTTAAATTTTTCAGCACAATTTTATCATCATATGCCTTACTAACATTACAAAAACTTATTAATGGTTTACCCTTCATACTTCATAACTCTCTCCTATTTAATTATTCCCTTTTCTATTAAAAATTCTTTTGCAACTTGAAAATCTTCTTTCTTCTCTACTTCTACTTTATAGTTCATATTTATAATTTCTTTTTCTGTTATAGTATTATTTAATAAACTTAACACTTCTATGAGCTCTGGATACTTTTTCAACGTTTCTTCTCTTATTATTGTCCCTGCTAAATACCTAGGAAAAAATCTCTTATCATCCTTTAAAACCAAATAATTTTCATTTACAAGCTGCCCATCTGTAGTGGAAGCCATTATCACATCTATTTTATTAGATGAAAGGGCTTTATATTTTAATCCCATGTCTAAATCTAAAGTATCTTTAAATTTAAAATTATATAGTTTAGCTAATGAATTATATCCATCCTCCCTCTCATAAAAATCATATTCTGCCCCTAACACCAACTTATCACTTATTATTGCTAAATCAGAATATGTTTTTAAATTATATTTTTCAGCTAACGCTTTATTAACTACTATTGCATAATTACTATCATATCCATATAAATTAAACCAATTTAAATCATACTTTTCTTTGTATTCTTTTTTTAATTCTTCATATGTGTTTTCACTCTGACTTTTTTTCTTTAATACATACTCCCATGCTGTGCCTGTATATTCTGGATAAATATCAACCTCTCCTTTTACTATAGCAGGATGAATATTAGCTGTTCCCCCACCTATACCTTTTTTAATTTCAACTTTTATTGATGTTTTTTCTTCAATAAGTTGTGACATAATTTCAGTTAAAATATACTGTTCAGTCATTGGTTTTGATGCAATTATTATAGTTTCTTTTCTGCTAAAACCTACTAATATAAATGTTGTTATAACTAATAAGATACTTATAACTCCAATATATTTTTTAATTCCTAGTCCCCCTTTTTTAACTTTTCCTTTTGTAAATCTTATATTTATGTTTTTTTGAATACAAGACATAATTGAATCTATAGTCAAAGCTATAAGTGCAATAAGTAAACTTCCAGCAAAAGTCATAGTTGGGTTATTAGTTGTAATTCCTCTCCATATAGCAATTCCTAAGCCTCCTGCCCCTATAAAAGATGCAATACCACAAAGTGCTATTGTCATAACTACCATATTTCTAAATCCAGCAAAAATTACTGGTAAAGCAAGCGGTAGTTTTATTTTATAAAGCAGTTCTCTATTAGTTGCACCCATACCTTTTCCTGCTTCTATAATATCCTTATCTACATTTTCAATGCCTGTATAAGTATTGGTAATTATAGGTAGCAATCCATATAATGATAATGTAATTATAGCTGTAACATTTCCAACTCCAGAAAAAGAAACTAAAAATCCTAAAATTGCTATTGATGGGATTGTATATAAAAAATTTGTAACTCCTTTTATTGGATTAGACAATCTTTTATTTTCACATACTATTACTCCTAAAAAAACACCTATTATTGTAGAAATCACAACAGCTATAAAAGATAATACTAAATGCTGCATAACTAGCTCTAGAAAAAAGTCTATCCTCTCAATATATAGTTTTAGAACTTCTCTAATAAAATTCATTTTTTTCTCCTAAACAAATAGCTTCACTCTAATATATTTATTTTTATATAAATATATTACATTCTTTTAACTTAGTTATATTTATATAAAACCCACTTATACACCATAATACTTATTTAAAATAATTTTAACGTTTGTATATTAACTATATAAGGTATATAATTTTTTATATGTTTTCTATAACGGAAAGGAGATATTTATGGCTAGTTTAATATTAGAAGGTGGAACTTTTAGACCTATATTTAGTTCAGGTGCCATGGATGCACTTTTAGATAACGATATTATTTTTCCTTATTGTATAGGAGTATCTGCTGGAATTACACATGGTGTTTCTTACTTATCTAAACAAAGGGGAAGGAACCTTGACGTATTAAAATCCTATAGAAATGATAAAAGATACTTAGGATTCAGAAACTTTTTTAAATGTAAAAGTGCTTTTGGATTAGATTTTGCCTTTGATGAAATCCCTAACAAACTAAATCCATTTGATATGGAGACTTTCTTAAAATATGAAGGAACAGCCTTAGTTGGTGTTACTAATGCTAAAACTGGTAAAACAGAGTACTTAGACGCAAAAAATTTAGATGATAAATGTACTATGCTAAGAGCAACTTGTGCTATACCATTTTTATTTCCACCAATAAAAATAAATGAAAATTATTATTATGACGGCGGAATATGTGATCCAATTCCTATAAGAAAAGCTATTACAGATGGTAATGAAAAGCATTTAATAATACTTACTCGACCTAAAGGATATGTAAAAGAATTTTCAAAGAAAAACTTAATGGCTTCAAAGATTTTAAAAAGAAAGTACCCAAATTTGTGCAAACCTATTTTAACAAGACATGATTTATATAATGAAACTGTAAAATATTGTGAAGAGTTAGAGAAACAAGGAAAAGCTATAATAATAAGACCCAAATCCAATCAAGCTATTGATAGTTTTGAAAAGAACATAGCTATACTAACTGAAGGTTATAATAATGGTTATAACCAAACAATAGAACAGTTAGATGAAATTAAAAAACTACTTTTATAGTATTAAATGTTATATTTAGGGTATTATACTTAATTAAGAGTTGAGAATTTATGATTATTCAAAATAACATATGTTTTATCCTGTAAAACAGAAAGGACTATAATGAATGATCAAACTTTTGAAAAACTACTTAATATAAAAACTTCTGGCGAACAAAAAGAATACTATGAATCTCTTCACTACAATAGATATGAGCCAACATCATATTATGCACTTGAAGCACTTTCTAAAGAATATGAATTTAAAAGTGATGATAGAATAATTGATTTTGGATGTGGTAAAGGAAGACTTAACTTTTATTTAAATTACTTTTTTGATTGTTATGTAACGGGAATTGAAATGAATAATTTTTTTTATCAAGAGGCTCTTGATAACAAAAAAGAATATTTGAAAGAGCATAATAAAAACTGTAAAAAAATAAATTTTTCAAACTGTTATGCTGAAGATTATGAAGTTAATCCAAAGGATAATAAATTTTACTTTTTCAATCCTTTTTCTATGCAAATATTTATGAAAGTTATATTAAATATTTTGATTTCTGTAGAAGAATATAACCGCGAGGTAGAAATTATACTTTATTATCCTTCTCAAGACTATATCTATTATCTTGAAAACTTTACACCTTTCACATTAAAAAAAGAAGTTAAGTTACATGGGTTATATGCTCTTGATGTTCGCGAAAGATTTTCAATTTATCAATTTAAATTATTATAAATTTAAAGAGCTATTCTAAAGTGAAATTATATTTTAGAATAGCTCTTTAAAACTTTAAATTCTTTCTATTTATATAGTTTTTTATTAAATAATATAAGGCAATTGAGCTACTTTTAACCTATACCTTGCCTCTTCTATTAATTCTTTTGATGCCCCTGTCTCTGCAACGGAATGATATATTCCTTTAATCATGGATAAATCATTATTAGAGTTACCTATTACCATAACTTTTTCTTTATCTAACTTTAACTTTTCACATATCACTGATAAACCACTTAATTTATTTACACCATTATTGACTATACTTAATCTTCCATGATTATGTATGATATTATAATGACCACTATTATTCATATGTTTTATTATTTCACTATCTATTTTACCCCTCATCAATATCTTATATGGTCTATCTTTATAGCTATACATCTTATATTCATTACACAAATTAGGTATTTTTAACAAATAGTTATAAACTTCATAGTTATTAGTTTTTTCTACTATATGTGCACCATTTGCAAAACTTCCACCTGATAATAACCTTTTTATCTTCTTACACTTCTTCATCGCTTTTTCATAGGGTAATTCTGTGTTCAAATAGATTAAAGCTATTTTACTTAAATATTCTAAAGCTAATATATCTTCATTTTTTATTTTTCCATCTTTGCTTACTAATGTTCCATCTATATCTAAAAATATTGCTTTTATATCTAGTCTTTTAGGTACCCTTATTAACTCATCTTTATTAAAAAAATCCAACTTTTTTAAACCCTTCAAATGTGAGTAAGATAAATAACAATCACATCTTCCTTTTAAACAACTTGTCTCCTTTTTAATAGTATCATTACTATATAAATTTCCTAATGTTTTACGTACTTTATTGCATGGATAAATATCCCCTTTAAAATCTATAAAATAATGTTCTTTTCCACCTATACAT
This sequence comes from Clostridium senegalense, assembly GCF_018916625.1. NCBI lineage: Bacteria > Bacillati > Bacillota > Clostridia > Eubacteriales > Clostridiaceae > Clostridium > Clostridium senegalense. The sequence goes on from NZ_JAHLNC010000001.1 coordinate 985,329, forward strand.
TTCCCTTTATTTAAATAATTTTTTACTTCTAAATCAAACATAGGATCTATATCATTAAATATACTTATTTCTTCTTCTGTATATTTTCTATTAAGTCCATCCATACTGTTAATCCATAAATAAACTTCTACAGGTAAACTATTTCTTAATTTTTTTATGATTTCAATATCTTTTGGATTTCCAACTACACCTACGCTTAAATTTATTTTTTTACGTAAATATTTTATTTTTTCTATAAATTCATCTACTTTTGTCATCTCTGGATGATATGTACACCATAAAGTTATCTTATCTAAATTCACATTTTCTTTTTCTAATTCTTGAATAAAGGATTGAACATTAAAACTTAAGTTAGTTTGACATCCTACTTTTCTAATTTTTTTTACTCTACAAAGTTTTGCAATTCCTTTAACATAGTAATTATGTATAAGAGCTTCACCGTAAGGTGCTATTAAAACACTAACATTTTCTTTGAAATTTATATTTGATATTTTATTTAAAAAATTACACCATTTATCTTTATCTCGTTCTATTTCCTTAATACTATATTTTCTTTTAGAAAATGGACAATAACTACAATTATAATTACAAGATTTTAGTTCTCCACGATAGGTAATTTCAGTAGCATGTTCTATCATTTTTTCATCCTTTCTTTCACTGTGTCAGAAATCCAAAATGGTAAAATTACATCAGAATATTTTATGCCTTTTTTAGTAAGTCTTAATTTTTTTCCTTCTAGTTCAATAAGTTTTTCTTTAAAAAGTTCTTCAAATATTGGATAAGCTTTTAACAAATCTTTACTAAATATTTTCTTATATTCCTTTAAATCTAAACCTTTATAATACCCCAAATTTTTAATAATAAACCTACGCTCTACTTCTTCAAAATTCAACTCATATCCCTTTAATCCTTTAAAAAAATTATCTTTATCTACATAATTACTTAAAACTTCTTTACAATCATTTCTTTTTGAAGTATATGGCTCACAAAAATGTAGGTTTCCTATATAACTTCTTCCACCACATCCAACTGATAGCATTTGCTCAAAACCACAGCTAAGATTATTTTCACTTACTCTTTTTACAAAGCGTCGCATAGATGTTTGAATATAACCGTTTTTATTTAATTCTTTTACTGCTATATCATACATTTCATGTTGAAATTCATAATTCAAATTCATCCTTCCAAATATCTTTGTATCTTCCCTTATATAAAGGGGATAAATAAATATTTCTTCCGGTTTATATCTTAAAGCTTCATTAATAGAATAGATTAATGATCCTTTTGTTTGACCTTCTATTCCATAAATTAGATCTATATTAACTGCATCAAATTTAAGATTCATTATTTTATCTAAAGCTTTGTAACAACTTTCTTTTTTATGATTTCTATAAATACATTTCAATTCATCTTCTACAAAAGACTGTATTCCTATACTTATACGGTTAAGCCCTTTATTTTTAAGATATAAAAGTTTATCTAAGTCAGTTTGATTTGGTGAAGTTTCTATAACAAAGTTAGCTTCATCTATTTTTATAGGAAGATTTTCTTCTAAAGTTTTAAAAAGCCTTTCCATCTGTTCTATAGAAAGTATAAGTGGTGTTCCTCCACCTAATATTAGATTTGTAAACTTAATGTCATTTTCACATAATGTATTACCATATTGAATTATCTGGTTACATACAGTATCTATATATTTTTCTAATAAAACTTCACTTGTGTTAGGTATTGAAAATAAATTACAATATCCACATTTGCTTTCACAAAAAGGAACATGTATGTATAGAGTAAGGTTGTCATCTTTTAAATTTGAAATAGCATTTAAAATTCTTTCTTCTTCTATTTCATAATAAGCATTTTTATGGGGGTAACTATACATGTATTGATAATATACCGGTGATTTATCCAAAATACTCACCTTCTTTCTTTGTTTTTAGATTAAAGGAAAAAATGTTTATATGGAACTGTATATACTATTTCATGGGATACACAGTGAAATTCATATCCATCTTCTCCATAACATGTTCCATGATCTGAACATAAAATGACAAAAGTTTTTCCTCTTTCCCTAAATATATCAAATAATCTTTCTATCCTATTATCTACATATTTAAGTGCTGCAGCATGAGTCTCTTTATTATCTTGTTTCGCACCATCTAAATAAAAATTATTAGGATAATGTATAGTGTCAATATTTACATACATAAATATCCTTTTATTATTTTCTAATTCTTTTACTTTTCTTCCTATAAAATCTAATTGATTATCAAAACTGTTTTTTATATGACAACTAAATGATGGATGCCAATAACTTTTTTCAAAATATGAAGGTAATACCTTTCCTATATCGGAACGTTTATTAAAAAAGGCAACCCCACCAATACACATGGTATGATATCCAACTTTAGATAATCCCTCTATAAAAGTAGAACCTTCAAATGCAAATGCCCCTTTAGGAGTTGCATTTCCTAAACCTATATTTTTAGGAAAAAAAAGACTTTCTCTTTCCATAATAGGAGTAGGCTCTGCTGGACTTGGTAAGAAACCTGAAAACATAGCATGATGCGAAGGATATGTAAAGTTTCCTGGTGCATGACATTTTTTCCACTGACCATATTTGTTTATATAAGGTGTTGTGCCCTTTTTTTCTTCTTCCTTTGCCACATCATACCTTAATGTATCCAAACACACAAATAAAATATCATGTGTTCCTACAACTTCATTCATATTTATTTCCGGCTCTTTATCTATATTTCCTATAGCTCCCATAGGTACCTCATTATTTAACTGATTCATCTTTGCATATCATTCCTCTCATCTGTGATTTGTATATTTTATTTTCATTAAATATATCCTTATAAATCAGGTCTCCTTGTCCATTAATTTCTATTATCATAGGGTTTCCCTTTGGTGTAATTAAAATATCAATTCCAGCACTATTAAGCCCCTTAAAGCATTGCATGGCTCTAAAACATAAGTTTTCTATTTTAACTTTAATTTCTTTTGATAGTTTAATGTCTTCAATATCTATTCCACAATTATTAAGATGTAAATTAGTAATTGGTGTTTTACTTCCTCTCCCTACAATAAAATCAATTTTGCCATATTGGTACACTACTCTTAAATCATAGCTTAATCCATTATGTATTGATTTTGGTATCCACTTTTCAACTATTATTTCTTCTTTCAAAAGCAAATTTAAAATCATGCTTATTTTATTTTCATCTGTAATCTTTCTCATTTTTTTTGTATTACAAATTTCATTTTTGCAATCTATTTCCAAAGATGTATACACTATCTCTTTATTCATCTTTGGATTATACCTGTATGCTAAAACACCAGCTGCCCCTGAACCATACCTAGGCTTAATGAATATTTCATAAACCTTTTTATTCTGAACAAATTCTCTTAAATCATCTAAAGATTTAATATTACTTTCAATAATAGGTGTTGTAGCAATACCATTTTTCATAAGTATATTTTTACATTTAAATTTATCTAAAGTATTGTATATTTGTAATGGACTATTTAAAAAGGTTACGCCATTTATATTTTCTAATAACATTAATTGGTTCTTATAATCATTTATAAGCTTAGGTAATTTATTAATTTTATATTCTTTATGAATAGGCGGATCAACTTTTATAAAACTTACTTTATGTAAATCTTCTTTTTTCCAATTCTCCCAAGGCAAAAATTTAATAGTATAACCTAACTCAATTGCTGCTTTTAAAAAAAATTCAGTGCGCTTACTTAATTTTTCTCCAATTAATAAAAACTCCATGTATATTTTACTCTGTTAGCATAGGCCAATTTCCATATTCTTCATCAACCTCTTCTTGTTCATCTAAATCTATTTTTATTGGTAATTTGTTTAATTTATACATTAATTCATCCGATAAAAAATGATAATGTAAATCTAAAAATTTCAAGTGATTTATCTTATCTTTATTCTCTAGTAAAATATTACCCCCTATATCTGATAATGTTCCATTAGAAAAATTTAAAGTTTCTAATTGTTTTATTATGTTACTTTCTATAACTACTTTTACTATATCATCTTGAATCTCGCTATTTCCTATACCCAAATACTTTAAACTTTTTAAAGATTCATTTTCAACTACTTTTTTTATATCTTCTAATTCTCCATCAAATCCATAATTATCTATACCTATATATATATTTAATTTTTCTAATCCTGGCAAATTACTATTTCCTATTTGATTTAATACTAATTTGGGAATTCCTCCACAAATAATTTCTAAGGATTTAAGATTTTTATGATTTATATTACCTAAAGACAATCCCTGACTTCCTTTTATAGTTAGTTTTCTAAGATTAGGAAGTGCATCCCATATTCTACTATAATCACCCTGTTCTATCCAAGATACTTCACACTCTTCATAATCCATATCTCCTATGAAAAGACTTTCTATATGCGCAAATTTTTCTTTATTCTCTACAATCATATCTAATATAGCTTGTACATCATTATCATAAGATTCTCCCCAACATCCAACTATGACTTCTTTTAAAACACCTAAGTCTGAATCTTCTAAAATCTCAGAAGCTAGCGTCTTTGCATCCTTATCACCATCCTCATAATCCTCATAATCATAAAAGTATTTTTTACTCTCCATATGTTTACTCCTTTTTATTCAGTTTTAATCACTAAATTTTTATAATATTATTTTTAATTCGTTATATTATAACATTTTTTTACACTTTTTACACCTAATTATTACCACCAATACTATTAAAATTATTCCTATTTTTATTTTTTAAATACTTTTAAAAAAATAAAAAAAATGAACATTTTAAAATAGAATTAAGTTTCTATTTTAAGAAAGTTCATTTTCTTGTAAAATTTTATATTAATCTCTAGATATATCTATGCCACCTAAAACAATGTGAGCAATACCTGCACCGACTAAAAGTGCTCCTGCCATATTTTTATAATCATTTTTTCTAAATTTATGTCTTTTACTTTGTTTGGTATCTAAAATAACTCCTGTTGCTGTAACTACTGTTCCTAAAGCTACTGGTAAAACACCTTTTCTCATATTAATGCCTCCTATTTAAATAAATTTTAATATTAGTTTATCCTTTTTTTAAAGTAGAATACATAATATAAAGTTCCAAAATATAAGTTTAATTTAAATAAACTCCATTTTAAAATAATCAGCATTTAATTAACATAAATAACTATTATTTAAAGCATAAAAAAACTGTTCTAAAATAAAATTTTAGAACAGTTGATCTACAATATAAAACTATCTTCTATTGTTTTGTTGTTTTTTAGCTCTTCTGCAATCTTGACATCTTACAGGCTCGTTATCGAATCCTTTTTCTTTGTAGAATTCTTGCTCTCCTACTGTGAATACGAATTCTTGTCCGCAATCTTTACATACTATTGTCTTATCTGTCATAATAATTCCTCCTAAATTAAAAGATTTCAATTTGATACAATAATCTCCAATTTATGAGAAACTATTTACCTAAACTAAACTCTTTATTTCTTTATTTTTTTTAGCTCTTACGCTATTTTTCTATAATACCATAGTTATTTATATATTGCAACACAATTTTAAAATTTTTTTACATTTTTTTAACTTTACACATTTATAAATTTAAATAAGTTATTTTATTCTAATAAAACATATTCTTTAATCTATTTAAATTATAGCAATATAAACTTATATTTAAGTGTATTCATCAAATTTTAAAGTCAACTTGGAACCATATAAAAAATATATAGTTTAAATTATTAGAAAACTACCAATTAACAATACTTTCTATATATCTAATATGTTTCTTAGTTTTTTTAATATATTGTTAATTAAAGCTTAATTTATGAAATTATTAAGTCTAAAATGAAAACTTTTTTATTTTGTTTGAATTTTTATTGCATTTTCATTAATACAACTGTATAATAACCCTTAAATAAAGATAAATTTTAAATAATGAGGAGTTTTTAATATGATAAATAATATAAACTTAACCAATGTACTACAACTTAATATGTATTACTTTAGCTACTTTAGTTAGGTTTGTATTTATGATATACGGTAATCATAGATGCAAACATGCAATGTTTTGTATCTATGATGGCTAAAGTTAATTTGTTATGCAAGGCCACATAGATAAATACTATGTGGTTTTTTTATCCTAGGCACTTAAGGCCACATAGTGAATGCTGTGTGGTCTTTTTTATATAATTTTTTATTTATATTAAAATTTATCATTTGATACAAGTATAAATTAAAAATCATTTTTGAAATCCTATATTAATAGAGAAAGAGGTAAAAATATGAAAAAATTTAGAGATATAATAATTGTTGGTTTTGCAATGTTTTCAATTTATTTTGGTGCAGGCAATTTAATTTTCCCTCCATACATAGGAATGACTTCTGGTAGTGGTTGGTTGATAAGTTTCTTAGGGTTTATTTTTGCAGATGTAGGAATAATACTTTTATCTATAATTGCAGTAGCTAAATCTGGTTCTTTTCAATCTGTAATTGGACGAGCCGGTAAAAAATTTGGTATTGCCTTAGAAGTTATAATGATGCTTTGTTTAGGTCCTATACTTGTTATTCCAAGAACCGCAGCAACAACTTTCGAAATGAGCATAGCACCTATATTTAATTTAAATCCTATTATCTTCTCAATATTATTCTTTGCTTTAACACTAATTCTAACAATAAGACCTACTAAAGTTATTGATATAATAGGTAAATTTTTGACTCCAGTATTATTAATTGCTTTAGCTTTCTTGATAATAAAAGGAATACTTTCCCCTATCGGAGCACTAAATAATAACATTGATTCAAGTAGTTTATTTGTAACAGGACTTACTCAGGGATACCAGACTATGGATGCCCTTGGTACTGGCGGAATCACAATGCTTATAATGGTTTCATTCTTAAGTAAGGGTTATAAAGATAAAACAGAAATAATAAATCTGACTATAAAGTCTGCAATAGTAGCAGGCATAGGATTAATACTAGTTTATGGCGGTTTAGCATACTTAGGTGCTACAGTTTCATCTGTTTATGATAAAAACATATCTCAAACTGCATTATTGATCAGTATAATTAAAAATTTATTAGGAAACAATGGAATATTAATATTAGGTGTAATTGTTGCATTCGCATGTCTTACTACAGCCATAGGTTTAACATCTGTAACAAGTAAATATTTTGAAGATATTACTAATAAAAAATTAAAATATGAGCATATAGTTATTTTTATTTGTACATTCAGTGCTATAGTTGCTAATTTTGGAGTTGATAAAATAATTTCTATTTCAGTTCCTATATTAACAGTTATTTACCCTATTTCAATTGCTTTAGTGTTAATGAACTGTTTCAGAAATGTATTTACTAAAGCTACAATTTATAAAGGTGTTGCCTATGCAACTCTTTTAACTAGTTTACTTACAGTAATAGATAGCTCATTTGTTAGTATATCATTTATTCATAAGTTGCCTTTTGCAACACTTGGATTTGATTGGGTATTACCAGCCATTCTAGGTGGACTTATTGGCTACTTTGTAAACAGCAATGAATCTGATGTTTGCTTAACAGAAACTGAATAGCAAAATAATTATATTATAAAGGCAGGTTCAAAAAAACCTGTCTTTTGTTATAAAAAATATTTATTAACATTTCCGAATAGCTCTTTAAATTTTTTATATGTAATTTAATCATATATTGATTAAATTACATATAAAAAAGGAAGCTATCGCCTCTAACCTTTAGTTAGTTTTGCAACAGCCCCTTAATATATTTATAATAAATTTATTTAATGCAAATTTTAATGAAAAGTGATAAGTATATATACTATTTAAATTATATATCTATTTCTCTTAAAAGTTCATCTATTTCATCATCCATTTCATCTTGTTTATATTTATTCTCTAATAATACTTCTGTTTCTAAATATTTATTGTCTACTTTTCTTATACCGTTACTCTCAAATAAATAACTAAAACTTTTAATAATATATCCTAATGTAAACAAAGATATTCCGTAAAATGCATATGGAGTTATAGAAGTTAAATAGAAATTAATAACTTCTACTATTTGTTTACTGGGATCAAATCCTTGTAAAACTAAATTTGATATATGTCTATACGATGCGTATATATTAAATATTGAAAACAAAGCCATAACTACTGCACATACATTTAACATAAGTACAACTTTTACAGTTTTATTCATTTTAAATAATTTCATAATTACCTCCAAATCCAAAACTATTGTTATTTTATAAATGCTAATTTCCCAGATTTTAATCCCCAAATCTCATCAACGTAAGTACATACTTTTTTAGAATGAGTTACTATAATAACACATTTATTTTGCTGGTGGGATAATGATACTAAAATGTCCATAATTTTTTCTTCTGTCTCACTATCTAGATTTCCTGTTGGTTCATCTGCAATTATTATATCTGGATTATGTGCAAGTGCTCTAGCTATTCCTATACGTTGTTGCTCCCCACCGGATAAATTTAAAATTTTTCTATTAGCTATATCAATATCAATTCCTACATCTTTCAATAAATTATATACATAATTATTTTTATTTTTTTCCTTAACATTACTTATATTCATAGATAGTAATATATTTTCTTTAGCAGTTGCATTTAAAAGCAAGTTATATCCTTGAAATATTACGCCTATATCCTTTGCTCTATACAAATCTCTATCTATTTTCTTTAAACTTTCACCATTATATAATACTTCACCTGTTTTACAGGTATCAAGTCCTGATATTAAAGATAACAAAGTACTTTTCCCTGCTCCAGATTTTCCAACTATACCATAAACTTTTCCTTTTTCAAAATTTATATTTATATTACTAAAAACATATTTTTTTCCACCTTCATATTTATAACTTACATCTTTTAAACTTAATAAATTCATATTTCTAATTCCTTTCTGATAATATTTTTCTTGGTTCATATCTCATTATATATAGAATACCTATACTAATAGATACTACTCCAAGTAATAAGGCTATTAATGTGATTCCTAAAATAGCTTCACTACTTAAAAATACATCTAATTTTTCTATTGGTGGTGCCGAATTTGTTGCTCCCATAGCTACCGATACCATTCCTTGAGAAACTTCTTTTTGGGCATCTAACTGTCCTTGCAGCAGTATATTTGAAATAGGTTGCGCGGAAAATCCTCCTATGGCTAATCCTGCTATTAATGAAATTCCAATCATAACTAATGTTTCAAATATTAACCCTAAAGCTACTTTTCCTTTTTTCATCCCCATAGCTCTTAAAACTCCGATTTCATATTTTCTTTCACGAATACCTAAAATTGAAATTAAAATTAATATACTACCACCAAAGCCTAAAACTAAAAACATGAAAATACTAGAAACCTTTTTTAAACCTTCTATAGGTTTAACAATATTATTATACGTAGTAGCATCTGTGGATACTTCAAGTGTGTCACTTAACCCTTTTTTATGTGCTTCCTCATTAAATGCATCTAATAAATCTGGATTTTTCAAATAATATTGTGCATCTAAGTTAATTAAATCTGTATCTTTTTTTACTTTATTGTTATATGATTTTAAAGTATCATAAGTTGTAATAATTTCATTTTTTCTATTCATTATAGGATGCTTAAATCCATAATTTTCAGATTTTGATCCATCATAATATATTCCTGAAATAGTTAATTCTAATGGCTCAAAATTATCTGGATCATCAGGGTTTTTAACCTTTAAATTATCTCCAACCTTTAAATTATTTAATTTTGCAAAATCCTCACTTATCATAACTTCGCCATTTTTTTCTGGCATTTTTCCATCAGTAATTTTTCTTGTACCATTATTAAATTCTTCTATACCTGCTTTGTTAAGGCCACCTAAAATATTTAAATAACCATCTTTAGCATTTTCTGATCTTTTAGCTCCTCCCATTGTAACAAAATTACCTGAGTTACCCTCCTCTTTCCTTTTTTCAACTTCATCCTGATCTAATGCTTTAATCTTCTCACTATAACCTATATAAGAAGAACTAAATATTGTTTCTTTAAGATGCTCAGACTGTGAAAGTTTTTCTTTAAGATCATTGGAAGGACTATCATTAAGACTTTCCATATCACCATTCTTCATTTTCTCTTGCATTTTTTCTTGATTTGGTTGAATAAATACTTCTGACCCAAACTTGTTTTTATAACCATTTATCATCTCATTGGAAGCTGTGTTTATTATAACTGAAATAGCTGTACAGGACAGTATTGCTATAGTTATTATTCCAATCAAGAGATTTCTTCCTTTATTTCTTGTTAAATTTTTTATAGCATTCTTTAAAACATACATTTTGAACTCTCCTTTTCTAAACTTTGATTGTAAACAAAGTATACCAAACTGATTGTTTACTCAATGTTAACTTAATTGCTTATTATAGAGTTTCAAATTGAACTTATAATTTATTCACTTATCAAATAAGAAAATTTAAGATTAATATTTTTCTTCTAGCTAACAGCTTTCTTTAATTAAATGCAGTTATACTTATTGTTATCCCTTTAGAAAAAACAAATACAACTAAAGTAATTGAAAATTACGAAAAAGGATAGTCTATAAAATTTAAACTATCCTTGATTTTCTTATTTAATTACAAGCTTGTTACACTTATTCTTATAAATTTTTAATCCCTTTATCTTTTTACTCTTTATAAAGTAAATATTAATCTATTTTATAAACAATAGCTTTCCAGATTTTAATCCCCAAACTTCATCAATGAACATGCATACTTTCTTGGAATCAGTGACTATAATAACACATTTATTATGTTGATGAGCTAATGATATTAAAATATTCATAATTTTCTCTTCTGTATCACTATCTAGATTCTCTGTTGGTTCATCTGCAATTATTATATCTGGATTATTTGCTAACGCCCTAGCTATGCTTACACATCGTTGCTCCACACCAGATAAATTGAAAATTTTTTTATTAGCTGTATAAATATCAATTCCTACATCTCCTAATAAATTATATACATAATTATTTTTATTTTTTTTCTTAATATTGCTTATATTCATAGATAATAATATATTCTCTTTAGCAGTTGCATTTAAAAGTAAATTATGACTTTGAAATATTACACCTATATCCTTTGCTCTATACAAATCTCTATCTATTTTCTTTAAACTTTCACCATTATATAATACTTCACCTGTTTTACAGGTATCAATTCCTGATATTAAAGATACTAAAGTACTTTTTCCTTCTCCAGATTTTCCAACTATACCATAAACTCTTCCTTTTTTAAAATTTATATTTATATTACTAAAAACATCCTTTTTTCCACCTTCATATATATAACTTACATCTTTTAAACTCAATAAACTCATATTAATAATTCCTTTCTGATAACATTTTTGGGTTCATATTTCATTATATATATAATTTCTATACCAATAGATACTACTCTAAGTAATTAGGTTATTAATTTCTAAAACATTTTTATTAATTAAAAATATATCTAACTTTTCTATTGGTGGTGACGAATTTACTGCCCTCATAGCTACCAATATCATTCTTTTTAAGCCTCTTTTTTCGCATTTTAAGAAATTTTTCAATTTATCTCTTGTTAATTTTCTTTACATTCAGAAAAAGACAAATAAAAGCATGATCCTTTATTTATTTCGCTATCTACTACTATAACCCCATCACATAAATCACATACATGGGATACTAAACTTAATCCAATTCCATATCCATCTTTATTTAATTCATTAATTCTATATTTGTTATCAAATATCTTTTCTACAAAATTCTTATCCATGCCTATACCATTATCTTTTACAGTAATAATAACACTATTATTCTTATTTGTTACAGATACTTTTATAGGTTTGCCTTCTCCATATTTTACTGCATTATCAATCAAGTTGCTTATTGCACGATATATCCATCTTTCCTTTGCTAAAATTTCAGTATTACTTTCATCATTAAAATCAAAATCAATATATTGGTATGTTTTTTTATATGTATCACAAATTCTTGCACATATTAATGCAACATCTACTTTTGTCATACCATTATCAACCTTTAAGTCACTCAAAGTTAAAACATCATCAATACTATCTGTAAGATTATCCATAAATTTAAGATATTCTTCATTTCCATCAATCTCTATTTTAGTTCTTAAGATAGCTATAGCATTTTTTTGCTCATGGGATAAATAAGAATTTAATCTTTTATACTCATCCAAATTTTGTTTAAACTTATCTTCTATATTTTCATATGCTATCCCAAAAGCCCTGCTTACCAAAGCTGGATCAAAATCATTCTCTGGCATATTAAGCTTTTTTATAATATTTTCAATTTCTCTATCATGAATTTTACTTAAAATTATCCATAATAAAAAAGATGCTACAATAAAAATAGAAAAAAACATTAAAATAGTACTTATTATATCTTCCAATCCACTTTTTACATATACTCTTCCTATTTGAGCAACATTAGTAACTAATTCTTCTGATACCATAACTGCTTTTTTATCATAGTTATTTCCATATACATCCATACTATTTTGTAATATTTCTTTGTACGGTGTTCTATAATAATTATCTTTACTTAATTCTATACTAGAATTAAAAGCTAATACTTTAATATTTTTCATACTTGTATTATTTTCCAAATTATTAAAACTGTTCTTCACTCCATAAATTCCATAAACAAAAACTAATGTTAATATTAATGAATATACAATTATAACTAACCCGCTTTTTAAATTTACTCTACGCATAAAACATATCCCTTTCCTCTAATATTAACTAAAATATCTTTCCCATATGCATTATTTAATTTCTTTTTAAGCCTTGCAATATGTACTCTTAACACAGATGAAAAAGGATCAAAACTTTCATCATATATATGCTCTGCTATTTCTTCACTTGACACAATAGCTGGATTCCTATAACAAATATATTCTAAAATATCAAATTCTTTAATTGCTAAAATAACAGGTTTATTTTTTATTTCAACGGTTCTAGTAATTGGATTAAGTTTAAGTTCTCCTATATTTATAATAGGATTAGTTCTACCATGAAATCTTCTAATTACAGCCTGAATTCTAGCTCTTAACTCTAATAATTGAAAAGGTTTTGTTATATAATCATCTGCTCCGGTATCTAATCCTAACGCTAACTGTGATGTTTCATCTCTTGCAGTAATTATAATTACCGGAGTACTAACCATTGTTTTACGTAAATATTTTAATATTTCTAACCCATCTATATCCGGTAAATTTAAATCTAAAAGTATTGCATCATATTCATTTACACTAGCTTTTTCTTCACCATCTTCTCCAGTGTTAGAAACATCAATTATAAATCCCATTTTTTCAAGACCAATTTTCATAGAATTAGCTAATTCTATATTATCTTCTATAATTAATAAACGCATATTTCTTATCTCCTTATATCTTCTTTAAATTCTTAACCTCACATATAGAATTTTTCGATTTATATCTTTATAAATAAAAAAATTTATAATCATAAAATTATATCATAATTAATGTTTATCGAAAGTTAACTTCCTATTCACTATTACATTTAATTAATATAATTATTTTTTAAAGTATATATAAATATTCATACCAACTATTTTATATGAAATTAGTAAATCTTTATTTTTACTTTTTTAATATTTTGTTTATCTTATTCATACTTTATTAATCAAATTTAAATAAAAAATTATATATAATATTCAAAGTATTCGTAATTAACATTTTTTTAACATTTAAAAAAATTTTGTCAATGTTATAATATATTTGAATTTATGTAAAGTAAGTGCTATACATTAAATTACAGAGGGGGAAAATTATGAAAACAAAAAAATTAGCATTAATATTAGTTTTATCTACAAGTATCCTATTTGGAGCAGTAGGTTGTTCAAAGCCTACTGAAAACTCCAATAACTCTAAACAAGAGTCAACAACACAAGACACTTCTAAAAATTCCACAGAAGATAAAAAATCTACAACAAAAGAAGATAACGATAATTCTAAAAAAGATGGAGACAACTCTTCATCTAAGGAAAAAACTTCAAGTAATTCGAAATTAGGTGGTACATATACAGGGGAAAAAAATATACAAGATTTAAAGCAATATGATAAAATATGTGATGACTTTAATAAAATCCCTTACGTAAAAGGTGAATATAAAGAACTAGAATTTGCTCTTGATTTATTAACAGCATATTTCAATGGGGATGCTACTGCTTATGACTATATGGTAAGTAATGAATATAATTCTAGCACTGGTGAAAATGATTTAGTACCTATAAATGATAAAGATAAGAAAAACCTAGAAAAAGCTTTAGCAACTACAAAAATCCAACTTGAACTAAAAGATGGACAAGGTATAAATATAGAACCTGCTAAAGCTGAATTTATAGGTCCTGACTTATCAACAAAAACAGGAGTTTCATTTTCTTTAAAAATAAACTTATATCCAGAAGGAAATAGTGAAGGTTATTGGAATACAGTTGGAGTATCTGTCTTTGAAAAAGATGGTAAGCTTACTGGCCATATATCCGGACTGTAGATAATTTATTTACATTGTCTATTTGTTTGTTATATTCTTTTATACTTTCTAAAATTATTTTTTACTTTTTCATTACTCTTTAATTTAAACCATATTACATCTTAATGGTATTTGAGCTGTACTCATATTATCTTACTGTCATCTCTTTACATACTGAATATGAATTTTGCAAGTATATAATTTAATATCATAAATTTCCAAAATAATAGATTGTAAAAAAGACTATATAAGAATTTTATATTTAATCTCTTATATAGTCTTAATACACTTTTATAAATTTTATGATTTTACTAATATATTAAATAACTTTACATCTGTTAATGCTTCTATTCCATAATTTATTTCAGATTCCATAGCTATTATATCACCTGTATTTATTATAACTTCATCATTTTCTTTATATAAAATTTTAGCACTACCTTCAATCATCACAAATAATGTTTCCATATTATAGTACTCTTTATCAATACTTTCACCTTTTGCAAAAGAGAAAAAACGTATCTCTGTATTGTCATTATCTATTAATGCTTTACTTGCTATTTTATTTCCTGTATGTTTTATCATGTCAGTCATAGCTATAGCTTCAAATGGTTTTATGTTTCTTAAATATTTCATTTTTAATCCTCCTTAACAACTACTAAAAGCATTTTCATATCCTCTTTAGCTGTTACTTGATGTTGAATATTTGCTGGCATAACCACCATTTGTCCCTTAGTAGCTTCCATTATTTCATCACCTATTTTTACTGTAGCTACTCCATGATGTATATATATTAATGCATCACCTTTAGCTGCATGAGAACCTACACCTTCTCCTTTACCAAAAGCTAATGCTGTTATACCAACACCTTTTTTTTGTGCCATAGTTACAGTTTCTATTTGTCCTTCATTACAACTTACTAAACTATCAAAATCTATACTTTTAGCTTTCTCAACATTTTTTATTAATTCTTGCATTTTTACTATCTCCTTTACATTTTTATTAATATCTATTTTCTTTAAGTTGTTTAATTCATATTTAGTCATATTAATACCTTCTTTCTAAAAACTACATTTAGTTTTAATAAACTATTTGTTTAAAACGGATTTATAAATTCCTATAGGATTTTTTGAAAATTTCACAGATTATCCTTTTAAATTTTTTTATTATTACTTTTAGTATTATAATTTTAGAACTTTCAGGTTAACTTTACACCTATGATTCTTTTCCTATACCTTTAACAATATTATTCTAAAAATATTTGCATATACTAAATTTAAATATTTTTTACTTGTATCTTTTGATAACATTATAGATAATATACTTAAAATGAAATAGACTCTTATGTTTCTTTTTGTAAAATAGTTTTAAAAGGGAGATAATATGTACTTAAATGAATTAATTAAACACAAATTTTTTACTGATTTTTCAATTAACCAATTAAAACATTATATAGACTCAAATTTAATAACTTTTAAACAATATAAAAAAGGTCACATACTACATAGCGAATGTGAACCATGTTTTAATTTAGATATTATTATATCAGGAAATCTTAACTGTTATGATTTATGTGAGGATGGAAATGCTTTAACAATGCTTAATTTTCACAAAGACGATATTATAGGTGGAAATTTATTATTTTCAGATCGAACCTTTTATCCCCTTAATATTCATTGTAAAACTGATTGTCTAATAGCACACTTAAGCAAAAAAGTAGTTTCTAAACTCCTTATTGAAAATAATACTTTTATGATAGAATTCATAAAAGCTATTTCTAATAATTCATTAAATTTAAATAAGAAAATGATTATTTTTTCAAGAAAAAATTTAAGAGAAGGAATTATGGAATTTCTTAAAACGCAATCTAAAAAACAAAACTCTAATATAATAAAACTTCCAATTACAAAAAAACAATTAGCTGATGAATTAGGTGTTCAAAGACCCTCATTATTTCGCGAACTTAAAAAAATGAAAAATGAAAAGCTTATTGATTATAATTCAAAACAAATAACTATTTTAAAAGACATATTAGATTAACTTTATTAATCTAATATGTCTTTTAAAATATAACTAAAAATTTATTATAAATTTCCAGACTTATATTTTTAATTATAATTTATTAAATTCCCCAAATTACTATTTATAACTTTCCTATTCTATTACAAACATCTTTTTAAAATACATCTTTTATAACCTGATGATATAATAGTACATATATAAGTAAGAATAGAAGGTGTTTTACAAATGGAAAATGATTACATTATGAAAATTATAAAAACAACATTACAAGGATTAGCTTATGTGTTAAAAGGAAAACAATCTATAGAAAATAGTATTGATGAAAATACTAATAACCTTGTACTAACAGAGGAACAAGCATTACGACTAACAATTATAAAATATATAAATGAATGCAAAATTAATGAAGCTGAAAACCTGTTATTTGAAGCTATATACTCTCATAAATCGCCTGAATTTTTAGAATTGGCATTATTTTTTTACGAAGAAATTAATAAATTTTCCTTAGACAAGTTAATTGATTGTAATTTTTCAAAAGAAGAAATTTTAGATGGTCTAAATACTATAAAAAAAATTTACAATGTTTAAAGAAAACAAAAGGTTTAAAAATATACTTTCTATTTTTAAACCTTTCTAACTTATATTTATCATTTTCAAAATTATTCACTTTCACCAAGAAACATCTTTAAAATTTTTTTGTAAAATAAATCTATATCATCATTTTTTGTTATAGTTAAAACTTCGTCTATATTTTTTTCTTTCTTTAAAAATATTTTATTTATAAAAATATTTTTATCTGGTTCTAAGCATATATTTATTTTTTCAATTATATTAGCATCCTCTTTATTGATGTTTATTCCTAAAATCATAATATCAAAGTCATAGACATCATATAGTAATTCAATTTTATTTTTTATTTTTAAACTTTCATTTTTACTAAAAGGAACATATTCTAATCCACATAATATTCCTATCGGTTCTGTAGATACACCTAATGCATAATAGCCATCCACTTTAAACTTCTCTATTAAGCTTTTTAATATTGTTAACATGCTCTCTTGTATATCCCCATAAATTATTATTAATGGAACATCTAATTTTTTTCCTTTTTTTGATTCTTGATAAAATTTATTTATAATTAGCGGGTGCCAAAATTTAATATTTTCATTTAAATATATAGACTCCAATTCCTTACCATTCCATTTTTTATCTATAAAAATAAAGTTTTTTTCTTCCTTCTCAAATTTGTATATTAAAGAACTCATTCTTTCATAATCTTTAATTGTATTACTATTTAAAACTAATGTATCAAAATTATTAATGTTTATATCTTCAATACTTTTTAAAATTTTAGTTTCATTTATATATGGCAATTTCAATTTCTCAATTTTTTCCTGTTCATCTAAAATTACAACATTGTTAATCCAATCTATATTTTTACAATTATTTATTTTTATTTTATCATTTTTATAATTAATTGAATCCTTATACAGCTCTTTTTTTATCATTTCAAGAGTTATATTAGGAAATTTACTTATTATATTACAAGTTTTAGCTGTAATCATTGGTGCTGCATAACTATTACATCTTCTTGTAACTTCTAAATCACAATTATTTTTAAATAATTTATGTTCACTACAAGCTGTTATTTCAATACCATCTATAGAATATAGATTGAAAATATATTCTCCTTCTTTCAAAGTGTTAGTTTTACAACATTTCACACCTATAACATTAGTGAAAGATGCAGGGTATGTAAATATATCTTTATTATTGCATGCAGCTATAATAATAATCCCCCTACTATATGCTCTATTTATTACTTTTCTTATTATTTCTGAATCTCTATAATCTATAGTGCCAAGACTGAGATTAACAACTCGAATATCATTTTCAATACACCATTCAATAGCCTTTATAAGTTGTTCCTTTATACATTTATGACTTTTATCATTAAGTACTTTTATGCTAGTAAGTACAGCTTCGGGATAATATTTTTTTATTATAGATGCACAAATAGTACCGTGACTAGCATTAAATAAATTGTACACCTCCACATCTTTTACTATAAGATGTGGAGTTATCTCTACACTTCGTATAATATTAGGTATACTATATATTCCAAAACCAACTCCATCATCAATTACTGCAACATTTACCATTTACATAGCTTCCTTTTCTTTTTGATGTAGAGCATCATTAATAATATTAATAATATTATTAATGTTATTAAATTTAATATTATCAATATGAAATTCTGAAATCTCTATGTCAAACTCTTTTTCAATATCGTACAATAAATATATAAGATCCCTTGCTCTTAATTTAAATTTTCTTCCCAATAAATTATCATTAATATTTATATTATACTCATTATTAAATAAATCTACATCAAATCTTTTTTTTAATATATTATTTAATCTTACATTTATATCAACATCTCCTGAAAAATTATTCATGTAATCTCCTCCAATCATATAACTCCATCTTGACCATATTCCTGCAACTTATTAATTAAAAATTCTGATAGTTTACCGGTGTCATTCTTATCTAAAATATTATAAACTGGTTTTTCTGCTTTACTATATATTTTTTTCTTTTCATTAATAAATTTCCAATCCATTGTAATATATTGCAATGATTCTACTGTCCTACTAGCTGGAATATTTAAAGATACATTACTAATATTATAGCAATCAACACTATAGCCAAATTTGTATTTATAAGATTTCGATATTAACTCAAAAAAGTCTGACGAAACATTATTATACAATGTGCTTAAAACAACTGCATCTGGTGCTATAGCTTGTGAAACTTCATAAGCTAAAATTCCAAATTTATTTGTAAATTCATAATTAAAAGGCATTGTTCCACCTGGTATACCAATTATTATAACATCAGGTTCTTCTCTAATTTCTATACTTTTAATATAGTAATTAAATAAAATTATTTTTTCCCATTCTGTAATAGCTTTACTATACATAAATTGAGGAAATGAGTGAAAATTCATTAATTCGCAATAGTTACGTGTTCCTACTTGTGATACCTTATAACCCATTTTTGTTAAATCTTCTCTTAGATTTAATTGTATTTCAAATTTATGTGTTCTTTCTCCTAGTCCTGCCACAAAAATCACCGGTGTATTTATTTGATAAATTTCTTCACTTTCAGGATTAACAATATTATTACATTTCTTGTTAAAATATTTAAAAAATGTATTATTTTTATTACAAATTCTAGATACCTCATTAATAATTTCATCATCAAGTTTTATAGTGCATATTATATTTTTTGAACTTTCAGCAGCTTTAATAATTTTAGGATATATAAACTTATTTAAATTCATTTTTCTACTATAGTCAGAAAAAAGTACTGTATCACAATCTTCTAATGACTTTGTAAAATCACTATCTATAGTTATTCCAACAGGTTGTCCACCATCTTCACATGCTACATCTTTTCCACTGATTCCCCATCCATTTGGAGATACTACATGAGTAAATTCAATATTATCAATAAGATTGCTATGTCTTAATAATGGTATAGATTCAATATCAAAGGGATATATCATTGTTTTATACTTATTTTCCATATTTATGACCTCTTTTCAATTACTTATTTAAATAAAGTCATTTTTTCATTTTCTTCAAAATTATGACCGAATTCTTTTAATACACAATAATTTTTAAATCGTTCTTCCAAAACTAATTTAGTTTTCTTACAAAACTCTTCTTTTTTGATTTTAGAAAATTTATTTTCAGTATTATCTATTAATGCTGCACATATTCCACAAAACCTTATAGCCCAACATTTTTTACAACTTTCATCATTTATCTTACCAATATTTAAAATATATCTTACTTTTTCTGTATCAAACCCTCTATCTACATGTCCTATTTGCATAATTTCTGAAGACTCACTAACTTTTTCACATGGATAAAAAAATCCATCTACATCCATAAATAATCTTTGAGTACCAGGAATACAAGGACCAGAAGGATGTGTTTTATCCGGTAATTTTTTTTGAGGTATCAACTTCTTTGAAAGTTTTAATATCTCATTATAATCTTCAATAACTATTCTAGAACAATCTTTTATACCTTTTTTCTTTAATAAATTATAAAATATTCTAAATAATTCATATTCTTGTTTTACATAATAATCTTCATTTTTATCAATATCAGTTTTTTTATAATTATCAGATATCAAAGATGATATTAATGCTATATCTTTTACTGTTTCATAATCAAGGAAAAACTTATCTATACAAGAAAAGTCATTTTGTACATCAATAACTGCGTTGAAAATTATATTATTTATATACTCAGGATATTTCTTTTCTATATTTTTAATATTACTAATTACCTTATCAAAACTTCCACAATTATTTGAAGCAAGTTTTCTATGAGAATCATGTATTTTTTTAGGCCCATCAAGACTAATTGTTAATTCTAAATTATGCTTGTATAAAAATTCTACAACTTTTTCAGTTAAAAGTGATCCATTTGTAGTCATAGAAAATCTTATTTCTTTTCCATCTGCTTTTTCTTCAGCATATTCTACACATTGTTTAATAAAATTGAACTCAAGTAAGGGTTCACCACCATAAAATCCTATATTGATTTCATCATGGTTTTTTGAATGATCAATAAGAAAATCTATACCTTTTTTTGCCGTTTCAAAACTCATCTTTTTATTTGAGTGACCTCTATTTAAATAACTTCCAGAATAAACACAATATTCACATCTAAAATTGCATTGTTGTGTTATTTGCAGAGTTAACATTTTCACACTATTATCTAGATAAAATTCTAATAACTCATCAGCTGGATGAACTATCTCTTTTGCTTTATTAGTTGATAAAAATCCTTCTTTATATAACTTACTCATTTCTTCTGATTCTATATAATCATTTTTATCATCTTTCATATAATTTTCTAAAAAACTATATTGATTATTAGTAATATTTAAAACAGTATTTTTATTTACATCATATATATAATTATTATTATTTGTTTTAAAAAGTTTAATTAATGGTTTACTATTCAACATACATCATTCCAATCTTTCAAAGATAATTCTATAATAAAACGTAGGATAAAAATTTATTATCCTACGCCTTATTCAACTAATACTATAGCTTACTTTATCCTCTATTAACTCCAGAACATTGCATTGTATACTCTATTGTTAACTGATTTATATGCAGAACCACTACCACAATTACATATTGCTATATCTGAGCAGTTTCCTACATATGCCTCAACTGTTTCAATAACTTGATTCTTCTTTTTTCCTAATTTTTTCATTTTGAATTTCCCCTTCCACAATTTAAATATTTATTTTTTTGATTTATATTAATATCCATATTTCTCTCGAGAACTGAAATAAGGATGTTAATGGCTATTATATAGTTGCTTTTAATGATTTAGTTATCATCTCTCTATAAAAGTTATTTATTTTGTATAATTCTAAATGAGTTCCAACTGCTTCTACTTGTCCATCATTAATAACTATAATCTTATCAACCTTCAATAAGATATCTGGCTTATGAGTTATTATAATAACAGTTTTATCTTTATAACTTTCTTGTATTACATTATTTACTTTACATTCAGATTCTATATCATAATTTGCTGTAGCTTCATCTAATATCAATATTTTAGAATCTCTCATAAATGCTCTAGCCATAGCTACCTTTTGTCTTTCCCCTCCTGAAAGCTTACTTCCTTTTTCACCTACAACAGTTTCATATTTTTTAGGCATTTCTTCAATAAAATTATATGCTCCAGTTTTTTTTGTTGCTAAATACATATCCTCATCTGTTCTTCTAAAATTAAGCATTATATTTTTTCTTATAGTATTATTAAATAAATATATATCTTGACTTACTATAGATATAAGTCTTCTATAATCTCTTAATTTTATATAATTAATATCTTTCCCATCTAAAAGAATTTCTCCAGAACTAGGTGTTAAAAACCTTAAAATCAAATTAATAATTGTTGACTTTCCTGACCCATTGCTACCAATTATTGCAACCTTTTCTCCAGCCTCTATTTTAAAGTTAATATTTCTTAACACTGACTGACTATTTTCGTATGAAAATTTAACATTTCTAAATTCAATATTCCCTAATACATTATTTTTTTCTATTCTTTCTAACTTAGCATTATTTGTAGAAATCTCATTATCCATATTCATAAAATTGAAATATCGTTTTGCAGAGGGAATTACACTTGCAAAACTATAGCCAATATTCATAATTGCAAATATAGGTGCGGTAACATAGGCACTATATGTAATAAATGCAACTAATTTTCCAATAGTAAACATTTCTCCTATTATCATATACCCACCAATAATATATATAAGTGTAGTTATTATCTGTGTGAATACGGTTTCTGAAATCTCATTAACTTTACTCAAATATGCCATTTTTATGTTTTGTCTTATTATATTTCTTTGTTGTTTTATAAGTTCACCAGTTTTTAATGATTCTAATCCCCAAATTTTTATCTCTTTAACTCCACCAATTGTATCACCATACCAACGATAATATTTTTCATAATTTTCAATCATTTCTTCAAATATATTCTTTTTTTTCTTAGCAAGATATTTAACAAGGAAATACCTTACTGGGGTTACTACCATCACTAAAATACTTAGTCTCCAATCTATAACTATTAACCCTACAATTCCTACCATAATTCTAAAAATACTTGTAACAATATAAAATGTACTTTGGTTAGCTATTTGAGATATATTATTGATATCAGTTCTTAAATTACTCATTATTTCTGCATAATTTGTACTACAAAAAAAATCCATTTTAAGTTTTAAAGTATGTTTAAAAGCTTCTTTTTCAAGATTATATGACAATATATTTTCTATATAAGAACGATATTTAGTTTCAACTATACCCAGACATTGAATAATAATTATTAACATCAATGTATATATAGAATATTTTGTAATAATATCAAAATTTTTCATAACTAACCCTTCGTCTATTAACTTTTGATTAATAAACGGAGTTATTAAACTTAAAGCAGATGATATTATTATGCAAGTAATAACTAGTATTATTTTCCACTTATATGGTTTAAATAATTGTATTATCTTATTTATTATTTCTTTGTCATCTTTTTTTATATTCATAAAATCTTTCCTTTAAAAAATTATTTGACATGTATATTTTTTCTTGTGACTAAAATAATATATAAAAAAAATATATATGTCAAATAATTATATTAAAATAATTTTATTGAATAAATGTAATTTTATTCATATAATTATTAAAAAAAATTTTATTTTATTAAATTTTTTTATTATTAATGATAATTTATTTAATATAATATTATAATTTTAAATATTTTTTTTGTTTCACTGTTTTCAAATACATAAAATGTAATTTTTAAAGTAATTATTATAGAAAATATTTATTGTTGTAAAATTATAAAATATTTATAAAATTCATTTTTAATTAATATTTATTCTAAAATTTTTAAATTTAAAATAGATAAGTTTTAACTATTAATATTTCGAATAGTTGTATATATCTTTTTCTGTTTATTTCGACATCTTAACTAATAATAAACTTTAAATAACCTATTGTAGCTCTTACAAATTAATTTTTTATATTTCTATATTTTTATAAACCCACAATTTTAATTTCTAAAATTGTGGGTTTAACTTTAACATTCTATTTTTTAATTTTTTTCTTTTATACTACTTCTAATTTAAATAAATCTTCATAGCTTTGTCTTTTACATATTAATTTACTTTTTCCATTTTGTACTGATACTACTGCTGGTTTTGTTATTTTATTGTAGTTTGATGCCATTGAATATCCATATGCACCAGTTGATGAAACTATTAATATATCTCCACTTTTTATGTCCATAATATTAGTATCTGTTATAAGTATATCACCACTTTCACAACACTTACCTGATATTGTAACTTGGTTTTTTCTCTTTTCCCCTATTTTGTTAGCAATTGCACATTCATATCCTGCTTGGTATAAAGATGGTCTTATATTATCTGTCATTCCACCATCTACACTTACATAAGTTCTTATACCTTTTATATGTTTCATAGCTCCTACTGTATATATTGTACTTCCCCCATTTGCTACTATTGACCTTCCTGGTTCTATTATTAAAATAGGTACTTTTATATCAATTTTTTTACATACTTCCTCTGTTTTTTCTATTATAGCTTCACAGAATATTTTTATTGTTTTCGGTTTATCTTCTTCCGTATAATAAACCCCAATCCCTCCACCTAAATCTACTTCTTTTATATCTATATTATAGGATTCCTTTATTTCTTTTACTAAGTTCATCATTATTTTAACTTCATCTAAATACGGCTCTACTTCAAATATTTGTGACCCTATATGCGCATGTATCCCTACCAACTCTATATTTTTATAATTATTCAATTTCTCTAATGCGTTATATAACTCTCCATTTGATAACGTAAATCCGAACTTAGAGTCAATTTGTCCAGTTTTTATATATTCATGTGTGTGCGCTTCTATTCCAGGAGTTATCCTAAAGTAAACAGCTTGCTTTTTACCTTTTTCTTCACAAATTTTTTCTAATAATTCTAATTCATAATAGTTGTCTACAACAAATCTTCCAACTCCTAGTTCTACACCCATTTTTATTTCTTCTATTGTTTTATTATTTCCATGAAATAATATTTTTTCCATAGGGAATTGGGCCTTATATGCTGTATATAATTCTCCTCCTGATACTACATCAAGATATAACCCTTCTTCATTTATTAACTTACACATATATATAGGTAAAAATGCTTTACCTGCATAAGCCACTCTATTATTTTCTTTATTTACTCTAAAATGTTTTACATACTCTCTACAGTTATTTCTAACTAACTCTTCATCAAATACGTAAAGTGGTGTTTGATATTTTTCTCTAAGTTCTTTACAACTTACACCCCCTATATACAATTCATTTTCTCTTACCAACATAGTTCCTTGTAATTTCATAATAGTTTCCTCCCAATTTTTGGTATTTTGCTTTTGCTACAGGGTGTGTATATCTTTTTAAATATAAAAAACCCCTTAAGTAACACTTAAGGGGACATAAAATCAATATAAATATACCATTTATTCCTCAAATGTAGCTCAACACAATTTAAACTTGTGACAGTTATGCATATATTTTATACATACCCAGGTATATAACCTTAAAGCATAAGTTATATCCTTCGGCGATAACTCCTTTTCCAATAAATCATTGTGCTTACCTCATTATTGGTACTTATAACTATCGCGACCTCTACAATCAATATTCTTTTATTTAATACGTTATTTTACATATGATTTTTATATTTGTCAACAGTTTTATATTTTATTTAATATAAATCTATTTTATTTCTACTTATATTTGTACTAACAAACTCATATGCAAATCTTTTTATAAAATATTTATTTTCTATTATTAACCTAAAATAATTAATCTGATTTTATTTAACTAAATTTTTATAAAAAGGAGCTATTGCTCCATTAACTTTTACAAGTTAATTTTGCAATAACTCCTTTATTTTAATTAAAATACTATTTTGTAGCTTCTTTAGCTGTTGGAAGAATTACTTCAACCTCAGAATGTGGACGAGGTATTACATGAACTGATGTTAATTCTCCAACACGTTGTGCAGCAGCAGCTCCAGCATCTGTAGCAGCTTTAACAGCTCCAACATCTCCTCTAACCATAACAGTTACAAGTCCGCCTCCAACATATTCTTTACCTATTAAGTATACATTTGCAGCTTTAACCATAGCGTCTGCTGCTTCTATTGCTCCTACTAAACCTTTTGTTTCTATCATTCCTAATGCATCGTATTTCATTTGAAAATCCTCCTAAATATAGTTATTTTTTTATTTTATTTTTAATTATAAACTCTTATTTTAATGATATTACCTTTTTAATTATAAACTCTTATTTTAATCTTGTGGTTTTCTTATTTTACTATTGTTATTTTTGATTTTGAGTTAATGCCCATTGCATTAGCTTCTTCTATGTCAAGATGGCATTCAAGCTTTGAAGTATCATTAGCTCTAATAGCGACGTTGCTATATGTTCCGCCTCTTAAATCATCAAATTTTATTGATACTATCTCTCCATCACACACGCCTAAATTTTTAGCATCTTCAGGTGTCATATGAATATGTCTTTGTGCAACTATTAAACCTTCTTCTAGCTGAACAGAACCTTTTGGTCCAACTAGTGTAATTCCAGCTGTTTTGCTTAATTCTCCAGACAATCTTACATATTGTGCTGCTCCAAGTTTAATGCAGTCTCCCATTAGCACTTCAATTTGAGACTTACTTCTTGCTGGTCCAAGGATTCTAATCTTTTCAATGGCACCTTTTGGTCCACAAATTGTTATAGTTTCCTTGCATGCATATTGTCCAGGTTGAGATAAATCTTTAAGTTTTGTAAGGTTATAACCTTCGCCAAATAAAGTATTTATATCTTTTTGTGAAAGATGTGCATGTCTATTAGAAACACCTACTGGAATTTCAGATGAATTTCCACCAATTGTAGCATTTGATCCTTTATCCTTTACAGCTTCTAATAAAACCTTTAGTAATTCTTCATAATTTTCCATTAGTTGTTCCCCTTCATAGTAGCAATTATTTGATTAACTAAGTCTAAAAGTTCTTCATTTTTTCCGCTTTCATTCTTAGCTTCGCTACTACATTCAGTACAATTATTAGTATTTTTAACTGAATCATTAACTTTATTTAAAACTTCTGCTGCTGCTGCAATTTGAGCTGGGCTCATATTAATAAATTGATTTTGAACACCATGACAGTTTTCTGCAGTTTTTATACAGTTGAAAGTTGGATCATTAGATGCTAATGTTGCGCAATCTTTTAAACCATAAGTAACTCTCTTTATATTTATTAAGTGCTCTGGAGTAACATTTTCAGATGTTGAGCTTCCACCCCAAGTTCCACAGCCTAAAGTAAATGCAGGATTAAGTCCTGTACTTGCACCTGTTCCACCTTGTGTTCCACCAGTGTTTATAAGAATACGAGATGCTGGTACCCCTGAGAATTTCATAACAATAGCTCTATCCTCAGTATGTATACTCATTGTATGTCCAATTCCGTTTTGAAGTAATTCGCAACTTAACTCATATGCTTCTTTGCTATCTTTTACAGTATAGCATCCTAAAACTGTTGTAAGTTTTTCATATGATAAAGGATTTCCTTCGCCTACTCCGTTTTGCTTTCCTATAAGTACTTTTGTTCCTTCTGGAATTGATATTCCTGCTGCAGTTGCAATAACTTGTGGGCTTCTTCCAACAAATTTAGCATTCATAGCATGTCCGTTTTTGAATAATAATTTACAAACTTTATTAGTTTCTTCTTCAGTCATGAAGTATCCACCTTGTTTTTTGAACTCTGCAACAACTGCGTCGCAGTTACATTCTTCACATATTATTGATTGTTCTGATGCACAAATTGTACCATTATCGAAAGTTTTACTTGCCATAATATTTCTAACAGCTTTTTCGATATTAGCTGTTTTTTCAATATATGCTGGAGAGTTTCCTGCACCAACACCAAGAGCTGGTTTTCCTGCACTATAAGCAGCTTTAACCATTCCTGGACCACCTGTAGCTATTATTATAGCAACTTCTTTGCATTTCATTAATTCGTTAGTAGCTGCAATTGTTGGAGTATGTACTACACTTACAATGTTTTCTGGTGCACCAGCTTCAACAGCTGCATCATTCATTAATTGAGCTGCTTTAATTGTACATCTTGCTGCAGATGGGTGTGGTGAAAACACTATAGCATTACGAGATTTTATAGCTATCATTGATTTATAAATTGCAGTAGATGTTGGGTTTGTTGAAGGAACTATTCCCATAACTAAGCCAACTGGATCAGCAACTTCTATAACTTTGTTTACCTCATCTTCTCCAATTATACCGATAGTTTTCATATCTTTTATTGAATCATATAGTATAGTAGATGCTAAATGATTTTTGAAAGTTTTATCTTCAACTTTACCAAAACCTGTGTCCTCAACTGCCATTTGTGCTAAACAAGCAGCATTTTCTTCTGCAACTCTAACCATATTACGTAAAATCTTATCAATTTGTTCTTCAGTGTAATCAGCAATTTTATTAGCTGCTATTTTTCCAAGTCTAGCAAGATTTCTTGCTTCTTGTATTGAATATAAGTCCTTATCAAAATTTTCCATGGTACTTTCATTCCTTTCGTAAATATCACTCTAGCTAATTTTTCTCATAATATGTTTTAAATTTTGTAATTAATAAATTTTTGTCAGCTTTTGAAATCGCTCTACCCCTAATTACAAAATCATCATATTCACGAGCTAAATTTCTAAGTTTAACAACCTTTAGCTTAGATAACATTAAAATAGTTTTTTCTATACCATCTTTATTTATTAAATTATCTATGTCATCTTTATGTAAATTTTGTAAACTCATTTTATGTAGTTTATCTGAATCAGTTTCTAAAATCTCTTGATTTTTTTCTAACTGTTCTTCTAGTTTATCTTCATGCACTTCTGCTTTTTCAGCTTTCTCTACATGTTCTTCAGTGTATTCTACATTTGCTGTGATTTTTTCTTCTGTTTTTTCTATTTCTTTTAAACCATCTTCTTTATTAGATGATGGAACTTCCAAAATTTCTTTTGAAGTGTTAGGTCCTATTATACTTTCCAATTCCTCATGTGGTCTTGGAATTACGTGCTCTGAAATTAAAGATTCTTCATCAATATTTTTAACAGCTGCTCCACCAGCCTCTATAGCTGCTTTCACTGCACCTACATCACCTGTAACTACAATTGTAACAAGACCACCACCTACATAAGTTTTTTCAACAATACTTACATCTGCCGATTTTGCCATTGTATCAGCAGCTTCAATAGCTGTAAGTAAACCTCTTGTTTCTATAAAACCAAGTGCTTGCATAGGTTTATCCTCCTAGTCTTCTATAAAAGATCAGCCCAGTTTGCTGGATATGTTGTATAAAACACTCTAGCTTTGTCCGGTGAACCCCAAACTACTTTAGAACCTGATGGTACGAATAGTACATCTCCAGGATAAGCTGTATATGTTTTTCCATTGATTTCAACTGTTAAAGTTCCCTCTATAACATAATCAATTTCCTCGTAAGTTAACTCCCAATCAAACTTTGAGTTTTCAATAACTAAAAATCCAGCACTCATTTTTGATTCTTTTTTACTTACTAACTCTTGAAAGTAAGCTCTTACATTTGAATCTCCAGTGTCAAATACATCCATTTTTACTGTATTTCCTCTAACAACCTTAAGTCCGCTAGAGTCACATTCAGCATCAAACAAAAGGTTCTTTGGCTTTAAGCATTCAAGTAATTCTTGTAAAAGACCTTTGTCCATTAAAGCTCTAAAAAAGTTAAGTAACATCTCACTGTCCATGCCTTCTATACTTGGAGCTTTTTTTACTTCTAATTGCTGTGCTTTAGGCTTAGAAACTTCTGTAGTGAATTCTATTTGATTATTTATTGCAAGTTCTTTAGCTGCTGGCGTGATTATCTCACTACCATCTATATAGAAAGCTTTTTTTCCACTTACTATTAACTCCTCAATATCTTTTGCACAGATTAATTTTTTCATATTTTCACATCCTTTCAAATAATCTTAGTATATATACCAATCCTAAAAACCTTTAATTATTTTAAAAAAGATTGTGCTCTAATCTAAATTACAATCACTATCAACTATTCCAACTACAACTGCATCTACTGGAATATTATCATCACCTAGCATTCTACGTGCAGCTGATCCAGTACTAACTATAACCCTATCCCCAATGCCTGCACTGATAATGTCAACAACGACAAATCTACGGCCTTCATTGGTTCCACTAATTTCTTCAGCAAGCATAAATTTGAGTCCACTAAGTGAATCTGCTTTTCTAGTAGCCCATACATTATCAATAAGTCTTGCTATTATCATATTATTTTCCCTCTTTCATTTTCAGTTGAATCTCCTTCATTGCAGCTTCAACTGATGATGTGTCACCAAAAATACCAAGTAAAACCATGTGTTGTGGACATGTACCCCTTATATCTTCAACGGTAACGCCAACAGCTTTCTCAGCAATATCTGCGACATAAATCATATCAATAAGTTTACCTTGAACAAGCCCTATTGCATCAACACTATCTATCTCTGTTTTACAATTACCACTCATTCGTCTTTTAAGAATATCTTTAGTGCTATTGGAAGGTGATTTTATAATTCTAAAATCCACTTTTAAACACTCCCCTTATTATTCAATAATATCTTGTGTACAACTTAATGCTATTCCAAGCGGTGTAACAAACATAGGATTTTTAGGCTTATGAGTATATACTCCAGTTTTTTTATCTATAATCTCTTCAATTCCTGTCAAACAGCAAGTACCACCTACTAAAGAAATTTCATTAACATCATAATCCTTAATATTATGATTAATAATTGATGCTACCTTTTCAACTACTGGTCTTAGTAATGGCAAAATTTCTTTATGATTTTTATTATCTCTTTTAAATTTATCTGCTTCTTTAAATGGCATTTTATATGCCCCTGAAATAACTAATGAAAAATGAGTCCCCCCTGTAGGTTCATCAACAACATAAACAACTTTTCCATCTTTTAAAACTGATATTCCAGTTGTTCCACCACCGATATCTACAACGGCACCATTTTCAATTTTAAGTACAGCATTTGCAGCAGTAGGCTCATCTAAAAGACATGTTAATTCAAATCCTGCAGCCTGAACTACATTTTTAATTGCTCCAGAATCTAAAGAATCTGTTCCAGGTGGAATTGCAGCAGCTGCATAAAGAAGCTCAGTATTTAATTTTTCTTCGATTTCCTGCTTAAGTTCTCTGACAATTTTTACTGCCCCAATATAGTCAACAACCATACCGTCACGAACTACATCTGCATATCTATATGCACCTGCAACAGGCTCATAGTTTTCGTCTAAAACCGCTAACACCACACAAGCAGTACCTAAGTCTACTCCTGTATAATAAACCGAAGATTCATTAACAATTGGTTTTTCTATAACTTCTTCAAACTTTCTAACAAAATCATCACAACGTTCGAAGTTTATTCTTTTCTCTGACATTCTTTTCCTCCTACTGCCGAACAAATCAACTGAGATAGCGAATTAATTATTGAATTAACATTCTCTATAATTCTATTTTTCAAATCATCATCATCATTGTTATACGTCTCAATTATTTCAAACTGTAACTCCTGTAAAGCACAACGAAGTGTGTGCATTTTCAAAATTACATTGCCTTTTTTAAGCTGAATATGAAATTCTGTTATTTCAAAACAATCATCCAACTCAGTTATGAAATTTGCTGAATTCATTCCACTGCACTCTTTACAATTAATAGTTTCAAGAGTACCTTTCCCATTCACAACATTTCTAACATTTGATATTTTTTTGCCCAAGTTTATAATATTTTGTGCTAAAAAAATATCTTCTCTTAATATTTCACTACTAGTAACAAGAAATACTGCCTCTATAGATTTTAACTTATAATAAAGCTTCCTCTTTAAATTAAGGTCAATGTTTCTCACTTGCTTTGCTGTTTCAGCCTGCTTGCTTTCAGTATGTTTGTCTTCATTCTGATTGCTTTGAGGAACTTTTTTCTTTACTTTTAAAGCTTTATCATTTATTTCTATTCTCTTATCAGACAAATATTGAGCTGCTCCAGGTGTAAGGCGCTGTCCCTGTTGTAACTTGTAGGTATTAAAAGGTTCTTTTCTGTATAAATCTCTTAAATACTCTTCAGTAATAAATTTCATCATTGACCTTTACTCCTCACCTTTTTCAAATAAATACTTCTTTAAAGCATCAATTCCTGTTCCCATAGGAAAACTAATATGAAAATACGGCTCTGATATACCTATATCCTTTAACTGTTGCAAACATTTCTCTTCATTTTCAGATGATAAGTCACATTTTGTTATAACCCCAATTACTGGACATCTAAAACACTTTGCAAATCCAGGGGAATACATTTCAGTACAATTAGATTGATCAATCAACATAAGCACATGAGATGCATCTTGAGCTGTTGCAATTATATGCTTGTACATCCATGAATTTTCTACATAGGCTCCTGGAACATCAATGGTATTTTTGCCATAAAGCAAATCCTGTGTTCGTCTTAAAGGACCTTCATAATCATTCAATGCATTAATTAATGTAGTTTTGCCACATCCTGAAGGGCCAATTACCATTATGCGCTTTTTCTTCATGTTCTTGTAATAATAGCTGGAGTAAATCCAAGCATATCCCTTAACGTATTATTCACTGCCTCAAGTGCTGTTTCAACGCTTTGAACATCTCCATTTATTACAACTGAACCTGTAAAACGATCAAGGAATCCAATTTTAACATCTGCAACTTTTGTGGCAACATCTGCTGCAATTATGGCACTTTCATATGGAGAAAGGGTTAAAATACCTATTGCTCCTTTTTCATCAATCCCTAGACGGTCATATATATCAGTCATAGGTGATGCAATAACATGAGCTATGGTAATCTGTTTTCCTGGAACTGACTCTTGTATAATACGCTGTATATTTCTATCAAGTGAATTTTCCATAAACCTTACCTCCCATCTTATTATCTATTTAAATTAATGGCGGATTACTTCTACAGGTAAATCGTATTTTTTAATCCATCCTTCTATTCTATCTAAATCTTCACTTTTCAAACTTGGGTCATCCTTTATAGGATATTCAATTCCTAGCTGGTTGTATTTATTTACCCCCATTTTATGATATGGAAGCAAATCAACTCCTCTAAAATTCTTATAATCTTTATATGGTTCTAAAAGTTCCATAACTTTTTCAATATCTTCTTGAGAATCATTTACACCTTTTAATAAAGGCATACGAATTTTTACATTATATTTGCGACGAAGAAGTTCTGTAAGATTTTCTAAAATCTGTTCATTCCTCACACCTGTTAACTGAAAGTGTCTCTCAGAATCAATATGTTTAATGTCAAATAGGAATAAATCTGTGAACTCAGCAACCTTAAGTACTGATTCTAGTTTTGCATAACCGCAAGTTTCAATTGCAGTGTTTATGCCTTCTTGCTTACATGCCATAAGTAAACTACATGCTGCTTCAGGCTGCATTAAAACTTCACCACCACCTAATGTAACTCCACCACCAGACATTTCATAAAAAGTTCTATCTTCTTCTACAATTTCTAAAAGTTCAGAAATAGTTTTTACTTCTCCAACTATTGATATTGCAGATTTAAGACAAGCACTCTTACATTTACCACATCCGATACAGTCAATATCACGATTAACTTCATGCTTTAAAGTTTCATTAGAGATACTATGTATTCCAACAGGGCAAGCAGAAACGCAAGCTCCACAGTTAACACATAAATTACTTTTAAACATAACTCTATGTTTTTTTATCATTCCTTCAGGATTTGCACACCATTTACAGCGAAGTGGGCACCCTTGAAAAAATACTAGAGTTCTTATTCCATCTCCATCATACATATTATATTTTTGTATATTAAAAATCGTCGCTTTACGTTCAATTACACCTAAATTTCCATTATTCATATTCTTCATTCTCCAGTTTCATTTACTTTGATTTTTAATATATGTCTTAATTGAAATCTATAATCTACAGAATAAATCTGTAGATTACAGACTTTATAAAATTTAATCTAGCTAATTTCTTTTTTAAACTTTAAGTTTATTAGAAATGTGTAAGCATAGTTCTACTGATTATTTCATCTTGAACATCTTTACATAACTCAACAAAGAATGCACTATATCCAGCAACACGAACAATTAAGTCACGATATTGCTCTGGGTGTTTTTGTGCCTCTATTAAAGTTTGGTTATCTAAGTAGTTAAACTGCATTTCTCCAAGTTGAAGAGCACACGCACTACGTAATAATGTTATTATTCCTTGCTCTCCTTCTTTTGTATCTAAAAGACCAGATATTAACTTGAAGTTATGAACCATTCCTATGTTCATATCTTCACAAGACATTTTAGAAACAGATTTTATTATAGCAGTAGGTCCTTTATAATCTGCTCCTTGTGATGGACTTATACCATCTGATAATGGCATCCATGCTCTACGTCCATTTGCAGTAGCTCCAGTCATTTGTCCAAATGGAGTATTATTTGAGATTGATAAAGTACCATGGCTAAGCACTGAATATAATGTTTTATATTTACGATGCTCTTGTTCAGTAAAGTTGATTAAGTCAGCAGCAATATAATCTGCATAGTCATCATCGTTACCGTATTTAGGTGCTTCTAAACAATCTTTTCTTAATCTTTCATATCCAACAAAATCAGCTTTTAATGCTTCATTCATTTCTTGTAAAGTATATTTCTTCTCTTCAAATACTAATTTCTTTATAGCAGCCATAGAATCTGCATAAGTAGCTAAACCACTCCATACAACTCCTGGTCCAAAGTTGTACATAGCTCCACCAGCTTCTACACCTCTACCATTTTCCATACATCCTTCATACATCATAGACATAAGTGGTTTTGGTGCAAGATCTCTGTGAACACGTTGAGAAATTACTGTAGCAACACTTGTCCATTTAGTAATATATTTAATTTGCTCTTTAACAGCTGCTTCAAATTGCTCATAAGTTTTGAAGTTATTTAAATCTCCCATGTCTGGGCATACTTGCTTGCCATACCATAGTGGTACACCATGATTAAGAACAAGTTCTATACATATTGGCCATTGAGTATATCCTGTAGAAGTCCATTGATACAATCTTCCTGATTTTTGAGGCTCTACGCATCCCATTAAACAGTAGTCTCTTGCATCTTCTATAGAAACTCCTTTTGCTAACATCATTTTTATGTGAACATCATCAAAGTGACATGCTGGGAATCCCATACCTGCACGAATAACTTCAACAATCTTCTTAAGATATTTGTGTGGTGATGCTTTATGTATACGACAAGCTAAAGTTGGTTGATATATTTTAACGTGACGAACTGCATCCATTAAAAGATATGTTAACTCGTTTGTAGCATCACGACCTTCTCTTGTAACTCCACCTAAACACATGTTAACGAATGGTTGGTAACCTGCAAAGAATTTAGATGCACCTTCGCTTGTTAACCACATCATTTCAGACATTTTTATAAGCATACAACCTGATAATTCAAATGCTTCAAAATCATTCATACGTCCTGATTCTATATCATTTTTGTAGAATTCATACATATATTGGTCAACACGTCCTATAGACATACCTGTTTGGTTTTCTTCAACTACAAGTAATGACTCTATAGTCCAAACCGCTTGTATTGCTTCCCAGAAATTAGTTGGTTTGTGAGCTGGAACTTTTGCATTTACTTCAGATATTTTTAAAAGTTCAGCTTTACGCTTAGGGTTAGTTTCTTTTGCAGCTAATTGTGCAGCATACTCTGACATACGTTTAGCATATATCATAACCCCTTCTGCAGTATCTATTAATGATTTGTAGAAGTAAATTTTTTCTATATCTTCTGGTATTTCGTAGCTAAGTCCTGCTAATTTTTCTTCTGCTTCTCTTATTATGTCAAGCATACCTTTTTTCATTAATATAACATCATATCCTGGATTAGAGTCTCCTCCTCCATTTAATGCGTGATATGAACAATCTGAAACAAAGGATTCTCCTGAAAGTTCCCATACACCTGCTTCACGGTATTGGCTTTCGCAATATTCATCAACTGATTTTCCATTCCAGAATGGAAATATCTCTTCACGTAATACTTTTTTATCTTCTTCTGCTAAATAGAATGGATCTTGTGGTCTTGTTCCTATTGTATCGATTTCTTCTTCTAGCCATCTCCAAGATATCTCAGGAGAGAATGCTCCAGCACGAGGTTTTCCGTTTGGTGCTCCAACTATAAGCTCATGATCTTGAATTACTAATGGTGCAGTTTCACAACAATATTTAAAACACTTACCACGTAAAATTGCCTTAGGCATTCCAGGGTTTTCTTTTACCATTTTAGTTATAGCTCTTGCACGGTGAATTGTTATTGATGGTACATGCTTTAAATAGTTTTCTTTTAATTTAACTAAACGCTCTGTCATTCCATCTGGAATTTCACCATTATTCTCACATACAACATTAGTTGTTGTTTCTTCTTTTGTTATATCATTAGAAACTTTCTTAAACATTTCCATTAAACCAGCACGTTCTTCATCAGACATGTTTTTTGTAGCTTCCATAAATTTATTTGTAAACTCACGAATATCCACTTTATTACCTCACATTCTTTAATCTATTTAAATATTAAATATATTTTTTACTTTAATTCATATAGAATTTTTTTCAAAACACTTTCTAATAATTTGAAGTTATCACTTTCATTTGAATTATTATTTAAAACTGCATATGAAGAATTCTCTTTAACCTCTACTGTATTAACAATTTCATCTACTTTACGAACCCCATATCCAATTTTACGTACATATATCAAATTCATAGGTGAAACATTATCTGAAGTCATTCCTTGACCTGCAGACCCACTTCCTAAAGTCATTGAAGGAAATAAATTTGTAGTAGCTCCCATACTTCCGAAAGTTCCTGAAGTATTAACAAGCACTCTACCAACCGGTTTCTTCAATGCAAATTGATGAATAACTTCTTCATCCTTGGAATGTATAACGAGTGTATGTCCATGTCGTTCACTCAACAATAACTCTATACATTTTTCACAAGCATGCATCCAGTCATCTTCTATATAAAAAGCTAATACTGGACAAAGTTTTTCTCTTGAATAAGGGTTACTTTGAGAAACAAATTTTTGTTTAGAAATAAGTACCCTCACATCTTCTGGAACAGTAAAACCAGCTTTTTTAGCTAAAAACTGTGGTGATTTACCAACCATTTCTAGGTCAAGACTTCCATCTTTATAAAAGAATATTTTTCCCAACCTTTCAGCTTCTTCTTCTGTCATAAAATATCCACCATTTTTTTGAAGCTCATTTTTAACTTCATTTGCAATACAACTATCTACAACAATTGATTGCTCTGCAGCAGATACAACTCCATAATCAAAGTTCTTGCTAACAATAATATCTTTAACAGCCTGCTCTATATCAGCAGTACGCTCTATAAAAGCTGGACCATTACCATTGCCACCATATATAACTGGTTTGCCAGATTTATAAGCTTCATCCAGCATTTCTGGAACACCAGTATTCATTATAAGTGAAGCACTTTTATGATTCATAAGTTCTAATGAACCACTTTTCATTACTGTATGTAAGTATGCAAGAGCACCTTCTGGAAGTCCTACACCTTCTGCAGCTCGAATTAAAATATCAACTACTTTAAAAATTGTATTCTTAGCTCTTGGATGAGGCGAGAATATAATTGCATTCCCTGATTTAATTGCAATTAACGCTTTATATATTGTTGTAGAAACAGGACTTGTAGCTGGACAAAAGGCTATAATAACCCCCATTGGAACGCCGACATCCATTGTGTTATTTTCTTTATCTTTGTTAATTACCCCAACACAATTCATGCCTTTAAGTCTATTTTTTAGATACTTACATACAAAGCGATTTTTAATATATTTATCTTCCCACTTTCCATATTCAGTTTCTTCATTAGACATTTTTGCAAGTTCCTTTAAATGTTTTTCAACTTCTTCAGCCATACGTTCAACTATCTCATCAAGTTTTTCTTGTGGGAAAGTCGCTAATTTTTTTTGTGCCTCATAAGCATTTTCAACAAGAATTCTAGCTTCTTGAATGGAGAGTAAATCATTATCTATAATATTCATTTTCTCCCCCCCTCTCCTTAGAAAAAATTTTACTTTTACTCAGCTATAAGATTTACAAGCTCGTAACGTTTTATTATTTTTTCAATATCTTGGTGTGGTCTTGGAATAACCATTGAACTATAAAGATTTGCACCTTCCATTGCTTCAACTGCTGCAACACCAGCATCTACTGCTGCCTTACAAGCTCCAACATCTCCACGAACTAATACAGTTATATATCCTGATGCAACATTTGCATAGCCTTCAAGTTCAACATTTGATGCTTTACACATTGCATCTGCTGCCTCTAAAGCAAAAACTAAACCAAAAGTCTCAACTAGCCCTAAAGCTTCATATCTTGCCATATGTATATCATTTCCTTTCTATATCTTATAAATCAATATCGTGTACTGAAACAATATCGCCAACCGGTCTAATAGGACGTGGCATAACATTGTGTGCTGTTAAAGTTCCAACTGATGCTGCTGCTTTAGCTCCTGCTTCTACTGCAGATTTCACTGCTCCAACATCACCTTTTACCATAATTGTTACAAGAGTAGATCCAATATTTTCATATGAAATCAGCTCAACATTTGCTGCTTTAAGCATTTGATCTGCAGCATGAAGTGCAGGAACTAACCCTATTGTTTCTACAAGACCTAGTGCCTCATTTCCATAATATCTCATTGATAAGTCCTCCTTCTTGATTTTAGCTTGTACATTAGTCCGCTAAATCACACAACTTGTATATATTTTGTATGTTTATATGTATTTTTGGTTTGTTGTATATGTTTATTAGATTTCTTACCTTTTTATAAAAGTAATAATATTTTTTATAGTAAAAATTTTCTAATAATTTTATTCTAAAGTATTTTATTAAGAATAATTTTTCAATAATAATTACTAAAATAATTACTTAACTATAAATTTAAGAGATTTCTAAATCATTTAACTTTTGTTAATGCTAAAAATTAATCTTTAATAAATTTATTAATTGTAGCAGCTCCTTCTTCATGTGCATGATAATAAACTCTTAACTCTTTATTTTTGTCTAAATCAATTCTTGTTTCTTCAACAAGTCC
Organism: Clostridium senegalense; assembly: GCF_018916625.1. Classification (NCBI taxonomy): domain Bacteria; kingdom Bacillati; phylum Bacillota; class Clostridia; order Eubacteriales; family Clostridiaceae; genus Clostridium; species Clostridium senegalense. The sequence continues at coordinate 1,024,855 of NZ_JAHLNC010000001.1, forward strand.
GTTTGCTTCAGCTGTCATTAAAGCATTAATTATAGATTTTTTATTAAACGCCTTAAAATTTCCATACTCGCCTTTTAATGCATCCATAACATCATCAGCACAAGCTTCTTCAACTTTAGTAAAGTATTTTAAGATTGCATAGTTAAGTGGTTTCATCTATATTAAACCTCCTCTTTTTTTCTTCTAAATAAATCAAGTGGATTCATAGATATTGTAAGTATACCAAACATCATTATTACAGCTCCGATCCAAGCAACTGAAGGTAATGACCATCCGTCCATTCCACCGTATACTCCTAGTACTAATAAACAGAATAATGGTCCAAAGAATGAATATGTACCATTACATGCAGTACCAAGTCCTGCTCCACACTTACTGTTTGCAGCATACCATGTCATAAATGTCATGAATGATAAAAGACCACTTAAAGCAAACCATATCATTGCAGGTCCACTTGTGAATGCTTGTACAGCAAGATCTGCAGAAATATTTATTCCACCAGCAATTACTCCAAAGATTGGAACTAAGATAAATAGATTTGCTATACCTGATGTTACTTGACGAATGCAAATTCCAATTTCAGGATCAATCATAGCTGTACCATATCCAGCTACACATCCTTCAAATCCCCATCCTAAAGCTGCAATAATTGCTATTAAAATACCAATTATAGTATTTTTTGAAGCACCGCCACTAAAGCCTGTACTACCAATTAAAAAACTAGCACACACACAGACTGCAATACCAAAAGCCATACGTTTATTTAATTCCTGCTTATATAAAATTTTACCTAATATAGCAGCAATAGCAGGACAAAGAGCTGATATTGGAACAACTATCGAACCGGCCATTTGAAGAGCTATAACATACGAAGTACCAGCTATTGGTCCTCCAATAAGAGCAGCTATTATCATAACACGTCCCGGTCTTGTATTAATACATCTTAAAAAATCGCCAAATTTACCTTTAACTACGGCATATGAAAGAGCCCAAATAGCACTGCACGTATCATTTATCGCATTACCAAGTGCTGCAAGTAAGTATGCTACAACAAATGCTGATAAGCCTGCTGTATTAACACCATACCAGTCCCCCCAAACTCCTTTAGTCATACCCATCGTTAGAAATGCAGTGTATAATCCATAGGCAAGTCCTGAAAATAAAGCTAGGGATACACCCTTTTTAAAGAAATTACTTGATAATTTCTTTTTTGCAGCAATTGCTTCTACATTTACTGCTTTTGAAACTTCATACATAAAATAAAACTCCTTTCAATAAATAATAAATTTTATATAATTAATAAAATATATACTCTTTCAAACTTAACCTTAATAGATTAATATTTTTGTGATTGTTATAATTTTGGACATTTTATTTTTAAACTCTCAAACAACTTTTCATTTCATACCTTGTAAGTATTTTATTCTCAAATAAATTATAGTCCTTTCCCTTTGGGGTAAAGTCAATATATAATTATTAAAAACATTTGGACAAAATTAAAAATATTATTAATTTAACTTCACTTCCAAATTAATAAACAATTATAAAACATTCACAATGTCAGTTATATCAGTTTTTAACATGATAACTATAACCATAATTTTCTTTTGTAGAAAACAATAAATATATCATTAATTCAATTTAATTTTAAAAATAAATAAATTTTTTCATTTAATAATATTATGAATTTTTATTTGATACCTCTCAATCCCCTTCTATACCTTCCCCTAGGGTCAACGTTTTCAATATACTAAAACTAAATTTTTCTCTTAATTTTAATTAAAATTTCTGTTACAAATTTATCTGTGTTTTTGGTTGTCCAATAATCTGTTACATATCTTTCATAGGATTCTTCACAGCATATATAATTATGATTTTTCGCCCACTCTTGCATTTTCATATAGGTTTCATTAATTGTTTCATGAGCTCCTATATGATAGCAAGCAACAGCCATCCATCCACCAAATTCCACACTTACTTCCTCTTTACACTTTAAAATTGTCTGTTGCATTATTCGTATATTATTGCACTTCCCATTAATTTTATTTTTAAATGATGGGAAACATATAATTACAGGTCCTGTTACTGCATTATTCATATCATCTATATAATTGTTAAATTCTATGTTTATTATTGAATCCATATAATCGTATTTAAAACTTTGATTTAAAAAAGTTAAAGTACGACTGTCTATGTATTTTACAGCCACATCACAAGCATTATTTTCAATTACCATCTGTGCCTCAACTATTAAATCGTGCCAATCTTTAACTGATCTTTTTTTTAAATTTATCTCTTTTTCAAGTTCATCTAATTCATCAATTTTTTTTCTAAACCTTTTATCAAAGAAGTCATAGGTTGTCCCTTTTAAAAACTCTCTCATTTCCTCAAGTTTAAATCCACTTTGTTTATAATACTTTATCATAGGTACAGCTAATAAATTTTTCTTGCTATAGTATCTATAGCCACTTTCATTGGCTACTTTATCTGGAGATAATATTCCCATTTTGTCATAATATCTTAATGCTTTAGTAGTTATTTGACATATTTCTCCAACTTTTCCTATTGAATATAATTCTTCTCCCATACTAAGACCACCTTTTTTATAATATTTTTAGCCTTTTTAAAATCTAAACTTGATAGACTTTAAGACTTTGAAAACTTTATCAAAAAGAATTTCCTCAACTAAATGTATAATATTTAACAATCCAAATTACAAATTAATAGAGGAATCCTTATTATTTAAGAAAATTAATTTTATATTTACAATGTTTATTAATATTTTAAATTTATTTAACAGAGATAAGAACTCTTTGTAATTTTCAAAATATTCGCCCTAAACTTATATTTATTAAAATACCTAAGTAATTTCTCTATAATCTTTATTTAAAACTTTCTATTTTTGTTATGTGTTTAATACAACTACCACAGCTAATAAACTTATAACTATAAGACAAATTTCTTTTAATAATAAGTAATTTAGATGAATTTTAAAATTATGATGTTACCAAAAATTATAAGGATGACTATGGTTTTAAAAACTTAATTCATATAATAAAAATTTTTAATAGAATTGAATTTTTAAATACACAGATTTCTTGATGATAAGAATATGCTTTTGATGAGAATTATAAATACTTAATTATGTATATCTATTATAAATATAGTTTGATAGTTTTAAATAATTAATGGACAATGTCAAACCTTAAAATATAGTTTAAAATAATAGAAATTATAAAAAGATAGCATTCTCCTTATAAATAATATTACTTATTCTCAACACAACTGTAAAGAAGAAACTCCTTCCATTTGTTTCCTATATATGGCATTTTAAATTTGTATATTTACTTTTAATCCATTAAAAAATTAAGATACTCAGTATGTTATAGGAAAACAAGCTCAAATTTATTCAATAATCTTAAAATATTTTTATACAAGATAAAGTGTTGAGTTGTAAGTGGTTCGGAGCATGTAGCACTATTTAGTTATCCAAGTTTTGGAATGGATAATTTTTAAAATAGCCTTGGAATCCTATAAATGCTTATTTGTATTTTTAAAATAAAGTCTGTTTTAATTATATATTTTGCCGTCAAAGCTAAGGATTCGCAATAAACTTTTATTTATTAAAATATGCTAAAGTCATTATATAATTCCAAATTTAATTTTACTTATAATTAACATATTACTTTAGTCAAAGTTAATAGTTTTAGTTGTTTAAATACATATGTTTTAAAATCTAAATTTAATTTTCTTAAATTGAATACATTTTTTATCATTATTTTTAATTATATTTTATTTTAACTAAATTTCTCATATTTTGCAAAACACATAAAAAAACCACTCATTAATGAGTGGTTTAAAAACGATATTTTATTCAAAAATTTTATCTAAAACCATTAATAACTCTTCACTTGTTGTTTCTCTAGGATTGGCTGTTGTACAAATATCCTTAAGAGCTGCATTAACAATTTCTTCTTTTAATGTTTGAGCTAAATTCATATCCGCACCTTGTTCTTTTAATGTTTTTGGAATCATTAATGTATTTTGAAGTTCTACAATACTTCTAATTAAATTATTAACGCCAATATGTACATTTGGTGCATGTAGTTTTAATAATTTCGCAAGTCTTTGATATTTTTTAGCTGCTGTACTATATTCAACTTTAAAAGTATCTTTATTTAAATTAGCATTATATTCAATAACATGAGGAAGTATCATTGCATTACTTCTTCCATGAGAAATATGTAACTTTCCACCTAATGCATGGGCTAAACTATGAGTAATACCAAGTCCAGCTGCATTAAAAGCCATACCTGCTAGACATGATGCATTATGAAGTTTTTCTCTTGCTACTATATCATTTCCATCAAGATAAGCTTGTGGTAAAAATCTAAAAGCTAAAGTTAAAGCTTTTTCTGCAAGTGCATCTGAAAAATCAGTAGCATCATTTGCAACATACGCCTCTATAGCATGTGTAATTACATCCATTCCTGTATCAGCAGTTATAGCTTTAGGTACAGTTTTTACTAGTTCTGGATCAAGTATAGCATAATCTGCAAGAAGAGATTTATCTGCAAGAGCGTATTTTAATCCTTCTTGTTTATTCGTAATTACTGCATACTCTGTTACTTCTGAGCCTGTACCACTTGTAGTAGGTATAGCATAGAATTCTTCTATTGAGCAAACCCCTCCAGTAACTTTTTTTGCATATTCTCTAATAGCCTTAGCTCCGTCAATTGATGATCCTCCACCAAGAGCTATAAGAACTTGTGCATTACAGCTTTGTAACTTTTGAATACCAGCAGCAACAACCTCTAAAGATGGATCAGGTACAATATCACTATATATAGCTACTTCGCAATTATCAAGTTTTCCTTGTATTTTTGCAGCTGTCCCTGAAGTTTCCATGAACTTATCACATACAATTAATACTTTCTTATTTTTAATTTCATTTAGTCTATCTAAAGAACCTTCTCCAAAATAAACATTTGTGTTAATACTAAATTCTTTCATATCTCTCTTCTCCTATTAAAAAATATTTAAGATATGAATGAAATTAGTTATTTTTAGTTTAAATATAAAATCAACTTACAATTTATAACAATCAAATTATAACAATCAAAGCAAGTCTATATAAACTTTGCTTATTTTATTATATCAATATTACTTTCACAATACAATACTGTTAGAAAAGTCAATTTAATTTTAATTATAAATGTTATCTTATTTGACCATTTCCAAATATTATATACTTATTAGTAGTTAGTTCTTTAAGCCCCATCGGTCCCCTTGCATGTAGCTTTTGAGTGCTTATGCCTATTTCTGCCCCAAATCCAAATTCCTCTCCATCAGTAAATCTAGTAGATGCATTTACATAAACTGCCGCTGCATCTACTTGTTGATGAAATTTTTGAGTATTTTGGTAATCATTTGTTACTATAACTTCAGAATGTCCTGAACCATATTTATTTATGTGACTTATAGCTTCATCTATGTTTTTTACTATCTTTATACAAATTATATAATCTAGATACTCTTTATAATAATCATCTTCATTAGATTGTATTATATCATTTACTACTGCTATAGATTTTTCGTCTCCTCTAACTTCTACTTTTCTTTTTCTTAATTCTTCCACTATTACTGGAATAAACTCTTTTGCTATATTTTCATGAACAAGCAACTTTTCTTCAGCATTACAAACTGCTGGTCTACTAGTTTTTGCATTTATAACTATTTCTTTTGCCATTTCCAAGTCGCTATTTTCATCAACATAAACATGGCAATTTCCTGTTCCTGTCTCTATTACTGGCACTGTTGCATTTTCTACCACTGACTTTATTAATCCTGCTCCCCCTCTTGGTATTAACACATCTATATATTCATTTAATTTCATCATACTTTTAACAGTTTCTCTGCTTGTATCTTCTATCAATTGAATACATTCTGTTGGCAACTGAGTTTTTTCTAATGCTTTTTTTAATACTTCTATAATTTTTTTATTAGAATTTATAGCCTCACTACCACCTCTTAATATTGTTACATTACCAGATTTTATACATAATCCAACTGCATCACAAGTTACATTTGGCCTTGCTTCGTATATTATTCCTATCACACCAAGTGGCACTCTTTTCTTACCTATTTGTAATCCGTTTGGTCTAGTTATTATAGAACTTACTTCCCCTACAGGATCTTCTAGACCTGCTACTTGCTTTAAACCTTTACTCATTCCTTTAATTCTGTCTTCATTTAAAAGCAATCTATCTAGCATTGCTTCTGATGTTCCCTTATTTCTTGCCTTTTCTATGTCAATTTTATTTGCTGATATTATTTCACTAATATTTTCTAATAATGCTTTTGACATTTCATTTAATGCTTCATTTTTTTTATTTGTTGAAATATTTGATAATATGTATGAAGCTTCTTTTGCTTTTTTACCTTTTAAAATTAACTCTTCCATATAGAATTTCTCCCTTTATATTTTGTCTATTTTTCTTTTCCTAAAAATAAAGTCCCTACATCTTCCCCATTTAATATATCAATAAGTATACCTGGGTCTTTTCCATTTGCTAATACCATATTGGTACTATTTTCAGTTACAATTTTTGCTGCATGTATTTTAGTTTCCATACCACCTGTACCTAAATTACTTCCTGCACCTTCTGCAAAACTTTGTACTTCTTTAGTTATAGATTTTACTTCCTTTATAAGTTTTGCATCTTTATTTGTTCTTGGATTAGAATCATAAAATCCATCAATATCTGATAGTATTATAAGAAGATTCGCATCTACAATAGTAGACACTATTGCTGCTAAATTATCATTATCTCCAAATCTAGATACATTTTCAATTTCATCTATAGACACACTATCATTTTCATTTACTATTGGAATTATTCTACTTTCTAACAAAGTTTCAAAAGTATTTACAACATTATTTCTACTTCTTTCGCATTCTATAATATCTCTTGTTAAAAGTATTTGACCTACTGAATATCCATACTCTCCAAATAATTTACTATAAATATTCATAAGGGCTACTTGTCCAACAGATGCTGCTGCCTGTTTTTCTCTAATAGTTTTAGGTCTTTCCTTTAAGTTCATCTTGCTTACACCTACTCCTATTGATCCAGATGTTACAAGAATTACTTCTTTCCCACTATTTATTAAATCTGATATTGACATAGCTATCTTTTCAATTCTTCTTAAATTTATGTTTCCATTGTCATAGGTTAAGGTTGATGTTCCAATTTTTATAACTATTCTTTTTGAGTTTTTAATGTTTTCACGATATTTCATTTCTCTTTCCTCTTAAGTTCCCTTCAATAATTTTATATTTAAATAAATTTTATAATATATATTATCATAAAAATATAAGTAGTTTATTAATATATTATGCATAATATTAAATATTTTTTAAATTTTACTAAATATATGTTATAAATTTTATATTTTCCTCTATTTTAAATTTTTTATAATTTACTTTTTTATTTTTCAATTATATTTAGTTAGTAAATTATATAAAGGTTTGAGTTTTTTATAAAAAATTTAAAAATCATTATATTTTTTACTCATAATAATATGTAAATTAACTAATTATAAATATATATTTAAAAATTTATAATTTCAAGAATTTTTAACATTTACGAGAAGAATTACTAGATTATTATTACAACATTTACAACTTAGGAGGAAAATTTATATGGATACGAAAGTTTTAGACAAAGCTAACATTATAGATTTATTATTTATTATATTAGGAAGTTTTATAAGTTCAATCGGAATAAATATGTTTTTAATACATGCTAAACTTTTAAGTGGTGGTGTTACCGGTGTAGCTCTTATATTTCAATACTTATTCAAAATTCAAGCTGGATACATAATTCTTTTATTAAATATTCCCTTATTTATCTTAAGCTTTACAAAATTAGATAAAAAATTCACTCTATATTCTTTGGTAGGAACATTATCTTTATCCTTATCATTAATATTAACAAGCTCTATATCTAATATTCTGAATATAACAGACACATTGCTTTACTGTTTATATGGTGGAGTTCTTAATGGAATAGGCTTTGGACTAATATTCGCACATCATGGCTCTACTGGCGGATTTGATATAATTTCTATGTTAATTAAAAGAAAGCACACCACTCTAAACATAGGTAAAATTTCTTTTGGTATAAATTTAATTATTGTTAGTATCAGTGCTTTTGTATTCGGGATAACTAGTGCCTTATATACGTTAATAGCTATGTATACAACTGCTTTTGTCCTTGATAATGTAGTTAAAGGATTAAATCAAACAAAATCTGTTTTCATTATTACTAATAAAGAGGACTTGGTAGCAAATTTTTTAATGAAAAATCTACATAGAGGAGTTACTTATCTTTATGGTGAAGGCGCTTATAGTAAAGACCAAAGAAGAATCCTTTATTGTATTATACCTTTAAGTCAATTACCTGAACTTAAAAATATAGTCACTTCTATAGATGAAAAAGCCTTTATCTCTATTTCAGATACATCTGAGGTTCATGGAAGAGGATTTAAACAAAGTTTATAAAGTTAAAAACTATGCTAAAATTTTAAGTTAGCATAGTTTTTTATTATTTTTTCATATATAAGCATAAAATATTTCTTTCCTATATTATATAATTTTACCTTTATAATAAAAAGGAACACTACAAATAATCTACATTATCCATATTTAATGTTAATTATTAAATAATCCAGCGCCTTTTATAATTTCCTGCTCTCTAAATAAACTTGAAACAGCATAATTATAATCATTTAAATTTTGTGCCTTCTTTATTTTCTTGGCATATTTTTTATTATCAGAAAATATGTAAATCATATATCCCCATAGTTCTTTCATTCTAAATAGAGCATTTCTATGTTCATTAAATAATTCTATATATTTATGTAAAATTTCATCATGAAAATCTTTTAATACTTCTTTATCTATACTAGTATTATTTTTTATCCCATTAATTAATCCTGGATTGGCTAGTACTCCTCTTCCTAACATCAATGTTTTTACTTGTGGAAAATCTTTTATTAGTTTAGTACAATCATCAACAGTAAAAATATCTCCATTATAGCATATTGGATTACTACTTAAAGATAATGCATCTTTAAATACCTCTAAATTCGGTTTATTTCCATAAAAATCTTTTTGTGTTCTAGGGTGAATAATTAATTCTTCCATAGGATATTTATTATAAATCTTTATTAAATCATAAAACTCTTCTGGATTATCTTTTCCTATTCTAGTTTTTACAGAAATTTTCATATCATCTATTTTAAATATTTCATCTAGAAACCTATCAAGTTCTTCTCTTTTAGCTAGAAATCCTGAACCCCTATTTTTTGACACAACCGTTCCAGCAGGACATCCTAAATTTAAATTAATCTCATTATAACCTAATTGTTGTAACTTTCTAGCAGTGATAATAAATCCCTCTGAATCGTTGGTAAGTATTTGAGGAACTATACTCATTCCTTTATTATTCTCTGGCAAAATGTCTCTTAATTCTTTAGTTTTAAGACTTCTACTTGTATTTGGAACAATAAAAGGTGTAAAGTACTTATCAATATTATGAAAAAATTTCTCATAAGAATTTCTATATATATATCCTGTGATTCCTTCCATTGGTGCTAAATAATATTTCATAACTAACTCCTTTATAAATATTCTAAAAAACATTATATCAGCATTCTTTTTTCTTATCTACTTAATGTTAAATATAAATAAGGCTGCAAACCATTTATTTGTCTACAGCCTGAGATAGACTCATAAGAGTCTATATAATTTTTTATTTTTAATTCAATTATTAATTAAAGCTAATTTGTTAAACTAAAAATCACATTGATAAGATATACTCTTCTATTTTATTTAACAATTCTTCTGTTGAATATATTCCCACTTGTTTTGTAACTATAGCTCCTTTATGACTAAAACTACTATGATTAGGTAATATGGCCTGCCCTCTCTTTGTAAACTCCCTGTCTACATCACTATCTCCTGCTGTTACTAATTTATTTATATTAAATTTTTTTATTATATAATCTACAGCTTTTATTTTGTTTATCTCACTATTCATTACAAAAACCTTTGATGCCATTTTAAATACTGAAAAATCATCTCCAAATTCATTATATAAAACTTTATATCCATCATAGGCTTTATCATCATTTGCAAATTTTACAATTACATAAAAATCTTCTACATTTATAATATCTTCATATTTAATATTTAAACTTTCTATATGTTGTATATTATTTTTAAGCTCATATAACTTTATAAAACTTCTCATATGTTTATCCCATTCTAAATCTAAATTACCATTTATATATATTTGTGCCCCATTTGTACATATTATTATTTTAGGACTATATTCTTTTATAAAATTAACTCTTAATATTTGTTCAATACTCCTCATTGTACAAGGTACAAATATGAAATTTTCCAATTTTAATAGTTCTTGAAGTTTATTGTAACTAATTTCTGTCATATAAGTTATTTCTCTATCCTCAATATGCTCTACGCACTTAAATCCTTTATTTCTTGAATGAATAATAGTTCTATCTAAATCTGTTATTAAATATAACTTCTCCATCTTAAATTTTACCCTCTTTAATTTTAGCTATATTTTAAGGCTTTACTATAATTAAATTTTTTGTAAGTTTTACATCTAAGTCATCCTCTGTAATTAAAACTACTTTATCATAATTTTCTTCTATATCAGATTTATTATATAAATAATATTTAATTCCATTATGGTAGAAAATATTTTTCTCCTTAATTGGATAACCTTTTTTATCATTACAATAAATAGGACTTCTCGTAGTACTTTTAAAATACACATCACCTTTAATATATGATGCTATTCTTGATGGAATATAAATATTTTCTCCATGCCCTAATACTAATATTTTTTCACTCTTTCCCAATAACTCTTCAATCTTACATGCTGCCTTAATGCACTCCTCTTCTGATTTTTGAATTTCGTTAAAATCCATTCCAAATTTTCCTGTAAATTTTAAATGTTCTCCTGTTCTTGTTAATACCTTTAGATTATTTATAGAAACTTTTTCATATAATAGATTTTCCTCACTATCATAAAACATCTCTTTGTTTTCTATCTTAATATCAGCTGATATTAAAGCCTTAACTTCTATTTCTATATTATTTTCTTTTATAAAATTCTCTAACAAATTTCTATACTCTAAATTTCTTAAATCTAAAACACTTAATATAGTATATTTTCTAACATTTGTAGTTCTTTTTAATTCTCTTATTATATTTATCATAGATTTTCCAGTGGTAATCTCATCATCAACTAAAATTATTCTATCTGCTTCTTTTAATTTATATGACTTTTCTGGAAAACATTTGTGAGTAGTAGCATGAGAATGTTCTTCTTCAAAATTCAATAAGGATTTTTTATCTTTAAATTCTTCTCTTGTAGTTGTAATATAGTAAGAGTTTTCTATAGATGCTGCTACTGCCATTCCAAGGCCAGTAGCAGTTTCTGCAAACCCTAAAATTGCTACATTTTCTTTAGTCCTGTAAGTTAACTTCATCGCCTCTTTAACTTGTTTTTCAAAACTATTTGGGTTTTTTAAATAATTTATAAGAGTATTTGTGCCATCATTTCTTCCATATATAGTAGAGGCTAATAAAAAACCTATAGCTTTGCAAACATCTGGTTTTACCTCTATATGTTTACCTAAAACTTTACTTATGAATAAAAAATTTCTCTTACTATTATTAATTCTATTTCCTATTGAAATTAAATCATCTATATCCATTCCATATATGTTTTCTCTTATTTTAACCTTCACTTTATTGCCCCCATTTCTAAAAACAACTTATCAAAAGATATATCTTTATTTAACACCCCAAAAATTTTCCCTCTATTACATATTTCTTTTGCCCAATTATAATGAGGCAAAATTTCATTCATCTTATTACCGTTATAACCTTTGAACACTCCTCCTGACTCTGCAGATTTCAATATGTTTTTAGCATCAATATATTCTTCAAACTCTACTGCATGCATAATATCTACATATATACCTTGCGTTGGATGAATTATTGTCTTACCACAAAATCCATTTTCCTTATCTAGCTCTATTTCTCTAATTAATCCTTTAACTTCATTAGAATTAATATCTGATGAGAAATACTCCCATACTGGTGCCGATATCACGTATCCATCTTTGCTCCTACCAAAAATATTAATTATATCAGTAAGGCAATCATTGACAACATTTATATCATATACACTACTACTTACTTTACGCCTTAACCCAAATATTGAAGAGAAATCTGTTCCTCCTACTCTAATGTTTAATATAAAATCTTTATACTTAGCTAATAAATCTTTTAAATATATAGTTTCTAACATTCTATTTTCTTTATATATTATTTCTTCACTCTCAAGAATAGGCATTCCATAAATTTTCTCATGAAACTTCTTATTTACTTTTTCTAAATGCTCTAAATAAATGGTAGCATTTTCTTTATTAAACTTAGGGAATGTGAATCCTGCAATTAATCCTAATTGATTTTTAGATAACTTTGATGTAAAGCTAATGAATTGGGAAGGGTTTCTTACTCTAATAAAAATTAAAGGAATAGAATTTTCATCTGTCTTTCCACTTATTAATTCATCATATATTTTATCTAAAAACTCTAATACATTTCTTTCCCCCCTACCAACCTCACTTTCTTTAATAGCATCTTCAAAACAAATGGTAATAGTACATATATCTTTTAATCTTACCGTGATTGTTTTATTATATAAATCCATCAAAGCATTCATATATAAATTAGCTCCCATGGCATATTTTAATAAATTTCTTTTTGTATATTTATTAAATTCCATAGGAATTTGATAAAAATTTTTATTACTAATACTTTCTAAATGTCTCATACTAAATTCTCCATTTTTACAACAATCTAATATTTTGCAATCTATTTTATAGTATGATTTTTACCAATTTTTGTTACCATGAAATTATTTTTATTTTTTACTCATTATAAAAATTCAAATAAAATAAGTTTATTCTACAAAAAAAATCCACGATAAAATATCGTGGATTTTAAATACTCGTATTTATGTACATTTAATTTTTATGCATGAATGTTTTTTACTTCTAAGTCTTTCTCTAAGTTGAATCTATATGAAACAAAACCATATAATACCCAACCTGCAAATGTTACTATTGATCCATAGAACATAGGTTGAAGTCCTGAAGAATATAATGCATATAAACTATATGCTGAAGCAACTATAGATATAAATGTTGTAATCTTAACTTTTCTATTTGGTACATTTTCTGATTTTAAAATTACATTAACTGCACCCATAGATAATAAATAAGGAATAACATTTGTAACTACTGCTAAATTAACAAGCACATCAAATTGTTTTGATAAAGTTGGACTAATTGTCATTAATGCAAGTAATGATTGAGTTATAGTAATTATAACCATTCCCATTATTGGAGTTCCATTTTTTGTTACTTTTCCAAATACTTTAGGGAAATATCCTTGAATTGCAGATGTTCTAAATACACCAGCAATTGTGAATTGCCATCCTAATAATGAACCAAAACATGATATTACCATCATACCCATTACAATTTTACCGATTGTTGGACTAAACATAGTTGAAAAAGCTAAACCAAATGGTGCATTAGTATTTAATAAGTCTGCATTTGGTACAATACCAGCTATAACATTTGTAGATATAATATATATAATTGCTGCACCTATTGTTCCCCCTAAACAAGCTATTGGAACATTTTTCTTAGGGTTATCAACTGCATCCATATTAGCAGAAGCTGACTCTAATCCTAAAAAGGCCCATAATGTTATTGAAATAGATTTACCTACGCCTTCAAAGAATGAGAAATGGTTAGGATTCCAAGCAGCTGCATAATCTGCTCCACTAAACCAGAACCAACCTACTGTAGAAATTACTAATACAGGGATTATTACTCCCCAAACTGTAAATGAACCAAGTTTACCAGTTATACTTGCACCACCAAAGTTTAATACAGTGGCTAACCATAATGTAAATATAGTCCATACTCCTACAGCTACTGGAGAAAGTTCAACTCCAAGTAATACAGATGCATACCCAACTGCCGAAATTGCTATTGCTATATTTGCTATTACTAAAGATATTCCATATGAATAGTTTGCCATAAAGCTTCCTGATTTACCGTGTGAATACTCAGCATATCCACCCATTCCACCTGAGTTTCTACTAAACATTCCACATTGAGCAAAAGCATAAGCTAATGCCATAGAGCCAAGGCCTGTTACTACCCATGATAGTATAGACATTGTACCTACTTCCGCTAGTTTAGTTGGAAGCATTATTATACCTGATCCCATCATGTTTATTGCAGTTATCATTGTTAACTGAACTACACTCATCTTATTTTTTTCTTTTTTCATAATTCTTCCCCTAATCATCTTTTATTTTAATACGTATACTTAAATTCAAATGAAAATTAGCCCATAGCCTAACTATAGGCTAATTTCAAGAATTAGATAAATTTATTATCTAATACATATCCAAATGCTTTAACTTTACCATCATTTTGCTCTTCAAGATATACACCTTGAATTTCTGGAGCAAATCCTGGGAATTGATTTATTCCGTCTTGTAAAATTGTAAAGTATATTTTAGCAGTTTCACTCCAAACTTCACCTGGAACTACACAGAATACTCCTGGTGGATATGGAAGTGCTCCTTCTAAGGCTATTTCGCCTACTATATCTTCTAATGGAACTAATTTAGCATTATTTCTTATTAAAGCCCATTTAGCATCTTGCGCAGTCATTACTCTACCATTAATTTCATTCTTAGAAGGATGTAATGATGTAGCTGCTACTTCGTCATATGCTACATTTTTATTCTTATCACATACGATTCCTTTGCTTGGTAAATATTCAGCTCTAAACAATCTTTTTTGATATGTTTTAGCATCATTATTTTTATAGAAATCATGCATTTCTTGACATAATTGTCTTATTGTATATCCCTTATAACGATCTATATTTTTATGATATAAGCTTGGTAAAACTTCACTTAATGGAGCATCTTCATTAACTAATTTTTCAAATTTCACAAATTGAGCTACTAAGTTTTGCATTTTAGTTGAAGTTTCTGCTGGAGTTAATAAGAATAATATAGAATTTAAATCATTCTTTTCTGGAATTATTCCTACTTCTCTTAAATAGTTTGCAAGTATAGTTGCAGGTATTCCGAAATCTTCATATTCTCCAGTTTCTGCATTAATTCCTGGTGTTGTTAACATGAATTTATTTGGATCAACAAAATATTGATTCTCTCCGTATCCTTCAAATGAGTGCCATTTTTCTCCTGGTACAAATCTAAAGAAATCAATGTTATTTGCTATTTCTTCTACATCATGATCTTCCCATTTCTTTCCGTTTACTACTGGTGGTATAAATGGTTTTATCATTGAACAATTTTTTAGAACTGATTTTCTTGCTTCAACACCTAATCTTATACAATCAGCCCATAAACGTCTTCCAGCCTCCCCTTCTTGCATTCTAGCATTTACATCTAGAGTTGAATATAAAGGATAGAATGGACTTGTTGATGCATAAAGCATAAATGAGTTATTAAATCTCTTATGATCAACATAACGACGTTGTCCTTTTATATGACTATCTTTTTTATGAATTTGTGATGCTTGTGAAAAACCAGCTTGTTGTTTGTGTATTGATTGTGTTACAAATATTCCTGGATCATTTTCATCTAATTCAAGTAATAATGGTGAACAGTCTCTCATCATTGGGATAAATTGTTCATATCCTACCCAAGCAGAGTCAAATAAAATATAATCACATAGATGTCCTATTTTATCAACTACTTGTCTTGCATTATAAATACTTCCGTCATATGTTCCAAGTTGAATTACTGCTAATCTAAATGGTCTCTTTTCATTTGCTTTATGTGGAGCAACTTTATTTACTTCTGCTCTTATGTATTTTTCATCAAAACAATGAGCATCAATTCCACCAATAAATCCATATGGGTTACGTCCTGTTTCTAAATATACAGGTGTTGCACCATTTTGAACTAAAGCTGAATTGTATATTGATTTATGGTTATTTCTATCAAATAGCACTAAGTCTCCTGGTGAAACTAAAGATCCTACAACAACATTATTTGATGCACTAGTCCCATTCATTACAAAATATGTTTTATCAGCATTGTAAATTCTAGCTGCATTTTGCTCAGCATCAACTGCTGGTCCTTCATGAATTAATAAGTCACCTAAAGCAACGTCTGCATTACATATATCTGCTCTAAAAACATTTTCTCCATAAAACTCATAAAGATATCTACCAGCTGGATGTTTACGGAAATATTGTCCTCCTTGATGTCCTGGACAGTCAAATTGAACGTTTCCTCTATCAACATATTCACTTAAAGCTTTAAAGAAAGGAGGTAATATCTTTTCTTCATATTGCGCTGCTGCACTTTCAATAACTCTAGTATAAAGTTGAGCATCAAAAGCATTTCCATCAATTACACGATATACTTTTTCAGCAAGCTCACTTGATAGCTTGTCTTTGTTTTTTAATACAACAAAGATTGGTGTTCCAAATTTAGTATCATAAGCTGTATTTATTAATTCAATATCTGAATCTGTTAATACTACTGCTGCAACATCTGTAAAATCTGTTTGTTGTGCTAAAACTAATTCTCTTGCAGTCTCAAAATAGTTTCTTGCTTCTTCTGTGTAAGCAATTTTTAATTTTTTCATACTTATTCCTCCGTAAATCTTATTAGTCATACTTGATAATTTCTATGTACCTTTATATTTAAATAATGTTTTTTTCAGTGTTTAAGACACCTAATTTATAAATTCTATTTTTGCTACAGTCATATAATACACCATTATTAATTAGATTGGTTTTGTAATATTTTAAAATAAAAACATAATCCATTGTAAAATTTACAATGGATTATTAAGTAAAGTATATATTCTAACACCTACAGCTAGTTCTTCATAAAAGTGTTCATCTTTGCAATGAGCACTAATTATTTTATTTATTTTATCAATTCTATATCTTACAGTATTACCATGTTGAAATAATTCCTCAGCTGTTGTCTTTATATCTCCGTTATTTTCAATATATTTTATAGCTGTTTTTAGTAGTTCAGTATCATTACTTTTATCATATTTAATTAAAGGATCTATTACTTCATTATAATATTTCTGCACCCATGGGTTGTCCAAAATAGGTATGAAGATTCTATTTAATCCTATTTTTCTAAAAAATGAAACGCCTTTTTTATATGTTTTTGAATGCTTAAATGCATACAAACTTTCTTGTATAGATTTATCTAAATCTGTTAGTTTACTATGTAAATTACTTACCCCTATAATATATTTTTTATGTGAAAAACCTAACCATTCTAACCTTCTTAATATAATATTTTCAATATCATCACTATCTACGTCATTAAATGTATTAATGACTAAATATCCGCCTTTATAATTAATTACCCTACTATAAGGATCTTGCATTTCTTTATGCGAAAATTCACTAAGCCCACTTATTCTACTACTTTTTTTCTTACAATATGCAACAACATTTATTTCTCTAAAATTAACATTTATATTATAAGCAAGTTTTTTTATAGTAACTTCATTTAGGTTATCATATAATATTTTATCTATTTGAAGCGTTAAATTTTGATATTCTTCCTTTATTGTTATAGCTTTATTTACCTCAACTATTATATCTTCAGTAAATGTTTCACTAAATAACATTAAGACAAAATCGTTTTTATTTGCAAGTTCTATTACATCCTCTGGAATATAATCAAAATATATATTCTTAATAGCCAAACAAGTAATACCTATATTAATCATTGTTTTTACACTCTCATATAGTTCACTTATATCATCTTTTATTGCTACTAATGTGCTTAATGCAAAATCTTCTGCTCTAAAATTTTTCTTTATTAAGTCTCCTCTTTCATAATCCCAAACAGCTACATTTTTTATTTCTTTAGACAAACCATTTTTCCCCGCTACTACTTCAAATCCGTCTAGTATCTTAAGTTCTAGGGCTTCTTTAACTGTTATAGCCATAAAACTTTCCCCCCTTTGTTAAATTTTACTTATTATATTGATATAGCTAAACAAACTCCAATTTAAATTTATTCAATAACCTTAAAATATTTTTTACAATATGTAATGTTAAATTCTAAGTTATTCGGAGCATGTCTCACTATTTTGGGTATCCAAGTTTTTGAATGGATAATTTAAAAAGTCAAATTGGAACCCTATATAGATATACAAATTCAAAGTTTAACTTATATATGGAAAAATCCTTATCTATTGACAAACCAACACTTTTTTAAACTGATAATATGTATTAATTTATGAAATTTAAATTAAGAAACTAATAAAAATAATTGCTAAAATTAAAAGAGTATACAGCAAAAACAAAAATACAAATTTAAACTAACATATTGCTCCTTAGTTGTTTATTTTTCACACTAAGTATCAATATGTTATTAATAAATTCTTCCAATTAATAAAGGTATAAGTTAAACTTAGATTTTGGAACACTATAATTAGTTAATATATTTTAGTTAATAATAGTTTTTTTACCAAGTGTATGCTTTACAGTTATAAATTATAAATAAGAAAATTTCTAAAATCAAATAAATGATTTACTTAAGTTAAAAATAAAACTATTCTTTATTTTATTTTTTTTTGAACTATTTAAACTTCTTTTAATATTTTCGTTATTTAGCCGTAAAAATGTATTCAAAATTTTCTTTAATAACTATAATATGAAAAATTATTACATATTATAGTTGTTATAGTTAAAATATAGAAACTCAAAAAAATCCCTAACAACTTTATTAGGGATTTTTATATTTTATAGTAAAGTATATACTTTAATAATTTATTTCATCTGGATATTTCCAAAGTCCCAATTCTTGTTCAGGTATTAATTTTGGTTCCTCTCCCCTATTTATTTGAAGTGCATTATAGTATATTTCTGAAACTTCCTCCACATATGCTGCTTTTAAATACGCATCCTCAATATCTTTAGATGAAACTGTAAGCACACCGTGATTTGCCATTAAACATGCATTATTATTCTTAATTACACCTATAATACTTTTAGCAAGTTCAATTGTACCTGGCCTTTTATAGGGGGATATCTTTATTCTCCCATCTCCACCTATAACATTAACAATTTCATATACTATAGGTGGAATTTCTTTACCTACTACAGAAAAAGCTGTTGCAAATTTTGAATGTGTGTGAACTATAGCTTTTACATCTTGTCTACATTTATATACTTCTATATGCATTAATAATTCACTACTTGGGCTAACTTTTTCATGTACTTCTATTAAATTTAAATCCATATCTACTACACAAATATGATTTTCATTTAATTCTTCCCGTGAAACTGCTGAAGGTGTTATTAAAATATACTCTGATTTTTCATCTTTTATACTAAAATTTCCTGACTTATGTTTGCATAATCCTTGTGAATCTGCATCTTTAGCTATTTTTACTAATCTTTTTTTTAAGTCCTCTAGCATAATACTACTCCTTCATTAATTTATTCAATGTATTTTACAACCATTACTTCTTTAATAATTTTTCTAAGTTTTCTTTAAATGGAGGATATACAATTCCTTTTTCTGTTACAATAGCCGTTATATTTTCATGTTCTGTTACATCAAATGAAGGATTATAAACTTTTACCCCCTTTGGAACTGTCCATAAACCAAATCTGCAGCTAACTTCCTTTGGATCTCTTTCTTCTATAGGAATATCTTTACCTGTAGGTGTATTTAAATCTATACTTGGTGTTGGAGCTGCAATATACATTGGAATTTTAAAATACTTAGCTAAAATAGACACACCATATGTCCCTATTTTATTTGCAGTATCTCCATTAGCTGCTATTCTATCGCATCCCACTATAACAGCGTCTATTTTTCCTTGAGCCATAACTACTGCTGCCATATTATCTGTAATAGTTGTCACATCTATTCCTGCCATATTAAGTTCTAATGCTGTTAACGTAGAACCTTGAAGCCTTGGCCTTGTTTCATCAGAATATATTTTTAAATTCAATCCTTTTTCCTTTGCAAGATACATAGGAGCTGTTGCTGTACCATATTTTGAAGTTGCAAGTTGACCAGCATTACAGTGAGTTAATATTCCCATTCCATCTTTTAATAATGTAAGTAAGTTTTCTCCAATAGTTTTACATATTTCTATATCCTCTTCATGTATAATCCTTGCTTCACTTTTTAATGCTTTCTTTATTTCATTAATAGGTAAACTTTTTAAAGTTTTTGCTTTTTTAAGCATTCTATTTACTGCCCATGAAAGGTTTACTGCTGTTGGTCTACTTGAATTTAAATAATATCCCTGTTTTTCAATTTCCTTGTAGAATTCTTTGAAAGAAGCTTCTGTTGCTTTTTTTGCTGCAAAATACATTCCATAACCAGCAGTAACACCTATAGCCGGTGCCCCTCTAACTACCATTGTTTTTATTGAATCATAAACACCCTCTACCGAATCATACCTTATATATTCTATTGAATTTGGAAGTTTTGTTTGATCTAATAAAACTATATTATCTTTATCATCATCCCACTTAATAGCTAATAATTCTTTTTTCATATAAATTCCTCCTAATATTTTAATCACTATACTTACCAAACTAAATTTTACTTTTTTTACTTTATATAAATTGTAAAACTCTATCTGCAACTATACTTTTATTTATTTAGAAATTTATCTCTTCTATGCATTTTATAAATTCACTAAAATCATTAATTTTATTTCTACTAAGTATTAATTTTTTAGCTATTTTAATTCCTAATATTTGTGCTTTAGCTCTAAGTTTTAAATCTTCTATTTCATCTAAATCTGGAACATGTGCCATTCCTATAATTCTTCTCATAACCTCACATGAACAGAATCCAATAGTTTCATGTAATAATTTTTTTATATATGCATCTTTAGTTCCTTCAATTTCTGTCGTTATATCCTTAGATTCATTTCTCCACAAATAATCAAAATTTTCTAAAAATTCTTTCCATATTTCATTACATAATTCTAGTAAATATTTTCTATAATCCTCTATTTCCTTTTTAGACTTGTCCACTCTTCCTTCCCAAGATATATAATTTAATATTATATTGGCAAACAACAATCCTATATCATAGCTATATGGACCATAAAATGCAAATTCAGCATCAAATATAATCGACTTCTCATCATCTATAAAAATTGAGCCAGTATGCAAATCCCCATGAAGTAATGCTTCTGCTTTAGTCAAAAATATTGTTTTTAACTTAGCTGTTTCTAACCTAAGTTCTTTTGAATTCCATATTTCACTTTCAACAAATTCTTTAATATTTTCATTGATTACATTGTCATCTGCATTCATATACGGATTAGTTAATACTAACCTTTCAGTTATATCACAAAGCTCAGGGTTTATAAATTTTGTCATATTATTCTTCTTTTCTATAGGTCCCATTCCAAAATCAGATGTTAAAAATAAATTTCTAGCCATAAACTTACCTATTTGTTTTGGAAAGTTATTATATTTTTTCATATTCATAAGTCCTTTTCTTAAAATGTTCATATCCCCTAAGTCTTCCATAACAGTTAATGCATATATATCATCATGATGATATACTTTAGGAACATATCCAGGGCACACAGAATTTTGACACTTCATAGCTTCTGCTTCAATTCTGTTCCTATCCAATGTTAATTTCCATCCATCTCCTGCTATTTTTAGATAAGGCAATGCCTGTTTAACTATAATTGTCTTATTCGTATTTACATCCTTTACTCTAAAAACATAATTTAAATTTCCATCTCCAATTTCTTCACTAATAAGTTTATGATTCTTAGGAAAAATTTCAAGTTCTTTAATATACTGTACAATTGATTCATTGTTCATTTCTTTATAAATTTTCATGAAAACCTCCCATTTATCTTAACTTTAAACATCTTATACATATATTAACTCTAACATCCATTACTTTCAATAATTTACATAAAAACAAATATAATATTGTCCCCTAGCAATTTACTATATGTTTCTCTTGACTTTTACTATATCCTAAGATGAATTTTTAACTTATGCATTTATTACAAGTTTCTAAGGTGTATCACCTAATTTCTCCATCTGAAAGAGTAATTATCCTATCTGCTCTTGAAGCTATTTCTAAATTATGAGTTACAACCACTAGTGTTTGTTTATATTTTTTAGACGATACTTTAAGTAAATCCATTACTTCCTTTGAATTGTTTATATCAAGATTTCCTGTAGGTTCATCTGCAAATATAATTGAGGGCTTGTATATTAATGCCCTAGCTATAGCTGCTCTCTGTTGTTGTCCTCCAGATAACTGCGATGGAAGATGACCTTTTCTATCTTTTAACCCTAATAATTCTAACAATTCATTTAGATAATCTTTATCTATTTTTTGATGATCTAGTAATACAGGTAACTGTATGTTTTCCTCTAAGTTTAACACTGGAATTAAATTAAATGACTGAAACACAAATCCTATTTTTCTTCTTCTAAAAACTGCGCGATTATCTTCATCTAGAGTATATATATCCTCATTATCAATAATTACATTACCTTCTGTGGGCTTATCAAGTCCAGCCATAGCATGAAGAAGAGTACTTTTTCCTGAACCACTAGCCCCTACTATAGCTACAAATTCCCCCTGATTAATAGTTATATTTATATTTTTTAGAGCATCTACCTTTGTTTCTTCATTTCCATATGTTCTACAAAGATTTTTTATTATTAACATTAAGCTCCCCCCCAATTTAATTCTCATTATATTGCAATAAATTTTCCTTTTTGATTTTTTTTAATGGAAAATATATTGCTACTATTCCAACCACTATGAAAAACACTATACTTATTAAAGTTTCCTTATAAGGATACACATATGCTATATCATGCCCCATTCTAAACATTGCACTTATTAGTATAGAATTTATTCCACCAATAATAGTTCCATATATTATTCCTATAATTGAATATAACATTCCTTCTAAATACATTATTTTCTTTATACTCTTTCTAGAAGCACCAACCACACTCAAAAGTGATAATTCTTTACTTCTTAAAGTTACATTAGTATTTACTATATTAAATACATTTGCCATACTTATAATAGTTATAAATGCTATAACGCTAAAATAAAAGAGCTTACCAAAATTAATATATTTATCACTTTCATCAGTAAAAATTGTACTTCTTTCAAATTTTTCATTATTATTATCAATATATTTATTCCATTGCTGTGATAGTTCTTTTCCAATATTTACTCTTTTCTTATTACCTAAATTCTCCTTGTAACTTACAACCATGCCTTTAACTTGTGCAGACTGTAATTTATCTAATTCCATTTTTTTATTAACATCATTTTCATTATTTTTAGATAAATTCATATATTTCTTTTCAATTAAATCATTATAAAGCTTCGTAGGCATATATATTGTTGGATACATATCTTCAATACTATCCTTATCAAAGAGAATCACCCTAACTATACCCAAAATTTTCACCTTCATAGCTGATTTTACTGTATTATCATTACTTTTAAATTTATTAGTATATATTAAATTGGATGTGTCAATTAGTATTTCATCTCCTACCTTTAAGTTTGCAATATCCTTCTTCTTGTATCTCACATCACCTAGGTTTTCCCTATCTTGCTCATAACCTATTTGAGTTATATAAACACCTTTTTCTTTTTTCATTTTTTCTTTATTATTGAATGTATTTAAAAGATATGGTGAAATCTGATCAATAGTGTTTAAATCAATTGGTATTATTTCAGATTTCATATTAGTATATTTTTCACCATTAATACTTATTGAATCCCCCTTTATCATTGCTTTATTTTCAGGTATAAAAGTATAAGATTTTACGCCCTGATATATTTTATATATATCTTTTACACCATCAACTTTTTTAGCATTATCTACAAGTAATTTTATTTGTTCACTATTGTTTGTTATTATTTCTTTACTGTTTTGCTCATTATATATATTAGTGAAATAATGATTATACAAACACATATGTTTGTCCATCGGTAATGCTTTGTAAGGTAACTTTTCTATGTTACAAACTAAGCTACTAAATGTAATAAAAAGCGTTATTGAAATTACAATTGAAACTACTGTTGTTCTAAATCTTCCTTTATTAGCTCTTATATTTCTATTTGCAATAATTCCCTCAATACTGAAAAGCTTACTAGTGAAATCAAATTTTTGTGGACTTAATTTCTTAACCTCATAATTTCTATTAGTAAAACAATCTAATGGTGATATTTCTTTTACCTTTCTTACTATAGAAATTATTGATAAATATAATGTAATAATAGTAATTACTACTGTTCCCACAATACTATATATAGAATAATAAGTTTTTATATCAACTTCTTTATTTAAAATCAAATTATTAAATGTTCTAAATAATAATGGCCCTACTGCCATTCCTAAAAGTATTCCTATTGGTATAGCTATTAACCCAATTATAAGAACTTCCTTAAAAATAATTTTTTTTATCTGTTTATTAGTTCCACCTATGGCCTTTATCAGTCCATATTCTTTCATTCTTTCCATAGTAGATATATTAAATGAATTGTATATAAAAATTAATGTTGCAATCATTACAATAATAGCCACCATCAAAAAAGTAATATAATCTATAATAGCACTTTTGCTTCTACCTTCCCCCATCGCAGTTAAAAGTGCTTCATTTTTTTCAACTTTATTAGAATTTATATTAAAATCCTTAACTAAACTGTCTATTTTATTATTTAATTTCCCTACTTCCTTTAGTTTTAAATATACCATTGCATTATCAATTACTATATTATTACTAACAGCATATCCATTAAATATCTTTAAAAAAGCATTATTAGTGGATTGTGAAAAACCTACAATAGTATAAACTCTGTCTCTGTCATCATATAGTTTAACAGCTATTTCATCTCCTATCTTTTTATGCTCTTTATCTTTAAAGTCTGAATTTAAAATTATTTCATTAGCTTGCTTTGGGAATCTTCCTTCCTTTACTTGTACCCCTAACAAACTAAATCCATCATTATTTATTTCATTAATCACTAATGTTTTTTCCCCTAATTGTACATTCCCAAGCTTTTGACAAAATGTTGCCTTATCAACCACTGAATGTACTTTAATCTTTTGAAATTTTTCCTTTTGATTCAATTCAAAATTAACATGATAATCCCCATCTTCTCTAAGCATATTGATAATATTTTGCTGTGAAGAATAAATCATATGACCTGTCCCACTTATAAACATAATAGCTAATATTATTGCAATTATATTAAGAATACTTCTTTTTTTGTTTTGTCTAAAATACTTATTAGATATATCTATATACCTATTCATATTATCCCCCTCACCTTCCTCTATATTTATCAATATACTCCTTAATTCTTACTGTAATATAAATACCTTTCTTACAAATTAGTAAGAAAGGTAACTGTAAATTTACTTCCTTTTTCTTTTATACTTTCAACTTCTAGGAATCCTCCTTGACCTTCTATTATACTTTTAGAAAGTGCTAAGCCTATTCCTATAGAATCTGTCTTCTTCGTCTCTTTTCTACCTTTTCCTTTATAAAATCGTTCAAAAATATGTGGTAAATCTTCTTTTTCAATACCTTCTCCATTATCACTTATGGTAATTTTATGATAAATGGAATTATTTTTATAACAAATAGAAATTTTACCATATTGCTTTGTATGCTCAATTGAATTTTTAAGTATATTGGTTAAAGCCTCACTTGTCCATCCTTTATCATGAATACATGAGCCCTCTTCAAGGTTCATCTTTAAATTTATTTCTTTTTCTTCTATACTTATTAATAATGGCTCTACAGCTTTTTCTATAGTTTCTTTAAAATCATTATTTATTTTATTGTATTCCACTATCCCACCTTCAATTTTAGCAAGCTTTAATAATTTTTTTATAAGCCATTCCATACGGTATACTGAACTTCTCATTTTGCACCCTATCTTTTCTACCTCATCTTTACCTATAGATGAATTATTAGTCAATGCTTCGGTAAATAAACTCATAGATGTTATTGGTGTTTTAAGCTGATGAGATATATTTACTAAAGTATCCTTTAAGAAAACTTTTTCCCTGTTAAGATCCTTTAATGCATTTTCCAATCTTTCTGCCATTTGATTAAAATTGTGTGCTAGTACACTAAATGTTCCTTCTCCCATAAATGAAAACCTCAAAGAAAAATCCCCTTCAACTACTTTTTTTATTCCCTGATTTAGCATTTCAACATACACAACAATTTTCTTATAAAAAAAGAATATAATTAAATATAATGACAACATAAAAATAAGCAACAAAATATTAATATGTAATTTCAACCTTTCATAGGATTCATTTATATTAGGGATTAATTTGATGTCCATGTCTTCCTTATAGCCATAAGACTTCAAAATTTGTTTTCCCTTTTCATAATCCTTATTTTTTACACCTTGTGTAAAAATTGCAGTGACTTTATCTTCATCAATAGCTTGAAAATTTGAAAACAAACCTATTAAAGAATAACTTTCATTAATATAATTCTTTTTAATTTTTTCAAAGCTTATATTAATAATGATATTTAATGTAATTATTAAAACTGTTATGGCTATAACCCATATTAAGCTAAATTGCTTTAAAAAGTTATCTTTATACATACCCTTCATTTTACCTCTTACTCCTCTATAACATTTTTGTTCCACTTGTACCCAAGTCCTCTTAGATTCACTAAATAAGTTGGTTTTGATGGTTCATCCTCAAGCTTTTTCCTAAGTCTTCTTACATACACAGCAGGTGTATTTTCATCCACAAAATCTCCCTGAATATCCCACAGTCTATGGAGAATTTCTTCCTTAGAAACAACCTTATATGGATAACTCATAAAATATAAAAGCAACTTATATTCAACTGCTGTTAAAATAATTTCTTTTTTGTTTTTATGAACTTTTGCGTTCAATGTATTTACTTCTATATCTCCTGAAATTAGCTTTGTTTTTTGAGAATTGTTTGTCCTTCTAAGTACTGCTTTAATTCTTGATAAAAGTTCCTTTACCCTAAATGGTTTCACAACATAATCGTCTCCACCAAGATCAAACCCTAAAACTACATTAACTTCCTCGTCTAATGCTGTTAAAAATATTATTGGTACTTTACTCTTTTCTCTTACATACTTACAAAATTCATATCCATTACCATCCGGTAATCCAATATCTAAAAGAATAAGTTTAAATTCTTCATTAAATAGCTGTTTTGCACTAGACATGTCTCTAGCTCTTACTACTTTTAAACCATCATTTTCTAAATTATACTCAATACCTAATGCAACAGCTTCATCATCCTCTACTAGTAAAATTTTAATATTATCCATACCATCCTCCTATTTTAATAAATATTACTGGCATATTTAGTCTGCAAAATTAATCATAATTTTCTGAAGTTTTATAAGTTAGTTCTCTAAATATTTCTCCTATATTAAATTCATTAATCTTTACTTATCTTAATAGTTTAAATTCCTATCGTCTTTCTTAATGCATTAATTTAATAATTTAAATTTAGATTTTAAATTCAAATCCTCAAATATATTATACAATTTTTGAAATTCATTTGCCTTTAAAACAATAAAAATATATAGGGTTCCAAGTTTGCTTTTAAAACTTTTTATTTCAAAATTTGGATACCCCAAATAGTGATGCTAGCTCGTAACCACCTAAACTTAACACTTAATTATGTATAAAAATATTTTTTTTTAAGCTTTTACTACATTATGTAATAATAAAGATTTTAAATAAGCTATTAATTAAAAATATATTTAGAGTTTCTTTGAAATTTTCACAGACTAGCATTTTAAATTTTTTCATTATTACTTTTTAACCCTATAAATTTGAAATTTTTAGGCTTAGCTTTACGCCTATGCTTGTATCCCTATAACTTTAACCAGTAATTTACTAAAATTGACCTTCTAATTAATAAATAATATTAGTCTTAATTATAAGCTTGTGATATTATTAATAGATGGTTCTAAGATGAATTTTAAAACAAAAATTTCGGTGAATAAATTTAAATTAAAAATTGTATACTTATAGGTATATAAATAAAAAACTTAGACATGTCAAAAATGTAAATAACATTAAGACCTCTAAAAATGTTTTGCCATGTCTTATAAACGAAAGGTATGAAGTGATGAATTTTAAAGAATTAGGAATTAATGATGATATTATAAATATATTAAAAAAATCTGGTATTACAAAACCAACACCTATCCAAGAAGAAAGTATTTCATTCATAAAAGAAGGAAGAGATGTTATAGCTGAAGCTCAAACTGGTACAGGAAAAACTCTAGCATTTTTACTACCAATGTTTGAAAACATATCCCCTAGTCTAAATGCAGTTCAAGGACTTATTGTAACTCCTACAAGAGAACTTGCAATACAAATAACAGAAGAAGCTATGAAATTAAAATCTGCTAAAGATATAAATATATTAGCTCTATATGGCGGAAAAGACATAGGTTCCCAACTAAAAAAACTTAAAGGAAACACTCATTTAATTATTGCAACTCCTGGTAGACTTCTAGATCATCTTGATAAGAAAACTGTAGACCTTTCTAAATTAAAAACCTTAGTTTTAGATGAAGCTGATCAAATGCTATTTATGGGATTTAAAAATGAAGTGGAAAAAATCATAAAAGAGTGTTCTAAAAAACATCAAACATTATGTTTTTCTGCAACTATGGATTCTGCTGTAAAAAAACTTGCATATAGATATATGGATGATCCAATAGTTGTTGCTGTAAAAAAAGAAGAGGTTACTCTTACTAACATTAAACAAAATGTAGTTGAAACTACAGACAGAGAAAAATTAAATTCACTATGTGCTGTATTAAAAGAAGATAATCCTTTTATGTCAATAATATTCTGTAGAACTAAAAGAAGAGCAGATGATCTTGAATTATCTCTTGCTAAAAATGGTTTCCGCTGTGAGAAACTTCATAGTGATGTACCTCAATCTAAACGTGAAAGAATAATGAAAGCTTTTAGAAATGCAGATATTCAATATTTAATAGCTACAGATGTTGCATCTAGAGGATTAGATGTTAGTGGCGTAACTCATATTTACAACTATGATATTCCAGAAAGCGTTGAATCATATATTCATCGTATTGGTAGAACTGGAAGAGCCGGTGAAAGTGGTTATACATGTCTTTTTGTAGATCCTAAGAATGAAAGAATGCTTCAAGAAATAGAAGAAGCTATAGAATTTAAAATTGAAAGACGAGAAATATAAAAAACATATATTTGAAATTAAAAGACCACCTTATTATGTGGTCTTTTTTGATTATATAAAATCTTCATATATCTAAACTATTTTTTACTTAAGGCATATGAAAAAAATAATAATTTAAAGATTCTAAGCATATTTGTCACGAGACAAGCAAATAAAATTAGTCATAGTAGGGCTATCTCTGGATTTTACCTGCTAAGTATTCATTGTAAATAAGTAATACTACTAGCTTATTATTCATTTGATTATGCCTAAACTTTATAGATTTTTATTTGATTTTTTACATTATTAGTATTTTATAACTATTAGTTATTCAAAATAGTTCCATTTTAATATACCCAATACCTATAACTAATTTTGACTGCTCTCATATATAACCTTTAATATCGCATCAGCCCCTCCTTTGGGACCTTCTGAATTCTGAAAGCTACTTGCTATTTTATTTGCATTTTTTTTATATTCATTATTATTTATAACTTGCATCACTGCATCTTTAATATATTTAGATTTATTCCTTTTCAACATAACTCCTGCACCTAAGTAAGCAACTCTCTCTGCTACCATTCTTTGTTCTGAATGCTGTGGAAATAATACCATAGGGACTCCATAATACAAGCTTTCATTAGCGCTATTCATACCACAATGACTAATAAATACATCTGTTTTTTGAAGTACTATAATCTGCTTAACATTATTTTTAACCTTAAAATTATTTGGTATATGTCCTAAATCTTTAATATTAGTACCATTACCAACAGACATAATTACATCAACATCACAATTTTCAAATGCATTTATACAGTTCTTATAGAAATTAATATTTTTATTATTAATTGTGCCAAGTGAAATATATATTAACTTCCTATCCATTTCTTTAGATTCTACAATCACCTTAGGTACTGATGGTCCTATAAAAGAATACTTATCAGAAAAAGTCTCCACCATTGGTTGAAATTCCTTTGATGTATATACGATAGTATTTGTATCATTATCATTTGCAATCATGGAAATGATATTCTTAACATCATATCCACTATTTTGCAAAAGCTTTATTTTTTTATTAATACGATTCATACCTAAAATCATAATTATAAATTCTTTTAAACCTTTTTTCATCAGCTTTGCTGTATTCTCATTAAATGCAAAAGTTGTTGTAGAACATACATATGGAATATTAAGTTTTTTTGCAAATAGCTTTCCCCAAAAGCTTAACGAATCTGATACAATGCAATCTGGATTAAAAACTTTAAGCTCTCTACAAATTTTTTCATCTAAAGCTAAAGTAGTATTTGCAACCATCTCAATTAGTGCCGAGAAATCCTTACCAATTTTTTTTTCATCACTAGGGTGCAATTTGGGAAGATACTCATCACAGCAAATACATTTTGCTCCAGCGCCTTCGATTTTATCTTTGAATTCATTAAAAGAGTAATATAATACTTCATTTCCTCTATCTACTAACTCACGAACTACTTCAATTGTAGGATTAGTGTGTCCATGTGCTGGAATATTGAAAAACACTATTTTACTCATATTTTAACCATCCTTTTTATAAATTTTCACTTTAAAATTATTCTTCCTTCCTTGCTATTCCTATGCTACCTACAAAATTTATCAGATCACGTTGATGAACAATTCCAATTCCTCTTTCCTCATCTCCTAATATCAATAATTTATCTCCTACTTTTATATTAAATATCTCTCTTGCTTCCTTTGGAATAACAATCTGACCACGTTCCCCAACTACAGCAGCTCCAAAAAAATGCTTTCCTTTAGGAGGTACTACAATCCCTGATTCTTCTTCCGAATGATTAACTAAATCATCTATCTTGACATTATACAATTTTGCAAGTTTAACACAACTATCTATATCCGGTGTAGATTCACCATTTTCCCATTTTGCTACTGACTGTCTAGAAACATTAATTTTTTCAGCCACGTCTTCTTGTGTATATTGGTGATTTTTTCTTAACCTCTTTAAATTCGTACTAATCATACTTTTCATACCTCCTATATTTATTGTATTCAAAATATAGCTTAAATTCTATCAACTAAACTTAACATTCACGTATATACTTATATATATTGATTTTTTATTTATCATTCCTAGCTGATTAAATTATACGCTTCTATTACTTCCACCACCTTATGCTTACATAACCCTCTTAGCATTTATTTTTCTTCTATGGTTTAGATTTACTACCATCATTCCATAAGTGTTATTTTCTCTACTCCATTATGTCCTAAAAGCGCTATATACCAGGCTTGAAATTCAAATTCACATCTTTTATAATCTTTAAATTTTTTGTTACTTTATCAATTTTTAATTTCATATTATATATCCTTAAAATAAATAAACCTTTGCCCTATCACTAGTTTATCAATAATGGAATAAAGGTTTATTTATGATTTATTTAGAGTTTATAAAATTTGCAGAAACAGGTACATTAAATGCCTTAGAATATAAAAACTCAAATTCTATTTGTCCACTTGTTCAACAAATCTTACATACTCATTTTGTAATTCTATTGATGGAATGTAAACATATATATTATAAAGACATTATTGAAATCCGTTATAACTAATATATTACTTAATTTGTTTTTCTCTCATTCTTAATAGTTATGGCTAAAGTTACCATAAACCCGCCCCAAAGAATTATTGCTCCTAATATAAAAAATCCTATTGATACACTTGTCATTTACATCATCTCCTTACTACTTATATTCTATAACTTACTATTCTTCCAAGGTTTTTTACTAATTAATAATCCACCTATAATTCCAAGAGCTATAATAGCCCAGCCATACAATAATAAAGATATTAATTCATAACCTCCATAAGGATTTTTAAACTCATTTATAATACTTTGAACTAAGATTATTGTTAATAAAGTAGGTGTTACATATTTTATAATTACATCCCACCACTTACCGATTTTAAAATAAGATATTTTATTTGTATGTTCTCTTATAACCTTAGGCTTAATTACCCATCCTATAACAAAAGCTTCTAATAATCCAACTACAACTATTCCATAATTGTTTATAAAATTATCCATAATATCTAGTAAATATAACCCTGCATTACTTGCAAATACTATGGTTGCAACAAATCCTATTAAACACATGCATGTAACAACTTTTTTACGTGATCCACCAAACTTATCTATTATAGCTGAAGATATTGCTTCTACTAAAGAAACTGATGATGTTATACCAGCAAACACTAGACAAGAAAAAAATAAAACTCCTAATATATTTCCCCATATACCCATTATTGTAAATACCTTAGGGAAAGCTATAAATGCTAATCCTATTCCATCTGTAACAACTTCTTCCATAGGTACCCCTTGACTTGTAGCCATTACACCAAGTATTGAAAATACTCCTATAGCCGATAAAAACTCAAATCCACAGTTAGCAAATGCAGTCATAAATGCACTATTATTTATATCAGTCTTTTTAGGTAAGTAACTTGAATATGTCATCATTATACCGGTACCTATACTTAATGAAAAAAATACTTGTCCATATGCAGATATCCAAACTTGAGGATTTTTTACCTTATTCCAATCTGGTGTAAATAATGTATTTAACCCAACACTTGCACCTTCTAAAGTAACGCCTCTTATAACAATTATTATCATTACTATTAATAGGGCTGGTAATAATATCTTGCTAGCTTTTTCTATCCCTGATTTTATTCCTTTATAACATATAAACCAATTTATAATCCATATTATCCCAATACCTATTAATATAGGCCAAACTATTCCTCCAAAATTAAGCGGTGAATTTGATAAATTTAAGAAATCATTATAAAAAAACGAATTAGAATCCTCACCCCAACCTTTAGTGAAACTCATAGTCATATATTTAACAGCCCAACTTAGTATCATTGAGTAATAGCATAGTATAACTGATGAGCTAATTATTGGCCACCAACCTATCCATTCAAATTTTTTGTTTGCTCTTGCTAAAGAAAGTGGTGTTGAACCTTTAAACTTGTGTCCCATTCCATATTCTAATATTAGAAGTGGTATCCCTGCTGTAAATATGGCACATAAATAAGGTATTAAAAATGCTCCTCCTCCATTTGAATATACTACATAAGGAAATCTCCATATATTACCTAAACCTACTGCTGATCCAATTGCAGCAAGTATAAATCCAATTTTAGTTCCCCATTGCTCTCTATTTTCTTGCATTTCATTTCCTCCTAAGTTAAATTTATTTATTTCGCATCACTATTAGGTCAACAGCCTATTTAGGTCTATTGCTAAAGTTTTGCTATAATATAAAACAAAAGCCCCATAGTTATATATAGAGCTTTTACACCTAGGATATAATTAAAGCCCCATATCAATCTATGAGGCTTTAATTATCAAAAAATATAATAATAGCCTCATAATAATTCTATGAGGCTTACTTTATGTAAAATAAAAATTAGCCGTCATAGATACAATCATCTAGTGTAGCAATTGCATCTATGACAGTAATAAATCTAAATTTATATATCAATAAACACAATTGCTAAATTAATTCGGCTACTAATAAGAGTACTCTATTAAATTTTGATGTTATTGTTGTATTCCAGCTTGTAATTTTCATAATATTTCCTCCGTTCTTTAAATTATTTTTTATTATATTCCTACTATTTATATTTGTCAATATATTTTTATTGACAAATACAAAATAATGAATTTTAAAATACAAATAGTTTAAACTATACTTAAGTAATTATATTATTGGAGTGATTTTAATGAATGAAGTAGAAAAATCTTATATTGCTGGAATTATAGATGGCGAAGGAAGTATTTTATTAGAAAAATTTCATAAGAATCAATTACCTTCTCCAGCTGTAAGTATTGCTTCTACTAGTTTAGAGCTTTTACAATGGATTAAAGATACTTTCGGCAAAGGCACTATAAAAAGAAAGAAAAATTATAACAAGGATTTACATAAAGACTGTTATACTTATTTACTACGATATAATGATGCCTTAATTTTTATAGAAGAAATTTATCCTTATTTAATTATTAATACTAAAAGGAAAAGAGCTCAACTGCTTTTAGATGATTATAAAAGGCTCACACCTAGGAATGGTAGATATTCTGAAGAAATGTTAGATTTAAAACTTAAATTTTATAATGAATTTTTAAGCATAAAATAAAACCCTATCAAAAGATAGGGTTTTATTTTATGGTGGAGGCGAGGGGTCAGCGGCATCCATACTTATCATATGGTCTTGACTATATCTTCCAGTTAAAATTTTCCAACTGGCTTGGCGTATTATAGAAGCTTAGTATAGTTTATATCTTCTATCCTAGTATTCCGTAGTGCAAGCACTTTAGGAACCTATAAGTCGATACAAGGCTGTTGAGTTTCCTCACATACCTCTCGGTATTGCCGTCACCGTCACGTGTTACGGTTTCACCGATAAAGCCAAGTTTTCACTTTGAAATCACTTCCAAAGGCAACTCTTTAACGAATCGAACCCCTGTCCGAAAGTAGACCAATTTGAGCATCTCCGAGTGCAGTCTGCATTTTAACATTCCCTCCAGATAACGCCTGCAGACAGGCTTTACCTTTTAGTAGCTTCATAAATTCCGTCCATAGCTCAAAGCTTTGCTAAGTTCGGTTCCCCACTATTTGACGCCCTATCCTAAGCCGTGGGACTCAAAGGTAGGACGAGCAGCTAACTAGGCTGCTAATGCAAAATTATCTTCTGCGTTTACATTTAGTGCATATTTTATTAACGAGGCCACATGCGTCCCTCGACTCGCTTCTCAAATCCATCTTACCCCCGTCGAAGCCATAACGCCCCCATGTTGTAATTAGATTTAAACGCTTTTTGCATATATTCAATTGTATTATTATTTTAATCCTTTATTTCACTATTGTCAACTGATATGATTTGCCATAATTTTTTCTAATTATATCTATATAGTTTAGAAAAATAAAACTATACATATACTTATTTATTAATTTATATGCATAGTTTTATTTAATATTATATCCTATATTAAAATTTTTTATTTTATATTATTTATCTTTTGTAATTCTAAAATATCCTGAAACTTTTTTACTGTTTTATGAGGATACTTATGAAAAATTACTATTAAACTTGATACTGTTGGCAATAAGTATATAACTATTTCAATTTGACCTAAACAATACCTATTGAAAAAAATATATATCAAATTCCAAATCACTATTTGTAGTGTGTTAAATAAAATTGATATTTTTCTATAACTTTTATACCATTGTTTGTTACGAATTTTTTTTTCAATTTCTATAAATGTAAATATTTTCAAAAGAGCTATGCTGACTATAAAGGTTAAGCTAACTTTATTAATCATCTGAATATTAACTAGTGAGTCTGTTAAAATATAACTTGCTAATTCAGTAAAATTTAAAGTTATTGTTAACAATGTAAGCATAATCAAATTTAACCTATAGATACTTCTCTCCATATAACTCTCCCCTTCTTTCAAACAATAGTACTTATTATACTATCATGCTTTAATTAATTTATGTACTAAACTAAGTATCTATATCTACATAATAATTTTTAATAAGACATATGCAAATAAATAAGATTAAAAGATTGAAAATATATGTAGTTTCTTATTTATTTAACTATGTATAAATTCAATGGCATTTTATGTTTATCATTAATATCTATTTTAATCTATAAAATAGATATTTTTTGTTTCACTATATTATAACAACTTTCAAATAAAATTTATACATTATTTCTTCATTTTTTGTTAAAAATTGTATACGTTACCTTTAAATAGTTTTTAATACAAATCTTTAAAATTACTTAAAAGGTTCCAAGTTAAATTTTAAACTTGTTTACTTATAAAATAATAAAGTTTTAAGTTAATAATTTAAGTTTATTGAGTAAACTTAAATTAAAAATTGTTTACCTATAACTATAGTTATTTCTCTCTCCAAATATTCCCTTATTTATATTTCGTTTGTTATAATTTTTTTTTAATACTTTATATATGAGTTTTTTATTTTTTTAAATAAATTAACTGAATATACTTAAGTTAAAACTTAATCTATTAAAACACTTATCTATATGTTAAAATAATCTTGAATATGGACAATATTAATTTAATTTTTGCTTTTCTTATTTTTAAATAAGCTTGAATTAATATTAATACCATTAACTTTTATATGTATAATGCGAAAAATACTTTACACTATACATATTGCACTTATAAAACTTTATATTTTTATTACCACTATTCAAATTTAAAGCATATGAAATAAAGTAATAATAAATAACTTTATTTATTATTTAATTGAATATGTGTAACTAAAATTCACTTGTTATATTAATTAATCCAACGTAAATATTGTTGTAAAAGGAGAATTACTATGTTTACACAAACTGGAGCAAAATGGCCTGAAAAAACATTAAGTATTAATATATCTATTTTTTATAAAGATTTTCAAAAATACTGTGAAGAAAAATTGAAACCTTTTAAATTAACACCAGGATTATATAATTATCTTTTATTTATATATTATAATCCTGGATGTAATTTAAATGAGATTAGCACTCATTTAAAAGTAGATAAAGCACTTACCACAAAAACTATTAAGAAACTTTTAACATTAGGATATGTAGACAAACTTATTAATGAATACGATAACAGAGCCTTTAAAGTATATCCTACCAAAAACTCTATTAATATGATGGAATATTTAGTTACTATATTCGGACAATGGGAAGAAAAAATAACAGCAAATCTTTCAACTCATGAAGTTAATAACTTCAATGAATTTTTTCTTAAAACTCTTCCTAACTTAAATAGATAATGCTTTTAGTACATATTTAAAATAAAAAAGAGATTAATTTTTTAATTAGTCTCTTTTTTTATTTAGACTATTAAATTTTTATAAATAATAATAAATTCTTTACTTCTTTCAAATACTATAATGAAACCACATACAAATTTTATTGATGATAATAAATTAGGCATATTAAAAAAATTCCCAATAAAAGATTGAAAACATATTTAATAGCAATATTGTCTTATTCTTTACTTGATTATGCCTTAAATAAAAGGAGATTTTTATTTATGAATTTTAAATTTAAAAATAAATTTTCATATGTAGTCTTTATAGTATTTTTAATCTACATATTTTCAAGTAGTACCTGTTATGCTCATTCCCTTTTAGATTCTAATGACGATATAAAAAGCTATATAGAAACACACTTTAAAAATAGAAATAATTCCATACTAGATGGTGACATAAGTTTGGTTAAAAACAATTATGATACATCATCAAATAATGGTAAATATGCTCTTGACCATGAGATACGTAGAATAAAATATCTTAGAGATTGGGCAGGTGAACGTGGAATAAAATTTACAGATATACAATCAAATTGTCATTTTAAAAATTTAAATTGTAATAGTGACTCTTGTGATTTTAGAGTTGATGAAGAATGGATTTTCAAATATGTTTATGAAGATGATATAAATTTAACTGAAAACTTATTTGGAGTAAATTTGTTTCATATGATGAACTTAAAAAAATCAAATAATAATTATATTATTTCTAAAGAGTGGTATTTAGATTGTTTTGAAGATGCATTAAAATCATATGACGGTTGCTACGAAGGTACAACATTAGATAATCCTAAAGATAAAGTTTTCAACTTTGAAAACATAAGAAATAATGATGATATTAATACAAATAGTTCTTCTAAAAATTATAATAAATTTAAAGCTGTAGAATATTCCGACAAATACTGTGGAGTTCCTTCTTTGAGCAATAACCCTGAAAAGTACAATAAAAAATATATTAATTTTACTGGTTCAGGAGGAAATTGTACTAACTTTATATCTCAATGTCTAGGCGACATAGAAGGTGGTAATTTATCTCAAGATTATACTTGGTATACTACTAATAAAACTCATACTCACAAAGATTATTCACCTGCATGGGTTAATGCAGATGCTTTTAAAAATTATCTCTTATATAGTGGTAAAGGTTCATTAATAAAAAAGGGGGCATTTGAAGAATGTTTAAAACTTAATGAATCTACTGGCAAAAAATACATTGATTCTTTAGAACTTGGAGATGTAATTGCATACTCTAAAAAAAATGATATAGATCATAATGCTATAGTTACAGGTTTTGATAGTAAAGGCTATCCTCTCATAAATTCACATACTGTAGATAGATATCATGTTCCTTTTGATCTAGGTTGGGGCGATAAAGATATATTTTTCTTATTAATTCACATAAAATAAAAACTTATTTTACAAAAAATAGATATGTCACCTACAATGATTGATTATATTGTAAGTGTGACATATCTATTTCTAGTACCTCGATCTTTCTTTTAATTGTCTATCAATTTCTCGTTTGTGAGCCTTTTCAAGCATAGAATCTCTCTTGTCATAGCTCTTTTTACCTTTACAAATTCCTAAATTGACTTTAACTTTTCCATCTTTTAAATACAGTGCCAATGGAATTAAAGTATGCCCTTCTTGTTGAAGTAACCCTATAAGTCTTCTTATTTGCTCTTTATGAAGTAACAGCTTTTTCTCTCTAAGTGGGTCAACATTAAATATATTACCTTGCTCATACGGACTTATATGCATTCCAACTATAAAAACTTCTCCGTTTCTAATTTCAGCATAGCTTTCTTTTATATTTGCTTTTCCAGCCCTTATAGATTTCACCTCTGTACCAACAAGAACAATTCCAGCTTCCATACCTTCTTCAACAAAATAGTCATGTCTAGCTTTTCTATTTTCTACTAAGGTTTTAGTCCCTACTCTTTTAGCCATATAAACACCTACTCTCAACTGTTATAAAAATTTACGACTCTTTATTATTTTATGGTATCATAGATTATTTTACATTTCTACTAATTTAATAAATTCTAAATACAATTAATAAATAAAGTAACTAATTGTAATTTTATATCATACTAACCAATTATCTGTTGTTGAATATGAATTCTAAACTTTATATCTCCATCACTTTTTCCTTGAATTCTTATATATTTAGAGTAGTACCTTGGAACAACAATTTCTGTTTCATTTGGGTGAACAGAAATAACAGGTTCATTTATTATATAGTTTTCCCCATCAGGACTAACATAAACAAAAAATTCTTGGCAAGTATCACTTTCATTTGTTATAAAAATACTTGTCTGTTGTGCAAATGCAACTTTTATATTTGGAGTAATTATACATTCATATCCTTCCAACAACAATAATACTTCATAAAATACTGTTTTAAAAAAACATTCTATTTTAACTATTGCTAAACCACATGGAATTTTTAATTTTAAAAAATTATTTTTATCCATATCAACACCCCTAATATTTTATTAAATAAGGAATTTAATAAGATTAAATTCCTTATTTAAATTTAAAATTTATATGAATAAATTTTTGTAAAAAATATCTAATGTTACTTCATCTATAACTTCAAATTCTTTAAAAGATCTTGTAATTTCTTGTACTGCAAGTGAGTTGTATCCATATCTATGGTATAGCTTAGCTAATTCTAATAATACCTTATTGGAGTTTATATAGTTTAAACTATTAAGCATTTTTTCAAATAACTGAAAATTATTAGTTGATAATATTATGTCCAATATATTAATTATTTCACTTAAATACTCTTCTGGTAAATCATCTATTGTTATTTCTTCATTTTTAGCTATTGAATTTATAAGCATTATAGATTTTCTTTTAACATCATTAGTTATTTTATTGAAATCTTCTTCATATATCTCTTTATTAGTTAATATTTTTATAATTATGATATATATAATACCAATCTCATAGTATGGAGATTCTTTCGGAAGCCTTATAAATTGATAATAAGCTTTAATATATTCTTTAGTATTAAATAATGATTTAGCTAAAGAATATACAGCTTGGTCTGTACCAATTTTATTAACTCTACCACTTAAAATTTCTATTACCCCATTATAAAGTTCAGCCTCAAGTAGTATCAAAGATAAAATTATAACCTCACCATTATCATCTAAATTAAAATACACTTTCAACTTATCTACTGTTTCTTTTTCATCCTTTAATAACTTAAAATATGATTTTGCTAAACCAGTATATTCTGGCCAAAAAGATTTATCACATAAAATAGCTTTTTTATAATTTATTATAGCTTCTTCATAATCACCTAAACTATAATATATTTCTGCAATATTATAGTAAGCTCTAAATGTGGCACAACCATTTAAAAATGTTAGATATATAGGTGATTCTCCTTGCTCAATAGCTTTTTCATAAGTTTTTATTGCCATAGTATATTTTTTCTGTTTTTCATAAACTTCAGCTTTATAATATATAAGTTCTGTAAAATCAGGAAAAAGTTTTATACCTTCTTCTATTGCTTCTAATGCTAAATTATATCTTTTTAAAGTAATTAACGCTAAAATCCTTCTTAATATCAATTTATTCCCATATCCTTGAGAAGGATCCATAGCTTTATACCCAGTATTAAAATGTTCCAAAGCCTTTTCTATATTACCTAATGCAAAATATTCATTTCCCATGTTAAAATTAACAAATCCATTAAATGGATCCTTTTTAAGTTCTTCTCTTATTATAGTCATATTACGTTCTCGTTTATTTTGCTCCTGTACAACTGAAGCTATATATCCCCTATGATATATTCTAACCTCCTCTAATGGAAATCTTCCATAATCCATAGGTTTTACTTTATTAGTTATCTGTTCATGTATTGCACCTACATATTCATATTCCCCTGTATTTCTTATAAGTCTTAAATTTAAATTACAAGTATAATTTTTTAAATCTGCTTCTGAGTTTAAACTTAAAGTTTTAAAGAAATGCCCATCATTTTCTGAACTATTAACTATCTCTGTAAATAATTCACCATCTTTTCTTTCAAATTCATCATCACCGTCAAGTATTAAAATCCAATCTTTTGTTGCTTTAGACAATGAAAAATTTCTAGCATTAGCAAAACTATTATCCCACTTATAATAATAAACTTTTGCACCAAAGCTTTTTGCAATTTCTACAGTTTTATCTTTTGAACCAGTATCTACTACTATAATTTCATCTACTAAATCCTTAACACTTTCAAGACATTTTCCTAAAAACCGCTCTTCATTCTTCACTATCATACAAACACTAACAGTTTTTTCTCTTTTCATTTTTCATATCCCCACCTTTAAGGAGCGTGTAGCTTAAAACTACACGCAAACATATTATTTAAATTATGCCTTTAAAACACTATGCTCTTCCAACAAAGGAAACAGTTACTGATAAATCTGTTCCTGAATAACTTAATCTAGCATTATTAGCATATTTAGATGGTACAACTATTGCAGATCCTGATGGTCCTACTGTTACTGTTCCTGCTACCGAATCTGTAACATATACTCCACCAACTGTTGGTGCTAATTGAATTCCTATATAAGCAGTGTTTGTAGCACCATTCTCAATATAATATGCATATTCAGTAAGACTGTTTACAGTTTCAGTTAATACGACACCTGTTCCAGTTCCTGTTATATTGCTAGTAGTATAAGTTGTATAATATCCACTTACTGTTACTGTTCCGGCTGCTACTGTTATAGCATTGGCTACTGTTACTGTTCCACCTGATACTGTTACTGTTCCGGCTGCCACTGTTACTGCATTTCCTACTGTTACTGTTCCAGCTACATCTACTGTTCCATCCACTACTGCCGTTACTGTATTTCCTACATTTACTGTTCCTGTTACAGTTACATCTCCATCTATAACTGCCGTTACTGTATTGGCTACTGTTATTGCATTAGCTACTGTTACGGTTCCTGCTGCCACTGTTATTGCATTTCCTACTGTTACTGTTCCAGCTACATCTACAGTTCCATCCACTACTGCCGTTACTGTATTTCCTACATCTACTGTTCCTGTTACAGTTACATCTCCATCTATAACTGCCGTTACTGTATTGGCTACTGTTATTGCATTAGCTACTGTTACGGTTCCTGCTGCCACTGTTATTGCATTTCCTACTGTTACTGTTCCAGCTACATCTACAGTTCCATCTACTACTGCTGTTACTGTATTTCCTACATCTACTGTTCCTGTTACAGTTACATCTCCATCTATAACTGCCGTTACTGTATTGGCTACTGTTATTGCATTAGCTACTGTTACGGTTCCTGCTGCCACTGTTATTGCATTAGCTACTGTTACGGTTCCTGCTGCCACTGTTATTGCATTTCCTACTGTTACTGTTCCAGCTACATCTACTGTTCCATCTACTACTGCTGTTACTGTATTTCCTACATCTACTGTTCCTGTTACAGTTACATCTCCATCTATAACTGCTGTTACTGTTCCGGCTGCCACTGTTACTGCATTGGCTACTGTTACTGTTCCACCTGATACTGTTACTGTTCCGGCTGCCACTGTTACTGCATTTCCTACTGTTACTGTTCCAGCTACATCTACAGTTCCATCTACTACCGCTGTTACTGTATTTCCTACATTTACTGTTCCTGTTACAGTTACATCTCCATCTATAACTGCCGTTACTGTATTGGCTACTGTTACTGAA
The DNA here is from genome assembly GCF_018916625.1 of Clostridium senegalense. Taxonomy (NCBI): domain Bacteria; kingdom Bacillati; phylum Bacillota; class Clostridia; order Eubacteriales; family Clostridiaceae; genus Clostridium; species Clostridium senegalense. Next base: position 1,067,913 of record NZ_JAHLNC010000001.1, read on the forward strand.
CCATCTATAGTTACTGTACCAAGCTGAATTATACCATTGGCATCAACTTGAATTGGATGAGTTTGCTGAGTATTAGGATCTACACCATTTGCTAAAACTAGCAACTGTGATGCTACATTATTAAAAACTAAATTATTGGCCATTTATACTCCCCCCGTGCTACATGATTAACATAACTTAACATTTTTACTGCTAAGTTTTGTGATTGCTTTTCTTTCGTTCAGTTTATAATATTCTCTTTATATCAAATTGGTTCATAAACCGAGTTGTTTTTACATCATTTTATTTATATATTTAAATATAGTCTATAAACTTCTACATTTCGCTACATATACATATATGGGAATACAAATTTTTGAATGGATAATTTTTAAAGTTAGCTTTGAACCCTATGTAATAAAATAAGCTAAATAACTAATCTATAAACTTATCAACTAAAAATTTTGTCATTAATTAATTGCTTATGAACATAAAAAAGTCTTAAAATAGATTTTTTCCATTTCAAGACTTTTTTTATTTATATACAGTTTTTCAAATAATTTTTTACTTATTCACTTTTTTCTTCTTCATCTTCTTGCTCTACAATTTCAAAGAAAATTTCATGAGCATCTAAATTTACTCTTGAACAAACAATCCTAACTTCATCACCTAATTTATAAATATTTTTAGTTCTCTCACCTATAAGTTGAAGATTTTTATCATCAAACACATAATAATCATCCTTTAGGTCAGTTATGTGAACTAATCCTTCAACAGTATTTGGAAGCTCTACAAATATTCCAAAGTTAGTTACTGATGATACTATTCCATCAAACTGCTCACCAATTTTTCCACCCATATACTCAGCTTTCTTTAAATCATCTACATCTCTTTCTGCATCAATAGCAATTTTTTCTGTGTCTGACGCTTGTTTAGATGCAACTTCCACTGATTTTCTTAATTTTTTCTCTCGCTTATCATTTATTCCACCATTTAAATATTCCTTTATTATTCTATGAATTATTAAATCTGGATATCTTCTAATTGGTGAAGTAAAGTGACAATAATACTTGGCTGCAAGACCAAAGTGACCTAAACACTCTGGTGAATATTTGGCTTTCATCATAGAACGAAGCAATAATCTACTAACAACGTGTTCTTCCTTTTTGCCTTTAACTTTCTCTAATATGTCTTGAAGCATTCTTGGATGAACTTCTGATGTATTTCTTATGAAATATCCTAAATTATATACAAATTCATTAAAATTCATTAATTTCTCTTCATCTGGATCTTCATGGACTCTATATACAAAAGGAGTATTTAGCCAGAACATGTGCTCCGCTACAGTTTCATTAGCAACTAACATAAATTCCTCTATTATTCTATTTGAAACTGCTCTTTCGTAAGGCTTTATATCTATAGGTTTTCCATTTTCATCTAATATTATCTTAGCTTCGTCAAACTCAAAATCTATAGAACCTCTTCTAGTTCTTCTTGAGCTTAAAATTTCATAAAGCTTTTCCATATTTTTAAAATCTTCATATAGATAATCATATCTTTCTATAGTTTCTTTATCATTGTCTCTTAAAATTTTTGTTACGTCTGTATAAGTCATTCTCTCATTAGTCTTTATTATAGATTCACAAATTTCATGATCAACAACTTTTCCCTCATTATTTATTTCCATAAAACAAGATAGTGTTAGTCTATCAACTTTTGGATTCAAACTACATACTCCATTAGAAAGTTTTTTAGGTAGCATAGGAATAACCCTATCTATTAAGTATACAGAATTTCCTCTTTTTAATGCTTCTTTATCTAAATTTGATTTTTCAGTTACATAGTGAGATACATCTGCTATATGAACACCTAATTTAAAGTTTCCATTTCTTAAAACTTCAACTGATACTGCATCATCTAAGTCTTTAGCATCTTCCCCATCAATTGTAACCATTTTTAAATCTCTTAAATCTTTTCTTCTTTTATACTCATTTTCTGGTATATTTTCATCTATATCTGCCGCTTCTTGTTCTACTTCATAAGGGAATTCTTCTGGAAGATTGTGTTTTCTTATTATAGTTAATATATCCACACCTTTTTCCTCTTTGTAACCTAGTACTTCAACAACTATACCCTCAGCTTTTCTATTATCTTCTGGCCATTTAGTTATTTCAACAACCACCATTTGACCTGTTTTAGCTCCATTCCTTTTTGCCTTTGGTATAAATATATCCTTATTAACTTTATTATCTTTTGGAACAACAAAACCAAAACTTTTACTGTCCTCATATAAACCTACAACAGTTTTGTTTTTTCTTTCTATTACACGCTCTATAAATCCTTCACACTTTTTACCATGATTTTCGTTTTTCAGTATTTTAACTAAAACTCTATCTCCGTTCATAGCTGTATTAACATTATCTGCTGGTATAAATACATCTGGTCTATCATCATCTAATATTACAAATCCAAACCCTCTTTGGTGTGCTTGAAATTTACCTACTTCCATACCCATTTTATCTACCACACCATATCTATCTTTATCATTTTTTATTATTTGCCCATCTTGTTCCATACTATCTAATATTTTTTGAAAATCTTTTATTTCTCTTTTGCCTATTCCAAAAATTTTTCCAAGTTCTTGAGATGTCATAGGCTTATATGCTTCTTCTGCCATAAAACTAAGCAAAACTTCTCTTATATTCATTTTATACCTCCTTAATTTATGATATCTATTTAGAAAATTACATATTTACTTCGCTAAAATTTTATCTATATATTAATTATACACATAAAGCAGCCTAATTATTGATATAAGAAAAAATTTTATATTCTCTCTTTTTAAATTATAGGGTTCCAAATTAAATTTTAAACTTATTTATCAAATGATAAAACTCAAATTAATATTTTATTAATAACTAACAGATTATTTTAGTTAAGAGTTAATAGTGACCAGTTATATTTATTACTATTCACTTTGCTTCTAGTAATTCTAAACGTATTTTTATACTTTAAGAAACTTATGCTCAGTTTCATAAATAATTTTTAATTCTTAACTAACTATATTTGTACTTATTTTTCTCAACTGATAACAAAAATTTGATGTATAAATTTAAGTTCTAGATTGTTTCCCTATACAAGGCTCCAATTTCACCTCTAAAGTTATTATTCTAAAACTTGGATACCTAAATTAATGAGATATGCTCGAAAATATTTTAAATTCAACATTACACTTTGTATAAAAATATTTTAAATATCATTTATTTATATTATCACACTTTTCATCTATTAATATGTTAATTATTTATATTAAGCATTATCAAGTAAATAACACCCTAGTATTCTCACCTATTTCATAAATACTTCTCTAGTAAAATTTATACATAAAAACCTACTATGAATACATTTTATATTATTATTTTGCAACAAATATCCTTAAAATCTTTAATATTTCTTTATTCATCCTATACTTTGTATTTTTATCTTTAAATATTGGAATTTAAACTTTTAAATTTTGTTAATAAAATATGTATTTGTTTACAAAATAAAAATCTTCTAGCTTAAACTAGAAGATTTCTATTTCAAATTATATGATTAAATAATTTGACATATAATAAATACATAACATCCCTTGGGGTTGGGCTGTTATAAATAAATAAAAAGGGGGCTATATATCTCTTTATTTATTTTGCAATTATATTATAGTCTTTTTTAATATTTTATTCAAGTAAATTTGTAAAAAAATTTGAAAAAATCACTTTTTTTATTTATTTCCACATTTTTTTTAAAATTTTACTGTTTATTACATTATTAATTTTCTTTCTATGTATTTTTTGTTAATGTTTTATTAATTCATATGACATATTATTACATATTTTTCTTGCAATTTAAAGGTTCTTTAATATAGCTATTTCTTCTTCAGTTAATTCTCTATATTCTCCTTCTTCTATACTTTCATCTATTTTTAATGGTCCAAAACTTATTCTTCTTAAGTAAATTACAGATTTACCTACAGCCTCAAACATCCTTTTTACTTGATGAAACTTTCCTTCTTGAATTGTAATCTCTACACAAGAACCATCTTCACCAGCTTCTAATATATTTAACTTAGCAGGCATACATAGATAACCATCATCTAAAGTTATTCTATTTTCAAATTTTTTTATATCCTCATCGGTTACTTCCTTATCAATTTCAGCGTAATAAACTTTATCCACGTGATTTTTAGGAGCTATAAGCTTGTGATTTAATTCTCCATCATTTGTTATAAGTAGTAATCCTACAGTATCTTTATCAAGTCTTCCAACTGGGAATGGTTCAAATGCCTTATATTCTTCATCTAGCAAATCTATAACTGTTTCATCATAATTATCAAAGGTAGCACTAACAACACCATCTGGCTTGTTCATTAATAAATATACAAATTCTCTATAGTTTAAAGTTTCTCCACTAACTTGTATAATGTCTTTATCTGGATCTACCTTTAACCCACTATCTTTTACAAGCTCACCATTAACTAATACTTCTCCTTTTTTACAAAGAATTTTCACCTCTTTTCTTGTTCCATATCCTAAATTTGCTATTATTTTATCTAATCTTTCCATAAACTTATCACCTTTCTTTATTGTGTACTAAAACTTCAATTTTAATTATTCCTATATATGATTCCAAGTTGACTCTTAATTTAACTCTACCATAATCTAGAATAATTAAAATAAATTATTATCCTTAATTTTAAATCTAAATTCTTTAATTAAATAGTCTTTTATAAAAATTCATCACTAAGTTTAGATTCTACCAATTTATATAACTAATTTCAAATTATATTTACTAACTCTTAATTTTTAACTATTAACTATCTTAAGGACCGGCTTTGATTGCTTTAGATTTTATTGATAATCTTTCGATTTCACTGTAAAAATAGCTTATAGAAAATATACTTTGGTACGCCTGTCCTTCTTGTTACGGCTGTAAACCTTAAATTTAGCTTTGGTTAGTTTTATAAAACCTAACCTAGAATTTCCCCCCTTAAATTTAAAGAAACTGTCAGTCCAGTTTCAACCTGAATTATTAACTTTTAACTCTTAACTAACCAAGCTCCAATTTCCTCCTCAATTCTTAACTATAGTTAAAATAAAAAAAGACTAATACTTTTAAATATTAGTCTAAAATTTACTTATAAATATTTACCAACTTTATTTATGTAATTTTGAGTTTCTAATGGCAAATTATTAAAATCAGACATGCTACTTACCCCTCTTTTTTGCATAGTTCCAGGTCCACAGTTATATGCTGCCAATGCCATTTTAAGATTCCCATCATACATATTTAAATAATCTTTTATGTGTCGAGTTCCTGCATCAATATTTTCACTTATATCATATGGATTTGTAACACCATAATGACTAACATTTTCTGGCATTAATTGCATAAGTCCCATAGCACCAGCCCAAGATTTAACATTAGGATCAAAGTTAGATTCTATTTTTATTATTGTTCTTATGAGTTTTTCATCTACTCCATATTTTTTAGAAGCAGTTTTTATAGCGTTCTCAATTTCTGGATTATCACTAATAAGCTCCTCACTTACCTTTACATTACTAGTTGTGCTACTATTAATATTATTCATTGCTAAATCTGGTCTTAATATCATCTCTGTTATATTTGTAAAGTCATTATTAATTTGATTTTGATAACTATTTTCTCTTGCACTTTTTTCTGCCATAGCATTTAAAAGACTTGCAAATACCATATTATAGCTTTGACCACCTTCTTCTCCACTACCCTGCATCATTTTTGTCATCATCATCACTTGTAACATATTATCCATGTTTTGTTGTTGAACACCGCCAACTCCATTCGTTGCCAAATTATTCACCCCACTAACTTAAAAAATTTTAATTTAAACATTCTCTATACTTTAAATTATCGTGTATACTATCAACTTAATTAAGCTTTTCCTATAAAATACTTTTTAATTTTAGTTTTTTTCTATAACATCTTAACTTCTTTCATACTACTTGTATTTCTTCATTATTATAAATTTTACTTCATTAAAAATTAAAGAAACTGGTCGTCCAGTTTCTTCTATAATTATCAATCAAATAAATTTTTCACTAAAATATCCTTGTTGTTAAAAATCATTTTTATTTTCAACCGTTAACTTTAAATTCTATTAAATCATAATCTTCATAAGAAATTTTTTTATTACTGCTTTTCACTAATGCTAACACCTTATAAAATCCTTTTTTAAAAGGTATAAAAGTATAATAATCTTTTTTACTATATCTTTGAATTAAGTTCCATTCACCTTGTTCCATTAAATAAAATTCATATATTCTATCTTTTCCACCTTCACAATTAACTTTAAAATTTATACTTTCATTACATCGCAATGTTTCTTTTTCTTGATAAATTTTACAGTTTGTAATTGGTTTACTATCTAAAACATTAAATACAACAGTTTTCTTATGGTCATATTCTTCTTTACTAGATTTATTTTTCGCCATAATATCAACTACATATTTACCCTCACAACGAGGAGTAAATTTAAATTTCTTTTCTTCTATATAATCACTTTTTTCAACCTCATGATTATTTATTTTTATTTCATATTTTATTAGCGTATTTAAAGTATTCTCACATATACATTCTAAAAATATAGGTTGTCCAATTAAATAAAATTCTTTTATTTCAGCTAAGACATAATCTATTTTTGCTGGAATATATTCATAACAATCCACATAAAATATAGAATGAGCATCATACTCTCTTTTTGATTTAGCATCTTTTATTCTAACTTCTATTTCATATTGGCCTATTTGTTCTGGTGCAAAATAAGCAGTATTTTCATTACTATAGTCTATTTTTTCTGTTATTTTATCATTTAATTTAACTATAAAACTATATTTTAAATTAACTCCACCTGTTGCAATAACCCTAATATTTATAGGTTCATGTATCAACAATTGCCTTTTTCTATCAAGTATAACTTCTTCTATTTTTATATTATCTAAATAATCCTCTTCTATTTCAAAATATATACTATCATTTATTTCATATTCCTCATTAAAAGACCTATCTTTAATATATACTTCTAACTTATATTTTCCTGATTTAGTAGGTTGCCACAAGAAACTATTTTCCTTAGTAAACTTGCTTGTCTTACTTTCATTTCCGTCAATAACAAATTTATACAATAAATCTTTTCCTCCAGCTGCAACTGCTTTTAAGGTTATATTACTCTTTGTAACCTGCGGAGAACTTACATCTGTTGTAAAACTAAGTAATTTTATTGTTTCATATGGATAAACTTTATAATGTATAATCGCCCTATCATCAAATTCATTAGGGGAATACATATCTTTTGCCAGGCATAGTATTTTATAATTTCCATGCTTAACTTCTTTATAACTAAGTAATCTTTTAGTTGAATAATCTTGTAGACAAAATACTTCGCCTTCCTCATCTATACGTAAAAATTTAAATAGAACAACTCTACTTTCATCTTGATTTGCTTCAACTTCAAAAATAAGTTCTTCATCTTGCAATAAACTTTCATTTAAACATTTCAAATTGGTTATTTCTAGCTTAGATATTGGATTTACTTGAAATTTTATTGATTTAAAATCATCAAATAAATTACTTGAATATATACTTTTACATTCTACAAGTAATTCCATATCGCCTTGAAATTTAGGAGTATATGTTAAACTATTATCTACCGTATAATCCTTAACTAAAGTCCATTTAGAATTATCTTTAATCCAATATCTGTATAATACTGATGCTGAATCACTTTCTGCTGTAACAGTAATTTTTTCCCCTACTTTTACATCATCTTTATCTAGGTATATATTTTTAATAAGTTTTTCTTCACATTTTCCAATAATAAAGTCTGTTCTTGAGATATAATCAAAAGATTTTTTGCTGCCTTGAACTTTTATCTGAACCATAATTATATATTTTCCATCTACTATAGGTTTCCAAACAACATAATTATCTAAACTAAAATCTTTAATAGTTTCCCAAGTTCCATCACTACCAATTAAAAATTTATACATTAAGTTTTTTTCTATTTGATTTTCTACTCTAATAGTAATTTCTTTGCCTTTTTCTTGAGGACTTTCTAAGTTTGTAATAATATTCATTTCGTTCATTATAGCAGCTTTCCTCCTCAACCCTTATACTTTAACATTCTCCTCTAAAATAGTATTGTTTAAAAATTTAGAAAAGTTATCTTATTTAATTTGCATATAAAAACCCATAGCAGTGAGTTTAAAACTTTATCTGAATACAACATTAAGATTTTACATATTATATTTTATTATACTATAATTCCAAAAAATAGAAAAGGGCTATATAAGGTTAATATATTAAATTTAATGCTTCAAATAAACCTTATAAATTATTACCCCTTATAACTCTATGATAACAAAAGGGATGTCTGCATAACTGGACAATTTGCTATGCTTATCCCTTAGTGCTTTTATTAATTTCAACTTGTTTAATAGTTATTTTCCTATGCAATATTGAAAGTCACTCTTAAAATATCTACTATGAATTAGCTACTAATTTTTTTAAGTTTTTATATAATCTTTCATCATCTTCTGCTTTTCTTTTCTTTGGATTAGAAGTTTTTCCACCACCTCTTCTTACTTTTCCACTTATATGTCTTTCAAATAGTAATTTATCTATATTATCATTTGAATATATGTGACCTTTGGGACTTATAGCAAAAGCTCTCTTGCCTAAAACCATAGCTGCTACACCATAATCCTGTGTTACAACTATATCCATATCACTTACTTCATTTACAATTTTCATATCTACACTTTGAAATCCACTATCCATATACTTTACTTCTCCATAACTTACCGTTAGAACATGATTTATATCACAATAAAAAATTAATTCTTTACCATATTCTTTTGCTACATTCTCTATGATTTGTTTTGCAGGACATGCATCTGCATCTACTAAAATTTTCATTATTCATTTCCTCTAATTTCATCTCTAATTCTATTTTTTTATCTTCATATCCAGGCTTACCTAAAAGTGCGAACATATTACTTTTATAATTTTCAACACCTTGTTGGTCAAAAGGATTAACACCAATTAAGTATCCACACACTGAACATGCCTTTTCAAAAAAGTATATCATATAACCTACATAATATGGAGATAATTCTGGTATTGTTATTGTTATGTTTGGTACTTCACCTTGATTATGAGCAAGCTCTGTTCCTTCCATAGCTCTTTTATTTATATAATCAATAGTTTTTCCTTCTAGAAAATTAAGCTCATCTATATTTTTTTCATCATTAAATATAACAAGTTCTCTTTTAGTTTCTTTTATATTTATCGTAGTTTCAAAAAATATTCTTAATCCCTCTTGTATATATTGTCCCATAGAATGTAGATCAGTAGAAAAATTAACGGTAGCCGGAAATATACCTGTATGGTTTTTTCCTAAACTTTCCCCAAATAATTGCTTCCACCATTCACCAAAATAACTCATACAAGGTTCATATGTTGCCATAATTTCTATAAATTTTCCTTTCATATATAATAGATGCCTTGCAATTGCATATCTATAACAACTATTTTCTTCTAAATCATAATTATTATATTCAACACTTGCATCCTCTGCACCTTTTAAAAGTTCTTCTATATCAATTCCGGCAACTGCAATAGGTAGTAATCCAACTGATGTAAGAACAGAGTATCTTCCACCAATATCATCTGGTATTACAAAATTTTCATAACCTTCTTCATCACAAAGTTTTCTCATAGCACCTTTATTTTTATCAGTAGTTATAAATATTCTTTCTCTTGCTCCATCTTTTCCATATTTTTTTTCTAATACATCTTTTAGAAATCTAAAGGCTATAGCTGGTTCTGTAGTTGTTCCTGATTTCGATATAACATTTATAGAAAAATCTACATGCTCCACCATATCTAATATTTCTGAAAGATATGTTGAGCTAATATTATTACCTGCAAAATAAATTTTAGGTGCCGTTCTTTCACTCTTAGGTAAACTGTTATGAAATGTATGAGTTAATCCTTCAATAACTGCTCTAGCCCCTAAATAAGAGCCGCCTATTCCCACTATGATAAAAGCATCTGAATGTTTTTTTATATTTTCAGCTACATTCTTTATTTTTTTTATTTCATCTTTTGGAAAATCACTAGGTAAATTTAGCCAACCTAAGTATTCACTTCCTATACAATTTTTATTATGCATCATTTTATGAATTTCTCTTGTCATATTATCAAAAATTAAAATTTCTTCGCTCTTTAGATAAGGATAACATTTTGAAAAATCTACCTCTATATTATTCATAAATCCTCCAACTAAATTAATTACTTTTAAAATTTGTATATTTTTATATACTTTATTAATTTATGTTGAAAAATTAAATATTATACTTTTACATAAAAAAGCTAAGGTACAAAATTTTGTATCTTAGCTTTTTTGCTATATTTCTATATTTTGAATTCTAATAAATTATTTTTAATAGTTCTAGTCATTTCAGTTAAATCTTCTGCAGCTTTAGCTACTTCTTGTGATGATGACATGGCCTCTTCCGAAATAGCAGAAATTTCTTCTGCAGCTGCTGAAACTTCTTGTGATACTGATGATGCACTTTGTATTTTATTTATCACTACTTCTTTATTGTCTATAATCTTAGCACCTAATTCTTTACTTTTCTCAATTTTAGGTTTCATATTTTCTACAGCTCCTGTTATATCACTAAAATTATTTACAGCATTTAATATAACTCCCTTTTGGTTAAACACTTCCTCTTTAACAGCATTAGTGTTTTTTACCATAATACCTGCTTCATCAAATATATTATTTAAAAGATTAGTTATATCTGAAACAGAAATTCTGCTTTGCTCTGCAAGTTTCCTTATTTCTTCTGCTACAACTGCAAAACCTTTTCCTGCATCTCCTACTCTTGCTGCTTCTATAGCTGCATTTAGTGCTAGTAAATTAGTTCTTTCTGAAATAGTATTTACTACTGTAATTATATTATTTACTTTACTTATATTCTCTCCAACAAATTCTACCTGTTTTACTAATCCCTCAAAAGCTGTTGTAACGTTATCAACTGAATTTATCACTTGATTCATATCTTTATTACTTTTATCAGATAAATTATATATTACATCATTATTTGATTTTATTTCATCAATAGCATTTAATACTTTTTCAATAACTTCATTAAACATTTCCATATTATACACTACATTTACCATATCAGATGATTGTCCTTCCGCACCTTTTGCTACATCCTGAACTGATTCTGATACAGTATCTGCTGCACTAGATAATTCCTCCGAAACACTTGCCAAATTTTGAGAAGAGACATCTAACCCTTGTACGTTCTCTTGTAGATTGCTTAAAGTATCCCTTAGTTTAATTTGCATATTGTTCATAGCTTGTCCCATAATTCCAAGCTCATCACTTCTATTTATTAACTTAATGTTTATTGGATTAGTAAAATCCCCTTTTGATATATAATTTAAGCTTTTAGTTGTGTAACCTATACTTTTAGATATGCCTTTAATTTGTATATATACAATACTTACACTTATTAATATAGTTATTACTGCTAAAACCAACATTAATTTTTTTCCTAAATTAATACTTTCAAAAAGTTCATCTTCATCTATTTGTACTATAAGTGTCCAATCTGTTCCTTTAACTGGTGCATTAGTTATAACCATTTTTTTATCATTAACTTTTACCCTAGAAACTGTTTTTTCAGAACTCATCATAGTTTTGATTGTTGATGACATATCCTTAAAATCTTTATTTTTCTCTCCTTCTGTAAATATATTAAGCTTTCCAATATAATCTGTATTAGCATGAGCTATAATATTTCCAGTACCATCTATCATAAATGCTTTTCCAGTATTACCAATCTTAACATCATTAACTATACTAGTAAGTTCATCCACTTTTATATCCGCAATTATTGTAGATGTGATTTTATTATCACTATCATGTATAGGAGCACAGAAAGTAAGTACTACAGCTCCATTATGTGCTTTATTAGAGCTAACCATTGGTGATGATACAGTTATCTTATTATCTTTTATCGTACTTTGAAAGTACTCTCTATGATCTACTTTAGCTGTACTGTTTTTAAATTGAACATTTCCATTTAAATCTGCTATTCCTATCTCCAATAAATTATCAGCTTTTACAATGTCAGTTATATAATCTATTTTTTTATTTAAATCTATATTTGAATCTTTAACTGATGCAGTTTGAGATATTACCTCATACATTTTTTTATTACCTTCTAATTTATTCAAAATGGCATCACTAGTTTTCGCTGCTATTTCACATAAACTTGCAGAACCTAAGTTAAATATTGACTGACTTGAAATTATAGTAGAAATCCCCCCTAAGGAACCAGCTATTATTAATGCAACTAAAACAAAAGTTACCATTAATTTTCCACCGACGGTGTTTATTCTCCGATCTACGCCTTTTTTAGCGAATGTCATTACATATCCCTTCCTTTATTGTTTTATTAGCTTACCCCAGTTATACATTCGATGGCATATTGTAAAACTTTACTTTCTAAAGTAAAATATTGTATAAATATAACAAATTGTATGTTTAAACTAATAAAAAAACCTGTTTTATAAGTTATTTATTAAATAAACATTATAAAACAGGCTTTATTACTTAAACTAATATTTGTTTATTATTCAATATAAAATTAAAAATATTTATACTCTATTTGACTAAAACATTCTTTCGTTTTCTTTAATAAAATTCTTTTGCTTTTCTAAATAATCAACTAATGGTTTAATATTATTCGAGGACGATTCTTCCAAAGCTCTTTTGTATTCATCTGCTGATTCTCCATTCATATATTTTAAATCTAATCTATTATCTAATAATTGCTTTAAATATATAAACCTACCTATTCTGCCATTCCCATCTTGAAATGGATGTATACGCTCAAATTCAAAATGGAATCTTGCTATATCATAAATTATAATTTCCTTTAAACTATAAAATTTCTCTATAATTTCCTTTAATCTATCTTCTACTTCCCATAGATTTGATGTATCAAATTCAGCACCAAGTATTTTATTTTGATACTTTTTAAATACTCCTGCTAAACCCATATCATATAATCTTGTTCTATACATTAAACTTGCATGCCATTCTTTTATCATTTCTAAAGTAAGTTTTTTATCTATTTTATCTAATACCATATCAAAAGTATAAAAAGAATTAACTGTTTCCTGAACATCATCTAATGTATGAGTTCCCATTACTATATTTTTTTCAAATAAAAATTGAAGTGTTTCTGTTGTAAATGTACTTCCTTCTATTTTATTTGAATTATATATAAAATCGTATTTTAAAATCTCATTTAGGGAATTATGAATTCCCTTTGTTACATTTAATGATTTTAAAAACTTATCATAATATTCTTTATCCATACTATTCTTTACACTCCAATTAATTTAAATTTTTATATCTTCTATTTTTAAATTTTTAATATACTAAGTAATATTTGCACTGTACTTATATAATATATTTCTATTCTATACTAAACGCTTTTCTAAATACATATTATAATTTTTGTCCTTCAATCTTTAATTTAATACATTAAAATATAAAAAGTTTTACCAACCTTCAATATCATTATTAACCCACTTTTTAAAAATTTTGATGAGGAGTTTAAGTGAAACTTATATAAAAATAAGCCTATTTTATAGGTTATTAATTAAAATAAACACTGTAAAATAGGCTTTATCACTTTTAATTACTTATATATTTTATTCCCACTCAATAGTTGATGGTGGTTTAGAAGTTACATCATAAACAATTCTGTTTATTCCTTTAACTTCATTTACTATTCTTCTAGATACTTTATCTAAAACTTCATATGGTATTCTTGCCCAATCAGAAGTCATTCCATCTGAAGATGTTACAGCTCTTAATGCTACTGTATGACAGTAAGTTCTCTCATCACCCATAACTCCAACTGATTGGATATTTGGAAGACAAGCAAAATATTGCCATATCTTACTTTCTAATCCATTTAATGCAACTTCTTCTCTGAATATCGCATCAGCTTCTCTTACTATAGATAATTTTTCTTCAGTAACTTCACCAAGAACTCTTATAGCAAGTCCTGGACCTGGGAATGGCTGTCTCCATACTAAATTATGAGGAATTCCTATTTCTTCTCCAACTGCTCTAACTTCATCTTTAAATAATTCTCTTAATGGCTCAATTAATTTAAATGTAATATCTTCTGGAAGTCCTCCAACATTGTGATGACTTTTTATTGTAGCTGAAGTGTTAGTTCCACTTTCTACTACATCTGCATATATTGTTCCTTGAACTAAGAAATCTATTTCTCCAAGTTTATTTGATTCTTCTTCAAATACTCTTATAAACTCTTCACCAATTATTTTTCTTTTTCTTTCTGGATCACTTACACCTTTAAGTTTGCCTAAGAATCTATCTTGTGCATTAACTCTTATTAGGTTCATATCAAAACCTTTTCTAAATACTTCTTCTACTTGATCCCCTTCATCTTTTCTTAAAAGACCGTGATCAACAAATACACAAGTTAACTGCTTTCCTATTGCTTTATGTACAAGAACTGCAGCTACTGATGAATCTACTCCACCAGATAAAGCGCATAAAACTTTTTTATCGCCAACTAATTCTTTTATTTCTTTTATTTTTTCTTCTGCAAAAGAAGACATTGACCAATCGCCTTTAACTTCACAAACATTGTATAAGAAGTTTGTTAACATTTTTGCGCCAAATAAAGTATGTTCAACTTCTGGATGGAATTGTACTCCATAAAGTTTTTTGTCTTCATTGCATATAGCAGCCACTGGACATTGATTACTATATCCTATAATATCAAAGCCTGTTGGTGCTTTTTCTATGTAATCTGTATGACTCATCCAACATTGTTTTTCTGTTATTCCATCAAATAACTTATTGTTAGTTGTAAGTTCTACATCTGTTTTTCCATATTCTCTTATAGTTGCAGTTTTAACACATCCACCTAACATATGAGACATAAGTTGAGCACCGTAACATATTCCTAATATAGGTATGTTAAGCTCAAATAGCTCTTTATCTACCTGTGGAGAATCCTCACCATAAACACTGTTTGGACCACCTGTAAAAATTATTCCTTTTGGATTTAATTCCTTAACTTTTTCAGCAGAAATTGTATATGGAACTATTTCACAATATACTTTATTTTCTCTTACTCTTCTTGCGATAAGTTGATTATATTGACCGCCAAAGTCAACAACTAAAACTAGTTCTCTGCTCATCATAGGCCTCCCTTTTCTAATTTCTTATGAAACTATAGTTTATTTATATTTAAATTACTTGTATCCATTTTTAACTGAATATAGGGTTACAAGCCGACTCTTTAAGTTATTCATTATTTAATGATAATATTTTATTATTTCATGAATAACCTTAAAGACGCACTTATTTCCCTATATATAGTTTGAAACTTATATTTTAACTTATACATTGAAAATTTCATATATTCATATCAGTGATGTTATTCTTAAAATTTCTTAAACTCAAAAGTAAATATATATTAGTACTTATATATATTTAACAAATAAATTTTAATTCCAACTTAACTCACTATATTTATTAAATAGCATATCATATTTTTCTTACTATTTAAACCTCTTCTCAGCTTAATATCCATCCTCTACTAAACTATAAACTATAGTTTGGTGCTTCTTTTGTTATTGATATGTCATGTGGATGACTTTCTTTTAGTCCTGCTGATGTTTGAACAACAAATCTAGCTGTTTCAAACAATTGTTGTAAAGTTGGTGCTCCTAAATATCCCATTCCTGAACGTATTCCGCCCATTAATTGGAATATTGTATCAACAACAGCTCCTTTAAATGGAAGTCTTCCCTCAACACCTTCTGGTACTAATTTTTTGCTATCTTCTTGGAAATATCTATCTTTACTTCCTGCTGCCATAGCTCCTAATGAGCCCATTCCTCTATAAACTTTATATTTTCTTCCTTGGTATATTTCAGTTTCACCTGGAGCTTCTTCACAACCAGCGAACATAGAACCCATCATACAAACTTTAGCTCCTGCTGCTAATGCTTTTACTATATCTCCTGAGTATTTTAAACCACCATCTGCTATAACAGGCACTCCATATTTATTAGCTTCTTCTACACAATCCATTACTGCAGTTAATTGAGGAACTCCAACACCTGCAACAACTCTTGTTGTACATATTGAACCTGGTCCTATACCAACTTTTACACAGTCAGCACCAGCTTCAATTAATTCTTTTGTAGCTTCTGGTGTAGCAACGTTACCAGCTATAATTTGAAGTTCTGGATATTTAACTTTTACAGTTCTTACTGCATCTATAACACCCTTTGAATGACCATGAGCTGTATCAATAGTTATTACATCAACTTCTGCTTCAACTAAAGCATCTACTCTTTCCATCATATCTTTTGTTACTCCAACAGCTGCACCACATAAAAGTCTACCTTTTCCATCTTTAGCTGCATTTGGATAAATTCTAACTTTTTCTATATCTTTTATTGTTATTAAACCTTTTAGTTTAAAGTTTTCATCTACTAATGGCAGTTTTTCTATTTTGTGTGTTTTAAGTATTTCTTTAGCTTCATCTAAAGTTGTATCTTCTTTTGCTGTTATTAAATTTTCTTTTGTCATAACTTCTTCAATTTTTCTTGAAAAATCTTTTTCAAACAGCATATCTCTATTAGTGATTATTCCAACTAATGTATTATCTTCTTTAACTACTGGCACTCCTGATATTCTGTATCTTGCCATTACTTTATCAGCTTCTTCTAAAGTATTGCTTGGATATAAATAAAATGGATTTGTTATTACTCCATTTTCTTGTCTTTTTACAGTATCAACTTCTGCCGCTTGTTCTTCTATTGACATATTTTTATGTATAATACCTATTCCACCTTCACGAGCCATAGCTATAGCCATTTTAGCTTCTGTAACAGTATCCATTCCTGCACTCATAAGTGGCATATTTAACTTTATAGTTTTTGTAAGGTTAGTTTTTAAAGTAACATCCTTTGGTAAAACCTCTGATTTATTTGGAACTAATAATACATCATCAAATGTATATGCTTGTTTTAAAATAACTGCCATTTAAAATCACTCCTCATTCTTAATTTTTATCCATTATATCTCTTTAAATCAACTGTTAGTCTTAATTGGAAAGAATTTTTAAAAGATTTAGTGTATAAATTCTTTTTAAAATTTACACACTATTAGTAACCTCTCCTATAATATATAAATTATAAATTCTTCCTCCCAAATTATCTTCTAAAAAAAGACTAGTTTTACTATATTATAAGTAAAACTAGTCTTGCCTATTTATATAGAAATTTAATTATTTCTAAAATAGGTTCTCTAATTTTACTCATAGTCAGAAATTTTTGGTTTCCGGTAGATACTCCTTGCCATATTCAAGGGATATATGAGTTAGTATGTTCAATTTTGTTTGCGCTTAACTATTGTTAATTATTTTATTTAATAATTAACAATTTGTCAACAACCAAATTGATATTTTTTTTATTTAATTTAGATTAAAGAAAATATAAGACCAAATTTTAAACCTATATTTCTCCATAATTATTGAAAATATTAATATCATAGGATTTAATAATACACACTTCACCTATGTTAAAATTTCTCTGTTTTTATAACATTAAACTCTAACGCTTCTTTATATCCATCTAGTGAATTTATTAAGTTTTTATGAATAAAACCTTTAAATTCTGGAGTGAAATCTGTTAATTTTTCACTTAATTCATTGACAATATGCTCTTTAGATTTATAGCTATTTACACCATTAAAATTTATCATATTATATTTATTACTTTCCAAATTGTTATCTTGATTTAAAATTATATTTTTTGCAAATATAGATGAATTGTAAAATTCACTTATTCCTTCAAAGGTAACAGTTCCAGTACAATAAATTATATAATTTATAAAATTTTCTTTACTGTTGTTAGGAATTACTAAATCACCATCTATTATTATAAGTTTATAAACATTTCCATAAGTTTGTAGATAATTGTCTTTATACTTATCTACTTTTCTTAATTCTTCAACAGCATGCTCATATATACCGTCATTATTTTTAGGGTTATCATCTATTACTCCTGCAAAATCTTTATATGGATTTTTAGCATTTCCTCCATTTATTAGTTTATTAAAATCTATTTTTTCACCATTTTTTGTTCTTCCTTTAAATTCTATAAGTAGTTGGCTATTGTCACTATTACTTTTTATATTCACAAACTCTTGCCCTACATATGGATTTTGTAAATATGGCTCTTCTTTTTTTATATCCTTTTTTTCCTTTTTTAACAAGTTTTCATATTTCATCAATATATCTTCATAGGAAATAAACTTATATTTTTCATCAAAAACTTGAATATCACCGCCACCAACTTTTAAATGTGGCTTATTCAAATCTTCTAAGGTTAACTTATCAAAATCTTTATATTCTATATTACCTTCTTTTAACCTTTTTTTAAAACCTAAATTCTTTAACTCCTTTAATTTTAATTGCTTCCAATATTTTTGATTTTCCTCTATTTTGCCATTATCTTCATAAGGTAATCCACCATTTAAAGTTGCAATTACATTTTCACTATCATCAATTTCTATATTTTCACCTTTTAAGTATAAATTCGTATCCTCAAAAAAATTTATATTTCCACTAGGCTTAAATACTATATTATTTTTTTGTATAAATACATCTCCAGATATATTTAGCTTACCTTTAAATAAATCAAAGTAATTATCTATATTATTTAAACTTCCATTAATAGCTTTTGTATTTTTTTCTTTTAACGGAGATATAACAGAAAAAGCACTATTAAACATTCTATTAAAATAAGGATTTAATATTTCACTTCTGTCTATATACTGAACTAAAGTGACAGTTTCATTAGTTTTTTTATTTTTAGCCATAGATTTAACTTTAATATAATAATATTCTTTTCCTGTTTTTACATCTGTTATTTTATCTTCATAAGAACTTTTCAACGTAACTTTATTTTCTATATTATCATCTTCAAATAAAAGTACTCCATTATCACCAATAACTACAGGATCAAAACTTTTAGGTTCTAATAGAATATCAGTTTTATCAACTATATAATTTTTCATTTCATTATAGGCTTTGTCTATTTCTGATTCTGCTGTTAGCTTTAATTTTTTGCTTTGTTCTATATAAGTGGAAGCTTTATAACTAGATAAACTAAAAGATAATAGTGTAGATGCTAAAACAAATATAACAATTATAGTAATTAAAGCAGTAACTAATGCTGAGCCTTTTTTCTTCATCATATAGCCCCCCTCATTCTATCTATAACAACCTTATCTTTAACTTCTACTTTTTCATCTTTTTCTCTGCAACCACCATCTATTTCTATAGTCACTTGTAGTCCATTATTTTTAATTTTTATACTTTTTATATTGTAAGCTATGATTTTTTCACCCTGCGACTGTTCTTTTATCTTATTATAATTCTCATATTCATTTAAGGGAATTTCCTTTACAGAAATTATTTTAAGTATATTATTTGTATCAAAATAAATAGCCATAACAACATTGCTTTTATATGGTTGAAATATTATATATTCATCGTAAACACTACTTTTATCTATTACTTTAGTTAAACTTCCATTAATATAGGCTGAATTTTTTTCATTTAATTGCAATCTGTTTTTTTCACTATTTATTAAGTAATTCTTTTTCTCCACATCCGTTAAATATCTACTATTTCCCATTGGTTTAAATATTTTATTTTCTATTGGCATGTACTCATATCTATATAAATTAGTTATATCTTCATTATTTTTATCTTGCCTTAAAGTATATAAAAATCGTCTTTGATTTCCCTTTTCTTTATTAGGATTTTCTTTTTCTATATTGCTACCTTCTATATAAAAAACAACCTTTTCTTTACTATTATTGTTTAAAAACTTCAAATTTGGATTATTATTAATTTCATCACTACTTATAATTTTATCCCCATATTTTATAATGTTTGAAATATGATTACAGGCTATTTTGCAATTATTATTAACATTATATTTATTAGACAACTTATCAAAAACCTTTAAATTGCTTTTTAATATTAGAAAAAACATACCAACAGATATCATTAAAATTCCCATTGTTACAATTAACTCAATAAGAGTTATTCCTTTATTTTTCCTCATAAAACTACCTACCTATATCAAAAGTCACAGATGATTTTCCATTATAAAATTCTTTACCTTTAATTTTCCATGTAGCAACTTTCACATTGTAACTACAAAAGGCGTTTTCTTTTTTATTTATATTTTTATTTATTTTAATATTTACAGTAAAATTATCTTTATCACATATATCATTTTTTTCTGTTTCATAATTTTCTATTTCCTCTATAGACTTTGTCAGTTCCTCATAGTTATTAAAATATATTGTTACATCTTTTCCATCTAACATTTCAATATCTTCTATGCTCTTACTTTTTAACATCTCCACTGCTGTATTTGTATAATTAAAAGTTTTTTTTCTAACCTCATAGATTTTTAAGTTTTTATTTATACTACTATATATTGATGACACAATAGCAAAAATCACAACCACTATAGCCATTGATATAACTACCTCAAGTAATGTGAACCCTTTTTTAACACCTTTCAAACTATTCACCAACTTACTTAAACATATTTTCTTTTCCATACTGGCCTTTATTAAAATCGTACTTATATTTGCCTAATTCACCCTCTAATTCATTAAAGAAAAATTCCATTCTAACACTAGTTTTAGTGGGATTATTCCCTGTCATTGCTACTGCATTTATTTCACAAATTCTTTGACTATTTTCAACATTAGATAAAAAATTTAAAGTTTGCTTATAATCTCCTATAACAGTGAAATTCACATATATGCTTTCTACTTTAACCTCAGTATTTTTCTTAGTTGTATCATTTTTTTTATTTTCTTTTTTTTCATTTTTTGTAACATCATTTATTAAATCTGCTGCTTTTTCAACTGTATTTTCTTCTTCCTCACCTTCTATAATCCCACCATTATTTTCTATGTTTTCAAAATTTATATCTACCAGATTTATTAAATTTTTTTCAGCTAATTCCTGTATTTCCCTAGCTATATCTGGTGTTTGCTTTCCTGCAGGTAACCTTTTAATTGAACTATTAAGTTCTTTTTTTAATTTATTTAAACTCCCTACCTTCTCTTCCAATTGTTCCTGTATTCTTACAGCGTAATCAAGTTTTTTTCTTTTTTCTTCCACCTGATTTTTTAAAGATATAGCATTTAATCTATATGGAAATATAGCTAACTTAGATACTACAAGTATCAAAAGTAAAGATATAAGAATAGATATTAACACCTTCTCTGATTTTTTTAATTCTCTCACCCTAATTTTCCTCCACTATTTCTATGACTGCATTAAACCTATAACTTTTATCACTATTTTCACTAATAGCAGGTAACTCTATCCCTTTATAAATATGATTATTTTCTATATTTGCCCAAAATTCTAATACTGAATTATAACTTTTACTTGATGCAGAAATTGATATTGTTTTACCACTATAATTAAAATTTTCTATAATCACATCTTTTGGAATTTCCTTTTGAAAATCCTTTATTATTTTTGATATTATATTATTTTTTTCACTTTCTAACATATTAACTTTTTCAATATGATTTATTATCTCTTTTGTTTCCTTTGATATTTTTTCATCTTCATTTAATACTTCTTCATATTTTTCTAAAGTTATGTTTAAATCACTATTTTGCTTTTTGAATCTTTGAAATTCTATAAAATAAAATAAGTTTATTCCTATAAAAATAACTACTATAAAAGCTATAATTCTATTAATTAAACTCTTCTTTTTTCCTTTTTTCTGGTTTTCTATAATTGCTTTAGGTACTAAATTTAATTCTTTCATTTTTAATCCTCCCTAAGTAACAAACCATAGCAATTAACATAATCTATTAAGTTAACCACATTTTCCTTATCTATATTAATATTCAAATCATCAATAAACACAATTTCATTTTCAAAATAGTTTTCAAAATAGTTTTTTATTCCTTTTATATGATTTAAATCTCCTAATACGTACATTCTATTTAGATTATTTTCAGCCCTTCCAGAAAAATAAAATTTTATAACTCCGTTTAAAACAGTACTTAAAGTATCTACTAATCCTTTAACCTGTTCCCCCTCATAATCTAGAGGTTTTATGCTATTAAAATCTATATTACTTAGTTTTTCTTTTACTTCCTTATCATTTAATTCTAAAATTCGTTTTATATTTGATACCCCAAAGTTTATTCTTTTTTCCATTTGAAGCAAGTTGTCATTTATTATAGCTAATGTAGTTTCGTTATTTTGTATACTGAGAATTCCTATATAATTTAAATTTTTAGTGTATTTACTACTGCTTATAACTCTTTTAAGAGAATTACTTGATAAATCAATACATTTGAGATTCAACTTAAGGATTTCTGAAAGTTCCACATACTTGTCTATTTTACTTCGTTTACACATTACTACCATATATTTACCAATACTAGCCTTTTCCTCATTTACACTTTCAGTTAGTTGATAACTATAATAATATAAACTTTCTTTATCTGGATAACTTTTACGTATTTCAATCTTAACAGCAGTATCCATAGCCTTATCTCCAAGTATAGGAAGTTCTAAATATCTTGTTATTATGTCATCACCATGAACAATGAAATATACATCCTTAGCTCTAATATGAGCCATTTTAAAATATTCTTTTATAGTTTCTCCTATTTTAACTACATCAGTTATAAATCCATTTTCAAAAGTATCACTAGGAGTTTTTAATTTTTTCCAACTTACTATATCTTCTTTAGTTCCCACTAAAATATCTATAGTGTCTTCATTTATATCTATAGTTACCCTTTGTTTCCTATTTTTTTTTACTTCCTCATTCTCCTTTTTATGCATATTTATTTTAAATATATTTTTAATATCCTTTTGCCATATACTCTCATTTTTCTCCAATACCTCTCACCCCTAAATAATCAAATTAAAATACCAATTAATTATATTTTCTCCATATAACATAACTATTAAAGTTGCTATAGTTATATATTGACCAAAGGGTATATAGTCTTTTTTTGTTTTCTTTTTTGTTAAAATAAGTGCAATTCCAAAACTCCCACCAATTATAATAGATAAAAGTAAAACTAATATAGAATTCTTTAATCCCATATATAATGGTACAAGCAAATACATTTCTAAATCTCCAACCGCCATTCCTTTAGTTATTAAAATCAAACCTCCAATTATAAAAAGCATAAGTACTATTCCTATAATATTTCCTGATATAGAAAGGCCTATATAATATTCATATATTAAAAATATAATTCCTATAACTGCTGGAGTTAATATTGTTATGTCATATATGTCTGTAGTTTTTAAATCTATAATTCCAATAACTATGAAAAATGAAGCTAAAATTATGTATTTAAACATATTTAAAGTTGCTCCGTAGTGAATGTATATTAATAAATATATAATTCCAGTAAAAAGCTCAATAACAGGATATTGAATAGATATTTTCACTTTGCAATATCTACATTTTCCTTTTAAAAATATATAACTAACTATTGGAAATAAATCATACCATTTCAAGTTTTTATTACAGTTATAACAATGTGATGGTGGGTAAGCTACAGATTCGCCCCTTGGAATTCTATATATACAAACATTTAAAAAGCTGCCTATTACAACGCCTAAAATAAAAATTAATAAACTCATAATAACCCTCCTTTTAAGAAAGTAACTCCTTTTTAAAGGAGTTACAAATTCATCACACTTATTTGCCTAATACTATTTTTCCATCTTTAAATATAATATTTTCTGAAGTTCCATTTTCTGAAACAAAAGTTCTTAAATCTTTAACTGTTACATCATTACTTATTAACTTTCTTAATTTACCTTGTTCTTGTTCACTAATATAACTGTCAACATAAGTGTGAGATTCCTCTAATATTGTTGATAGTTTATAGTCTTCTTTTATTGTGTCTGCTACATTTCCATTCTTTCCAACTTCTCCTGCATATGCTGCATTGTAAGTGTCTACAGCATTAACTAACACTTTAGATGATGCAACTGCTTGAGATACATTAGCTCTTTCTTTATAGCCTTTTAAACTAGGTAGAGCTATTAAAGCTAGAATTAAAATTATAGCAACCACTGCTAAAAGCTCAATTAAGGTAAACCCTTTTTTCTTTTTATTTTTCATCCATTCACATCCCCTTTAAAATTATTTTTATTGAAATTTTAGGTAAGTAAAAAACTTCCCTAAAAAACAATCGAAACTATAAATTTTATTTTTTATTACAACTAAAATTATTTTCTAGTCTTTCGTGATTTTCACAATAAAATTCTTCATTGTTATCATTGGAAAATTCTTTTAATACTTTAATAGTTACATCAGAATCTATATATTTCTCTATTTGCTTTATATCTTCATCTCTTAATAATGGTGATAAGTACCCCTTAACATCACTTATAGTCATATCACTGGTTATTTCATCATCTGAGAATTTCATTGCACTTTCAGAATTATAAAGTTCTACAGCATTTAAAATAATTTTTGAAGTTCCATCTATAGCTTTCTTATTTGCATAATGTCTGTATCCCATAACACTAGGTACAATCACTAAAGTTAAAATTAGAATTATAGCAACAGTTAAAATTAACTCTATTAAGGTAAATCCTTTTGCCCTTTTCTTATATACAATCATAGTTAACCTACAACTCCTATTTTTAAAGAAATTAACTAATCCAGTTTTATATATCATTTTCAATTGCCAACTATAACATTATTAATTTTTTATCCTGAATTAGCCAAATGACAACTTAAAATACAGTTACATTCCCTATATTTTTCTATTACACAGCGTTATACATACTAAACAGCGGCAAATACATAGATATTGCAATAATAGCTATTAGCCCACCTAAAAAAATTATTATTAATGGCTCTATTACAGATGATAATTGTGTTGCTAATATCTCAACATCATTTTCATAAAAAACAGCTGTTTTAGCCAATATCTCATCTAAATTTCCGCCCCTTTCTCCAACCACTATTGATTGAATAAGAATTGGCGGTAATACATCAATATTTCTTATACTATTTCCTATTGCTTCCCCTTTTTCTACTTTTTCTTTAACTATTTCCATTCTATTTTCAATGTATTTATTTCCAACAACTTTGCCACATAAATCTAAAGCTTCTATTATCCCAATTCCTGATACTAAAAGGGTACCTAAAGTCCTTGAAAATTTAGCAGCAATAACCATTCTATTTAATTTTCCAAATATAGGTCTATCTAATTTTTTTCTATCTAATTTTATTGCCATAGCCCTATTGTTTTTTAGTTTTTCTTTAAACTTATATATTAAAAATCCACCTATGACCATAATAAATATTCCATAATTTATTATTATGTTACTTATATTCATAAAAATTAAAGTAATAAATGGTATTTTGCCACCACCATCTATAACATTTTCAATGAACCTTGGTAATATAAAAATTATTATAAAAGACACTATTAAAAGAGATGCTCCAAATACTATCATTGGATAAGTCATTGCAGATGCAATCTTTTTCTTTATTTTATATTGAGTGTTATAATACTCTGCTAACCTATCTAATATTTCGCCTAGATTTCCTGAGGTTTCTGCGGATTTTACCATGTTTACATATAAATCAGGAAACTCATCATATTTTTCTAATTCTCCACCTAAAGAACCACCCTTTTCAACACCTCTATATACTTGATGCAATATTTCTTTTAGTTTTTCATTTTTCATCTGTTCCCTTACTACAGTTATTCCATCTAAAAGTGGAAAACCAGAATTTATTATAAAAGCAAATTGTCTTGAAAAAACAACTATATCCTTAAAAGTAACCTTATGAAAATGCTTTTTTATATCAAGTCCTTGCCTATATTTACTTATCTCTTTAGGAAAAATATTATTTTCAATAAGTTTTTCCATAGCATCATCTTTACTAGATGCATCTATGGTGCCATTAAGCTCTACACCATATCCATTAACTGCAACATATCTAAACTTTGACAAACTCTCACCTCTCTTTCTGTCCTTTATATAATTTTTCTTATATCTAAAAAAACAATTGTAAATTACTTATTATCAATTCTATAAATAGCTTCATATTACTAATTAGTTGTTTTCTAAATATGCTATTCTTATTAGCTCCTCTATTGTGGTTGTCTTATCTAACACTTTAGATATGCAGGCATCTCTTATGGTTGTCATACCCTTTTCTATTGCTAATTTTGTTATAGCATCTATACTTTTTTCACTTGTTATATACTCTCTAATTTCTTGGTCTATCTCCATAATTTCAAAAACACCAACTCGTCCCTTATATCCAGTCTTATTACATTTATTACACCCTATTTTTCTTTTAATAATAACTTTTTCATTAACATCTATATTTAGTAACTTTTTTTCATAACTAGTAGCTTCGTAACTTTCTGAACAATGGGGACAAACTATTCTTATGAGCCTCTGAGATATAACCCCTACAATAGATGTAGCTATTAAATATGGTTCTATTCCCATGTCTATAAGCCTTATTATTGTTGATGGAGCATCGTTAGTGTGCAATGTACTTAAAACTAAATGTCCTGTTATAGCCGCTCTCATTGCAATTTTAGACGTCTCTGCATCTCTAATTTCTCCAACCATAATAACGTCTGGGTCCTGCCTTAATATGGATTTTAGCCCATAACTAAAGGTAAGACCTGTTTTGTAATTAACATTTACTTGATTTATTCCTTCTATAGAAAATTCCACTGGATCTTCTATTGTAATTATGTTTCTACTTTCATCATTTAACTCTTTCAATATAGAATAAAGAGTGGTTGATTTACCACTTCCTGTAGGGCCTGTTGAAAGAATTATTCCATGTGGTTTTGAAATTATTCTTTTTAATTTTTCTTCATCACTTTTATCTAATCCTAAATTATTTCTTGATATATTATTAGCACTTTTATCTAAAACTCTTATAACAATCTTCTCTCCATTTACAGTTGGAAGAGTTGACACTCTAAGGTCAATGTCTACACCATTAACTTTAGTTAATATACGACCATCTTGTGGCACTCTCTTTTTTGCAATATCTAAAGATGAAAGTATTTTAATTCTAGCAACTATTGCATTTAAATCCTTTTTTTCTAAGGACATTATTTCCTTTAACTGCCCATCTAGTCTAAATCTAACTTTTACCCTACCTTCTAATGGTTCTATATGAATATCTGATGCCTTAGCATTTATAGCATTTTCAATAATCCAATTAACAGTTTTAACTATAGGCGAATCCATAATTTCACTATTGAATAAATCAACGTCTCCTTTACTACTAGAACTGTATTCCACTATATTGCTATAAACCTTATTTATAGCTCTTTCAACTTCACTTTTAGGAGAGCTTAAAAGTCGTACCTCTTTTCCTGTTATTATTTTAATATCTTCTATTGCAAATATATTAAGTGGGTCTGAAGTAGCTGCAATAATTTCTGTTTCATCTGCATCTATAGCTATCACATTATATTTTTTAGCTATATTTTCAGGAATTATAGACACTATCTTTTCTTCAAGATTAATAGAATCTAAGTAAACTCTTTCTATACCTAATTGCTTTTCTAAAATATTAAATATCTCATCTTCAGATATTGCTCCAATTTCAACTAATATTTCACCTAACTTTTTCTTCTCTGTTTTTTGATTATTCAGTGCAACTTGTAATTGATTTTTAGTTATTTTATTTTCATCTAATAATAAATCTCCTAACCTTCTTTTCTTAATACCCATCATCACACGTCCTTATATCTATATACAATGTTTTATTTTCGGTAAAAACCCTAATAAAATAATTATTTGCATTAATAAAAAATAACCCACTCTAATAAATTAAACATTTTAGCTAAACTAAATTTAATGTTTAATTTGGAGTGGGTTCACTATTAGCTCCTCTTATTAAAAGTGACCAAGTAATAATAAGAATCTTAGCTTCCAAATCCTTAATTCAAAATCATTTTCTACTTATATACTATTACACACCTATTATAAATTTTACTGTTTTTTGAAAAAAATACTTTAAATTGTATTTAGATTCTAAGATTAAATTATCATATTTTCTTATAAACCTCAATAAGGTATATAAAAAGAAATAAGTAGTCAAATATTGATGAGAATATCATCTTATTATTTATTTGATTATGTGTAACTGAAAAAAATAGAAGTTGCTAAAAAGCAACTTCTATTTTTGTATTTTAAATTTATATTAGTACATTCCGCCCATGCCCATATCTGGAGCCATTGGAGCTGGACTATTTTTTTCTGGTAAATCTACAACTGCAGCTTCTGTTGTTAAGAATGTTGAAGCTACTGATGCAGCATTTTGAAGTGCACTTCTTGCAACTTTAGTTGGATCAACTATTCCAGCTTTTATCATATCTACAAATTCGCCTCTTAATGCATCGTATCCTATTTCTGGTGCAGACATTTTTACTTTTTCAGCTATTACAGCACCTTCTTGACCTGCATTTATAGCTATTTGTTTTATTGGTTCTTCTAATGATTTTCTTATTATATTTATACCAACTTGAACATCTTCTATATCTGATGTTAAATTTTCTATAACTGGTATTATATTAGCATAAGCTGTTCCACCACCAACTATAATTCCTTCTTCAACTGCAGCTTTTGTTGCAGCTAAAGCATCCTCTATTCTTAATTTCTTTTCTTTAAGTTCTGTTTCTGTTGCAGCACCAACTTTAATTACAGCAACTCCACCTGCAAGTTTTGCAAGTCTTTCACTTAATTTTTCTTTATCAAAATCTGAAGTTGTTTCTTCTATTTGAGCTTTAATTTGATTTACTCTCTTAGCTATATCTTCTTTAAAGCCTTTTCCATTAACAACTGTTGTATTTTCTTTACAAATCTTAACGCTTTCAGCTCTTCCTAACATTTCTATTGAAGCATCTTTTAATTCATATCCAAGTTCTTCACTTATAACTGTTCCACCAGTAAGTATAGCTATATCTTGAAGCATTTCTTTTCTTCTATCACCAAATCCTGGAGCTTTTACAGCTACACAAGTAAATGTTCCTCTTAATTTATTAACTACTAATGTTGCTAAAGCTTCACCTTCTACATCTTCAGCAATGATTAATAATTTTTTTCCTTGTTGAACAACTTGCTCTAAAACTGGAAGTATTTCTTGTAAATTTGTTATTTTTTTATCTGTTATTAAAATGTATGGATCTTCTAAGTTAGCTTCCATTTTATCTGTATCTGTTACCATGTAAGCACTTAAATATCCTCTATCAAATTGCATTCCTTCAACTACATCAAGCTCTGTTCCCATTGATTTAGATTCTTCAACAGTTATAACGCCTTCGTTTCCTACTCTTTCCATAGCATCAGATATTAATTTTCCGATTTCTTCATCTGCTGCAGATATAGCTGCAACTCTAGCTATGTCTTCTTTACCGCTTATTGGCTTAGAATATTTTTTTATTTCTTCAACTGCAACATTTACAGCCATTTTTATTCCATTTCTTATTAACATTGGATTTGCTCCAGCAGTTACATTTTTTAAACCTTCTCTTATAATTGCTTGAGCTAATAATGTAGCTGTTGTTGTACCGTCACCTGCTACATCATTTGTTTTTGTTGAAACTTCTTTTACAAGTTGTGCTCCCATATTTTCAAAAGCATCTTCAAGTTCAATTTCTCTTGCTATAGTAACACCATCGTTTGTTATAAGTGGTGCTCCAAATTTCTTATCTAAAACAACGTTTCTTCCTTTTGGTCCAAGTGTAACTTTAACTGTATCTGCTAATATATCCACACCTCTTTGCATAGATCTTCTAGCTTCTTCACTAAATAAAATTGTCTTAGCCATTTTAAAACCCTCCAATTACTAATTTATTTCTACTTTTTATATTCACTATATTACTATTCGATTATTGCTAGTATTTCTTCTTGTTTAAGTATTATATATTCTTGTCCTTCATGCTTTATTTCATTTCCAGCATATTTAGAAAATAGTACTCTATCTCCTACATTAAGCTCCATTCTAGCATCAGCAAGGCCAGGTCCTACTGCAACAACCTCTGCCTCTTGTGGCTTTTCCTTTGATGCTGCTGTTAAAACTATACCGCTCTTAGTTACCTCTTCAGCTGCTACTCTTTTAATTACTACTCTATCACCAAGTGGTTTTATTGCCATAACTATGACCTCCTAAAATTTTTTATTTTATTAGCACTCTCTTTTGCAGAGTGCTAATCATATTATTATAATAAATAAACAACACTTTAATTTCAAACTTTCTTTCCTTATTAAAAGCCGTATTTATCATCAATTAGCTTTATTTTACTTTTATTTTCTTCCATTTTCTCATATTTACCTTATTATTTTATTTTTTGTGAAATTTTGAACTTTTTTTATTTTTTATTTTATGAAATTTATTAAGAAGATCTTTTCCTTTTAACACTCCAAAAATAAAAAAAACTAAAGAAACTATAGCTATAATAGTCAATGTAACGTAATTTCTCTCACCAATTCCATTTCCAAATAATGCAGATACTATAATCCATGGAAGTCTACCTAATGTAGAATATATCAAGAACTCTAAAAAATCTATATCTGAAACACCACATAAGTATACCAAAATATCTTTAGGAATTCCTGGTATAAGATATACAAAAAATATTACTAGTTTATTACTTCCCCTAGTTAATATTTTTTTAAACAATTTTAAATCCCTTTTTTCTATCATCTTTTGTACTTGTTCTCTCATTAGATATCTCGCTATTAAATATCCTATTGCACTACCTAATGCTATTCCTACTACAGATAATAAAGAACCTTTAATTGGTCCATAAATATATCCACCTACAATTTGAACTACTTCTCCTGGTATGAAAAAGAATACAACTTGTATAACTTGTAAAGCTATAAAAATTAAAAAGCTATATGCACCGTATGACAATATAACATTTTTTATATTATCCGGATCTTTAAATGCAGAGGCATATTTGGAAAAATATTCATATCCAACAATTATTGTTATAATGGTAAACACAGCAAAAAATAAGTGAACACCATATTTTTTTAAAAAGTTTTCAATTTTTCTGCTAATAATCTCCACCACCAATCTTTAGTATAGGTTTCTAATTTTGAATTTTCATTTATATAAGGTTCCAATTTGACTTTTAAAATTTCTATATTATTTTATTTTCTCTTGCATAGAAAAACAAATATTGTTGAGCAAAACCAGCTAAATTTCCAAATTTATCTCTTGCAAACATTCTTATTTTCGGCAATGATACATCTGGTGCAACATAAAAATGTTGCATTGCTCTTTTAACCCATACATCTACAGGAAATGATGAGTATTTTTGCATAGAGAATAGCATTATGCAATCTGCAACCTTAGGCCCAACACCATTAAACTGTTTTAACCCTTCATGACATTCATCATCATCCATTGATTTTATTTCTTCTAAATTGTAAACATTATTATAAACTTTATCTACAGAATCCACTATGTATTTAGCTCTAAAACCAACACCCATTTCTTCTATTTCTTCTTGTGAAGCTTCTATAAGTCTATCTACTGATGGAAAAGAATAATACTTTTCGCCTTTATACTCTAATTCATTTCCATATTTTTTGCTTATGTTATTTATAGCTCTTTTAATCATTGGTATTCTATTATTGGCTGATACTATAAATGAAATTAATATTTCAAAAGGCTCTTGCTTTAATATTCTTATACCTTCTCCAAAAGCAACAGCTGTATCCAATATTGGATCTTTTTTAAGTTCTTCTTTTATTTTTGAATAATTTCTTTTTAAATCAAAATACTCACACCAAATTTCATTAAAATCCTTTAGATTAGAGTTATGTATAATAACATTATTGCCTTCTTTTTCTATTTCAATAACCTTATTATAAGCAACTCCTATATAAGTATTATCTTTTGTTTTATTCCACCTAAAGCACTGACCACAATCAAATATATCCTTAAGTTCAAAGTTTTCAACATCCTTTAATACAATTTTATTATCAAATTCTAAAACTTCTTTAAAATCCACAAAATCACCTCTTCCACAAATATAGGTATGCACCTGAAAGTATTACTTTATTCATTGAACTTTAATCTTTTATTTTTTAATGTTCTCTTGTAATTAAGCAACTTTCCATAAAAATATCATTCTTGTATTAAAATCTTTAAACTAATTGAAATTTAATATAAAAATCTCTAACATATAAAATTGAAATTATTTATTATAAAATTCAATTCATAAATCAAATTTGAAAAACATCTAAAAAAGTTGATAATATTTTAAATTTTGATATCAATTAAGATATGAACATTCTTAATTGATATCAAAATTTTTATGTATAAGTTAATATTAGGTATTATATACCCTGTAATATGTAATTTTTACTCTTCTTTATTTTGATTAACTATTTTATCTAATATTTCTGCGCCTTTAAACACAATGTCTGCACATCTTTTTTCATCATCTCTATATCTATTTTTTAGTCTTGCACAACTTTCTGTTTTTAATTCACTTACAAAAGTATCTATAAACTCTTGAGTTAACAGCTTAATCCTATCGCTTTCATGTGCTTTTTCCTTTGTAAACATAATTCCAAGTACTGCTATAGAACCTGTAATTACTCCACAAGTGCTTTCTACAGCCATTCCACCACCAAAAGCAGCCATAGTTTTAAGAGTTTGATGTGAAAGATTTAAACCATATTCCTCATTTGCTGCATATATAATTGTTTCTGCACAATTTAAATCATATTCTTTGTCATAATATTTTTTAACTGTATCTACTAACATAAAAAACACTCCTTCACCACAAAACTAAATTATTTTTGCAATTTCTATAAAAGTTTTGCATTTATATATTCATTATTATAACCTATGTAAAATCTTTAAATAAGACCTATGAAAAAAATAATAGACCATATTAACAAATAATAAAAATTTATTTATCTATTATTTAATTTAATATGATTAATATATTATGGAAAGTTATAGGGAAACAAGCTCCAATTTAAATTTATCCAATAACTTTAAAATATTTTTATATAAAATGTAGTGTTAAATTCTAAATGATTCAGAGCATGTCTCACTATTTTAGGTATCCAAGTTTTGAAATAAATAAATTTAAGAGTCAACTTGGAACCCTATACTTAATTACAAGAAAACACTACGATTTTGCGTATACATATTATATTATCATAAATTATGAACATTAAGTGAATAGTTATGGGACTTTTTCAGTTAAGAGTTATGGGAATCTTTAGTTAAGAGTTAAAAGTGAATAGTTAACAGTTATGGTCATTACTATTCGCTATGCTCCTAGTAATACTAAACGTACTTTTTTAATCTACAAAAGTAAAACTCCTAAGTAAGTAATCACCCAAAGTTCTACCTCCATCACAAGAGGGACAGACGCGTAGTTGGCTACTTTACTATACTTTTGGATAGATGCTTCTATTAATTTTAGCTTATCTACAATACTGCTCGAAGTCGGTCCCAAACACCTAAACAAGCAATTACTACTAGTGTTGGCTCCATCGCAAATGGGACTTTTTCAGTTAAGAGTTAAGAGTGAATAGTTAATAGTTGTGGTTATTACTACTCACTTCGTTCATAGTAATGCTAAACGTACTTTTTTATAAATTTGCAAAGCAAATTATATTAATAGATTAAAAAGAAAGTGGTTACCACTTTCATCCTGAATTCTTAACTGTTAACTCTTAACTATTAACTATCTAAAGCTCTCTCAAACTCAAATTTTACTCCCTCTAATTCAATGAAACTGGTAATCCAGTTTCTTCCTCAACTATTAACTGTTACCTCTTAACTATATTAAGGACCGGCTTTGGTTACTTTAGATTTTATTGATAATCTTTCGATTTCACTGTGAAAATAACTTAAGGAAATTATACTTCGGTACGCCTGTCCTTCTTGTTACGGCTGTATATTTTGATTTTAACTTTAGTTAGTTTAACCTCTCAAACTCAAATTTTACTTCCCCTAATCTAAAGAAACTGGCAGTCCAGTTTCCTCCACCATTGTCAATTGTCCTTTGTCCATTGTCAATTTCTTTAAACTTCTTAACTATTTAAGGGACTGGCTAACTTTTTTATGTATGGTAACTAAATTCAAAGAGCTACTCTCTATTTTATGTAATTAAACCATTCGTGCCTGTCCCATTTGTTATGGCTGTACCTTTTGATTTTACCTTTAGTTAGGTTAGCTTTTCAAACTCAAATTTTACTCCTTCTAATTCAAAAGAAACTGGTAATCCAGTTTCTTCATTAACTTTTAACTAATTAAACTTTAGTTTTCTTCTAATTTAAATATCTCCATTTTCTTATTAAGCTCAATAGATAGATTTAATAGTTTTTCCGCTGCATTAGTAACCTCTTCACTTGAACTATTAAATTCTTCTGTTGATGCAGATATTTCTTCAGTTGTTGCTGAAATCTCTTCTGATATTGCTGTAGCATTATCAAGTCTGTCTGCAATAACTTCCCCTTCTTTATTTATATCTCCTGAACTTTCACTTACCATCTCTATTTTAGGAATTGTTTCTTTTATATTTAATGATATAGTTTCAAAAGACTTAATTGCCTTATCAACATTGCCTCTTTCACCTTCTATATCCTTTTGCATCTCTTCTGTATTAACATATATCTTATTACTTTCTTCTAATACAGTTTCAATAACTTTAGTAATTTCTACTACTGACTCTTTACTTTTCTCTGCAAGTTTTCTTATTTCATCTGCTACAACTGAAAATCCTTGTCCTGCTTCACCTGCTCTAGCAGCCTCTATTGCTGCATTTAGTGCTAATAAATTGGTTTGCCCAGCTATAGCATTTATTACTGTAGTTATTTCATTTACCGATTTTATTTTCGTATTCATACTGTAAATAATTTCTGTAAATCCTTTAAAGTTTTCATTAAACTTTTCTATAGACTTAATTAAATCTTTCATATCCTTATTGCTCTCATCAGCATTTTCACCTATTAACATAGCCATTTCACTTATATTTTCAATAGCATTATCCATTTCAACAATTTTTCCTGAAAAATTATTCATAGATTCATTTATTAATGACAAGTGACTACTTTGCTCATCATTACCCTTAGCTGCTTCTTGAACTGCATAAACTATATTAGATGAACCAGCTAAAAGATTATTTGATGTATCTTTAAGAACTAACGCTTGTTCATTAATTACCTTTGAATTAGCCTTAACAGATTTTATTAATTCCGCCATAGAAATTTTACTTTCTTTTATTGATCTATAAATATCTCCAATCTCATCATTATAACTCAAATCTTTGTCTGTAAGGGTCATAGTAAAATCACCATTTTCTATAGTTTTTACAGCATCTTTTATCTTGGTTAATGCTTTTGTAAAATTAATAGCAATTTTCATACTAACACCTATAGCAATTATTAAAGCAATAATTATTGTTATAATTAATACCTTTTGTAACCTAGATAAACTTTGTAAAACTTCATCCTTGTCTATAAGCATACAAACTCCCCAACCTTCTGTGCCTTCTATTGGTTGGTATGCTAGATATTTTGTCCTTCCATGATATGTATAATCACCGACACCAGATTCTCCATTTAAAAGTTTTCTATGATATTTTGCAATGTTTTCAACTTCTTTATCACTTTTTGCTTCCTCTATTATATTTTCCTTAGATTCTATATCATTAAAATCATTACTTAGAATAGTTGCACCGGTACTATCGATAACATAAACAGCACCACTTTTTCCATATTGGGCTTCTTTAAGTGATTCTGTTATTTTAGCTGCATCTTGAATTATGCTCACTACCCCTATTATCTCATTGCCACTTTTAACTGGTACACTATATGTAACTATGTACTTATTAAATAGTTCTGAGAACTCTGTAGAGCTTACATACTTTTCACCTTTAATTGATGCCTGAAAATACTTTTCCTTTGATGAATCAAGTATTTCTGATGTACTTGTAGCATATAACTTTCCATCTTTATCTGTAAATCCAATTGATAATAAATCATATTTTTTAACAGAATACTTTAATACATCTAACTTCTTTTCGTTGCTTATATTAGCATCTTTTATAGAAGTATTATCACTTAAA
This sequence comes from Clostridium senegalense, assembly GCF_018916625.1. Taxonomy (NCBI): domain Bacteria; kingdom Bacillati; phylum Bacillota; class Clostridia; order Eubacteriales; family Clostridiaceae; genus Clostridium; species Clostridium senegalense. The sequence goes on from NZ_JAHLNC010000001.1 coordinate 1,104,265, forward strand.
ATTTCAGTGATTTCTAAACAATCTTCTGCATATTTATAAACCAGATGAGATGTTTGGTTTACAATATTTTTAAGTGTTTGTTTAGAATTATCAACTAAAATTCGACTTGCTAAAATAGTTACCGATATTAATATTGCAACTAATACACATAAAAATGCTCCAACAATCTTGGTTATCATTTGAGTTTTAATACTTCTTCTACCTCTTAAAGAACTTCTTTTTTTTCCTTTCATAAATACACCACCATTTATCCATATCCTTTAAAGCTTTTAATCAAATTAGCCTAACTTAAATATAAAATTACATAACATAAGTATAAAACTTCAACTTAAATTTTAAAATTATTATAATGTTAATCTCAAATTTTATCTCTATAAATTATTAAAGTTATGGCATGTAGCTTTTGAAATACACGTCATAACTCAAAATAAAAATACATTATGCAATTTTATAAAAGAAGTTATAACTATCCAACCACATCAATTTTAGTTCCTACATTAGGATTTACAGCCATTTTGCTCATCATATCCTGCATATTAACTGCCATTTCATTCATTGAATTCATTTGTAATTTAGTAACTGCTAAGCTAACAGCTGTTGATAATGCTACATTGCTCATTCCCATTGATAATCTTCCTATATCCACTATCTACACCCCTTCTTTAAATAAATTAAAAATAATATTTTATATTTCAAATTAATATATAAAGATATTATCGGTTTTTAAGTAAAAAAATTAAGTCTTTAATTTTTAATACTTAATTTTTTTAATTTTCAATTTTCCCAAGCTTTCTACCTCCTCCATGACAAATAGGATTTTGTCAGTTAAGAGTTAAGAGTGAATAATTAACAGTTGTGGTTATTACTATTCGCTATGCTCCTAGTAATGCTAAACGTACCTTTAAATCTACAAAAGTAAAACTTCTAAGTAATCAATTATCTAAGATTTTACGCCATCACAAGAGGGACAGGTTCATTTATAGATATTTTCTTCGTTTAAACTCTAGATTCCACAATTATTGTATTCCCATAATAAAACAAGTAAAGAACCAGTACCTGATAGATACGCTGCTTTGCAGCTCAAGTACTGGTTCTTTCCTCGGTAATTTATTTTATCTAGCCTTTTTTATTGAGTACTAAAATTTCTTATGGTGCTATAAACTAAGCGAACCTGTCCTTCTTGTTACGGCTGCACACTTTAAAAATATTATATATTTTCAGTTAAGAGTTAATAATTAATAGTTGTGGTTATTACTGCTCACTTTGTTCATAGTAATTCTCAACGTATTTTTATATAAATTTGCAAAGCAAATTATATTAATAGATTAAAAAGAAAGTGGTTACCACTTTCATCCTAAACTCTTAACTAACTAAGGGACTGGCTAACTTTCTTACTTATGGTAACTAAATTTAAAGAGCTGCTCTCTATCTTATGGAAATACATTCTTCGTGCCTGTCCCATTTGTTACGGCTGTAAACCCTAAATATAGCTTTAGTTTCTTTTATCTCCCAAATACAAATTTTACTCTCTTAAATTCAAAGAAACTGATACTTCAGTTTCAACCTAAATTGTCAATTGTCCTTTGTCCATTGTCAATTATAATTTATTACGGCTGTAAACCCTAAATATAGCCTTAGTTTGTTTTATATCCCAAACTCAAATTTTACTCCCTCTAATTCAAAAGAAACTGGCAGTCCAGTTTCCTCCTTAACTTTTAACTATTAACTCTTAACTATCTAACCCCCAGTTTCCTCCATCATTGTCTATTGTCAATTTCTATTTAATATATTCTCAACTAATACAATTAAATTTTAAATACTTCTATCTTTTCTTTTAAATTTACTGTTAAATCAACTAAAACTTCTGCTGCCTTAGCTACTTCCTCTGCAGAACTATTTAACTCTTCTGTTGTTGCTGATACTTCCTCTGTTGTTGCAGATATTTCTTCTGCTATTGCTGTGGAACTCTCTAAATTTCTTGATATAATTTCACTTTCATCACTAACTTCTTGAGAATAATTTTTCATCTCTTCCATTTTAGGTACTATGTCCTTTATAAATTGTCCAATACTTTTAAAGGATTCTATAGTTTTATTTATGCTTTCCCTTTGACTATTAACATCTTGATTCATAATTCTTGTTCCAAATTGCATATTTTGACTTTCTTCTAAAACCTCTTCGATAACTTTAGTTATTTCAATTGCAGAGTTTTTACTTTGCTCAGCAAGCTTTCTTATCTCATCTGCAACAACTGCAAATCCTCTTCCTGCATCTCCTGCTCTAGCTGCTTCAATTGCCGCATTTAATGCTAAAAGATTAGTTTGCTCTGATATATTATTTATAACTGTGGTTATATCATTTACTGAGTTTACTTTGTTATTTACAGTTGCTATTACATTACTGAACTGTTTAAAATTATCATTAAAATTTTCAATAGAGTTAATTAAGCCTTCCATATCACTATTGCTTTCTTCCACTTGAACTCCTATGTTTTCAGCCATAGTGCTTATATTAGAAACTTCATCATTCATAGAAATAATTTTTTCTTCAAAATTTTTCATAGCTAAATTTATATTATTAAGCCCATTGCTTTGCTCATCATTTCCTCTTGCAGTTTCCTGTATAGCATTAGCAATATTTTGAGAACCTAAAACCATGTGATTTGAAGAATTATTTAAAACTTTAGATTGCTCAGTTACTACATTACTACTTTCCATAACAGATTTTATAACTTCGCCTATAGAGCCTTTACTTTTATGAATAGCTCTATAAATATCTCCTATTTCATTCTTATTCTCTAGTTCTTCTTTCGTAAATGTTAATGTAAAATCTCCTTCTTCCATAGTACCTATAGCATTTTTAATTTTTTCTAAATATCTTCCAAATTTTCTTGATATACTTAATCCTGTAACTGTGGCTAAAATCATTGCTCCTAAAGCTATGATTATAAGTATTTCTTGTATCTTATCTAGACTTTTTAATACCTCAGATTTCTCAATCCAAATACAAGTTACCCATCCATTGGAACTTTTAATAGGTGAATATGCTATATATTTATTTTGTTTTTCTATACTGTATTCTTCTACTCCACTATTTCCAGCTATACCATCTTTATGTGCCTTTGCTACAGGTATAGCAATACTATCTGTTTCAGACTGTTTAATTATGTTTTCTTTCTTCTCAATATCTTCAAATGTATTACTTAAAACAGTGTATCCATATTGATCTATAACATATATACCGCCACTGTTACCATACTCTATTTCACTAAGTGCTTTTGACATAATTTCTGCATCTTCAGCAACAGTTAAAACACCTACTATTTCGTTGTTATCCTTGATTGGACAACTATATGTAATGACGTACTTATTTATTTCATCTAAAAATCTAGTGGATTCTGTATAAATCTCTCCCTGCATAGAACTTTGAAAAAACTTTTCATCTTTAACATTCACACCATTAACACTAGCATTAGAGTGAACATTCCCATCTTTATCTGTTATTGAAAAAAATACTATACTTGAATCCTTTTTATAAGACTCTAACATTTCAATTTTTTTATTTACATCTATGTTTTTATCCTTTACAAAATAAATATTACTTAAAAGACTAACTAACTGAATATTTTTTTCATTATTCTTTCCAATGGTTTGCGAAACCTGTGTCGTCATTGATACCATTGTATTTTTAGTATTTTCTCCAAGTATTCTTACAGCAACTACATTCACCATAATAATTACTGCCAATAAAACAGCTAAAAATGCTAAAATAATTTCACTAGTCATCTGTATTTTTATGCTTCTACTGGATAACTTCCTTCTTATTATATTTTTACTCATTTAAACCTCTCCTTATTTTCTCTTTATTCCCAGGTAATATTTTACTCTATTTAAGAATGATTATCAATTACTATTTTAAATTTTTACTAAAAACTACTGTAATTTTTAACTTTTAACTCTTAACTAAGTAAACAACCACCCAAAGTTATACTTCCATCACAAGAGAGACTTTTCTAGTTAAAAGTAAAAGTGGATAGTTAACAGTTGTGGTTATTACTATTCTCTTCGTTCATAGTAATTCTCAACGTAGTTTTATATAAATTTGCAAGGCAAATTATATTTATAGATTAAAAGAAAGTGGTTGCCACTTTCATCCTGAATTCTTAATTCATAATTCCTAATCCTTAATTTTTTAAAACTCTCTACCTCAACTAACTAATCAATTCCTCCAAGTTCTACCTCCATCACAAGAGGGACTTTTCTAGTTAAAAGTTAAGAGTGAATAGTTAACAGTTATTGTTATTAATATTCGCTATGCTCATAGTAATTCTCAACGTATTTTTTTATTTTATAAATTTGTAAAGCAAATTATATAATTAGATTAAAAGAAAGTGGTTGCCACTTTCATCCTAAACTCTTAACTGTTAACTTTTAACTCTTAACTATATTAAGGACCGGCTTTAATTAGTTTAGGTTTTATTGATAATCTTTCGATTTCACTGTAAAAATAACTTATGGAAAATATACTTTGTTACGCCTGTCCTTCTTGTTACGGCTGTGAACCCTAAATATAGCTTTAGTTAGTTTAATCTCTAAAACTCAAATTTTACTCCCTTAAATTCAAAAGAAACTGGCAGTCCAGTTTCAACCTGAATTATTAACTTTTAACTGTTAACTCTTAACTATTAAATTTGTCCATTATATAACATCTAAACAAGCAAAGAACCAGTACCTAACCTATACGCCACTTTGTATCTCAAATACTGGTTCTTTGCTCATTAATTTATTTTAGCTAGTCATTTTATTATAAATATTTAGCTAAATACTTAATACTCCATTATCTTCTTTATATGTCAGATTACATTTATCACAATGATGATTTTCATCTAATCTATTTCCACACTTACAAACATATCCTATCTTTTTTGCTGGATTCCCTGCTACTAGCTCATAAGGATTTATGTCATCTGTAACAACACTACCTGAGCCTACCATGGCATACTCGCCTATGGTTATTCCACATATAACAGTAGAATTTGCTCCTATAGCTGCTCCTTTTTTTATTAATGTTCCTACAACTTCCCAATCATTGTTAAAAGCCCTAGGATACATATCATTTGTAAATGTAACACTAGGTCCTACAAATACATCATCTTCTATAACAACACCATGATACACATTAACCCCATTTTGTATTTTTACATTATTGCCTATAATAGCATCAAAATCTATATAAACATTGGTACCAATTATACAATTCTCACCTATAAAACAGTTCTCTCTAACTTGAGAATTGTTCCAAATCTTTGTTCCATCTTTTATATTGGCATTTTCACTTACTTCTGCACTACTGTGCTTGAAATAACTCATCGCATCACTCCCCCTATAATTATAAATTTTCATATATTTTTTTCCGTATTTTATTTGCAACTTCTAAAGCTAATAAACCATCTTCACCCTTAACTTTTAAAGGCACATTGCTAACTATAGCATCAACAAAATTTTGATTTTGTTTTAATAAAGATTCTCCAAAATTTATAAAAACTTCTTCTTTACTGTATCTATTAGCACATCTTATATTATTATCTATATTGCTTTTCAACTGCCTATATATAGTCAAGCTTTTATCTATATAATCAAGCTCATAATAGCTATCAATACTATTTAAAGATAAGGTCCTTACCTTTTTTTCACTAACCCTACTTGCTGTAATATCTACAATAATATTATTATTAAATTTAATTAGAGCTGTTGCATGATCACAGCTATTATTTAACATTGACTCTTTTTTAATTATCCTGCCCATAGCCTCAATACTTTTTATATTTTTATCCCCAATAAGCGATAAAACAACATCTATATCATGTATCATTAAGTCTAAAATAACATCAATATCCTGAACTCTATTGTCCATTGGACTCATTCTTTTTACACTAATACCTATTGCTTCCTCTTCTTTAAAAATACCAGCTAGTGCTTCAACTGCTGGATTAAACCTTTCAACATGACCTACTGCAAGTTTTACACCTTTTTCCTTAGCTAACCTTATTAGTTCTTTTCCATCCTCATACTTTAATGTAATTGGTTTTTCTATTAAAACATCTTTACCATTTTCTATAAAAAATTTTGCCACATCATAATGATATACAGTTTGAGTAGCTACTATAACTGCATCCACTTCCTCTAACATATCCTTATAATCGTAAAATCCTTTGAGATTATATTCCTTTGATACCCTATCAACCTTTTCTATATCTATATCACAACATCCAACTAAAGATGCGTTCTTAACCTTACAACAAACCTTAACATGATTACTTCCCATATTGCCTAAACCTATAACCCCTAATCTCATCTTAATTGCCTCCATATCCCTAAATAAATTCATGCACATCTAAAACTTTCATCATAAGTTTTTAACAATAAAGTTTATTCTTTGTTATGAATATATAAAAATATCACTATCTAACTAGTTGCAAGGACTTACTGATTTTCAAGTTTTAATGATGAGTGTTCATTGGCAAATTCTTTGTTTTTAACTATATAAACATTTATGAAAATCAAGCATTCCTTAATTTTTTTCCTCTATTTAATATATTGAAAACAATAAAACTTTGTTACCTTTCTCATCAAATTAATTTAGGGCTATGGGGATTATTTCAAGGTTTATTACTAACTCCCTCTAATTCAAAGAAACTGGACTAATCCAGTTTCGTCATCAATTCTTAATTCATAATTCTTAATCCTTAATTTTTTTATTTTATTCCCACAACAAAATAAGCAAAGAACCAGTACCTAACAGGTACGCTGCTTTGCAGCTCAAGTACTGGTTCTTTGCTTAGTAATTTATTTTATCTAGCATTTTTATTGAGTAATAAAGTTTTGACTCCCTTAAATTGAAAGAAACTGGTAATCCAGTTTCATCCTGAACTTTTAACTCTTAACTATTAACTACTTTAGGGGGACTGGCTAACTTTTTTTATTTACGGTAACTAAATTATAAGAGCTACGTTTTATTTTATGGAAATACAATCTTCGTGCCTGTCCCATTTGTTACGGCTGTGAAATTAGATTTTAGTTTTTATTTGTTTTATCTCCCAAACTCAGATTTTACTCTTTTAAATTCCAAAGAAACTGGTAGCCCAGTTTCATCCTGAACTTTTAACTTTTAACTCTTAACTCTTAACTGACTAAACTCCAGTTTCGTCCTAAACCTCTTAATCCTTAATTTTTTATACAAAAAAGGAAACCGATATTTCGGTCTCCTATAATACTCTCAAATTATCTTAATAATTGAAGAACACCTTGTGGTTGTTGGTTAGCTTGTGCAAGCATAGCTTGAGCAGCTTGTTGTAATATATTGTTTTTAGAGAATGTCATCATTTCTTTAGCCATGTCAACGTCTCTAATTCTTGATTCTGCTGCTGTTAAGTTTTCTGAAGATGTTCCTAAGTTGTTGATTGTATGTTCTAATCTGTTTTGAACAGCACCTAGTTTTGATCTTTCAGAAGATACTTTATCAATTGCACTTTGAATAGTTGTAACTGCTTTATCAGATTTATCTGCATCTGAAAGGTCTAATCCACTAACTCCTAGAGCTTCTGCACTCATATTTCCTATTGAAAGGGATATGTTTTGTCCTTCATTAGCTCCAATTTGTAAATTCATTCCTACTGAAGTTACATTAACTTTACCTGCCGCTGCCTTATCTTCTAATACTTCTATTTGTAAACCTTCTGCTCCATCTACTCCACTTATTGTAACAGTATTTCCTTTACCTTCTATTTCTTTACCACCTACTGTTATTTTAGCATTAGTTCCGTTAACAGTTGTTGCATCTACAAATGTTCCTGGAGCTGCAGCATCATCTTGTACTTTTAATTTTGAATTTGATCCAACTTCATTTGAAGTAATAACTAATTTATTTCCCTTACTTGAAGCTACAGCATCTATTCCTGCTTTCTTTAATTCCTCATTAACCTTATCCACTATATCAGCTGCAGCAGTACCATTTGCTAATTTTATTTCTTTATCTCCGATTTTAATTGTTATATCGGCAGTTGTTGGTCCATCAGTAGCTACTGCTGTTGTTGCTGTTGCTCCTGTTGCTGTTTTTACATCTGTTATATCTAGTTCAGTTCCAACTTTTGTTTTATCTGAACTGCCAGTTACTTTTATTGCATCCTTTAAACTATCACTTATTTCAGCTTTTACATCAGTGTCTCCGTTTAAAAGTTTTTTAGTATTGAATTCTGTTGTATTAGATATTCTGTTTATTTCTGATGTTAATTGTTCTATTTCTTTTTGGATTTGTCCTCTGTCTGAAGTATTGTTTGTATCGTTACCACCTTGTACTGCTAATTCTCTCATTCTTTGAAGAATGCTGTGAGTTTCGTTTAATGCACCCTCAGCTGTTTGAATTAATGATATACCGTCTTGAGAGTTTCTTTGAGCTTGGTCTAATCCTCTAATTTGTCCTCTCATTTTTTCAGATATAGCTAGTCCTGCAGCGTCATCTCCAGCTCTATTTATTCTTAATCCTGAAGAAAGTTTCTCCATAGATTTACCAGCTGCTCCTGTGTTTCCTACCATGCTTCTGTGAGCATTTAATGCGTTCATATTGTGATTAATTATCATAATAAGTACCTCCCTGATTTTAAAGTGGACATCCTTTTCCACCTTTAATATTTTATTTAATTGACAATGGACAATGGACAATGGACAATTATTTTATTTTTCTTGTTTCCAAGAAAAACTTCCAATCACTGTACATTATCAATTCTCTATTATCAATTTAATCTAAGCTATTCTTAGTGCTTCTTACAATAGAACATAATAATTTGTTCAACTCTTTACAATCATTAATTATTGAATCAAATTTCATTTCATCAAGATAATTTGTAACCTTAAGAAGTTCAAGCCAGTATTCTGTTTCTGAAGCTTCTTTAAGCGCTATATTCATTTTTGATAAGAAATCTTTTTTACTTTGTCCTTCTATACCTTCCTTAATGTTTGCACCTATACTTGTCCCAGAACGAAGAACTTGTTTAGAAAGAATATATTCTCGTTTTTCACTAGTTAAATATTTATAACAATTAACTATATTAATTGAAAACTCAAAAGCCCTCTCATAAACTAAATTTTTTTTCATCATACCCACCTTCCTATATCTTAATAATTATCTTTAATTCTTAACTAGTTAGTAAGATACTATTCAGTTGAAGTAATGATGTTCAAAGTTTTAATTACATTTTAAAATTCCTTACTTTCACATTCTAATCTCAAGTTTTAAGCTTTCTAATTGAAAGAAACTGGAGTCCAGTTTCAACCACAATTGTCAATTGTCCATTGTCAACTGTCAATTTTAAAAGTTCTCAACTTTTCTACGGAATACTTCCGTTAGCAAAGCAATTTATTGCTAGTTATGCAAAAAGAACGATATTCTTCAAATCCTAGCTTCCTGCTAATTTTTAAAGAAAATCGTTCTTCCTAAACGCTTTTCACCATATTAAATTTTAACTTACTTTCCTATATAGGTATGCAATCTATAACTTAAACTTCTACATCAAATTTTTGTTATCAGTTAAGAAAAATAAGTACAAATATAGTTAGTTAAAAATTATTGAGAATTACTAGGAACGAAGTGAGTAGTAATAACCACAACTGTTCACTATTAACTATTAACTTTTAACTAAATAATCTGTTAGTTATTGAAAAGTATTAATTTGAGTTTTCTCATTTGATAAATCAATAAGTTTAAGATTTAATTTAAAACCCTATATAAGCAACAAACAGCTATATATATGATTAATTCTCAAATGTCCATTATTATTTACTATATAGTTGTTCTTTCCTTTATACCATTCTTCTCAATATCTTTCTCTGAAATTTGAAATTGTTTTTCTTCCCAAACTTCACCTCTTGTAATTTTAACCTCTTTCGGTGCATCTATAGCAAGTCTTAAGTGACCATCCTCGCTTTTAATAACTTGCACCTTTACGTCTAAACCATTATAGTTTACAACTATATATTCTCCAGGTTTACGACCTAACACTAGCATTTTTATGAATCCCCCTAAACGAAATTAACTGATAAGAAGAGCAATTTTAAAATCCCTCTGGCATCCTGCCAGAAAACATAACATCATTGCTAGCTTCTGTATCTGCTAATTTTAACTAACATGTGATAACTAAAAATCATTAACTTGTTCTTGGTCTCACTACATTTATCGTTGAGAAAAAAACATACTTTATATATTATTTTTTATTTTTTATAAAATATTTTGCAAAAAATTTTTAGTGGTTATTTTAGCTAAAACGTACCACTAAAAGTATATAATAACTAAAGAAAATAATCAACAATATTTACCATATATTACTTGATTTACTATGTTGGTTTTTTAAAACTCTCTACTTCAACTAAGTACGCAATCCCCCAAAGTTCTCCCTCCATCACAAGAGAGAGTTTACCAGTTAAGAGCTAAGAGTGAATAGTTAATAGTTGTGGTTATTACTACTCTCTTTGTTCCTAGTAATTCTCAACGTAGTTTTATATAAATTTGCAAGGCAAATTATATTTATAGATTAAAAGAAAGTGGTTGCCACTTTCATCCTGAATTCTTAATTCATAATTCCTAATCCTTAATTTTTTAAAATTCTCTACCTCAACTAACTAATCAATTTCTCCAAGTTCTACCTCCATTACAAGAGGGACTTTTCTAGTTAAAAGTTAAGAGTGAATAGTTAACAGCCTATAGCCCCCCTAATTGGATTGGACAAAGTTAATTTAGATATTTACAATTATATTAATGAAATTAGGAGGGCTACAATATGTCAAAAGTTGTTTTTAAAAGAAAGTTTTCAGAAGAA